>NZ_CP107942.1:1080833-1699166 GCF_036053395.1 Actinoplanes sp. NBC_00393 | reverse complement strand
CTGATCGACGACGCGGTGGCGTACTTGGCCTGGTTCGGATTCCAGCCGGTGGCGCCCGAGGTGAGCAGGAAGTACGTGCTGCCCCGCTTGAACATGGCCGGCGCCTCGCGGTGCGCGTCGTTCCAGAAGTTGCCGACCAGCGTCGCCACGTTCAGATAGTCGGCGGTGAGCCGGTAGATGTGCAGGTCGTAGTTCTCGTCGGCGGCGGAGATCATGTACGCGGTGCCGCCGTCGTTGTACAGCGTGATGTCCCGCGACATGTGGCCGAGGGGGCGGAAACTGCCGTGGTACGTGTACGTCCCGTCGATCGTCGCCGACGACGCCACCGCGGCCCGGGCCTCGCTGTAGTTCTGCCCGTTCTCCTTGTGCATCCACATCACGTACCGGCCGGTCGACGCGTTGTAGATGACCTTCGGCCGCTCGATGTTGGCGCCCTGCAACTCGGCGCCGGCCGACGGGGTGAGCACGTTGTTGCGGAACTCCCAGGTGCGCAGGTCGGTGGAGCGGTAGACGGAGACGGCCCGGAAGGTGTTGTCGGCGTTGCGGTTCTCGCCGAACCAGTAGTAGTAGCTGCCTTCCTTGAGGATGCCGCCGCCGTGGGCGTGCACGACGTTGCCGCTGGTGTCGGTGAACTGCACGCCATTGGTGACGGTCACCGGCGCGGCGTGAGCGACGCCCGGGGTCAGGAGGAGAAGGACCATTACTGCCGCGAAGATCTTCTTCATGACGTCACCCGCGTCCACTGTTGATTCGTTCCGGAGTGACAGGCGTACTGGCTGATGTCCACGCCGTCCGCCGTGCCAGAAGCCACTACATCCAGACATTTGCCGCTGTGTCGCGCCACGAGCCGAGAGCCTTGCCATTGCCACTGCTGGTTGGCGCCGCCACCGCACGTGTACTGGATGACGTTGGCGCCGTCGGCCGTCGATCCCGACGCCACATCCAGGCACTTGCCGCTGAAACGGTTGACGATCCGCAGGTAGCCGGTGCCCAGATCCTCGAAGGCCCACTGCTGGTTCAGGCCGCCGTTCCAGCCGTACTGCTTGACCTCGGCGCTGTTGGCCACCGACGAGCCGACCACGTCGAGGACCCGGCCGCTATTGGTGTTGACGACCCGGTAGTGCGGCAGCGCGACGTTGCCACCGCCGTCCAGGCCCCAGGAGTGCCGCAGCTGATCACGACCGGACACGCTGGTCGTGGAGAGCGACAGATTCGTGCCGCTGCCGTTGATCTGCTGCAGGCGGTACCAGTCGTTCGGGCGTACCCCCGGCCAGTAGACCGTGCCCAGCCCGAGCGATCGGGCCTCCGCGGCGGTGCCGCGGATGAAAGCGACGAAGCTGTCGGTCGCGGTGGGCGCGTTGTAGTTACGGCCGTCCGTCATCGGGGCGCCGAATTCGGTGATCAAAACCCGGTCCGCGTACGGGCCGACGCTGGTCTGCAGCGATTCGCGCCAGGCGTCCTCGGTGAGCCTGGCGGTGTCGAAGAACTGGTAGGTGTGCCGTGAGATCAGCGTCCCGTCGAACCGGCTGTCGCTGCCGATCGTGGTGAGCCGCTGGTTGTAGCCGGCGCCGCTGATGATCACCCGGCCGCGGGGAACGTTTCCATACCGGCTGAGCCACTCGGCGGCCAGGTTCTTCCAGTCCGCGTCGCTGTAGGCGTACGGCTCGTTGAACGGCTCGAAGTAGATGTTGGCGTTGCCCGCGTAGCGGTTGACGATGGTCTGCCACATCGACCAGAACTGGGGAAGATCGTCGACTGATCCGTCCCGGTCGGCGGCGCTCTCCCAATAGCTCAGGATGACCCGCATGCCCTTGCTGCTCGCCATGTCGATGGCGCCGATGTACGAGTTCCAGTAGGCGCCGGAGACGGTCGGGTAGTTGACCGGCATCCGGACGGTGTTGGCGCCCAGGTTGTTCTGGAAGCCGGTGAGGATGTCGTCCGCCTTGGCCTGCGTGGTGGCGTAGCTGTCCGATGTGCTCAGCCCGCCCAGGACCAGGGTGTCGTTAACAAAGTTGTCGCGTTCGTCGGCCCAGTTGACGCCGCGGAATCCGTTCGTCGCCGCCTGCGCTGCCGGCGCGCCCGGTACCACCAGAAGGGCTGCGACCAGTAAGCCGCCGGCCCAGAACCGCCCATGTCTCATTGCGCGGCCTTTCCTCGGGGGGAGGGGATTGCGGCGATGTTAACGTAACCATCCACGCTTGACTATGTGTTACCGCGATGTTTCGCTCGTTACGTCCGAGCTTCGGGAGTATCGATGCGTACGCCGGCTCTGCTTCTGTTCGCCGCCGGCCTTCCCGCCGCGGCGGCCGCGCACTACACCTACGACGACGTACCGGGCGATTTCGCCCTCCGGCACTTCAGCATCGAGCACGACCCGGCCCAGATTCTGCCGCTGCTTACGCTCGCTACCTGGTCAATTACGTTCAGGAGTATGCCGGGGTGCCGGTCGACTACCTCACCGTGCAGAACGAGCCGCAGAACCGGCACCCGAGCGGCTACCCCGGCACCGACCTCCCGGTCCGGCAGGCGGTCCCGGTCTCCACGGCGCTCGGCCGACTCCGCCCGGCGACGGCCCGGAGACCGATTACCCACGCCGTCTGCTCGCCCGGCGGCGCCCTGGCCACCTTCACTGGCCCCGCTGCCCGCGGGTCCCTCTTGATCGGCTTCGCCTGACCGGCGCCACCGCCGTCGCGCATCCTTCGGGCGAGAACGTCGCCGCCGCGATCGACGACGACGCGTCCACCCGCTGGTCCAGCGGCACCGCCCAGGAACCCGGCCAGTTTCTGCAGGTCGACCTCGGCCGGATCCGCGAGTTCCGCCGGTCGCGATCGAGAGCGGCGGCCACCTCGGCGACTACGCCCGAGGCTGGGAGCTGGCAGTCAGCACCGACGGCACACGCTGGCGGACGGTCGCGACGGGCACCGGCGCCGGTCAGCTAACGAACGTCGACCTGCGGGTTGTCCGAGCCCGCCATCTACGGATCACCACGACCGCGGTCGCCGCCAACTGGTGGAGCATCGCCGACCTGCGGCTCTACCGGTGAGCCCAGTTCGCGGACCGGCCGCCAAAGCCAATGCCAGCTGGTCAACAGGGCTGTTCCGGGCGCCCGGAAGCAGCCGTGAGGGCCAGCTGGGCAAGATCTCGCCCGGGTGGCGCAGGGGTGCGCCGGGGCCGGCTCGCTGCGGTCTGCTGGCGTGCACGCACCGAACGGGAGCGCTGTAGCGTGCGCTGGTGCTGGGTCGGCGCGGGGCGGAGGCGCGGGGCCGGCTGGTGTGGTGAGTCTTGATCATGGGGTCGCGGCGGAACCCGGGGTGCGGGTGCCGCGTCGTAGGTTGTAGCGGCTGTGCGGCCGGCGGAGCCAGGGTGGGGAGTTCTCATGCGGTTGCGGGTGATCGGCGTGATGCTTGTCGGGGCGTTCGTCGCCGGCTGTGGTGGTCAGACTCCTGATGGAGGGCCGGGTGAGGCGCCGGCGACCACGGGGGCGTCAGGCAGTGCGCCGGCGGCGGTGAGCAGTGGGAGTGACGTTTCGGCTCTGGTCGGGCTGTGGAAGTTGGCGGGGACGGATGAGGCTGACGGGGTTGTGCTCCGGATCGCCAATGATGAGATCGGGGTTTTCCGGCCCTGCATGACGCTCATGGGGCAGTGGTATGCGAACACCGACGGGCAGTTCGTGGCGGATCTGAACGCCTTCAGTTCGCATCCGGACGAGAAGGGATGCGCCTCGGTCAAGGAGCCGGCGGACACCGCGGAGGTCGTGCCGGAGTGGCTGGCGCGGGCTGCGGCGTTCCGGGCCGAGGGGGGCGAGCGGCTGCTGCTCGACCGGGACGGTGGGACGGTTGCGCGGTTGCAGCCGGGGGCCAAGCCGGTCAAGCGGTCCACGATGGCGTCCGAGGTGACTGGCGTTCCGGTGGTCACCGATGAGACGCGCGCGGAGCTGAACGCCGTGGCGGCGCCGCTGCCGGCGAACCTGACCGCGGCGACCAGCGCGACTCTGCTCGGCAAGTGGAAGCCGGACCCGATGCCGCAGGGGACGCAGGAGCCGGGGCCGTTCGCCGAGTTCCTGGCGGACGGGAAGTGGACGGGCAGCGACGGCTGCAACGGGCAGGGTGGCCGCTGGCTGTCCGGGCCGAACGGGTCGCTGCTGGCCACGCAGGGGCCGATGACCCTGATCGGATGCGCGGGCGCCCCGATCGGGCAATGGATGACCGAGGCGCGCCGAGCCGGGTTCGACGGTCAGACGCTGGTCCTGCTGGACGGTGCCGGTAAGGAGGTCGGGCGCCTGGTCGAATGAGCCGTGCTTCAGCCCGGCGGCCGCGCTGGAACCGGGCGTAGCTGCTTGATCGCGAGGCGGTCGGGGCAGAGCGCGTAGGCGTACCCCGCAAAGGTCAGCCCCAGATCTCCTCGGCGGTCTCGGCGATCAAGCGAAGCTTGGCGACCTCTTCCTCGTAGGTGAGGACGTTGCCCTCGACGGTGGACGAGAAACCGCACTGCGGGGAGAGGCAGAGCTGGTCGAGGGGTACGTATTCGGCGGCTTCGTCGATGCGGCGTTTCAGGGTGTCCTTGGATTCGAGAGCGCCCTTTTTCGTGGTGACCAGGCCGAGGACGACCATCTTGCCGGGCGGGACGAACCGCAGGGGGGCGAAGCCGCCGGAGCGCTCGTCGTCGTACTCGAGGAAGAAGCCGTCGACGGCGAGTTCGCTGAACAGGGCCTCGGCGACGAAGTCGTAGCCGCCCTCGGCGGCCCACGAGGAGCGGAAGTTGCCGCGGCACATGTGGGTGGTGACGGACAGGCCGGCCGGGCGGTCGGCGATCGCCGCGTTGATCTGGCGGATGTAGCGCAGGTGCTGGTGTTCGGCGTCGTCGCCGCGGGCGTTGAGCAGCTCGCGCTGGGCCGGGTCGTTGAGGTAGGCCAGGCTGGTGTCGTCCAGCTGGAGGTAGCGGCAGCCGAGGTCGGCGACGCGGCGGACCTGCTCGGCGTAGGCGGCGCTCAGGTCGGACCAGAACTGCTCCTCGTCGGGGTACACCGAAGGGTCGATGGCGGCGCGGCCGCCGCGGTAGTGAACCATGCTCGGTGACGGGATGGTGAGCTTGGCGGTGACGCCGTCACCCACCTCGTTCGCCAGGAAGGTGAAGTCGTCGCCGAAGATCGTCTCGGTGAGCCGGACCGGAGCGTCGATCGCGAGCGCCGCCGACTCGAAATCCAGCTCACCGTCGGCGTTGCGGAAGTGGACCTGGATCTTCTCGTCGGTCGGCCGGATCCCGCCCAGGCGGTAGATGAAGTCCATGTGCCAGGAAGTCCGGCGGAACTCGCCGTCGGTGGCCGAGCGCAGGCCCACGTCGCGCTGCATGCGGACCACGTCGCGGATGGCCTCGTCCTCGATGGCGCGTAACTCGTCGCCGGTGACGCCCTGCGAGCGGGCTTTCAGCAGGTGGGGCGGGCGCAGCAGGCTGCCGACGTGGTCGGCCCGGAACGGCGGGGTGTCACGAAGCGTCATCGTCGATCCTCCCGTGGAGATTCACCCTGCTGGATACCCTAGCCGCCGATCAGGCGGTCGACGAAGGCTTCCACCACCTTGTCCGGGTCGGCGTCGGCGCCGATCGAGGTGGTCAGCAGGTCGAGCAGCAGACCGTCCAGGGCGTAGTGCAGCAGGGCGATCTCGAACGCGCCGCCGGCCAGGCCGGTGGTGGCGTGGAAGGCGACGTCGTCCTGGTAGCCGCGGCGCAAAGTGTCGCCGAGGATCGCGGCTAGGCCGGGACGACGGGCCGCTTCCAGCCGCAGTTCGATCAGGGCGCGGGTCAGCTCAGGCTGCCGGGTAGTGCGTTCGACGATGTAGCGCAGGTAGTCGACCCAGAGCTCCCGGCTGGGCTCGCGGGCGGCCAGTCTCGCCACCACCTCGGGATCAGGAGCGAAGCGTTCCATGATCCGCTCGCCGAGGGCGCCGAGCAGGGCGTCGCGGGAGCGGAAGTAGTTCGACGCGGTGCCGACGGGCACGCCGGCCTCGGTGTCGACGGCCCGGTGGGTGAGGCCGCGAGCACCGCTGTCGGCGAGCACCCGCAGACCGGCGTCGGTGAGGGTGCGGCGGCGTTCCGGATTTCTGGGCATGCGAACAGGCTAGCAATAACCACTACAGGTGCTGTAGTTTCTCAACCACAACAGCCATAGTGGTTATCGTGAAGGAGTTCTGATGCGAAAGCTCGTGTACTTCGTGGCCAGCACGATCGACGGCTACATCGCGGCGCCGGACGGCACGTGGGAGTGGATCGGCATCCACGACGACGTCACGGCGTTCATGAACGCGCAGTTCCCCGAGACGGTGCCCACGCATGTGCGCGCCGCGCTGGGCCTCGACCTGACGGACAACAAGGTCTTCGACACGGTGCTGATGGGCCGGCACACGTACGATCCGGCCCTACAGGTCGGCATCACGAGTCCGTACGCACATCTGCGCCAGATCGTCTTCTCCCGCTCGATCACCTCCTCGCCGGATCCAGCGGTGGAGATCGTCGCCGAGGATCCGGCCACTTTCGTGGGCAAGCTCAAACAGGAGCCCGGCAAGGACATCTGGCTGGCCGGCGGCGGCAACTTCGCCGGCCAACTGCTGGCGGAGATCGACGAGCTGGTGATCAAGCTGAACCCGATCATCGCCGGGGCGGGCATCCCGCTGGCCGCGGCCGGGTTCGACCCGCACCGGTTCGCGCTCACCGACGCGACGCCGCTGGGCAGTGGTGTGGTGGTGCTGCGCTACCGGGCGCTGTAAAGGGCGAGGTCACCGACCAGGACAAGGGCGGCTGCCACCGACAGCCGCCGCGTCGAGAGCACCGGATCCCTGGTGCGCATCGCGACCGCGGCGATAAGCACGCCGGCCAGGTTGACCGGTGCGGCGATCAGCACCGGGATCCAGGCCCGGGCCGCCTCCGCCTCGGCGGCGGCCAGGGCCGGGCCCAGCATCGGGACGATCGCCAGGAACGCCAGGAACAGGCCGACCGACCAGCGCAGTTCCCGGGTGTCGTCCACGGGCCTCCCCACACTCGGCTCATATTGACCAGCGTCGCGCCCCACGGGAACGTCACTAACTGGAGCGCGGCGGGGTGTCCGGGCCGGTCACCCGGCCGGGCAGGTCGTTGTCGTCCGGGTGGTGCTCCGGGGTCGGGGCGGGGCCGGACTTCTTGTCGTCCGGCGTATCGGTCAGGTCGATCGGGCGTTCGTCGGGTTCGCTGATAGTCATCACCTGGGCGTACCCGTCAGTCGAGGACGGCAATCGCCTCCACCTCGACGAGCAGGTCCGGCTCACCCAACCCGGCGACGCTGAGCAGGGTGATCGGCTTGACCGGGTCGACGCCGAGCTTCGCGGCGGCTCGGGCCACACCCTCGCCGAGCAGCGGAAACTTCTCCGGGGACCAGTCGACGACGTAGATCGTCAGTTTGGCCACGTCGTCGAAGGTGCCGCCGGCCGCGGCCAGCGCCGTACCGATGTTGAGGTAGGCCTGCTCGACCTGGGCGGCGAAGTCGCCGGGACCGACGGGCGTGCCGTCGGCGTCGCGGGCCACCTGGCCCGCCAGGAACACCATCCGGGAGCCGGTGGCGATCGACATCTGCCGGTACACATCCGGCTTGGGCAGTCCGTCGGGGTTCATCAGCGTCACAGCCATGCCTATGTATAGCACTGCTATGTATAGTGGCGCCATGGCACGCACCAAGGACCCGGCGGTTCGCACCCTGCTGATCGAGCGGGCCGCGCAGATGCTGCGGGCCCGCGAGCCGGTCACCCTGCGTGCCGTGGTGGCCGGCACGGGTGTGTCGACGATGGCCGTGTACACGTACTTCGGCGGCATGGACGGCCTGTGGCGAGCCATGCGCCAGGAGGGCTTCACCCGCCTGGCAGCCGAGCTCGCCACCGTCCCGCTGTCCACCGACCCGGTCCGCGACCTGGCCGCTCTCGGCTCCGCCTACCTGGCGAACGCCGTGGCGAACCCGGATCTGTACCGGGTGATGTTCGACGCCGGCTTCGACCTGGAGGACCCGGCCGCCGCCGACGAGTCGCTGCACAACCTGGTCCGCGCCGTCGAGCGGGCCAGGGAGCAGGGCCGGTTCCGCGCCGACGTCGACCCGCCGACCGTGGCCGTCCAGGCCTGGGCCATCGGTCACGGGCTGGCGTCGCTGGTGACGACCGGCCCCCTGCCCCCTGCCGCGCTCGGCAACGGCGTGCCGATGCTGACCGCCCTCTACGTGAGCTGCGGCGACGACCCCTCGGCCTGCCGGCGCTCGGTCGAGTCCGGCTGGCGGCTGGGGTAGCGGTCGAGCATCGCGCGCACCTCGGCGGCGTCGACGTTCGCGCCGAACAGTTCGGTGCCGGGCTCCATGCGTACGCCTTCGCTCAGCGGCCCGGCGATCACCGGGTCGAACCCGAGTGCGTCGACGACAGCTGCGGCCTCGTCGACAGCACCGGCCGGCCCGGCGACGGCGATGCCCTTCCGCTGGTTCGCCTCCAGATCGTGGTAGCCCATGTGGTTGAAGCCCTTCACCACCCGCGACTCCGGGAGGAACCGCTGCACGATCTCGCTGGAGGAGGTCAGGTCGTCGCGGATGCCGTCCACCTCCCACCAGTAGTTCATCGCGTCGATGACGAGCTTGCCGCGCAGCGCCTCGACCGGCAGGGTGCGGTACTTGCCGAGCGGCAGAGCGAGGATCACCACGTCCGCGCGCCCGGCCGCCTCGGCAGCGGTCACCGCGGCGGCGCCCGGCGTGACCACCTCGACGATCAGGGCGATCTTCGCCGGGTCGCCGGAACCCGCGATCAGTACGTCGTACCCCGCTCTGATCGCCAGCCGGGCCAACGCCGTGCCGAGCTTGCCGGCGCCCAGAATGCCGATCGTCGTCATCGCTGCACCAACTCCCGGACCATCGGCGCGACCTTGGCGCCGAACAGCTCCACCGCACGCAACCGGGCACTGACCGGCTGAGCGCCGGCCGTGTAGATCATGTCGAACCGGCCCACGCCGAGCGCGGTGATCGCCGCGGCCATCTTGCGGGCCACCGTCTCCGGCGAGCCGATGTAGAGCGAGCCGTGCTCCACCTCGGCGTCGAACTCGGCCTTGCGCAGCGGCGGCCACCCGCGCAGCGCGCCGATCCGGTCCCGCTGCACCTTGTAGTACGGGTAGAAGATCTCCTTCGCCTCCTCGTCGGTGTCGGCCAGGAAGCCGGGCGAGTGCATGCCGACCGGGTGCGCGACCGTGCCCAGCTGATCGGCGGCCCGCCGGTACAGGTCGATGTACGGCGCGAACCGCTCCGGCTGCCCGCCGATGATCGCGAGCATCAGGGGCAGACCGTGCCGGGCGGTACGCACCACCGACTGCGGTGACCCACCGACACCGACCCAGGTGGCCAGTCGCCCGGACTCGGTCTTCGGGAACACGTCGGCGTCGGCCAGCGCGGCCCGGGTGGTGCCGTTCCAGGTGACCGGCTTCTCGTCGAGCAGCTTCACGAACAGGTCGAGCTTCTCCTCGAAGAGCACCTCGTAGTCGCTCATGTCGTAGCCGAACAGCGGGAACGACTCGGTGAACGACCCGCGCCCGAGGATCACCTCGGCCCGCCCGCCGGCGAGGGCGTCGACCGTGGCGAAGCGCTGGAAGACGCGTACCGGGTCGTCGGAGCTGAGCACGGTGACGCCGGAGCCCAGCTTGATCCGCTCGGTGCGGGTGGCGATCCCGGCGAGCACGGTCTCCGGGGTGGAGATCGAGTACTCCGGGCGGTGGTGCTCGCCGAGCGTGATCGCGTCGACGCCGAGCTGGTCGGCGAGCACCGCCTCGTCGACCACCTGCCGGATCGCGGCGGCGTGCGAGACGAGTGCGCCGGAGTCGTCCTCCGGCACGTCGCCGAAGGTGTCGAGGCCGAGAACGAGGTCGGTCATGGCACTGCCTCCAAGACAATTGACGTGTCAATCAGTATGATTGACGTGTCAACAGCAGGAGGTGTGTGGTTATGCCCGGGGCACGCAAACTCCCCACCCGCGACGAGCTCGCCGTCTGGCGGGAGTACATCGAGACCGCCGAGGTGCTGCGCGCCCGGCTCACCGCCCGCCTGCACCAGGACACCGGGCTCTCCCCCGGCGACTACGCGGTCCTGCTCGCGCTCAGCGAGGCCGACGGCAACCGGGTGCGTTCCTCCGAACTGGCCGACCGGATCAACTGGGAACGCAGCCGGCTCTCCCATCACCTGGCCCGGATGCAGCGCCGCGGCCTGATCCGGCGGGAGGAGTGCCTGGACGACAACCGCGGCGCCGAGGTGGTCCTGGAGAAAGCCGGCGCCGACGCCTTCCACCGGGCGACCGTTCCGCACCTGACCGCGGTCCGCGAGTTGTTCGTCGACGCACTCGACGCCGAACAGCTGGAGTCCCTGGCCGGGATCACCGGGGCGCTGCGGGCCCACCAGGGTGCCTGAACCAGGGATCTCCACGGGCTCGATCAGCCGCCGCGCCGGGCAGGCTGAACGCATGTCGACGATTCGATTCCACCAGGTCACCACCGCCACCCCCGAGCAGTTCGTCGCCGGGCTCACCGACTTCGGGCCGGGCCGGCAGGAGCTCTTCGCCAACAGCGCCGACGAGTCCCTGATCGTGCACTCGCGTTCGCCCTACTCCGCCGACGTCACCGAGGGTTCCGGCGGCATCTGGGAGCGGCTGAGCTACGACTGGTCCGACCCGCGCCGGGTGACGATGAAGACGACCGACTCCAATGTGTGGGGTGGGGAGTCGGGTCACACGTACACGCTGACGCCGCGACCGGACGGAACCACCGCGGTCGATGTGATCGTCGTCCGCGAGGGCAAGAACCTGAAGGGCCGGATCGTCGGGTTCCTGCTCGGCACGGTCGCCAAGGCGTTCCTCGGCAAGGCGCTGAAGCAGACCGTCAAGGCCATCGAGCAGCGGCGATAGCTCGCCAGAACCTGCCGCAGCCGGTGCGGCTCGGTCACCCTTGGCTTCCCGGTCGCGGTTTCCCCCATTTCCGGTACGGGCCGAGTCCGTCCCAACCCCAGCTACCCCGTTCCGCCGCACCGCGCGATCAGGCACGCATCACGGCCCCAGCGCGGCCGCCGGGCCCATGTAGCCACTCCAGGCCGACGACCCCGCCCCGGCCGGGCCTCCAGCGCATCTCCGGCCGGGTCGCGGGTCGAGCATTGTTATAGTAGAATGCAAACATGTTGTTCCGGGTGGACGTCGCGGCGGCCGAACCGCTGGCTGATCAGATCGCGGCTCAGGTGCGAGGCGGCATCATGCGCGGCGACGTGTCGCCGGGTGAGCGCCTGCCCTCGGCGCGCGAGCTGGCCGACGTGCTGGACGTCAACCTGCACACCGTGCTGCGGGCATACGCGCAGTTGCGTGACGAGGAGCTGATCGAGCTGCGCCGCGGCCGGGGCGCCGTGGTGCGCGGCGACGCCGACGCCACCCGGCTGCGGCTGGTCGAGTTGGCCCGGGAGTTCGTCCGCGAGGCCAAACGGCAGGGACTGGAGGAGGCAGAGATGCTGGCGATCGTGAAGGAGGCACAGCCGTGAGAAGACTGTGGGCAGCGGCGGCATTGGTCTGGCTACCCCTGGCCGTCACCGTGGCCACCTGGTCCGCGTGGTCCGACCGGCTGCCATCCAGGCTCGCCACGCACTGGAACGGCGCCGGCGACCCCGACCGATTCAGCTCCACCACCGGTTTCCTGGCCGCCATGCTGACCGTCGGCATCGTGGCCGGGGTGACTGCGCTGGTCGCGGCCTTCATCGCAACGCGCGCAGCCCACACCGTCGCAAGCGCAGGCCACACCGTCGGAAGCGCAGGCCACACCGTCGGCAGCGCAGGCCACACCGTCGGCAGCGCAGGCCACACCGTCGGCAGCGCAGGCCACACCGTCGGCAGCGCAGGCCACACCGTCGGGAGCGCGGGCTTCGCCGGAGACAAAGCGGGCCAGGCGGGGAACGAGGCGGGCCTCGCCGCGGTTGAGCGTGCGGCGCGGCTTCTGTCGGGTGCCCGGTTCATGCTGATCGCGGCGGGCGCAGTGTCCGGCGCTGCGGCCGGGATGTGGGTTGCCACCGCTACGGCGACGCTCGCGGACCCGGGCGACCCGCGGCTCGGGTGGCGGCTGCTGTACTTCGGGGTCGGCCTGGCCTGGGGTCTCGTGGTGCGCGCGGCGGCCGGCAAGAGTTCACGCCCGGTGCTGCCGGTGGCGCCCGCGGTCGATCCGCTCGACCTGGGGCCGACGGAGCGGGCGGCGTACAGCACGACGCTGCGTTCCCCGATGCTCGCCGGTGTGACGCTGGTGTCCGCCGCAGTGGTCGCCGTGCTCGCGGTGACGACCGAGTCGATGCTCTGGCTCGTGGCGGTGGTTCCGTTGCTGGCCGGGCTGACGTTCGGGCGGATCCGGGTCAGCGTCGACCGGCGGGGGTTGCGGCTGGTGGCCGGCCTGATCGGCGTACCGATCAAGCAGATCCCTCTCACCGACATCGCCGGCGCCGAAACTGCGGAGATCGTCCCCACGGAGTGGGGCGGCTGGGGTTACCGCGTCATGCCGGGCCGGACCGCCCTGGTGCTGCGCGGCGGCCCCGGTCTGGTGCTGCAGTTGCGCGACGGGCGCCGGTTCGCCGTCACGCTGGACGACCCGCGTACCCCGGCTGCCCTGCTGACCGCACTCCTGGCCCGGGCACACAGTTGATCGTTGTCCCGATTCGCCGTCGCGCCGCCGCGTGCGGGACGACGATGAGGAGATGACAGCGAAACACGAACCCGCCGAACCGAAGAAGATCCACGGCGACAAGTTGGCCGCTTTGTTCCGGCCCGCTGCGCAGCGCGAGGAAGACGAGAACGGCGCCGACAGCGACGTCCGCCTGCTGCCTCGGCACCCAGCGGCCAAGAACACCCACGTCGTCCGCCGCTGACTTCCAGCCCCGGCTGGCTCTCAGTGCTGCTTCCGCCGCCGCCAAACAGCCGTCAGAGCCAGCCGGGTCGGTTCGGCTGGCGCTGACGGCTGTTTCCAACGCGCCAAAACAGCCGTGAGAGCCAGCCCTGATTGCTCAGCTGACCCTGACGGTCGCTTCCCGCCCACGGAAACAGCCGTGAGCGCCAGCCCGGGATGCTCGGCTGACCCTCACGGTCGCTTCCCACCCACGGAAACAGCCGTGAGCGCCAGCCCAGGATGCTCGGCTGACGCTCACGGTCGCTTCCCACCCGGAAACAACCCTGAGAGCCGGCCGAACCCGCCCGGCTGACGGTGACGGCTGCTTCCGGCACGACGAAACGACACTGAGAGCCAGCCGGACCGGACCGGCTGGCGGTGAGCGCTGCTTCGGGCGCGCGGAAACGACACTGGGAGGCAGCTGGGCAAGATCGGGTGGTGGGTGCGTACGTCAGAGGAAGCCGTTGTCGCGGCCGAGGGTGACGGCCTCGCTGCGCCGGCCCGCGCCGAGCTTGCGGTAGATCGCACGCATGTGCGCTTTGACGGTGTTGACCGAGACGCCGAGTTCGACGGCGATCTCGGCGGCGGTCAGCATCGTGGGGAGGTAGCGGAGTACCTCGGCCTCGCGTTCGCTGAGGCCGTAGGCGGCGACGGCGGCCGTGTGGTTCGTGGTGCCGCGCACGATCTCGTCGACCAGGGGTGCCCGGCCGGGGTCGAGCAGCCGGAGCCGGTCCAACAGGTCGTCGAGCCGACCGCCGGCGTGGGTGGCGAAGGGGCGGCGGATGCCTTCCCGGGCGGCGAGCGCGACGGCTTCGGCGAGCAGGTCGACGGCTCGGGTGGCGTCGCCGTGGGCGTCGGCCAGCAGCGCGCCGAGTACACCGGCTGCCACGGTGGCGGCGGTTTGCGGCAGGGTGTCCGGTTCGGTGGCGAGTTGCTCTTCGGCACGGCGTGGTGACTGGGTGGCGAAGATTGCCCGGGCACGGACGACCCGTTCGTCGAGGTCGAACATCCGGCCGGCATTGCGCGGTTCAACCTGGCCGGACGCGGCGCCGACGGAGCGCAGGGAGTTCTGGCCGGAAGCGTCGCCGACGGAGCGCGGCACGACCTGGCCGGGAGCGGCGACGGCGGAGTGCGGCGCAATCTGGCCGGGAGCGGCGACGGCGGAGTGCGGCGCAACCTGGCCGGGAGCGGCGACGGCGGAGTGCGGCGAGACCGGGCCTGGGGCGGTGCCGGCGGGGCGCGGATCGGCCCGGGCGGCGGGGACGGTGGAGTGCCGCGAGACCTGGGCGGGGGTCGGGGTGGTGAAGCGTGGGCCGACCTGTTCGGGGTGGCCGGTGGCCAGGTCGACCTCGGCCTCGATGATGGTCAGCCAGCGGTCGAGGGCCGGCGCCACGAGCCGGGCGCTGCGTTCGCGCCGGGCCTCGTCGACGAAGACGCGGGCGCGGGCGGGCACGCCGCGCGCGATCGCCAGCCGGGCCTGAATACCCCGGATGACGAGCAGCAGCGCCGCCTCGCGGTCGGTCTGGTGGGCGCGGATGCCGTGCCGTAGCGACTCCTCCGCAGCGTCGAGGTCGTGGTGTTCCAGGTCGACCAGGGCCTGCGCGAGGTGGGCGGCGACCGCCTGCAGGGTGTACTGCCAGCCGCGCTGGGCGGCCAGGTCGCGGGCGGCACCGGCCAGTTGGGCGGCTTCGCGTACGGATCCGCAGAGAACCTGGAGCAGCGCCAGATGGCCGGTGGCGTTGATCTCGGTGAGTTCCACACCGCCGGCGCGGGCGCCGCTCACCCCGGCCCACAGGTCCCGGCCGGCCGCGTCGGGTTCGCCGGTCCAGAGCCGGGCCAGGCCGCGGTTGTTGGTGGCGACGGCACGTTGCTGCGCGGCGGCCGCTCCGTCGGCGGCGCCGAGCAGTTCGAGGATGGCGTCGTTGCCGGTGATGACGGCCGGCATGTCGCCGACGGCCCGGTCGGCGGCCTGTTGCAGGGCGAGCAGGACGGTCTCGGCCTGCCGCCCGGCGAGGTCGTCGGGGCGGCGGCGCAGCATCTCGCGGGCCCGTGCGACGCGGGCCGGGAGGGCGTCGAAGTCGCCGGCGTGGAACAGCAGCAGGGTGCCGCAGACCATCAGTTCCGGTGTGGAGGTGAGCCGGTCGACCGGGATCCGGTTCAGGATCTTGATGAGGGCCGCCCGGTGCGAGGAGACCACGAGGTGCGAGGCGTGCGCGGTGACGGTCCGGCCGATGTACTGCCAGTCGCGGGCGGCCGCGGCGTGGGTCAGCGCTTCCATGACCGAGTTGTTGGCGGCGTACCAGCGGGCGGCCCGGCGGTGCAGTTCGGTGACCGTGCCCGGCGACTCCCGGGCCAGGCGGTGTTCCAGGGCTTCCCGCAGCAGGTGGTGGTAGCGGAACCAGAGCGGTTTCGCACCGAGGCGCACCACGAAGTTGTTGTCGTTCTCGAGCTGCTCGAGGACCCGCTGGGCGTCCTCCTGGTTGGTGATCGCGCTGGCCAGGTCGGCGCAGACCCGCTCGCAGATGCTGGTCTGCAGCAGGAATCGGCGCTGGCGCCGGGAGCGGCCGGTCAGCACTTCCTCGATCAGGTACTGGTCGATGCCGCGGACGTCCCCGGCGAAGTCGGCGATCGAGCGGCTGCCGCCCGGCTCGGCGAGGAATCCGGCGCCCAGGTGCAGGCCGACCGCCCAGCCCTCGGTGCGTTCCAGCAGGGTGCTCAGGTCGGCGGGTTTCAGGTCGAGGCCGTGCCGGCCGACCAGGGCGGTGGCTTCGGCGCCGGTGAACGCCAGGTGGCCGGTGCGGATCTCGGCGACGCGGCCCGCGGTCCGCAGGCGATGCAGGGACAACTGCGGTTCGGTACGCGTGACGAGCACGATCCGCAGCGGCCCAGGCGGATGCCGCAGCAGGTCGTTCATCTCGGCCAGAACCCGCGGGTCGTCGATCTCGTGGAAGTCGTCGAGGACGAGCACGGTGTCCTCGGGCAGACTTCCCAGTCCCGCAGCCAGCCGGCGGCCGCGCTCGCGTTCGTCGGCCGGAACCGAGCTCATCCCGGCGAGCGGGTTGTCCCCGGTCACCGCACCGGCGACGCGCAGGGCGGCCAGCACGTACGCCCAGAACAGCTCCGGCTCGTTGTCGTGCCGGTCCAGGCTGAGCCAGGCCACGTCCGCCTTCCGGCTCTGCGCCCAGGCCGAGACGAGTGTCGTCTTGCCCCAGCCGGCCCCGGCGCAGATCACCGTGACCGGTTCGCGGACGGCCGAGTCGAGCAGCCGGAACAGCCGCTGGCGGTCCACTTCGGCCCGCAGGGTCTGTGGGCGGGCCGTCTTGGCGACCGTCAACGGCAGCGTTGTCATGACCGCAACCACCCCGTCACCGTACGAGAGAACCCGGCTCGGTGGGACAGCCGATTGCGCGGGCCCACCGATTCACCGCCCCCGTGGCGGTCCCCGCGCGTCAGGCAATCATGACCGACTTCGCCGGGGCAAGGAGCGTCAGCAAAGCGACAACCGTGAGCGTCCGCTGGGGCCTGTCCGATTCAGATCACTTGATCCGGGGTGATGCGGTCCCGCACCACCCCGGAATCAGGCGATCAGACCCGGCACTGCCAGGTGTTCGCGTCGTAGAAATTGACGAAACGGTCGAGGGTCGCGTACCCGAACGTCGTCTCCCGGCAGACCTTCGCCACGTCGACGTCGAAGTAGGTCGGCCCGGCCCGGTTGTAGTTGACGCAGTGCCAGTCGTACGCGGTGGTGCCGAGCAATGCCGAGGCGCTGTGGCCGTTGGCGGTGCAGTACTCCTCGAAGTCCGGCGCGACGATGTCGGGCTGAACCATCCAGCAGGTCACCGAGTGCGGGTCGGTGAAGACGCCGATCCGGTCGACGGCGTGCTCGTTGCCGTACGTCCATTCGCAGGCGGCCTCGAAGCTGAGGTCACCCTGGCGGCCGCCGGCCACGCAGTGCCAGTCGTACGCGGTGGCGCCGGTCAGCGCGACATCGGTGTAGCC
Source organism: Actinoplanes sp. NBC_00393 (assembly GCF_036053395.1). Classification (NCBI taxonomy): domain Bacteria; kingdom Bacillati; phylum Actinomycetota; class Actinomycetes; order Micromonosporales; family Micromonosporaceae; genus Actinoplanes; species Actinoplanes sp. NBC_00393. The sequence continues at coordinate 1,682,237 of NZ_CP107942.1, read as the reverse complement.
GAGCGTGCGGCAGTAGCCGCCGAGGTCCGGGCCACCGAGCCGGCTGGGCGGTGGCGGTGAGGCGGCAGCCGGCCCGGAGATGGTCAGCAGGCTCGCGACCCCGACGAGCAGGGCAAGAAGGAATGAACGCATAGTTCTCCCGCGAAGAAGGGTGGATCACGGCGAAAGCGGCCATAGATTAAGGTGCAAACGTCGATCTTTGCAAGATCTTGCGTAAGGTGAAGGAACTTGCGAGAACGCGGGTCCGGGTCAGGTGCGCCTGGCGGAGCACGATCGCGGTGGCCGGTTCGGGTGCCGCGCCGAGAGCCGTCAGCGCTTCACGCACCCGGCGTACCGCCCGTTCCAGACCGGTCGGGTCCCGGCGCTGCGTCTCCACGGCCAGCAGCAGGCGCATGCCGCGCTCGGCGTACGGTTCCGCGGTCAGCGCACGCCGGGCCAGTTCCCCGGCCGCGGCGGTGTCGCCCTGCGCCAGGCGGCGCTCGCCGAGCGTCAGGGCGGCCTCGGTGAGTTCCGCCAGCAGCGCCGCGACCGGGCCCTCGAACTCCGGACGGCCGGCCAGTTCGGCGAGCGGTTCCCCGCGCCACAGCCGGATCGCGGCGGTCAGCGCGGCGTCGGCCGCGCCCGGGTCGCCGCGGCCCCGGGCCCGGCGGGACTCGTCGAGGTTCTCGCGCAGTTCGGCCAGGTCGACGGTGAGCGATTCGGAGCGGACCAGGCGGATCCGGCACCGGTCGGCGCGGACGTGCCCGGCCAGCACCCGGCGCAGGTAGGTGAGCGTGACCCGCAGGTTGCGGGCGGCGGCCTCCGACTCGAGGTCGGGCCAGAGCAGATTCATCACGCGGGAGCGGTCCAGCTCGCCGTGCAGCGCGAGCACGGTGATCAGCTCGCGGACCCGGCGGCGGCGCAGGTCGGCCGGATGCGTCTCGGCGCCGTCGGCGAGCACCCGCAGCGGCCCGAGCACCTCGACCCGGGTCCGGCCGTCCGGGGCCACCGGGACGGCAGCGAGCAGTTGGCGGGCGCCGGGATGGTGCCCGGCCAGCTGCCGCAGGGCTTCGTGGGCGCGGCGGCCGAGGTTGTCGGCGAGCCATTGCAGCAGCTCCCGGCCGAACGGCAGACCGGCCGCCTCGGCGTGTGCGGCCAGCTCGACCGACCAGGGCAGCGGGAAGGAGATCAGCACGGTCTCCGGGGTGACGTCGCCGGTACCGGTCAGGCAGCCGGCGCGGGCCGCCACCAGAAGGCGGGCCGCCTCGCGGACCCGTTGGTGGGCGGGTCCGAGCGGCTCGGTGTCCCAGAGCTGCCGGGCGGCGGGTGAGAGCACATATCCGTACGCCAGAAAGCGGCGCAGATGGACCGCGGCAACCGGATCCGTCAGTGGATTGCCGGCGAGGAAGTCCGCGATCGCCGCGCCGGCGGCGGGCTCGTCGCCGAGCAGGACGTGCCTGGCCGCGGCAGCGACCGTCAGCATGGCGGCGTCGCGGGTGTCGGCGCCCAGCCCGCTCGCGTCCAGCTGCCCGGAGACGTGGTGCAGCGCGGCATGATCGCCGAGCGAGGCGGCCACCACCGCAGCGAAGGCCAGGAAGTTGAACCGGTAGCGGTCGTTGGCGTCCGAGTCCGGCAGGTAGGCCGGCCTGTCGGCGGAGCCGTCGGCGCCGGGCAGGAAGTCAGCCGGGTAGCCGGCCATCCAGCGGGCGAACTGCGGCATCCGCCGCACGTGCGCGTAGGGCGAGGTGGCCAGGTGCGCCGCGGCCACCGACGCGGCCTCGTCCGCGCGCCCGGCCAGCAGCAGCAGGTAGACGTGGAACCGAACAATGATCTTGCCGGGCTGCTGCTCGATGTCCTCCGGCGACAGCGACTCCACCAGCGCCAGCGCCTCCTCCACCGAGCCCATCAGCTCGAAGATCGCCCCACGCACCCCCGCCAGCAGCATCCGCAGGGTGGGCTCGGCGTCGGCGCTGGGCAGCTCGAGCGCCTCCTGGAAGAGTTCGGCCAGCCGCGACTCGTCGCCCCGGGCGTGCGCCGCGATGGTGGCCAGGCTGAACGCCGCGGTTCTGGTCCGCAGGTCGCCGGACTCGTACGCGGCCCGCGCCGCGGCGTCGACCATGGCGTCCACCGACGCGTCGTGAGCGCGCGAGGCGTACCGGGTGGCGGCGGACAGCAACCGCAGGCCCGGCCGGGCGTGCTCGACCTCCGGCACCGCGGCGAGCCAGCGCTCCCCGGTGTCCTGCGGAAACGTCGCCAGCGTCGAGGCCACCAGGGACGTGGCGGCCCGGTCGAGCAGCGCCACGTCCCGGGCGGTGATCGCGATCGACCCGGCCCGCAGCGCGTCCCCGCGGTCCAGCAGCAGATCGGCGGCCCGGGCCCGGACCTGCGCCACCCGCTCCGCCGGCAGGAGCCGGACCAGCGCGTTCGTCCACAGCGGGTGCGCCCGGATCTCGCCGTCGCGGAAGCGGGCGACCAGCGGCACCCGCTCCGCGAGCCGGTCCAGGTCCGCGTCCACGCCGGCCAGATCGTGCAGGGTCCCGGCGTCGGCGGAACCGAGCACCGCCAGGTGCAACAGCAGGTCCCGGTCGGCGTCACCGAGCCCGGACACCACCTCGTCCCACAGGTAGTCCCGCGCGACACCGGCCGGTGCGGCCAGCGTCAGCCGTACCAGCGCCGGCCAGCCACCCAGCCCGGTCACGTCCCCGGCCGGGCGGCCGGCGTTCAGCGCGGCCCGGTCCAGTTCGTCCGCGTCGAAGGCCAGACCGGACTCGCCGAGACACCGCAGCCGCTCCGCGGCGTGCAGCCGGGCCAGTGGCAACGGCGGCAGGGTTCGCCCGGCCAGCACCAGATGGGCGCCGGCCGGAAGGCGGGGTACGAGCTCCGCGATCATCCGATGCCCCGACGACCCGGGCGCCACCTCGTGCACGTCGTCCAGCACCAGGCAGGACTCGACCGGCGACGCCGACCGGAGCGCCTCGACCACCATGTCCAGCGGCGCCACCGCGGGCGCCTCCACCCCGAACGCCTCGCAGATCGCCGTGGCCAGCCGCCGGGCGTCCTCGTCACCCGGCTCGCAGGTGACCCAGGCCTCCAGCCCGCGCGGGTCGACGGCGTGCAACCGGACCGCCTGGGCCAGGGCGGTGGACTTGCCGAAGCCCGGCCCTGCGACCACCGTCGTCACCGGCACGTCCCAGCGGGCGCCCAGCTGATCGATCAGACCGGTCCGCAGGATCTCACCGCTGATCGCCCTTGGTGGCCCGTCGAGACGCCGGGCGGATGTTCGCACTCCCCCATCAGGCGGCCGGAACCCGGCCCGGACAACCACCTCGTCGCGTAACGGACTGACGGCTTCGCCCGAACGCCAACAATTACGCACTCACGGCCGTGGCTAGCGATCGGCTAACGCGCGGTCCTGACGCTGAGGGACATCCGAAACACCCGTCACCCGAGGGGGGAACGAAAGATGTCCGAGTCACGAGTCGAGAAGCACACCTTCGTCTACAACGGCGAGCGGTACTTCCGGGACAAGTCGGAGGACGTACTGATGTGCTCGTACGGCGAGAAGGAGGACCCGCTGGGCACGAAGGCGAGCCTCAACGTCACCAACCACGTCGACCGCAAGGTGCTGAAGGGCCGGGTCCGGTACGTCACCACCGCCGACATCGACTGGAGCCGCCAGGCGAAGGCGGACGTGGAGGCCCAGGGCGGGCTGAAGTACTTCGTGGTCAGCGGTGAGGCCGGCACCAGCTTCTCGTACGAGAAGGCGAAATCGGCGAAGCTGAAGCTGGCCAAGTTCGTCATCGACGAGGGCCCGCTGCAGCAGATGCTGAACACCGAGGCGACCGGGGCGCGCCGGTTCCTCGCCCAGGAGGGCCGGGACGGCCGGATCGTCTCGACCATCTGGGTCGTGGTGGAGGCGAAGATCGCCGAGTCGTTCGCCGCGTCCGGCACCAAGACCGCCGACATCGAGGCCGAGGTGCTCAGCGCCGCGAAGGTGCGGATCAGCACGAAGGCGTCGGGCAGCGCGAAGGGCCGGACGACCATCGTGTGGGAGCCGGGGACCACGTTCGCGTACCTGATGCACCGGGTCAGCAAGTGGAACAAGGACAAGTCCCGGGTCGAGGAGCTCGACATCGACGCCAAGGGCCTCAACTGAGCGCCCGCGCGACCGATGAGGCGGTAGATCAGGGCAACGTCGGACGCACACCGGGAGGGTCATGCGCACTGTTCCGGTGTGCGTCGCCGCGGTCACCGCGCTGCTCAGCTGCCTCTTCCTGCTCCCGGGCGGAAGCCCGGCGGTGCAGTCGATCACCGCCTGGGTCGCCGTCGCCTCGTTCGCGAGCGTGATGACCTACTACTCGTTCCGGGCCGTCCGGCTGATGGGCCACGACGACCCGGAACGCCGGTTCTGGCGGGCTTTCGCCTGGGCCGGGGTGTTCTTCAGCGTCGGCGACTGGGTCCAGGTCGGTTTGACCCTGGCCGCTCCCACCGGCGCGGACGCGGTGAACGGCACCGGCGTCGCCCGCACTGTTGCTCTGGCCTGCGGCGCGGTGATGGTGCTGGTCGCCTCGCTGACCTACCGCCTGCCGCACCGATCGGCCCGCGACCGGCTCTGCTACCTGCTCGACCTCGCGACGATCGTGGTCGCGGCCGGCGCGTACGCGCTGTACTGGACCATCGCGAGCGGCTGGGGCGAGGGAGTCATCACCGCGAGCGATGTGCTGGGCGTGGTCACCGGCCCGGTCGTGGTGCTGCTGGTCGTGTTCATCGTCAGCCGGCTCTATCTGAGCGGGGTCAACCCGTTCCGGTGGAACGTCGGTGTCCTCGGGACCGTGGCCGCGGCCGTGGAGGCGGTCGCCCGCGCCCTCGGCCCCGAGTTGGCGCGCACCGGACGGCCCGGCTGGGTGTTCGCCATGAGTGTCGGCTCGCACGCGATGCTGCTGCTGGTCGCCTGGTTGCAGCACCGCTGGTACCGGACCGGCCGAGGCGCGCGACCGGCGACGAAGAGCCGGCCGTACAGCGTGCTGCCGTACCTCGCAGTGGCCGCCACCTACGTGCTGCTGGTGGTCAGCCTGGCCATCTCCGGGCTGGATGTACGCGCCTGGACCATCCTGGCCGGCGCGATCGGGAGCACCGGCATCGTGGTGGCCCGGCAGCTGGTCGCCTTCCTCGACAACGCGGACCTGCTCGCCGAACGCGACGCGCTCGCCGCCCGGCTGCACACCATGGCGTTCACCGACAGCCTCACCGGGCTCGCCAACCGGGCGATGTTCCTGGACCGCCTGGACGCGGCGCTTGACGCGGCCGAACCGGTCGGCGTGCTCCTGATCGATCTCGACGACTTCAAGCCGGTCAACGACCGCTACGGCCACTCAGCCGGCGACACCGTCCTGGTGGAGACGGGCCTGCGCCTGCGGGCCGTCACCGAGGACGAGGACCTGGTGGCCCGGCTCGGCGGCGACGAGTTCGCGGTCCTGATCCGGCACCGCCCACCGGACGGCTTCCCGGCCGTCGCCGAGCGCATCGGCACCGCCTTGCAGGTGCCCATCCGGGTCACCGAGCACGACGAGGCACGGATCGGCGCCAGCGTCGGCGTGGCCGTCGCCGCACCAGACTCGCGCAGCGCGTCGTCCCTGCTCGATCTCGCCGACGAGGCGATGTACCAGGCCAAGCACTCCGGCAAGGCCTCCTACCGGGTGGCCGGCTGAGGTAAGCCGGGCGGCGTGTCCTCCGCGCCGAGAAGCGCGGCATGCAGGGTGGCGGGGTCGATGCCCGGCAGTTCCCGCGCGGCCAGCCAGGCGGCGGCCGCGGCCGGGTCGCGGCTGATCAGGGCGGTGGCGCCGCGGGCGTCCAGGACGGCGAGCAGGCCGTCGCGAACCGGGGTGTCTGCCGCCAGCAGACCACCGGCCAGGACGACCGGCCCGTCCGCGCCGAGGCTGTCCAGGGTCGCCGTCAGATGGCGCACGGCCGCGGTCACGATGGCGGCCGCGGACGGGTCGCCGGCCCGGGCCTGCGCACAGACCAGCGGCGCGAGGGCGGCGATCCGGGCGTGCGGCAGACCTTGAGCCCAGCGGATCAGCTCATCCCGGCCGGTGACGCCGGCGTGGGCGGCGACCAGCGACGCGAACGGGGACGGCCAGGAGTGGACGGCCGAGCGCAGCGCGCTCATCCCCAACCAGTGGCCGGACCCTTCGTCGCCGAGGAGCCAGCCCAGCCCGTCCGCCACGCGTACCGTCTCGTGGTTCTCGATGGCCGCGGCGACCGCGCCGGTGCCGGCGATGAGCACCGCACCGGATGGCGCGCAGGTGCCCGCCGCGAAGGCCGTCACCGCGTCTCCGACCACCGTCTTCGGGCAGGTCAGGCCGGCGTCGGACCAGGCCTGCGCGAGCGCCGCGCTGATCACCGGGTCGGCGCAGGCCGAGGTGCCGGCCAGGCCGAGCACGCCGCCGGTGACCGCCGCCGGGTCCACTCCGGACAGCGCCTGGCGCAGCGCGCCGGCGATGGCGTGCGCCGCGGCCGGCCCGGCGGCGAGCGGGTTCCCCGGCCCGGCGCTCCCCCGCCCCACCACCCTGCCGGCCAGGTCGGCGACCACCGCGCGGGAGGCGGTGCCGCCGGCGTCGACACCTACCACGAGATTCATGGCCTGGATCGAAACACAGAAATTGATTGTTGACTAGGAGTGAAGACGGTCGTAATTTTCATCGGCAACGGCAATCGATGAAAAGGATGACCAACCGATGACGGGTGAGAGCGGCGGGCTGCTGGGGCGGCTGCGCATCGAGGGGCCGCAGATGCCGGAGGCGCTGAGCCGGATCGCCGAGACGATCCTGGCCGACCCGGAGACCGCGGCCCACGCCTCCATCGTAGACCTGGCCGAGCGCTCCGGGACCTCCACCGCGACCGTCACCCGGTTCAGCCGCACGCTCGGCTTCAAGGGCTACGCCAGCCTGCGCGTCGCCGTCGCCACCGAGACCGGGCGCGCCGAGCAGGCCCGCTGGGAGACCGACATCAGCGGCGACATCTCCCCCGGCGACCCCCTCGACCAGGTGCTCGGCGTGGTCGCCGCGGCCGACACCCGGGCCATCCAGAGCACCGCGGCAGCCCTGAAGATCGAGGACATCGAGCGGGTGGCCGCGACCATCGCCGGTGCGCAGCGCGTCGAGCTGTTCGGGCTCGGCAGCAGCGGCACGGCGGCCCGCGAGATGGCGTTCCGGCTGGAGCGCATCCGGGTGCCGGTCTGGCACCGGCAGGACAGCCACACCGCGCTCACCAACGCGGCCCTGCTGCTGCCGGGCGACGTGGCGATCGGCCTGTCGCACTCCGGCCGCACCCGCGAGGTGATCGAGACCCTGGCCGAGGCCGCCGACCACGGCGCCCTCACCGTCGCGGTGACCAGCTTCAACCGGTCGCCGCTCGCCGAGGTGGCCGACGTCGTGTTCACCACGAGCGTGCTGGAGACCACGTTCCGGCTGGCCGCGCTCTCCGCCCTGCACTCGCAACTGCTCGTCCTGGACCTGATCTACGTGGCGGTGGCGCAGCGCACCTACGAGCGCACCGCCGACGCCCTCGAGCTGACGGTCCGCGCCGTGGACGCCCACCGCCTGCCGGAGAAGCTGCCGACCCGCAAACGGCGGGTGGAGAAGGGAACGACGTGAGCGGGGACTACTTATCCAAGATCGAAGCACTGGTGTCCAGGGTCGGCCGCGGCCAGCAGGAGGCGAAGTCCCAGGCCGCCGAGCTGCTGGCCACCTCGATAACGGCCGGCGGCGTCATCCAGGCGTTCGGCTGCGGGCACTCCGAGGCCCTGGCCATGGAGATCGCCGGGCGGGCCGGCGGGCTGGTCCCGACCAACCGGATCGCGTTGCGCGACATCGTCCTCTACGGCGGCGAACCCCTGGAAGCGCTCGCCGACCCGATGGTCGAGCGCAACACCGAGATCGCCCACCGGCTCTACCGGCTCGCGCCGGTCAAGCCGGACGACGCCTTCGTGATCGCCTCCAACTCCGGGATCAACGGCGCGGTCGTCGAGATGGCCCTGCTCGTCAAGGAACGCGGCCATCCGCTGGTCGCGATCGTCTCGGCGGAGCACTCGGCGGGCGTCGCGTCGCGGCACCCCAGCGGGCGCAAGCTCGGCGACATCGCGGACGTCGTTCTGGACAACGGAGCTCCGTACGGCGACGCCACGCTCCCCCTGCCCGGCGGCGGCGCGGTCGGCGCCGTCTCCTCGATCACCGCGGCGCTGCTGGCCCAGCAGATCGTCGTCGAGGTGGTCGACCGTCTGCTCGCGGCGGGGATCGTCCCGCCCGTCTACCTGTCGGACAACGTGCCCGGCGGCAAGGAACACAACGCAGAACTCGAGGCGCGGTACGCCGGGCGCATCCGGCGTACCGCATAGGAAGAGAGCCCACTGTCATGAACCCTGAATCCCAGCTCAGACCGTACCCCACCAGGCGAAGCCTGCTCAAAACGGCCGGTGCCGCGGCAGTGACCGCGCCCCTGCTCGCGGCTTGCGTCACCACCAGCGACGACGGCGGCAAACCGGCTGACACCGGTGGCGCCAAGAGCGCCGAGAACCCCCTGGGCGTCAAGCCCGAAGCGTCCCTCGAGGTGGTCGTCTTCAAGGGCGGGTACGGCGACGAGTACGCAATCAAGGCGGAGAACAAGTACAAGGAGAAGTACCCGCAGGCCACGATCGACCACAAGGGACTGCAGAAGGTCGGCGAGGCGATGCAGCCCCGCTTCGTCGCCGGCAACCCACCCGACGTCGTCGACAACACCGGCGCCGGCCGGCTCGACATCGCCACCCTGGTGAACGCGAAGCAGGTCACCGACCTGGCCGAGTTGCTCGACGCGCCGGCGTTCGACCAGCCCGGCAAGAAGGTCCGCGACACCCTGCTCCCCGGCGTGGTCGAGGACGGCACGTTCGGCGGCAGCCCGGTCGTGCTGAACTTCACCTACACCGCCTGGGGCGTCTGGTACTCCAAGTCGCTGTTCGCCGAGCGCGGCTGGACCTACCCGACCACCTGGGACGACATGCTCGCCCTCAGCGAGACGATCAAGAAGGCCGGCATCGCCCCCTGGACCTACCAGGGCAAATACCCGGAGTACATCAACGACCCGCTGCTCACCATGGCGGCGAAGGCGGGCGGGCTGGACCTGGTCAAGGCGGTCGACAACCTGCAGCCGGACGCCTGGAAGCAGCCGGGTCTGGTGCAGGCCGCCGAGGCGTTCGCCGAGCTGGCCGGCAAGGGCTACCTCATGTCCGGCTCGGAGGCGCTGTCGCACACCGAGGCGCAGGCCGCCTGGTGCCAGAAGAAGGCCGCGTTCATCCCGTGCGGCTCCTGGCTGGAGGCCGAGCAGAAGGACGTCACCCCGGCCGGCTTCGACATGCTGATGGGCACCGTGCCCGGCGGCGCCGGCGACAAGCTCCCGGTCACCGCGGTGCAGGCCGCCAGCAGCGAGTCGTACCTGGTCCCGGCCAAGGCGAAGAACGTCGCCGGCGGCCAGGAGTACCTGCGGATCCTCTTCTCCCTGGCGTCGGCGAAGGAGTTCGCCCAGGCGAACAACACCCTGCCGGCGGTGGCCGGCGCCACCGAAGGGCTCACCCTGACCAGCGGGCTCGGCTCAGTGCGCGACACGGTGGTCGCGGCCGGCCCCAACGCCTTCAACTACCGATTCCGTACGTGGTACGCGCCGCTCGCCAAAGCGGTCGACGACGCGACCGGTGAGCTGGTGAACCGGCGGATCAGCCCGGCCGACTGGTCCACCCGGATCCAGAAGGCGTCCGACGCCCTCGCGAAGGACACCACCGTCGTCAAGTACACCCGCTGATGAAGCACGGCCGGTGGCGGTTCCTGCTCGCCGCACTCGTGCCGGCGCTGGTGCTGCACGTCGTCTTCGTGCTCTCGCCGTACGCCCAGGCCTTCTATCTGTCGATGACGGACTGGACCGGGGTGGCCGGCGAGGCGCACTTCGTCGGGACGGACAACTTCGCCCGGCTCGGCGGCGACACGCTGTTCCTCGACGCCGTGCGCAACAACGCCGTGATGCTGCTGGTGGTCCCGGCCGCGACGATCGCGATCGCGCTGTTCCTGGCGAGCATGCTGAACGGTCGCCGGCCGGTCCGCGGCTCCTCGGCGTACCAGATCGTCTACTTCTTCCCGCAGATGCTGTCGCTGGTGATCATCGGGGTGCTCTGGGCGTTCGTCTACAGCCCCAACACCGGGTTGCTCAACTCGGGGCTGCGGGCGGTCGGGCTGTCCGGGCTCGCGCAGAGCTGGCTGGGTGAACCGTCGTGGGCGCTGATCGCGGTGATGGCCGTGGTGGTCTGGTCGTCGGTCGGGTTCTACGTGGTGCTGTTCAGCGCGGCGATCGACGCGATCCCGCGCGAGTTGTTCGAAGCGGCGACGCTGGACGGCGCCGGCCGGTGGGCGACGTTCCGGGGGGTGACGCTGCCGCTGGTCCGGGAGAGTGTGCAGGTCGCCTTCGTCTACCTGGGCATTCTCGCGCTGGACGGGTTCGTGCTGGTGCAGGTCATGACGGTCGGGCCGGGCGGGCCGGACGGGGCGACCGAGGTGGTCGGGCTGTCGCTCTATCGGACCGCGTTCACGTACGGCAAGTTCGGCTACGCCACGGCGATGGGGGTGGCGCTGTTCTTCGCCTCGCTCACGCTCGCGGTGTTCGCGCTCCGCTGGGGCCGTCGGAATCAGGTGGAGATGGCATGACGGCTCTTCTGGAACGTCCCCCGGTTCGTTCTGATTCTTCCGCGCCGCCTTCTGCACGGCCGAATCCGCTACCCCACCTGGCCATGTTCGCGTGGGCCGTGGTGACCGCGTTGCCGCTGATCTGGGCGGTGATCAGCTCGCTGAAGACGGACGAGGAGATCCTCAACTCGCCGTGGTCGCCGCCGTCGTCGCTGCACTTCGAGAACTGGTCGCGGGCGTGGACGGCGGCCAGCATCGGGCGGTACTTCTTCAACAGCCTGATCGTGGTCGGCGGGGCGCTGGTGCTGACCATGCTGCTCGGGTCGCTGGTCGCCTACGCCCTGGCGCGGTATCGGTTCCGGGGCAACCGGGTCGTCTACTACACGTTCGTCGCGGCCATGTTCTTCCCGGTGTTCCTCGCGCTCGTGCCGCTGTTCTTCGTGGTGGAGCAACTCGGGCTGCTCGGCACGTATCACGGGTTGATCCTGGTTTACACGGCTTACGCCGTACCCTTCACCGTCTTCTTCTTGCATGCCTTCTTCCGCACGCTGCCCACCGAGGTCGCCGAGGCGGCCTTCCTGGACGGCTGCGGGCACGGCGCGGTGTTCTTCCGCGTGATGCTGCCGCTCGCCCGGCCCGGGCTGGTCGCGGTCGGCATCTTCAATTTTCTGGGTCTGTGGAACCAGTACCTGCTGCCGCTCGTGCTGAATCCGGACCCGGAGCGATATGTCCTGGCGCAGGGATTGGCCGCCCTGTCGGTCAGCCAGGGCTACGACAGTGACTGGAGCGGCCTGTTCGCCGGCTTGACCATCGCCATGCTGCCGGTGCTCGTCGCCTACGTCGCGTTCCAGAGGCACATCCGCGCCGGGATGACCGCCGGCGCGGTCCGGTAATCCCCCTCTTAGGAGTCATCCATGTCCATGGGTAGACGTCTCTTCGCAGGCCTACTGGTGTCCGCTTTGTCCACCTTCGGCTTCGTCGCTGCCAACGCCGGCAGCGCCGCCGCCGCTGACTGCGGCTACCTCTTCGACGACTTCCACTACGCCTCGTCCGCCGACCCGGCCCTGACCGCCAACGGCTGGACGCCGCGCACCTACCAGGGCGGGCCGGGTGTGCCCGGCGCCAACTGGTCGGCGTCGGCGATCACCTTCCCGACCTCCGGCGGCCAGAAGGTCATGCAGCTCACCGCGTCGACGGACGGCACCGCCGCCGGCACCAAGCACGCCGAGCTCTACTCCACGCAGAAGCGCTATCTCGAAGGGACCTACGCCAGCCGGGTCCGGTTCACCGACGCACCGGTCAGCGGCAACGACGGCGACCACATCAACCAGACGTTCTTCACGATCAGCCCGCTCAACGGGGACATGGATCCCACGTACAGCGAGCTGGACATCTCCGAGTACCTGCCGAACGGCGGCTGGGGCGAGACCGGGCCGATCAACTACCAGACCACCTGGTACACGTACCGCGCCGACCCCTGGTACGCCGACAACCTGCACTCGTCGCAGCGGTCCAGCCTGGACGGCTGGCACGACCTGGTCGCCCAGGTGGCGAACGGGCAGGTCGTCTACTACATCGACGGCGTGCAGGTCGGGGTGCACGGCGGCAAGTACTTCCCGCGGCAGACGATGACCATCAACTGGAACCTGTGGTTCATCGACCTGGCCACCCATACCGGCGGGCTGTCCACGTACATCGAGCAGGTGGACTGGGTGCTGTTCGCCAAGAACCAGGTACTCAGCCCGTCGCAGGTCTCCTCGCAGACCGGCTCCTACCGCTCGGCGGGCACCGCGTTCCACGACTCGGTCGCCTCGTCCGGACCGTGCTCGAACCCCTCCCCCTCACCCTCCTCCCCGTCGCCGTCCTCCCCGTCCCCGTCGCCGTCCACCAGCCAGCCTCCGGCCGGCAACTGCACCTCGGCGCCGGCCTGGCAGTTCGGCACGGTCTACACCGGCGGCAACGTCGTGAAACACGAGAAGAGCAAGTACGGCGACCCGTCCGGCCCCAAGTCGGGCGACGGCGTGCACCTGTGGAAGGCCAGGTACTGGACCCAGGGCTCCGAACCCGGCTGGACCGAACAGTGGCAGGACCTGGGCCGCTGCTGACCTGAACCCGGCGGCGGGGCGCTCTCCGCGCCCCGCCGCCAACCCGGCCACCGCGCCCCGCCGCCAACCCGGCCACCGCGCCCCGTCACCACCCCAGCCACCGCGCCGCGCCACCAACCTGGCCCGCCCGGCCTCCGCGGCCGCCGCTCTCTGGCGCGGTCCGCGCAAAGCTTCGCGTCCTGTCGCGGCCGCGGTTATATTCGGCGTGGCCACGTTTGCGCTCCCGACCCCAGGTCGACGCGGCCCGCCCGGCCGAGCGCCTCAATCTCGCGAGGTGAACGGACCATGGAGTCTTTTCTCGGTCTCACAGCGGCCGCCTGGGGCGTGGTGATGGCCTTGGCCCCCGCCCTGCAGATCAAGCGCATGATCACCCGACGTTCCTCAGCCGACATCTCGCTGGGCTACTTCGCCCTGCTGCTGCCCGGCTTCGCGCTCTGGATCGCCTACGGCTGGACCCGCGCCGACTGGCCCCTGGTAGTCCCCAACATTCTGGCCTTCACCGTCACCCTGACCACGATCATCATCGGCCTGACCCTGCGCCGCCGCTCTCAGCGCCACCATCAAGGTCACCGGTGACGGTCCGCGGCCACCAGTCGTCCGGATCGGTGGCCCGGATCTCGGCCAGCATTGCGCGGCCCACCTCGGTCTTCACCGAGGCTGCCAGGTACTCCACCCAGCGCCTCGCCAACTCCGGCCGCTCGGCCAGACTTTCCCGCAGATGCAGCACGGACTCGATGACGTCGGCATCCTTGGCGATCCGGGCCTCCACGGAATCCTGCTCGACCCACTGCAGGGCCCGGTCCCGGATCAGCTCCCGAACCCCGTCCGGAAGCCCCGCGGTCTGATCCTCGATCACCCGCAGGAACGGCTTCGGCTCGTCAAGGTACCGCCGCGTGAGATGGTGCATATCGCCCAGCCGGGCCTCCGGCAGGTCGTGCAACAGCGCGAGGGTGGCCGCCCGGTCCGGGTCGGCGCCGGCCATCGTTGCCATCGTCATCGCTATCAATGCGGTGCGGAACGAGTGATCCGCGACAGACTCCCGGTTGGCCATCCGGGCGAGCGCCCACCCGCTGCGCGGGGTCCGCTTCAAGACGCCGGCCTCATAGAAGAAGTCCGCGGCTCCCCGCACTCCAAGATCATCGAACTCGCCCACCGCTTCCCCGGAAATGCCAGCATTACCAGTCGCAGCAGCTCGGCCGAGCGGGGCCGCGCCGCCAGGCGGCGCCGGGTCGCCAGGCGGCGCCGGGTCGCCAGGCGGCGCCGGGTCGTCAGGCGGGGCGGCGGCGCCGGATCGGGACGGTTCCTCAGACATCCGGCTGGTCAGCCTGTCGTGATGGGGAGCTTGGCGTAGCCGCGCAGCACCAGACGATCGCGGAGCACGGGCTCACCGGCCAGAGCGAGCCGGGGCAGCATGGTCAGCAGGAGCGGGAAAGCCACCTGGGCCTCCAGCCGGGCCAAGGGTGCGCCCAGGCAGTAGTGGGCGCCACCGCCGAAGGAGACGGGCTGGATTGCTGGGCGGTCCGGGTCGAAGCGGTGTGGGTCGGGGTAGCGGGCCGGGTCGCGGTTGGCAGCGCCGAGCAGCATGGTCAGCGCAGCGCCTCCGGGCAGCCGCGTCGGGGCGGCGCCGGAGGGCAGCCCCGTCGGGGCGGCGCCGGAGGGCAGCCCCGTCAGGGCAGCGCCGGAGGGCAGCCGTTCGCTGTCGCCCACGTCGAGCGGGGTGGACGTGAAGCGGGTGGTCAGCTGGACCGGTGAGTCGTAGCGGAGGATCTCCTCGACGTACGCCGGAGCCAGCTCGGGGTCCGCACGCAGGCGGGCCGCGTGGGTGGGATGGTCGAGCAGGATGCGCAGGCCGGTGCCGAGCAGGTTGGTGGTGGTCTCGAAGCCGGCGACCAGCAGCAGCACCAGGTTGGCGAGCAGCTCGGCGCCGGTCAGGCCGGAGCCGGTGGCGGCGAGAGCGCTGGTCAGATCCTCCTGCGGGGAGCGCTGGCGCTCGGCGATCAGGCCGATGAAGTAGTCCTCCAGGTCGCGGCCGGCGGCGTCGGCGCGGCGCATCTCCTCGTCGGTGCTGATCGGCTCGAGGACGACGGTCAGGTCGGCGGCGCGCTGCCGGAACCACGGGCGATCGGCATCGGGGACGCCGAGCAGGGCGCAGATCACGCCGATCGGCAACGGGTACGCGAACGCGCTCATGAATTCCACCTCGGCCGGCATCGCCTTGATCAGGTCGGCGGCCTGCGAGGCGATGACGTCGCGGAGCGCGGCCACCCGGCGAGCGGTGAAGGTGGCCGCGGCCGCCCGGCGGACCCGGGTGTGGTCAGGCGGGTTGTACTGCAGCATCGACTGGACGATCGAGGCGACACCGCGGTTCTCCCGCCAGTCGGGCCAGAAGCCGTCGTAGTCGGCGGCGTCGGCGACACGCAGGTTCGGATCGCGCAGCAGCCGGTTGGTGAGCGCATGGGTGGTGATGAACCAGCGCCCGTCGAGCGCCTGGAACATCGGCCCGTGCGTTCGCAGCGCGTCATACGCGGGGTACGGATCCTGGCGCCCCTCGGCGGAGAACAACGACGCCAGCGCGGTCTCGAAATCCATTCCCGGTGCCTCCCCGATCGACGCGTCCCATCATGCCCTGTGGCCCCCAAGTCACCCGCCGGTCAGCGCCGGGGTAGGACAGAATCAGCGGCGGGCGAGCAACGCGAACGCGTTCGGCAGGCGACCGTTCCAGGCGGCCGCGGCCAGATCGCCCATCCGCCAGAACGGCTCGGCGTACTCGTGCAGTTCCTGAACCTGCAGCCCGGCGGCGGCCAGGACGGTGACGAACTCGCCCAGCGTGCGCTGCGTCTGCACCGCTCCCCCGGCCGGGAACGTGTCGTTGACGTGGCTCGCCGCGAAATAGCTGCGGTCCGGCCGGATCCCCGGCTCGTCGGCGTCCCACGTCCACAGTGGCGCCGCCGGATGCTCCTCGTAGATGAACAGATGCCCGGAGGGCCGCAGCAGCCGCACCACGTCCCGGGCCCAGGACGAGAGGTCCCGGATCCAGATCAGTGCGCCCTTCCCGGTGTAGACGAGGTCGGCGCAGCCGTCGGCCAGCGGCGCGCCCGGCAGCGCACCGACCAGGTAACGGCAGGCCACTCCCAGTTCGTCAGCCCGGCGCTGCGCCGCGCGTACCGTCACCGCGCTGTAATCGACGCCCATCACCGACCTGGCGCCGGCGTGGATGAGCGCGACATCGTCCGTGCCGTTGCCGCTCTGCAGGTGCACCACCTGCGGTGACGTGCGCAGCACGTCGCGCAGGATCGGGCGCTCGGCGTCGGTCAGCGACACGCCGGAGGCCGCGACGGCCAGCATCTCCGCATCCTCCCGGACGTACTTCTCGGAGGCGGTCTCCCACGCGTCCCGGTTCGCCCGGGTCACCGAATCCATGGTTCGGACGGTGGTCGAGAAGAAGGAGAAGTTCAAGCGAGTTACGGCCGGCGCCCGAACGTGTGCACCGCGGCGCCCATCTCCAGCTGCTCCCACATCGTGACCGCGTCGCGGTGCAGCAGGTTCACGCAGCCGTGCGAGCCGCGAGCCTTGTCGTGCAGGTAGGTGGTCGTCTCGTGGAAGCCGATCCCGCCGACGAACCGCTGCCAGTACGGGAGCCAGACCTCGTACGGGTTCGACCACTCCCGCTCAGTCCGCTTGTTGATCGTGTATTCGCCGGCGGGAGTCGCGTGGCCGCGGTAGCCGGTGCGGACCACGGTCGGGCCGAGGACCACGGCGCCGTCGCGGACCACCCAGGCAGTCTGCGTGGTGAGGTCGACGCAGGCGGTCACGCCCTGCGGCGCGGCGTCGCATCCGCCGAGCCGGGTTGAGGCGGTCGCGATCCGGCGGGCGACGTCGGCGGTGGTCGCGTCGGCTTGGCCGCGCGCCGGGCGGATGCCGAAGCGCTGCTGGAAAGCCCGGATGGCGGCGCAGTCGATGGCGGTGCCGAGGGTCGCGAGGCTCTGCTCGATCGCACGCTGATGACGGCCACCGCCGCAACCCGGCGCGGTCCCGGCCTCGGTCTCGGCTTCGACTGGTTCGGCGGCCGGCACGCCTTTGACGATCTTGACGAACGACGGGCCCGCCGCCGGAGACGCCTCCGCGACAGCAACGGCCGGCTGCGGCGACGGAAGCAGGCCGGTCACATCGACCGCCCCGAAACCGACGGCGGCACCCGCCACCGCGACCGCCCCCGCGAGCCAACTTGCTGCAGACCTCGACACCCCGGTGTGATCGGTCCCTGACGAGCGTCAGAGCAGACACACCGGGGTGCTTTCCAGGAGCGGTACCTCAGTCGAGCGTCCGGTCATGCCGCAGCGACGTCCGCGCGGTCTCCTTCGCCAGCAGCACGGCCACGATCGTGATCACCGACGCCACGGTCATGTAGATCGCCACCGCCGTCGTGTTCGGCGCCTCCACATCGCCGAGCAGCTTCAGCGCGATGATCGGCGCCAGCGCTCCCGCCACGATCGACGCCAGCTGGTAGCCGACCGACGCGCCCGTGTACCGCACCGACGTCCCGAACAGCTCGGAAAAGAAGGCCGCCTGCGGCGCGTACATCAGAGCGTGCAGGAACAGACCGACCACCACCGCCAGAATGATCTTCGGCTCGGACTTGCTGCCGACCAGGTCGAAGAAGAAGAACGACCAGATCGCGATGCCGGCCGCGCCGACCAGATAGATCGGCCGGCGACCGACCCGGTCGGAAAGAGCACCGATCAACGGAATGATCACGAACTGTACGCCGGAGCCGACCAGCAACGCCGTCAGGATCAGGCTCTTGTCGGCCGAGGTCCCGGCGAAGGTGGTCAGGTAGGTGATCGAGATGACCGTGACGATGTAGTACCCGATGTTCTCGGCCAGCCGCATACCCATCGCGAGCAGCACCTCCCGCGGGTACCGCCGGATCACCTCGAGCAGCGGCTGGTGGTTGCGCCCGGCGAGCTGGGTCTGCGCCTGCTTGAAGACCGGCGACTCCTCGATGCTGAGCCGCACCCACAGCCCGACCAGCACGAGCACCGCGCTGAGCAGGAACGGGATCCGCCAGCCCCACGCCTCGAACGCCTCGTCCGGCTGCACCAGGGCGAGCAGCCACAGCACCCCGGTGGCGAGCAGGTTGCCCAGCGCCACCCCGGCCTGCGGCCACGACGTCCAGAAGCCGCGCCGCGCGTCGTCGCCGTGCTCGGCGGCCATCAGCACCGCGCCGCCCCATTCGCCGCCGACCGCGAAGCCCTGCAGGAGACGGCAGGTGAGCAGCAGGATCGGCGCCGCGATGCCGATCGTCGCGTAGGTCGGCAGCAACCCGATCGCGATGGTCGCGCCGCCCATCAGCATGAGCGAGACGACCAGCATCTTCTTGCGGCCGACCCGGTCGCCGAAGTGGCCGAAGACGATGCCGCCGAGGGGGCGGGCCACGAAGCCGAGCGCGTACGTGCCGAACGCCAGCAGGGTGCCGGTCACCGGGTCGGAGGACGGGAAGAACAGGGTGCCGAAGACGAGGGCGGCCGCGGAGCCGTAGAGGAAGAAGTCGTACCACTCCACCGCGGTGCCGACCAGGGACGCGAAGACAACCTTGACGATGGACGCACGTTCGGTGCCGGCCGCCGGCGCGGAGGTTATGGACATGCTGATCCTTCCTGGATCGCAGGGGGATGCGGTGATGAACGGGACGTTACGTCCGCGTCGGCGGTGAACCCATGGATGCGGGCCACACATTGACGACCGTTCAGGTGTGGTCGGCGTCCAGAGGGCCGCGCAGCCGGTGCAACCGCAGGGCCAGTTGCAGGTCGAGAACCCGCCGGGGGTGTTGCCAGTCGTCGCCGAGCAGCTGGGTCACCCGGTCCAGGCGCTGGGTGACGGTGTTGACGTGCACGTGCAGGCTCTCCGCGGCCTTGGCCAGGCCGCCGCCGGCGTCGAAGTAGACCTCGAGCGTGCGGATCAGCGCGGTCCCCCGCCGCGCGTCGTAGTCGATCACCGGCCCGAGCGCGCCGTGCACGAACCCGCCGACATCGCGGCGGTCACCGAGCAGCAGACCGACATAGCCGAGCTCGGCGGAGTCGGCGCCGGACCCCGCACGGCCCAGGGTGATCAGCGCGCTCAGGCATTGATCAGCTTCCCGGTACGCCGGAGCCACCCCACCCGCGCCCCGGGCCGGTCCGGCGCCACCGGCGGTGACCGGGCGGCCGAGCGTACGGCTCAATTCTTTGGCGATCAGCCGTGCGGTGCCGGCCGGGTCCTCGCCGGGCAGCAGCAGCGCCACCCGGCCGTCGCGCGACATCGCGAGTCCCCGTTTGGTGGCGGCGAACGTCCGTGCCCAGGAGACGGCCCGCTGCCCAAGTCCGTCACCGGTCTCGTCACCGGCGGCGACCACCACATACGGCGCGTCCACGTCGAGACCGAGCCGGGTGGCCCGGGTGCGGACCGCGTCGGGGTCGCGGACCGGGCGGCTGATCAGGTCGTCGAGCAGGTCGCCGCGGACCTGGGCCTCGGCTTCGGCGACCGTGCGCCGGAACAGCAGCAGCAGCGCGGTGACCTGCGCGGCGCGTTCGAGGATGCGCTGGTCCACGTCGGCCAGGGGCCGGTCCGGGCGGAAGACCAGCGCACCCAGGTTGTCGGCCCCGGCCACCACCGCGGCGATGATCAGGTCGCCCCGGCGTACGCTGCGCCCTTCTCCGCGAGAGGCCGCGACCGCCTCGCCCACGGTGGATCCGGCGGGCTCGGGCAGTTCGACGTCGCAGTCCGGCGTCAGCGCGGTCGCGAGCGTGCGCCCCTGCGCGTCGATCACCAGCAGCGCGCCGTGCAGCACATCGACCAGGTCGGCGGCGACGTCGTCGACCCCGCCGCCGCGCAGCACGACCGCGGTCATCCGGTCGTGCGCGGCCGCGGCGCGTTCCACCGACTCGCTGTGCGCCTGAATCACCGCGTTGGCCGTGGAGAGTTCGGCGAGCGCGGTCTGCGTCTCGCTGAGCAGCCGGGCCGTGTCCAGCGCGACGGCGGCATGCGCCGCCAGCGACAACAGCAGCGCGACCTCCTCCCGCCCGAACGGCCGTTCGGCGCGGTTCGCCGCGAACAACACGCCGATCACTGCCGAGCCCAACCGCATCGGTACGCCCAAAATCGCCACAAGCCCCTCGTCACCGACACCTTGGTCGATGTCCGTGGTGTGCTCGAAGCGGCTGTCGGTCGGGTAGTTCGCGGTGGCGTACGGCGCTCCGGTCAGCGCGACCAGCCCGCCCAGCCCGGCTCCCGGCGGCAGCCGCAGCTTCTGGAAGCTGGCCGCCACCGACCCGTCGGTGACCCGCATGTACGTGTCCCCGCGCTCCGGATCGTTCAGCGTCATGTACGAGACGTCGACGTTGAGCAGCGTCCGGACCCGGTGCACGATGGCGCGCAGCACCGCGTCCACGTCGCGCAGGCCGGCCAGGTCGCCGGCCGTGTCGTACAGCGCCGACAACTCCTCCTCGCGCCGGCGACGCCGTTCCAGCAGGGTCCGCACCTTCAGAGCCAGCAGTTTGGTCTGCTCGAGCTCGTCGAGCTGCGTCCCGGTGGCGCCGGCCGTCCGCGCGGCGACGAGCGGACGTTCGAACTCCACCAGGGCAGCTTCCCGGGCAAGCAGATCGAGATATTCGAATCCGGGCGACGTGCTGGTCATGGCCGACACCATAGGGCCCGGTGACGCAATGCCATATGTGTCTGGCCTACATGCTCAAGGCCGCGCTTATGTCGTCATCTCACAGTGCGGCGAGCACCTTCTCCAGGGCGGCGGCCACGCTGCGCGACTCGGCGCCGGTCATCCGCGAGGTGAAGTGGCGCTGGATACCGTCCAGGTAGACCGGCGCGGCGGCACGCAGACGGTCCCGACCGGCGTCGGTGATCGTCGCGTAGGCAGAACGCCGGTCGTCCGGGTTGCTCTCCCGCGTGACCAGACCGGCGCCGGCGAGGGCGTCCACGACACGGCTCACCCGGGTGCGGCTGACCACCGCCTTCTGTCCCAGCTCACCCATGCTGAGTCGCCGGCCAGGCGCGTAGTTGAGTTCGAGCAGTACGTCGTACCAGGTCAGGGGCAACCCGGTGGCGGACTGGAGCTCACGGTCGAGCACCGGGACCAGTGCGGCGTGGACGCGCAGCAGGGCCGCCCACGCGGCCACATCGGTGTCACTCATCACGCCAGCGTAGCGAATTCTTGTGCGTGCGCACGCACTGGTGTAAGAATGTGCGTGCGCACGCATCCTCTTCTTCCAGGAGTCGACATGCTTCTTCACATCTCTGCCTCGCCGCGCGGCCCCAAGTCCGAGTCCCTGGCGATCGCCCACACCTTCCTCGAGACGGTGCGGGAGGTGAACCCGTCGCTCCCGATCAAGGAGTACGACCTGTGGGACGGCACGCTGCCCGCCTTCGGTCCGCCGGCCGCGGCCGGCAAGATGGCCGTCTTCGCCGGCGAGGAGCCGCAGGGTGAGGCCGCCGCAGCATGGGACGCCGCGATCAAGACCTTCCATCGGTACGACGAAGCCGACCGCTACCTCTTCAGTGTGCCGATGTGGAACGCGGGCGTGCCGTACATCCTCAAGCAGTTCATCGACGTGATCAGCCAGCCCGGCATGGTGTTCGGCTTCGACCCCACGCACGGCTATTCCGGCCTCCTGCAGGGCAAGCGCGCCGCGATCATCTACACCAGCGCGGTGTACGGCCCGGACCGCGGCCCGGCGTTCGGCGCCGACTTCCAGGCGCCGTACCTGGAAGAGTGGCTGCGCTGGACCGGCATCTCCGACATCGAGTCCATCCACTTCCGCCCCAACCTGGCCACCGCCGACGCCGAGACGGGTCGCCGCCTGGCGCACGAACGGGCGCGCGACGTGGCCAAGCGTTTCGTCGCATAGTCGTTCTGTCGGCTGCCGGCCGGCGCTCCCCGGCCGGCAACGAACCCCAAGAAAGAGAGATCACCATGTCAGCCACCGTGCGCGCCGCGAAAGCGGGCCTGTGGGCGCTGCCCGCCTACGGTGTCCTGCTAGGCCTGAGCACCATCACCCACCAGCCGTCCATCGACGACTTCGACGCCTACGCCCGCTACATCACCACCGACATATTCCTGATCAGCCACATCGGCGCCAGCATCTTCGGCGCGGCCCTGGCGATCCTCGGCGGCATCGCCCTGACCACGTTCCTGGTCCGCGGCCGCGCCGCGACCAGCGCAATCGTCGGCCTGGCACTGACCACGATCGCCAACGTGTTCCTGGCAGCCGCCTTCGGCAGCTCCGCCTTCGTCCAGCCAGGCCTCGGCCGGGCCCACCTCGCCGGCACTCCCGGCATGGCAGCCCTCAACGACGACACCGCGTACGGCCCGCCGTTCTTCGCCACCGCCCTGTCCGCCTCGTTCCTGCTGATCGTCGCCGCAATCGTGCTCGGCGTGGCCACCGCCCGCACCGACCGCCGCCTCCGCTGGCACGGCGTGGCCTACGCGGTGCTCATCCCGCTGTTCGTCCTGTCCGGCTTCGCCTTGCAGATCGCCCAGCCGGTAGCCGGCTTCCTCCTGGCCGCCGCCACCGCCGCCCTGGCCTTGCGCCTCCCCCAGGTGGCCCGCACCCACCCCGCCGACACCCCGGTATCGGTCTAGCCCCCTGGTCGCGAGCGGATCCGCCGCCCAGCTCAACCCACACCCAGCTGACGCCGAGCGTCGCTCCCCACCCACCGAAGCAGCCCTCACGGTCAGCCGCGCCCTCCGGCTGACCGTGAGCGTCGCTTCCCCGCCCCCGAAGGAACACCCACCGTCAGCCACGCCCTCCGGCTGACCGCGAGCGTCGCTTCCCCGCCCCCGAAGGAACACCCACCGTCAGCCGCGCCCTCCGGCTGACCGCGAGCGTCGCTTCCCCGCCCCCGAAGGAACACCCACCGTCAGCCGCGCCCTCCGGCTGACCGCGAGCGTCGCCTCCCCGCCCCCGAAGCAGCGCTCACGGTCAGCCGCGCCCTCCAGCTGACCGCGAGCGTCGCCTCCCCGCCCCCGAAGGAACACCCACCGTCAGCCCACGCCCTCCAGCTGACCGCGAGCGTCGCTTCCCCGCCCCCGAAGGAACACCCACCGTCAGCCCACGCCCTCCAGCTGACCGCGAGCGTCGCTTCCCCGCCGCCGAAGGAGCGCCCACGGTCAGCCACGCCCTCCGGCTGACCGTGAGCGTCGCTTATCGGCTGCCGAAGGAGCAGCAACCGTCAGCCGGCGAGATTGGCTGACGGCCAGCGCTGCCTCCCGGCCGATGAAGGAGCGCTCAGCGTCAGCCTGGGTGGGTGGCTGGGGCAGCGGTGCCGCCCTAGCGTCTGCGGCGGTGGCTGCTTGTCGGCGGCCGGAAGCGGCTGGGCCCGGCCGCAGGGTCACATGCGGGCAAAGGCAGCCGGCTGGCTGGGGGATACGGCGGCTTCGGTGGAGCCAGGCCGGTGAGGGCCGGGTGGCCGGCCGAGCCGGGCCGCGAGTGGGGACAGGCGGTGAGCTGGTTGGGCCGCGGGCGGGCCCGGCGGGTGGGCAGATCCGGGGGTGCGGGCGGGCTCAACGGGCGGGCTCAGCGGGCGAGCTCAGCGGGCGAGCTCAGCGGGCGAGCTCAGCGGGCGAGCTCAGCGGGCGAGCTCAGCGGGCGAGCTCAGCGGGCGGGTAAGTTGGGGTGGGGCGCGGGTGAGGGCTAGGCGGGTGGGCCGGCGATCAGCAGGGCGGAGACCGCGAGCCAGCCGATGTGCCAGGCCTGGTCGAGTTCGAACAGGGCGGTGCCGGGGCCGGTGCTGGCCGCCCCGGCTGGGCGGACCACGCCGACCGTTTCGATGTAGCCGGTGCGGCCCAGCAGGCGGCCCAGGCGGATCAGCGGGACGCGCAGGTCCGCCACGAAGTGGGTGAGCGCGTTGAGGCCGATGCCGGCCGCCAGCCAGCCGGGCTGCAACGGCACGCCGAGCCACCAGCAGGCCGCCAGGAGGAAGATCGTGGTGGTCGCCGTCCACGAGGCGACGTGTTTGGCGCAGTGCCACATGGCCGCCTTGCGGACGCAGCCGGCGTTGTCCAGGGCCTTGCCGTACGCCTGACCGCTGGTCTGCACCCAATGGTCCCCGATGTAGTGGCCGGCGAGCATCACGCCGAACGCGACCGCCGCCGTGACCGCGCGGATCAGATCGTCCTCGTTCACGGTGTGGCCCTCCACTCGACAAGGGATGCAGTTGCGCTTTCCACTGCAACACCGAAATCCGCTATCGGCGCCGAAACGTGTCGGTGTACACCACGTCACCTCCGTCACATCGGGTGTTCCCTCCCCGGCCTGCCGAGGTCACGCCGATGATGGAGCCGAGGGGGTGGGCGCTGTGCCGATCCGGTGGTTCTCCGACCGGAGCGTACGGTCCAAGGTTCATGTGGCGGTGGCGCTGGTCGCGCTCGTCGCCCTGGCGGTCGGGGTGCAGTCGCTGATCCGGCTGCGCGACGCGGACCACCAGATGAACGGGGTGACCGGCACGATCATCCCCCGGATCCGGGCGATCGGCGCGTTGCGTGGCGCGCAGGCGCAGCTCAACGACGCCGCGGCGAACCAGATCGCCGGCCAGTTCACCAAGGACGCGGATGCCACCGCGAAGGCGCAGACCCTGTTCGCGGACGCCGAGGCCGACATGAACGCCGCGATCACGAAGCTTCAGGGTTCGGTGACCAGCGACGCGGACCGGGCGCGGGTGGCGGCGGTGGTCGAGGCCTGGCAGGTGTACGACAGCAGCGTACGGGTCAACCAGTACGGCCTGGACGCGCTGGCCGGCATCACCCCGGTGGGCCAGGACGAGACCGGCGACCTGGTGGCCAGCATGACCGCGGCCTTCGACGAGCTTGCGGCCAACGCGGACGCCGAGGCGCGGACCGCGGCCGCCGAGGGGCACGACTCGTACCGGGCGGCGGTGCTGCAGATCGCGATCCTGCTGCTGGTCGGCCTGCTCTGCGGGATGACCATCGCGGAGCTGGTCGCCCGGACCATCCGGCAGCGGGTCCGGGACGTCGGAACCGCGCTGCGGGCGATGGCCGAGGGCGATCTGACCGGGACCGTGCCGGTCACCTCCCGCGACGAGCTGGGCGTGATGTCCGGGGACATGAACGAGGCGCTTAGCGGCGTACGGGCGGCGGTCACCGCGATGGCGGGCAGCGCCGACACCCTGGCCGACCAGGCGGCCCGGCTGTCCAGCAGCAGCGACCAGATCCTCAGCAGCGCGCGGCAGACCAGTCAGCAGGCGCGCGGCGCTGCGGCCACCGCGGACCTGGTGTCGGCGAACGTGTCGACCGTGGCGAGCGCCTCGCAGCAGATGAGCGGTTCGATCGAGGAGATCGCCCGGAACGCCAGCGACGGGGCGTCGGTCGCGGCGACCGCAGCGGAACGGGCGGTCGCCACCAACGCGGTGATCAGCAAGCTGGGCGACTCGTCCGCGGAGATCGGCGACGTGATCAAGACGATCACGTCGATCGCTGAGCAGACGAACCTGCTCGCGCTGAACGCGACCATCGAGGCGGCCCGCGCCGGGGAATCGGGCAAGGGGTTCGCGGTGGTCGCCGGCGAGGTGAAGGATCTGGCACAGGAGACGGCCCGGGCGACCGCGGACATCTCCGAGCGGGTCCGCGCGATCCAGACCGACACGCGGGGCGCGGTGGAGGCGATCGCCGAGATCACCACCATCATCGGGAAGATCAACGAGTACCAGAGTTCGATCGCGGCCGCGGTGGACCAGCAGACCGCGACGACGAACGAGATGAACCGCAGCGTGTCCGAGGCGGCCGGTGGCAGCAGCGACATCGCCGGCAACATCGCCCAGGCCGCACAGGCGGCCGAGCAGACGACGACGGCCGTGGCGCAGAACCGGGAGGCGGCGGCCAGTCTGGCGGCGATCTCCGCCGAGTTCCGCGAGCTGGTGGGCCGGTTCCGTTACTGACCGGGCGGCTGGTGGTGCCGGGCGCGCAGGCCGCCGGAGGGTACGGCCGGGTCCGCGACCGTAGGGGCCGCGGACCCGGCGGTGGGATCAGACGCGGGTCGCGAGGGTGCGGCCGACCGTCACGGCGGCCTCGTGAGCGGTCTTGCGCATCAGCGCGGCGGTCTCGGTGAAGGCGTCCAGCGCCGGGTTCACGCCGACCAGGGTGAACTCGCGCTCGATCAGGGTCAGCTCGGCGCCCCAGATGTCGGCGACGACGCGGCGCAGGTACGCGGTGTTGTGGTCCCAGCCGTCGCGGGGCGTGCCCGGCCCGTACGCGCCGCCGCGGGTGGTCAGCACCACGGCCGGCTTGCCGTCGAGCAGCTTCTCGCCGTTCTCGCCACCGGCCATGGCCAGGTCGATCCACACCTTGGCGTGCTGCGAGATGCCGTAGTTGTAGAGCGGCAGCGCCAGGATCACCGCGTCGGCGGCGCGCAGCTCCCCGGCCAGCTCGCCGGCGAGGTTCACCGCGCCGTGCTGGGCCTCGGTCCGCTGGTCGGCCGGCACGTAGCCGGCGTGGATCGCGTTCGCCCAGGCGTCGGCGGGCAGCGGCTCGGCGCCGAGGTGGCGGCGCTTGATCTCGGTGCCGGGGCGCGCGGCGGTCCATTCCTTCTCGACCAGGTCGGCGAGCTCGGTGCTCGCGGAGTTCGGTCCCAGGATGCTGGCGTCGATACGCAGGACGGCCATGGTTCTCCTCAGCTGGCAACTTGAATGTTCAACACGAGAGTGGCACGGTCTTGTTGAATGTTCAAGTACGCTGGTCAGGTATCGTGCTGACTCGTGAGCGATCCCACAGACGTCCCCTGGCTGTCCGACGGCGAACGGCATGCCTGGATGGCGCTCACGACCGTGCTGATGAGCCTGCCGCCGGCCATCGACGCGCAGCTCAAGCGGGACGCCGGGATCAACTTCTTCGAGTACCAGATCCTGTCCTCGCTGTCCCAGGCCGCCGACCGCTCGGTGCGGATGAGCCTGCTCGCCCACCTGGCCGGCGGCTCGCTCTCCCGGCTCTCGCACGCGGTCAGCCGCCTGGAGCGGCAGGGCTGGGTCGAGCGCCGCAACATGGACACCACCGAGGTTCGCTGCGTGGTCGCGGTCCTCACCGACGCCGGCCTGGCGATGGTCGAGCAGACAGCGCCGGGCCACGTACGCGAGGCCCGGCGCCTGGTGTTCGACGCGCTCACCGAGGAGCAGGTGGCGCAGCTGGAGAAGATCGGTCACCAGCTGATCGCGTCAGCGGCCCCGCATCTGATCTCCTGCCTGCGATAGCAGAAGCCTCAGACAGCGCTGCCCGCCCGGCGCCGGGCGGCGTCCACCGCGTCCCAGTCGTCGCCGCTCAGGGCGGTCAGGGCCGCCGGGAAGACGCCGTCCTGCTCCTTCAGAATGTGCTCGCGCAGCATCTCCAGGGCCGCCAGCAACTCCTCCGGCCAGCGCGGGTCGTCCGGGGAGCCGGCCAGCACCTTCTCCATCCGGCGGTGCTCGTCCTCCAGGGCGGCCACCTGATCGGGGAAGTCGCCGGAGAGCAGCGGGAACAGGCCGTGCTCCTCGACCTCGGTGTGCGGGCCGAGGATGGCGGCGATGCGCTCGGCGGTCCGGGCCATCGCGGGGACGTCGCCGCGGGCGTGGGCGGCACGGACGTCGCCGATCAGGTTGACCACGGCGTCGTGTTCGCGGGTGAGCTCGGCGATGGCCTCGACGTCCTGGCAGCCGCAGTACTCACACATGGGCCACACTGCCCGAGCGGTTCCGGCCGACCGAGAGGACGTCCAGCAGCAGGGCGGCGAGGGCGACCACGGCGAGCAGGGCGAGGCCGAGGGCGTACGACTGGAACTGGCCGTAGATGGTGCCCATCACCAGCGGCGGGACGAACCCGCCGAGTCCGCCGGCCGCGCCGACGACGCCGGTCACCGAACCCACCTGGTTGGCCGGGGCGTTCTGGGCGACCAGGGCGAAGGTGGCGCCGCTGCCCGCGCCGAGTGCGGCGGCCATGGCCAGGAACGCGATGGTGCCGATCGGGGCCAGGCCCGGGGTGAACGACTGCACGACAGCACCGGCGATGACCACGCTCAGCGAGACGGCCAGGACCCGGGTGGGCGCGACCTTGTCGGAGAGCCAGCCGCCGACCGGGCGCATGATCACGGCGAGCAGCACGAACCCGGCCATCCGGTTGGCGGCGTCGGCCTGGGTCAGGCCGTATGCGGTCTTGAGGTAGGCGGGCAGGTAGACCGAGAAGGCGACGTAGCCACCGAAGGCGACGGCGTACAGGGCGGAGGCCTGCCAGGTGATCTTCAGGCGCAGGGTGGCGGCAAGACGCTGGGACAGCGGCGCGGTGGGCACCGGACGGTCCGGGGCGTCGCGCAGGACCAGCCAGGCGACGACGGCGTAGACGGCGAGCACGGCGGCGGTCAGCAGGAACGGGGTGGCGGTGCTGCCCGCGTCGACCAGCTTGACCGTGGTGAGTGCGCTGACCGCGGTGCCGCCCATGCCGGCGCCGAAGACACCGACGGCGAAACCGCGCCGGTGCGGCGGGAACCAGGCGTTGACGAACGGGACGCCGACCGCGAAGGCCGTACCGCCGATGCCGAGGAAGAACCCGCCGATCAGCAGCGACGCCAGGGCGTTGTGGCCCCAGAGACCCAGGTAGAGCACCGGGACGATGGTGGCGAGGGAGACCAGCGGGAACATCACCCGGCCGCCGAACCTGTCGGTCAGGGCCCCGACCGGGATCCGGCCGACCGAGCCGACGACCACCGGCACCGCCACGAGCAGCGCCTGCTGGAACGAGGTCAGTCCCAGCTCGGTCGTGAACCGCACGGCCAAGGGGCTGAGCAGCGCCCAGGCCCAGAAGTTGACCACGAAGCCGACGGTGGCCAGGGCGAGCATGAGATTC
This sequence comes from Actinoplanes sp. NBC_00393, assembly GCF_036053395.1. NCBI lineage: Bacteria > Bacillati > Actinomycetota > Actinomycetes > Micromonosporales > Micromonosporaceae > Actinoplanes > Actinoplanes sp. NBC_00393. Next base: position 1,653,582 of record NZ_CP107942.1, on the reverse strand, counting down.
GCGCGGCGAGGTGTCGCCGAGGGTGTGCTCATCAGATTCTCCGCTGTCGCACAGGATATTTCGTCATCACCAACGGTCCCGGACGGCGAGCCCGGCGGATAGGGACTTTGTACCCGCCCGAGGGGCCCACATTCCCGGAAAAGGCCAGGTCTTCGGACACCAAAACTGCCATTCGAGTTGCACGGACCACGAGGTCATACAAATGTGAGATCCGGGTCCTCAACCGGAAGGCGAGCGCGATGGCGAACGGAGCCGGGAAAGCGTTGTTGCAGGTCGGCGGGCTCCTACGCCGAGCCGAGGTGTCCGACGACAGTCGGGCGCTCTACCAGATCGGCGGACGCGAGGCGGACGCCTTCTACCGCGACCGATGGTCCTACGACAAGGTGGTCCGGTCCACGCACGGGGTGAACTGCACCGGCTCCTGCTCGTGGAAGGTCTACGTCCGCGACGGGATCATCACCTGGGAGCAGCAGCAGACCGACTACCCCAGCGTCGGTCCCGACAAGCCGGAGTACGAGCCGCGCGGTTGTCCCCGTGGAGCGGCGTTCTCCTGGTACACCTACTCGCCGACGCGCGTGCGGTACCCGTACGCCCGCGGTGTTCTTCTCGAGATGTTCCGGGAGGCGCGGCAGCGGCTCGGTGACCCGGTGGCCGCGTGGGCCGAGATCCAGGACGATCCGGTGAAGCGGCGCAGCTACCAGAAGGCCCGCGGCAAGGGTGGCCTGGTCCGGGTGACCTGGGACGAGGCCCTGGAGCTGGTCGCCGCCGCGCATGTGCACGCGATCAAGAAGTACGGGCCGGACCGGGTGGCCGGCTTCTCCCCCATTCCCGCGATGTCGATGGTGTCGCACGCGGTCGGGGCCCGGTTCATGAGCCTGATCGGCGGCACGATGCTGTCGTTCTACGACTGGTACGCGGACCTGCCGGTGGCCTCGCCGCAGGTGTTCGGCGATCAGACCGACGTGCCCGAGTCGGGCGACTGGTGGGATGCGTCGTACCTGATGATGTGGGGTTCGAACGTGCCGGTGACGCGCACGCCGGACGCGCATTGGATGGCCGAGGCCCGCTACCGGGGACAGAAGGTCGTGGTGGTCAGCCCGGACTTCGCCGACAACGTGAAGTTCGCCGACGAGTGGATGCCCGCCCAGCCCGGCACCGACGGCGCCCTGGCGATGGCGATGGGCCACGTGATCCTCAAGGAGTTCTTCGTCGACCGGCGCACCCCGCAGTTCGTCGACTACGTCCGCAAGTACACCGACCTGCCGTATCTGATCACCCTGGAGCCGTTCGAGGGCGGCTACCGGCCGGGCAAGTTCCTCACCGCCGCGGACGACGCCTTCAAGACCGTGCTCTGGGACTCGGCGACCAACGAACCGGCCGTCCCCCGCGGTTCGCTCGGGCACCGCTGGGGCGCCGAGGCCGGCCAGTGGAACCTCGACCTGGGCGACATCGAGCCGGCCCTGACCTGCCTGGGCGCGGGTGATCCGGTCGAGGTCAGCCTGCCGCGCTTCGACGGGGACAACCCTGGCGTGCTGCGCCGGGGCGTGCCCACCCGGACCGTCGACGGCAAGCTGGTGACCACCGTCTTCGACCTGATGCTGGCCCAGTACGGGGTGGCCCGCGACGGCCTGCCCGGCGACTGGCCGACCGGGTACGACGACGCCTCCAACCCGTACACACCGGCCTGGCAGGAGCCGCACACCGGAGTTCCGGCCGCGCAGGTGGCCCGGGTGGCCCGCGAGTTCGCCGACAACGCGGAACGCTCGGGTGGCCGGTCGATGATCCTGCTCGGGGCCGGCACCAACCACTGGTTCCACTCCGACACCACGTACCGGGCGATCCTCGCGCTGGTCACGCTGACCGGTTGCCAGGGTGTCAACGGTGGCGGCTGGGCACACTACGTCGGTCAGGAGAAGTGCCGCCCGGCCACCGGCTGGCAGCAGCTCGCGTCCGCGCTGGACTGGTCCCGGCCACCGCGGCAGATGATCGGCACCGCGTTCTGGTACACGCACACCGACCAGTGGCGCTACGACACGTACAGCGCCGACACGGTCTCCTCGCCGACCGGGGACGGGTTGTTCGCCGGCAAGCACACGATGGACCTGCTGGCCCAGTCGGTGCGTTCCGGCTGGATGCCGTCGATGCCGACCTTCGACCGCAACCCGCTCGACCTGGCCGACGAGGCCGGCGACGACCCGGCCGGCTACGTCGCGAACGCGCTGCACGAGAAGCGCCTCAAGTTCGCGTGCACCGATCCGGACGCGCCGCAGAACTGGCCGCGGGTGCTGACGGTGTGGCGGGCGAACCTGCTCGGCTCGTCGGCGAAGGGCAACGAGTACTTCCTGCGGCACCTGCTCGGCACGGACAGCAACCTGCGGGCCACCGAGGCGTCCCCCGAGCAGCGGCCGGACGACGTGGCCTGGCAGGAGCAGGCGCCGGAAGGCAAGCTGGATCTGCTGCTCAACATGGACTTCCGGATGACGTCGACGACGCTGCTCTCCGACGTGGTGCTACCGGCCGCCACCTGGTACGAGAAGCACGACCTCAACACCACCGACATGCACCCGTTCGTGCACGCGTTCACCCCGGCGATCAACCCGCCCTGGCAGACCCGGACAGACTTCGACATCTTCCACGGCCTGGCCCGCACGTTCTCCAAGCTCGCCCGCAAGCACCTCGGCATCCGCAAGGACGTGGTCGCCGCGCCGCTGCTGCACGACACCCCGGACGCGATGGCCACCCCGCACGGGCGGGTCCGCGACTGGCAGGCCGAGGGCGAGAAACCGGTGCCGGGCCGGACCATGCCGAAGATCGTGGTGGTGGAACGCGATTACGGCGCGGTCGCCGACAAGATGGCCGCGCTCGGCCCGCTGCTCGACACGCTCGGCACCACGATCAAGGGCTACTCGGTCGACGTCAGTCCCGAGATCGACTACCTGCGGCACAAGAACGGCGCGATCCGCGGCGGGGTCGCCGACGGCCGCCCGTCGCTGGCGAAGGACGTCCACGCCTGCGAGGCGATCCTCGCGCTCTCCGGCACCACGAACGGCCGGGTCGCCACCGAGGGCTTCCACGACGTGGAGAAACGCACCGGCGTGAAACTGGCCGACCTGTCCGCCGAGCACGAGGGCAAGCAGATCACCTTCGCCGACACCCAGTCCCGGCCGGTCCCGGTGATCACCAGCCCGGAGTGGTCCGGCAGCGAGACCGGCGGCCGCCGCTACTCGCCGTTCACCATCAACGTGGAGCGGCTCAAGCCGTGGCACACGCTGACCGGGCGGCAGCACTTCTTCCTCGACCACGACTGGATGCACGAGGCCGGCGAGGCGCTGCCGATCTTCCGGCCGCCGCTGGACATGCACAAACTGTTCGGCGAGCCGCGCCTGGGCCGCAACGGCGAACTCGAGATCACCCTGCGGTACCTCACGCCGCACTCGAAGTGGTCGATCCACTCCGAGTACCAGGACAACCTGATCATGCTGACGCTGTCCCGCGGTGGCCCGACCATGTGGATGAGCGAGGAGGACGCCGCCAAGATCAGCGTCAAGGACAACGACTGGATCGAGGCGGTCAACCGGAACGGCGTAGTGGTCTGCCGGGCCATCGTGAGCCACAAGATGCCCGAGGGCACGGTGTACATGTACCACGCCCAGGAACGGGTGATCGACGTGCCGAAGGCCGAGGTCAACGGCCGGCGCGGCGGCATCCACAACTCGCTGACCCGGCTGCTGGTCAAGCCCACCCACATCATCGGCGGGTACGCCCAGCTGGCGTTCGCGTTCAACTATCTCGGCCCGACCGGCAACCAGCGCGACGAGGTCACGGTCATCCGCCGCCGCTCGCAGGAGGTGCAGTACTGATGCGTGTGATGGCGCAGGTCGCGATGGTCATGAACCTGGACAAGTGCATCGGTTGCCACACCTGCTCGGTGACGTGCAAGCAGGCGTGGACCAACCGCTCCGGGGTCGAGTACGTGTGGTTCAACAACGTCGAGTCCCGGCCCGGGCTGGGCTACCCGCGCACCTACCAGGACCAGGACAGATGGCAGGGCGGCTGGGTGCGTACCGTGACCGGCGGCCTCAAACCGCGCGCCGGCGGCCGGGTGAAGAAGCTGCTCAGCATCTTCGCCAACCCGATCCTGCCGTCGATGCAGGACTACTACGAGCCGTGGACCTACGACTACGAGCACCTGCTCGCCGCCCCCGCCGGTGAGGACCTGCCGGTGGCCCGGCCGAAGTCGCTGCTCACCGGCGAGGACACCAAGGTGACCTGGTCGGCGAACTGGGACGACTCGCTGGGCGGCGGCAACGAGGTGCTGGCCGGCGACCCGATCCTGCAGCAGGTCTCCGACCAGGTCCGCCAGGAGTACGAGAAGGCGTTCCTGTTCTTCCTGCCGCGGATCTGCGAGCACTGCCTCAACCCGTCCTGTGCTGCTTCGTGTCCCTCGGGCGCGATCTACAAACGGGCCGAGGACGGCATCGTGCTCGTCGACCAGGACCGGTGCCGGGGCTGGCGGATGTGTGTGACGGGCTGCCCGTACAAGAAGGTGTATTTCAACCACCGCACCGGCAAGGCCGAGAAGTGCACGTTCTGCTTCCCGCGCATCGAGATCGGCCAGCCGACCATCTGCTCCGAGACCTGCGTGGGCCGGTTGCGCTACATCGGCGTGATGCTCTACGACGCCGACCGGGTGGCCAAGGCCGCGGCCACCAGATACGAGCATGATCTGTACGACGCCCAGCGCTCGGTCTTCCTCGACCCGAACGACCCGGCGGTGGTCCGCGCCGCGCTCAAGGCCGGCATCCCGGAGGACTGGCTCGACGCGGCCCGGCGCTCGCCGGTCTGGGATCTGATCATGAAGTACGAGGTGGCGCTGCCGCTGCATCCGGAGTACCGGACCATGCCGATGGTCTGGTACATCCCGCCGCTCTCCCCCGTCGTCGACGTGCTGCGCGACACCGGCCACGACGGCGAGGACCCGCACAACCTGTTCGGCGCGGTCGACGCCCTGCGCATCCCGGTCGAATACCTGGCCGGGCTGTTCACCGCCGGCGACACCGAACCGGTCCGGGCCGTGCTCAACCGGCTCGCCGCGATGCGCTCCTACCAGCGGCGGATCAACCTGGGTGAGAAGCCGGACGCCTCGATCCCGGCGGCGGTCGGGATGACCGCCGAGGAGATGGACGAGATGTACCGGCTGCTCGCCATCGCCAAGTACGAGCAGCGCTACGTCATCCCGACCGCGCACGCCGAGGACGCCCACCGCCTCGAACAGCTCGGCACCGAGTGCTCGCTGGACTATGACGGCGGGCCGGGCATGTACCAGACCGGGCCGTTCGGCGAGGCCTCCGGCACGCCGGTGCCGGTCCAGGTGGAGACGTTCCACATGCTGCGCGACCGGCAGACCGCGGACGAGCCACGGCGGCTCAACCTGCTCAACTGGGACGGCAAGGGTACGCCCGAAGGGCTCTTCCCCCCGCGGCGCGACTCCGGGGACCAGTCATGATCGCCGTCGCCGCCCGGGCCGCCTCGCTGCTGCTGCGCTACCCCGACGACGGCGTGATGGACGCCCTGCCGCTGGTGGTCGACGCGCTGCCCGGCATGCCGGCCGACGTCGCCGAGCAGTTGCGCCCGGTCGCCGAGCACCGGGCCGGCACCGAGATCGGCCGGCTGCGCCGCGAGTACGTCGACCTCTTCGACTTCCGCCGCCGCTGCTGCCTGCACCTGACCTACTACACCTGCGGCGACACCCGCAAACGCGGCGAGGCCCTGGCCGGCTTCGCCGGAACGTTCAAGGCCGCCGGCTTCGAGGTGGTCGGCGGGGAACTGCCCGACTACCTGCCCGCAGTCCTCGACCTCGCGGCCGCCGACGATTCCGGGTGGCGGCTGCTGCGGGACAACCGGGTCGGCCTCGACCTGCTCGTGCAGTCCCTGGACAGGGACCGGTCGGTGTACCGGCACGCGGTCGAGGCAGTCCGGCGGCTGCTCCCGGCGCCGAGTTCCCGCGATCTCTCCGCCGCCGCCCATCTGGCCCGCACCGGCCCGCCCGCCGAGCAGGTCGGCCTGCAACCTTTCGGGAGCGTCCGATGAACACCTTCCTCTGGGTGATCTTCCCGTACCTGGCTATCGCGGTCCTGATCGGCGGGACCGTCTGGCGATACCGCTACGACAAGTTCGGCTGGACCACCCGCTCCTCCCAGCTCTACGAGTCCAACTATCTGCGCTGGGGCAGCCCGATGTTCCACTTCGGGGTGCTGTTCGTGCTGATCGGGCACGTCATCGGGCTGCTCATCCCCAAGTCGTGGACCGAGGCGGTGGGGATCACCGAGCACGCATACCACCTGATGGCGGTCTTCGTCGGCACCGTGGCCGGGCTGTGCACCCTGATCGGCATGGCCATCCTCATCCTCCGGCGCCGGCTGACCGGCCCGGTCTTCGCTGCCACCACCAAGAATGACAAGGCGATGTACGTCGTACTGGCCGGCGTCATCCTCTGCGGCCTCTGGGCCACCGTGCGGGCGAATATCGCCGGGGACGGCTACGACTACCGCGAAACCGTCTCCCCGTGGCTGCGCTCGCTGTTCTACTTCCAGCCGGACGCCGAGCTGATGGCCGCGGTGCCGGCCACCTTCAAAATTCACATCATCGCGGCGTTCGTGCTGTTCGCCTTCTGGCCGTTCACCCGGCTCGTCCACGCCTTCAGCGCCCCGGTCGGCTATCTGACCCGCCCGTACGTCGTCTACCGCTACCGCGACACCCGCGGCGGCCTGCGCCCGGACCGCCCCGGCTGGGAAGGCCCGCCCCGGGCGCCCGCCTCGCGCCGCTGAGAACCCCCGGAAGGACGATCATGGAGAAGACCTCGCTCGCCGAACTGACCGAGCAGCACCTCGCCGCCGCCCGGACCGCATCCGGCGGGCGCAGCGCACACACCGTCCTCGGCGGGCACGCCGCCACCCTGCGCCAGACGCTGATCGCCCTGGCCGCCGGGCAGCAGCTCGACGAACACGAGAGCCCGGGCGAGGCGACCCTGCAGGTGCTGCGCGGCCGGGTCCGGCTGGTGGCCGGCGCCGACAGCGCCGACGCCTCGACCGGCGAACTGCTCGTCATCCCGGATGCCCGGCACAGTCTCGACGCCCTGCAGGACAGCGTCGTTCTGCTCACCGTCGCGAAGACGGCCTAGATCGGGGCCCGCTGGGCGGGTCGAACAGCCGATCGGTGGTACGCCGAAAACCCGGTTGGTGCCGGGCTGCCCCCGTGCTACCCAGAAAGTGACAGGACGCCCGGGCTTGACGAGAGGGGGCGGCCATGTTCGCGAATCGTCGGGTGCTGGTGGCCGTCGTGGCGGCGTTCGCCCTCATCTTCGCGCTGGGTGTGGGCTGGCTGGTGCGTACCGCGGCCGCCGACGACCCCACATCGACCAGCGCCGACACGTCAACGTCTTCCTCTTCATCCTCGTCTGACTCCGGTTCGGATACGGCCGACGGCAGTGTTCCGCAGGACGATCTCGCACTTCCTGACTCCGAGTCCGATACCGATACCGATACCGGGCAGCCGGACAGCGGTGAGGGTGGCGAGGAGCCCGGGACCACCGACGACAACAATGAGGCGCCCCGGCCGGCGAAGACGGTCCGGGTCAACGGGCCGCAGGGTGGCGGCGCGATGGAGGACTCCTGCCGGTTCTTCGTCAACCAGTTCAGCGTCACCATGAAGGTGAAGAAGGTCTTCCTGAACGGGGCCGACGACGGGTTGTATCGCGCGGCGGGACACTGTCCGCTGAGCACCAACCCCGAGCTGCCGTCCGGGTCGAAGCCGTGCTCGACGGCGACCCGGCTCGACACCAGCGAGGGCTGTTACACCGGTGTGCAGCTCGAGAAGGAGCTGCGGCGGGGCGACGGCGAGAACGAGGGCGAGCCCAAGAAGTACGAGGCGCGGGTGACGGTTGTGTTCGGCGGCGTCTGCGAGTCGGCGAACGGGGCGCCCTGCTCGGAGGAGAGCGTCGCCCGGGAGAAGCCGTCCGGGAGCCGGCCCGTGCCGGTCGAGTGGAAGGCGACGACCGAGGTGCTCGTCGTGTACGGCAAGTCGGAGGCGGAGAAGTCGTCGCCCTCCCCCTCGGCGTCCGCGTCGGTTTCCGCGTCCGCCTCGGCGTCGGCGTCTCCGTCACCCGAGACATGACCGCCCCGCCGGAGGATGCCGCTCCCGTGCAGCGCACCCTCGGCGCCCGCCTCGCCGAGATCGCCAACTTCCTGGCGCCGACCACGGTGATCACTGCGCTGCTGATCTACTTCGGGGCGGTCTACACCGACGGGCGGCTGGCGTACTACGGCATCCAGCTCGGACTCGCCGACCTCTCCACGCAGGACCTCGTCCTGTACGGCACCGAGGCGATCTTCGGCCCGCTCGCGGTGCTGCTGATCGCGGTCCTGCTGGTCCTGCTCGGCCACTCCACGGTCACCTGGTTGCTTGCCGACCCGTCCCGGGCACAGGCCGGATTGCTGACCGCCGCCGGGGTGACGCTCGTCGGGGTGCTGCTCACCGCCCGCGCGGTCCTGGGCCTGCTGTCGTCGCGGGTCTACGAGCGGGAGACGACGGCGACGACACCGCTCGCTCTGGCTGTGGGGCCGGCGCTGCTGGCGTACGCTGCCTGGATTGTCGCTCGTGTGCTCAGCCGCGACCCGGACAGCAGGCTGCATCGCTGGTATGCGGCCGATCATTCGGCCCGGCTGCGCCGGGCGATGATCGCCGCAGTCGTGGTGCTGGCGCTGGCCGGGCTGTTCTGGGCGACCAACCGGGTGGCATTCTTCCTCGGGCTGACCCGCAGCTACCAGGAGGCGACGGATCGCGGCGGCGCGTACGCCGTGGTCCTCGACACCCGGCAACGTCTCGCCGGGCTGCCGGCCGGCGTGGTCGAGGAGAAACTGCCGGATCCGGGCGAGGACGGGTACGCGTACCGCTACCGCGGCCTGCGCCTGGTCCTCGAATCCGGCGGCCGGCTGTTCCTGGTGCCGCAGCGGTGGACCCGTGACGGGCGCACCCTGGTCGTCGCCTACGACAGCGGCATCCGCCTCGAGGTGATCCCGCCGCCGAAGAACCTAGCCCCGCGCTGACCCCAACATCGCCTCGATCACCTTACGTAGCGGATCGGCGAGCTCCTCGGGGCCGGCGGCGGTGAGCGGCTGCAGCCCGGCCGAACGCAGAATCACGATGCCCAGCGCAGTCGAGAGCACGACCTGGGCGTTGAGCATGACGCTCTCGTCGTCGGGGCTGCTCCCGGCGGCCGTGGCGAGCCGGCGGGCCAGCGAGTTCAGGACGTCCAGGCGGATCCGGTCGGCGTTCGCTTCGCCGGAGGAGCGCAGCAGGAGCAGCAGTTGGTTCGGCTCCTTGGAGGGTTGGCCGGCCAGCCGCTCGGCGATCAGCCGGGGCGCATCGGCCAGCGGCATGTCCTCGAAGACGCTGCGCTTGAGCTCGTCGACGGTGCCACGCAGGCAGGCGCGGAACAGGCCCTCCTTGGACTCGAAGTAGCGGCTGATCAACGCCACGTTGACGCCGGCCTCGGTCGCGATGTCGCGCACCGAGGTGGCGGTGTAGCCGTCGGCGGCGAACCGGCGCCGGGCAGCGGTGAGCAGCGCCTGCCGGGTGGCGGCAGCATCGCGGCGGCGCGGTTCCACAGACATGCCCCCTACCTTAGCGATCACAGCACGTAACGTAAACAACCGTTTACTAACTCTGGCCGGCTGACGCACACGGCTGCATCCCGCGCCGCGAAGCAGCACTCGCTGTCAGCCCACCCGGCCGGCTGACGCGCACGGTTGCATCCCGGGCTTGGAGGCAGCACTGGCCGTCAGCTCGCCCGGTCGGCTGACGCGCACGGCTGCAACCCGGGCCGGGAGGCAGCACTGGCCGTCAGCTCGCCCGGCCGGCTGACGCGCACGGCTGCAACCCGGGCCGGGAGGCAGCACTGGCCGTCAGCTCGCCCGGCCGGCTGACGCGCACGGCTGTATTCCGGGCCGGGAGGCAGCGCTGGCCGTCAGCCTGTTTGGCCGGCTGACGCGCACGGCTGCATCCGGGGGCGGGAGGCAGCGCTGGGAGTCAGCTGCGTAGGGGGACCTGGGTGCCGATGCCGGCGGAGAGAGCGTTGCGCACGGCGGCGCGGGCGGCGAACAGGTCCTGTACTGCCAGGCCTACCGATTTGAACAGGGTGATGTCCGCCGGCGAAGTGCGCCCCGGGGTTCCGAGCAGCACCTCGCCCAGTGAGGCGGCGATCGGCGCCCGTTGGCCGCCGGAGATGATCAGGTCCTCGGCCTCCGCGAGAGCGGACTCGCGGCTGTCGACGATGATTCGGCAGCGCGCGACCAGGTCGGGTGACAGCTCGCGGGCACCCGGCCGACTGGCGCCGACGGCATTGATGTGGGCGCCGGGTCGGGCATCTGGCAGCACCGGTGACGGCGAGGCGGTCACCGTGCAGATGAGGTCGGCGTCGCCCGGGGAGGAGGCTGCGGTCACCGGCACGTCGAAGTGGCCGCTCGCCCACTGGACGAAATCGGTCACGCGGGAAGGCGTACGGCCGCAGATCCGTACCGCTGAGATCTGCCGGACCGCAAGCATCGCCTCCAGATGCGTGCGCGCCTGCGCGCCGGTGCCGATGATCGCCAGGGTGGCCGCGCCGGGGCGCGCCAGCGCGTCGGTGGCCACCGCCGAGACCGCCGCCGTGCGGATCTCGGTGATCACGGCCGCGTCCACGGCGGCCGCCGGCAGGCCGGTGTCACCGTCGAAGAGCAGCACGAGCCCGTTGTGCGTCGGCAGGCCGCGGGCCGGATTGCCGGGCTTCACCACGATCGTCTTGACGCCGAACAGCGCCTCCGCCGGGTCGGCCAGGCACACCGGCATGGCCCCGAGAAACCCGGCCTGACCAGCATCGATCACCGTACGCAACGGCTGGCGCAGGTGCTCACCGGCGGTCGCCCGCATGGCTTCGCGCGCGGCACCGATCGCTGCCGCCATCGGCAGCGCCGCCCGGGCGTCGGGCCCGTCCAGCACGATCATCAGCGCGCCTCCTTCCTCGCCGCATGCGGCGACATCAACCCCCAGCACGGTACGACGTGAGCCGCACCCCGCACGCGAGAGTGACCGCTGTCAGCGAGCCGACACAGACGGTGCTCGGGCGGGCGTACCGTCCTCGGCAGTCCGGCGTTCGGGAGGCGCAATGGCGGAACCGGTGACGTGGGCGGTGCTGGGCACGGTCGCGCTGACCCAGGGCATAGCCTTTCTCTACAACCAGGCGGGCGAGCTGATCAAAATCCGCCGCGAACGGAAGAAAGCGGCGGCGAAGGAGCCACTGCTCACGCCCGCGGTGTCCGACCCGGTGCTGGCCGGTCAGCTGCAACCGCTGCCGGTCGACGAGAAGGTCGTCGACGAGCGCAGCGAAGAGTTGATCACCCTCCAGGAGGGCCTGGTCTCGTACACCAACGGCAACCGCGAGGTCGATCCGGCCAGCGCCGAGCTGGTCGCCAAGGTTGAGGCGCTGCGCGGTCTGCTCGAGCTGGCCTATCAGCAGCGGATCACGTTCCGTGGAGAGGAGCGCGAGCCGTCCGGCAGCCAGGTGGACGTCGTCGCGACCGCGAAACGGGTCGAGGGACACCTGGTCGCGGCACGCATCGATCACGTGGGGGCCGGCGGCCGGGTCAACGTCGACCTCGATGTCGATGAGGTCACCGCCGGTGGCCGGGTGATCGGATTCGAGGGCAAGTCCATCGGTGGCGGACCGCCGCAACGGCCGGCGCCCGGACCACGCTGAAGCGTCCGATCAACGACCCATCGACAGCACCTGATGCCTAGCGGGCGCAGGGTGGGACGGTGAACAAACTGGTGTACGTCGCAGCACTGACGCTGATCGGCATGCCGGTGGTCACCGCCGAACCGGTCCGCGCCGACATCGACGCCGTACGGGTGTGGAACGGGTTCGCGCTCGACGCCGTGCGCACCGCCCGGGCCACCGACGCCGACGCCGCCCGTCTCTACGCGATGGTCAACGTCGCGATCTACGACGCCGTGAACGGACTGGCCGGCGGGCGGACCCACGCGCTGGTCCCAGGGCCGGGACCCCGGGGCGGCAATCCGCAGGCCGCCGCGGCCTCCGCCGCGCACGCGGTGCTGGTACGTCTCGTCCCGCCCCACACCGCCGACTACGACACCCGGCTTGCCACGGACCTGGCCCGCCTGCACGGCGGCGTGACCAGCGGCGCGGAGTGGGGCCGCGAAGTCGGCGAGTCGGTGGTCACGGCCCGGACCGGCGACGGCTCCACGCCGGTCGAGTCCCAGCCGGCCGGCACCGGGCCCGGAGTGTTCCGGGCGGCCTGGTCGGGCACGCAATACCGCAACGTACGCCCGTTCGCGGTGGCCGACCCGGCGCGATACATCCCCGGCCCACCTCCGGCGCTGACCAGCCTCCCCTACGCTGCCGCGTACGCCGAGGTCGCCGTCCTGGGCAACGCCGCACTGCCGGACGCCGAACTGCTCGCCACCTACCAGTACTGGTCGCTGCCCGCCGGTTCGGATCAGCCGCCCGGGGAATGGCTGCGCATCGGGTTGACCGTCGCGGCCGACCGGCACCTGCCGCTCGCCGAACAGGCCCGGCTCACCGCGCTGCTGTCCATGTCGCTCGCGGACACGACCGTGGCGACCGTGGGCACCAAGTACGCGTACCGTCACTGGCGCCCGACCACCGCGATCCGCGAGGGAGACACCGACGGCAACCCGGTCACCGTACCGGATCCGGCCTGGTCGGCGCGGGCCGGCAGCGTCGGCGGGACACCGGAGTACGTGTCCGGGCACAGTTCGTACAGCGGGGCCGGCGCGGCCGTGCTGGCCGGCTTCTTCTGCCGCGACGCGATCCCGTTCAGTCACGTCACCGACTCGGCGCCCGGCGGCGCGGCGCGCAGCTACCGGAGCTTCACGGCCGCGGCCGCGGAGACCGGCCGATCCCGGGTGTACGGCGGCCAGCACTTCGAATTCAGCAACCAGGCCGGGTTGAGCGTGGGCCGCGCCGTCGCCGACGAGGTCCTGGCAACCGAACTGCTGCGCCGCTCCGGCCCCACCCACTTCGGCGCCTGCCCGCGCTGACCCCTCCACTCGCTAACGCCCACCCGCGCCGGCCGATGATGCCCGCTCGCGCCGGCCAAACCGGACGGCCTGACCCGGTGCCAGCTGAGGGGGCCGCCGCCGGGGCGGTCACGTGATGGCTGGCCGGTTCGACGCCGCGGTTGTCAATCTTGGGCGCGCGACCACCCCTGAGCGTGGCAAATCGCCCAAGATCGCCACGGATGCAGCGGAGAAGGAGAACGGCAGGCACGGCAGGCGCGGCAGCTGGGACGCGGGAGGCAATTGCGCGGAAGAGGCAGGCCCCGCCGCGGGGCGCGGCAGCGCGAGGGGCTACTGGTCCAGGGCGAGGCGGAAGCCGAGGGCGATGAGGATGCCGCCGGTGGCGGTGTCGATGCGGCGGGCCAGGGTGCGGCGGTGGCGCAGCCACGTGCCGATGTGGCCGGCGAAGAGGCCCACCGAGCCGTCGATCAGGAACTCCAGGCTGATCAGGATGGCGCCGAGCACAGCGAACTGGAGCCCGACCGGCCCGAGGGACGGGTCGACGAACTGGGGCAGGAAGGCCACCGAGAAGGCGATCATCTTGGGGTTGGTGAGGTTGGTCAGAAAGCCCATCAGGTAGGCGCGCCGGTCGGACAGCGCCGGGGCTGCGATCAGCAGGGTGGCACCCCGGCGGCGGATCATCTGGATACCCAGGTAGGCGAGGTAGACCGCGCCCGCTACGCGCAGGACCGTGAAAGCCTGCGGGACCGCGGTGAACAACGCGGTCAGGCCGGCCGCGGCGACTGCGACGTGGACGACCTCGCTGGTGGCCAGGCCGGCGGTGGCGAGCAACCCGGACCGGGGGCCGCCGCGCATCCCGCAGCTCAGCACGAACAGCATGTCCGGACCGGGCGAGAGAGTGGCGATGACGGTGACCACGGTGAACGCGATGAGCAGATGCGGATCGAGAGGCACCGGCTCAGGCTGCCGCGCGCTCAGCGCAACAACAATGGGCCACAACAGCGCTGAGCGTAAGTTCAGCTTATGCTCGATTCTCGCCGCCTGAGCCTGCTCCGGGACGTAGCGATCACCGGAACCATCGCAGCCGCTGCAGCCCGGGCCGGGTGTACGGCCGCTGCCGCGTCGCAACAGCTGGCGGCGCTGGAACGCGAGCTCGGCGCCACGCTGCTGGAACGCTCAGCCCGCAGCGTCCGGCTCACCGAGGCCGGCCGGGTCCTCGCCGAGCACGCCGAACCCCTGCTGGCCTCGCTCGCCGAGGCGGAGCGGGCCGTCCGCGACGTCGCCGAGCTGCGCGGTGGCCGGGTCAGCGTCGCGGCCTTCGCCACGGCCGGCATCAGTTTCGTCATTCCGGCGCTGAACACGTTCCGGCGGCGGCACCCCGATGTCGAGCTGCACTTCGCCGAACTGGAGTCGAACGAGGCCCTCCCCCGGGTCCGCAGCGGCGAGATCGACCTTGCCGTCACCCACGAGTACACGCCGCTGTCCCGCCCCGACCTGCGGGGGTTCACCCAACGGCCGCTCTACCGGGAGCCGATGCTGCTCGCCGTACCCCGAAGTCTGATGCCGGCCGAACCGGCCCCGGTGGCCTTGACCGACTTCGCCGCCGCGGACTGGGTGGGCGCGCTGACCAGCACCGGCTTTCAGGCCGCGACCGAGATGGCGTGCCGCGCGGCCGGTTTCGAGCCGCGGATCAGCGTACGCGTGCACAGCTACCCGATGGTCCTGGCGATGGTCGCCGCCGGGTTCGGTGTCTCGCTGGTGCCGCAGCTCGCCGCCACCGCCCAGCGGGGCCTCGGCTACCTGCCGATCGACCGGCCGGGCGGGCTGGCCCGGCAGATCTACGCCACCACCCGCACCGGCGGCCGCTCCCCCGCCGTCCAGCAGCTGCTGCGGTGCCTGACCGAGGCGCTGGCCCGCAGGACGACTTCCCTCAGCTGACCGGCGGAACCGCCGATCAGAGCGGGTCGGAGTCGTGGGAGGGAGACCGCATGGGCCGGCTGCGTGCCACCGCCCCCGCCTGGGCCGTGCACGTCTTCTTCGTGGTCTGCGCGGTGGCCGCCACTCTCGCGTACCGGTGGGCCGGCCACACCGGTCAGCCGGTCGTGCAGACCCTGGTCGCCGCGACCCCCACGGTGACTTTCGTGCTGGCGCTGCGCTCCGGGAACCTGCCGCTGCGGCGCCCCTGGCTGATGGCCGTCGGCGGCCTGGCCCTGCTGCTGATCACCCAGCTGTGCTGGCCGGCCTGGGTCCGGGACGGGCATCTCGGCCGGGCCGAGGGTGACCTGCCGGACCTGATCCTGTCCAGCGCGCACGGCCTGTTCCTGTTCGGCGCCGCCCTCGGCCTGCGCCGTCGGATGGCCGAGGACGCCGGCGGCATCCTGGACGCCGCCCTGGTCGGCCTCTGCGCCGGCGGCCCGGTGTGGGTCTGGGGCATCCAGCCGCACCTGCCGGCCGGCGCCTCGACCACCGGCCAGGTCCTGATGCTGATCGACGTCCTGGTGCTGTGCGGGGTGGTCGGTTGCCTGATCCGGATGGTCCGCACGGCCGGCCCGGCCCGCGCTCCGCTCGCCTACCTGCTGGTAACCGCCACGATCACGCTGGTGGCGATCAGCAGCGGCTCGCCGCAGCCGGCCTTGGCGGCGCAGCTGTGGCCGCTCGCCTTCCTCACCCTGGCCGCCGCGTCCCTGCACCCGGGCGTCTTCGCCGTCACCGAACCGCAGCCCGGCGCCGCACCGGTCGGCAACGGCCGTCCGGATCTCGGCTGGCTGGCCGCCGCGCTGGCGATCAATCCGCTGCTCACCGCGGTGCAGACGTTCCGGGGCAACGACTCGGCCAACCTGCTGCTGCCGATCGGCACGCTGCTGGTCATCCCGCTGGTGCTGCTGCGCATCCACCGGCTCACCGTGCAGCGGGAGAACGCCGAACGGACCCTGGCCTACCAGGCCTCGCACGACGAGCTGACCGGTCTGTGCAACCGGCGGCAGGTGATGGCCGAGATCGACCGGGCGCTGGCCGGGGTGCATCGGGGCGAGTTGCCCGGCGTGACGGTCCTGCTCTGTGACCTGAACGGATTCAAGCCGATCAACGACCGGTACGGGCATCTGGTCGGCGACGAGGCGCTGAAGGTGGTCGCGCAGCGGCTGAAGGACGTCACCACCTGCGGTGACCTGGTGGCGCGGCTCGGCGGCGACGAGTTCCTGGTGGTCCGCCGGGAGGTGGACGGCGGCGATCTGGCCGAGTGGATTCAGGACGCGTTGCGCGTACCGATGCGGTTGTCGGTGGGTCCGGTCTCGGTCGGCGTGACCATCGGCGCCGCCCATGCGCGACCAGGCGACGCAGTCGACCGGGAGGCCCTGATCGCCCGGGCCGACGCCGCCATGTACGCGGGCAAGACCAGCCGTGCGGCCTGAGCTTCTCTCAACCCGGCGGATCGGTGGCCGATATACCGAACGCGCGTGGCGGATACGGGTCGAAGGAGACGGCATGAGGGTCGGTGCGGCCGCTGTGGCCGCCGCGGCGTCGATGCTGGCGGAGATCGGCCTCATCGCCCTCGGTACGCAGATCAGCCTGCCCAAGGTGCTGGTCTGGATCGTCGCCGCCTTCGGACTGATCGTCGCCTTCGTCATCTGCCGGCACGCCGCCCGGACCGTCGACGGACCGCTGCGCGCGTTCTGGAAGCGCTTCTCGCTGGCGGTGGCCGGCATGCTGGCCGCCGCGGTCAGCCAGACGATCGACGTGCTGACCCTGCCGAACACCGGTGTGCCGCCGGTCAGCGTCCGCACCATGGTGATCTACATGATCGCCTCGGCGGTGGCCGCCACCACGATGGTGCGCCTGCCCGCCGGCAAGCGGACCTGGCGGCAGCGGGCCACCGCGGTTCTGGACGTGGCCGTCGTCGCGCTGGCCGCTGGCATGGCCGCCTCGGAGTACCTCGCCTGGTTCGGCCGCCACCTCGCCGGCGAGCCGTCCGCGGTGCGCCTAAACATCGCGGTCCTGGCGATCACCGGCGCCGGCATGGTCATCGTGCTGAAGGCGATGATGTCGCGCAGCAACCCGATGCCGTGGCCGGCGCTGTGGTTCCTGAGCCCGATCGCCGTGGCGGCGCCGCTGTCGGTCATCCTCATCGAGGTCCTGCGGCCGTGGCCGTACCTCAACGGCAGCGCCGCCGTGCTCCCGGCCGCCGCACCGATGTGCGCCCTCGCCTGGGCTCTGACCAGTCGATCCTCGGCGCCGGCCGACCCGCAGCTCGCCTACCGGCGCGGCACCATCATGCCGCTGCTGGCCAGCGTCCTGGCCGGCGCGCTGGTGGTGACCGTCTTCGTCGTGACCGGGCGGATCGGCGGCCTGCTGGTGGGCGGCGCCGCGCTGATGCTGGTGCTGGTCGCCGCCCGCCAGGCGTTCGCGCTGGCGGACAACAACATCCTGCTCAACGCGGTGACCCACCGTGCCGAGCACGACGAGCTGACCGGCCTGCACAACCGGCGGCACCTGGCCGCGGCGATCAGCGACCGCACGGGCCCGCGGACGGTCGCGCTGATCGACCTGATCGGGTTCCGCTCGGTCAACGAGAGCCTCGGCACCACCGCCGGCGACATGCTGCTCTCCACGTTCGCGGCCCGGCTGACCGCGGTGGCCGGGACCGAGGCCGTGGTGGCCCGGGTCGGCGGCGACGAGTTCGGCCTGCTGCTGCCCGGCGCGGCGGAGCAGGACCAGATCGACCGGCTGCTCGCCCTGGGCCGCGAACCGCTGCACGTCGACGGGCAGGAGGTGCTGATCGACGTCGCGGTCGGCCTCGCCGACGGCCGCAGCGCCGAGGCGCCCGACCTGTACCGGCGGGCCGGCATCGCGCTGCGCGCCGCCATGGACGGGGTCGGTCCGGTCGCGGTCCGCTACGACGCCGCTTTGGAACAGCAGGTGACCCGGCACAGCCAGATGGCCGCCGACCTGCGCCGCGGCCTCGCCGACGGCGAGTTCCACCTGCTCTACCAGCCGATCGTGACGCTGCCCGGCGGGCAGATCTCCAGCGTGGAGGCGCTGATCCGGTGGACCCGGCGGGACGGCCGCACGGTGTCACCGGCCGAGTTCATCCCGGTCGCCGAGGACACCGGCGCCATCACCGACCTGGGCATGTGGATCCTGGAGACGGCGTGCGCGCAGGCCGCGGCCTGGCAGCGGCAGCACGGCCCGGCCGCGCCCCGGGTCGGTGTGAACGTCTCCGCCCGGCAGCTGCTCGACCCGCGCCTGCCCGCCACCGTGGCCGCGGTGCTGGCCCGGCACGACCTGCCGCCGGCCAGCCTGACGGTCGAGGTCACCGAGACCGCGGTCTTCGGCGGCGGCCACGCGCTGGCCACCGTCGCCGCGCTCTCCGCGCAGGGCATCACCATCGCCCTCGACGACTTCGGCACCGGGCACTCCTCGCTGGGCCTGCTGCGTACCTGCCCGGTCGACACCATCAAGGTCGACAAGTCGTTCGTGGACGGGCTCGGCGGCACCCCGCAGCAGGAGGCCATCGTCACGGCGCTGGCCGGCATCGCCGCGACCATGCGCCTGGACCTGGTGGCCGAGGGCGTGGAGACCGAGGAGCAGGCCCGGCGGCTGGTCGAGCTGGGCTATCCGCACGCGCAGGGCTTCCATTTCGCCCGGCCGATGCCGGCCGAGGCGATCGACGCGATGATCGATGCGGGTCACCGCCAGGCCGCATGACCAGCGGGGTACGCGCGACGAAGAGTCCCGCCCAGCCCATGCGACCGGCCACGGGGAGACGCCCCAGCGCCGCCGCCGCGCTCAGGCAGATGGTCACCCGGGGCGTGTCGCGCGGGATCAAATGCTTGTCGCTCCGGATCAAGTCCTCGTGGCCGTTGAGGCCCTAGCGTGAGCGCATGGATTTCACCCCGTCCGAGCGCGCGGCCGAGCTGACCGAGGCGGTCCGGGCCTTCGTCCGCGACGAGATCGAACCGGTCGAGCAGGAGCTGCGCCGTGCGCGCGGTGACCGCTGGCAGGTCCCCGAGCAGGTCCGCGAGCTGCAGCGCCGGGCCCGCGCCCAGGGCCTGTGGAACCTGTTCCTGCCGCACGACTACGACGGCCCGCACGGCACCGGCCTGACGAACGTCGAGTACGCGCCGATCGCCGAGGCCACCGGCTGGTCCCACCTCGCGCCGTACGTCTTCAACTGCAACGCCCCCGACACCGGCAACGCCGAGGTGCTGCTCCGCTACGGCTCCCCCGAGCAGCAGGAACAGTGGCTCGACCCGCTGCTGGACGGGCGGATCCGCAGCGCCTTCGCGATGACCGAGCCCGGCGTGGCCTCCTCCGACGCCACCAACATGGAGCTCACCGCGGTCGTCGACGGCGACGAGGTCGTTCTGGACGGCCGCAAGTGGTGGACCACCGGCGTCGGCCACCCGGACTGCAAGGTTTTGATCGTGATGGGCCTGACCGACCCGGAGGCCCACCGCTACGCCCGGCACTCGATGGTCCTGGTCCCGATCGACCACCCCGGCGTCCAGGTCGAACGGATGCTCGACACGATGGGCTTCTTCGACGAACCCTTCGGGCACGGCGAGGTGTCGTTCACCGGCGTACGCGTCCCCCTGTCGAACGTCATCGCCGGCCCCGGCCGCGCCTTCGAGATCGCGCAGGGCCGGCTCGGCCCGGGCCGCGTGCACCACGCCATGCGCCTGGTCGGGCTCGCCGAACGGGCCCTGCACCTGGCCTGCGAGCGCGGCCTGTCCCGGGTCGCCTTCGGCAAGCCTCTCGTGAACCTGGGCGGCAACCGGGAACGCATCGCCGAGGCCCGGATCGCCATCAACTCGCTGCGGCTGCTGATCATGCACGCCGCCTGGAAGCTCGACACCGAGGGCCCGCTCGCCTCGCTGTCGGAGGTCAGCCAGATCAAGGTGGCCGCGCCGCGGGTCGCCCAGGACGTCATCGACTTCGCCATGCAGATCCACGGCGGCGCCGGGCTGTCCAGTGACTTCCCGCTCGCGTCGGCGTGGACCGCGGCCCGGGCGATCCGGCTCGCCGACGGCCCGGACGAGGTGCACCGCGGTGTGATCGCCCGGATCGAGCTCGTCCAGCACGGAGCGAGCCGGTGAGGCGCGTATTGATCACCGGCGGCGCGTCCGGCCTGGGCGCCGCCCTCGCCGCCCGCTGCGCGGAACGCGGCGACCAGGTGCTGATCACGGACGTGAAGGAACCGGACGTCCTGCCGGACGGCGCGGTCTCGTTCCAGCCCCTCGACATCACCTCCGAGGCCGACTGGGCGGGCGCGTTGCTGCGGGTGCGTAAACAGTTCGAGGGCCTCGACCTGCTGGTCAACAACGCGGGCATCGCCGCCGGCGGCCGGATCGACCGGCTCGGCGCCGAGCACTGGCAACGGGTCCTGAACGTCAACGTGCTCGGCGCGGTCACCGGCTGCCGCACCTTCACCCCGCTGTTCAAGGAGCAGCGCGGCGGCCACATCGTGAACGTGGCCTCGGCCGCCGGGCTGGTGCACGCGCCCGCGATGAGCTCCTACAATGCGTCGAAAGCGGCGGTCGTCGCGCTCTCCGAGACGCTGCGGCACGAGCTGCATCCGTACGGCATAGGCGTCTCGGTCGTCTGCCCCACGTTCTTCCGCACCAACCTGGCGGCGTCGATGTCCGCCGACGACCCGATGATGGTGCAGGTCGCCACCCGACTGATCAACAAGGCGCCGCTGGGCGCGGACGAGATCGCCGCCCGGGTTCTGCAGGCCGTGGACGCCCGCAAGTTTCTGATCATGCCCGACCGCCCGGCCCGGATCGCCTTCTGGACCAAGCGGCTCGCGCGTGTCCTCTACGACCGCCGGATGTTCGCCACCGGCACGAAGATCATGGAGTCGAACGAATGAGCAAGGGCGTAGTCCTGATCACCGGTGCGAGCGCCGGGCTGGGCGAGGAGATGGCACGGCAGTTCGCCGCGCTCGGCTACGACCTGGCGCTGTGTGCGCGGCGCACCGATCGCCTCGAGAAACTGCGGGACGAACTGAGCGGGGTCCGGGTGAGTGTCCGGGCGCTCGACGTCACCGACGACGAGGCCGTGTTCCGGGTGTTCCGGGAGTTCGCGGCGGAGTTCGGCGCCATCGACCGGGTCGTCGTGAACGCCGGTCTCGGCAAGGGCGCTCCGCTCGGCAGTGGCCGGTGGGACGCCAACCGGGCCACCGCGATGGTCAACTTCGTGGGGGCGCTGGCCCAGACCGAGGCGGCTCTGGAGATCTTCCGGGCGCAGCAGCGCGGTCACCTCGTACTGATCTCCTCGATGTCGGCGCTGCGCGGTATGCGCAAGTCGATGACCACCTACGCGGCCACCAAGGCCGGCGTCGCCGCGATCGCCGAGGGGGTGCGCTCGGAACGGATCCGTGGCGTGGACGTGTCGGTGATCTACCCCGGGTACATCCGCTCGGAGATGAACGCGCACGTCCAGCAGAAGACGCCGTTCATGGTGGACACGCCGGTCGGTGTCCGCGCGATGGTCGCCGCCATCGAGAAGCGCAAGGTCAAGGCGTACGTCCCGGCCTGGCCCTGGGTTCCGATCGGTGTCGCCATGCGGGCGCTGCCGTTGTCGGTCGTGCGGAGAATGGCTTGACCGGCCCCCGGCCGGTCCGTGCGGAGGACGCCTTCGACGTCGCCGCGGTCGCCCGCTGGCTGGGCCTCGACGCGGTGCCGGAGGTCAAGCAGTTCACCGGTGGCGCCTCGAACCTCACCTACCAGCTCGGCGACGACCTGATCCTGCGCCGCCCGCCGGCCGGCACCAAGGCGGCGGGCGCCCACGACATGGGCCGCGAATACCGGATCCAGTCTGCGCTGGCGCCGGTCTTCGCGTACGTGCCGGAGATGGTCGCGTACTGCGAGGACGAGTCGGTGATCGGCTCGCCGTTCTACGTGATGAGGCGGGTCGCCGGCTTCATTCCCCGCAAGAACCTCGACCTGCCTCCGGACCAGGTGAGGCAGCTCTGCACCGGGGTCCTCGACCTGCTGGCCGATCTGCACTCGGTGGACCCGGAGGCCGCCGGTCTCGCCGATCTGGGCAAGGGCGCCGGTTACGTGTCCCGGCAGGTCGACGGCTGGAGTCGCCGCTATCGGGCGGCACGCACGCGCAACGTCGGCTCGTTCGAGAAGGTGATGGCCTGGCTGCGCGACAACCAGCCGGAGGACCGGGGCATCTGCCTGATCCACAACGATTTCCGCCTCGACAACGTGGTCTTCGACCCCTCGATGAAGCCGGTGGCCCTGCTCGACTGGGAGATGGCGACCCTCGGCGACCCGCTGATGGACCTCGGCGGCGCCCTCGCCTACTGGGTGCAGGCCGACGACGGGCCGCTGTTCCGGGCGTTCCGGCGCCAGCCCACGCACACGCCCGGCATGCTGACCCGCCGCGAGGTCGTCGACTACTACTGCGCCCGCCGCGGCTTCGAGCTCACCGACCGGGAGTGGGCGTTCTACGAGGTGTTCGGCCTGTTCCGGCTGGCCGTCATCGTGCAGCAGATCTACTACCGCTACCACCACCGGCAGACCACGAACCCCGCGTTCCGCTACTACTGGGTAGCCTGCCTCATGCTCGAAGCACGATGCCGGCGGATCATCCGCCGGGCGGGGAGGTAGGCGTGGGGCGGCTGCTGCTGGTCCGGCACGGTCAGGCGTCGTTCGGCGCGGACGACTACGACGCGCTGTCCGAGCTGGGCGGTGAGCAGGCCCGCGTGCTCGGCAAGTCGTTCGCCGAGCGCGGTCTGCGGCCGGATCTGGTGCTGTGCGGGTCGCTGCGCCGGCATCAGGGCACGGTCGGCGGGATCCTCGACGGACTCGGCGGGCCGGCCGTGCCGGTGCACACCGACCCGGGCTGGGACGAGTTCGACTTCCAGCACGTCGTGGAGGTTCATCGTCCGGCGTACCGGGATCGGGCGTACCTCGCGGCCGAACTGGCCGGCAGCGAACAGCCCGGCCGTGCGTTCCAGGAGATCTTCGAGGCGGCCACCGGCCGCTGGTGCTCCGGCGAGTTCGACACCGAGTACGCCGAGTCGTTCCCGGGTTTCCGGCAGCGGATCGCCGGCGCCCTGGAACGTGCCGGTGAGCTGCTGCGACAGCACCGCGACATCGTCGCGGTCAGCTCCGGCGGGCCGATCGCGCTGGCCGTCGCGACGCTGACCGCGGGCCGCGACGCGGACCCGGCCACGCTCGCCACCGTGTGGGCCGCGCTGAACCGGGTCGCCGTCAACACCGGCGTCACGAAACTGGTCTCCGGGCGGCGCGGGCTGTGGATGTCCACCTACAACGAGCACACCCACCTGGAATCAGATCCGCGCCTGCTCACCTACCGCTGAGGAGCCCCGCATGGCCCGTCGCCTGATCAGCCCGCGCCGCTGGGCGCCCCCGGCCATCGCCGACCGCGGACCGACCGGCCCGCTCAAGGTCTTACGCCGGCTGCCGGCCGGCGGGCACGGGCCCGAGGATGTGGTCTTCGACCACGCCGGGCGGATCATCGCGGGCACCGAGGACGGGCGCGTGGTCCGCATCGATCCGGCGAGCGGCGAGCGTACGGTCCTGGCCGAGACCGGCGGCCGCCCGCTGGGTCTGCACGCCCGCGCCGACGGCGGCGTCCTGGTCTGCGACCACGACAAAGGCCTCTTGGAGGTACGCCCGGACGGCACGATCGACGTCCTGGTGCAGACCCCGTTCCCCAGCAACGTCGTCCAGAGCCGCGACGACACCATCTGGTTCACCTCGTCCTCGCTGCGCTGGGACCTGGAGAACCACCTCGGCGACGTCTTCGAACACTCCTGCACCGGCCGGCTGCTGCGCCGCGACCCGGACGGCACGGTCACCACCCTGCTGGACGACCTGAAGTTCGGCAACGGCCTGGTCCTCGCCCCCGACGAATCCCACCTGATCTTCGCCGAAACGGCCGGCTACCGGATCCGCCGGCACTGGCTGACCGGCGCGAAAGCGGGCACCACCGAGGTGCTGGTGGACAACCTGCCCGGCTTCCCCGACAACATGTACCTGGGCAGCGACGGCCTGCTCTGGGTCGGCATCGTCGCACCCCGCAATCCGCTGCTCGACCGTCTGCTCCCGCTACCCGGCCTCCTGCGGGTGCTGGTCTGGAACCTGCCCGACGCGGTACGCCCCAAGGCCACCATCCTCGCCTGGGTGATGGCCTTCGACCTCTCCGGCAACCCGGTCCACGATCTGCGCGCCGACGACGGCTCCTACGGTTTCGTCACCTCGGTGGCCGAGCACGACGGCACGCTCGTCCTCGGCAGCCTCATCGAGAACGATGTGGCCGTCGTGGAACTGCCGGCGGGCGGCGGCGCGTAACGCCGACGGGCTCGTGCCCCACCACCGGCGGGCGCACCGGCTCAGCACCGCCTGCTCGGCGAAGCCCAGCAGGCGGCTCACCTGGGTCAGCGGCATGTCGGTCGTGGTCAGGTAGGCGCGGGCCCGGGACCGGCGCAGCCCGTCCAGAACGGCCGCGAACGTCTGCCCCTCGGCGGCGAGCTCACGCTGCAGGGTGCGCGGGTGCACGGCCAGCAGCCGGGCGACGTCGGCCAGCTCGGTCGACCCGGTGCCCAGCGCCTGCGCGAGCACCGCGCGGACCCGCGAGGCCATCGCTGTGCCCGCACCCGGCGCCTGCCGGGACAGGAACGCCAGGGCCAGGCCGCGCAGCGTGGCATCCACACCTTCCAGCGGCCGGTTGAGCAGGCTCGCCGGCACCCGCAGCAGCGCCTCCGGCCGCCCGAACCGGACCGCCGCGCCGAACGCCTCCGCATACCGTTCCCGCGGCGCGGCCGGCTCGTGCGGCAGGTCCACCGAGCGCAACCCGTACTGCCCGCCGACCAGGAACCGCACCGCCCGGTGCAGGAACAGCATGGTCATGTCGGTGGCCTGCGGCAGCGGCCGCACCCCGGCGCCGAACACGTACCGCACGCCGCGCACCCCCGCGACACCCTGCGGGTCGGCGATCAGCGCGATGTGCATGTCCCGCGCATGCACGAACATGTAGCGCGAGGTGCACTCCAGGGCGTCGCCGACCGAGGGCGAGTGCTGGATGGCCACGGCCAGCGGCCCGAGCAGGCTCAGATCCTGCGCCGCCGCCACCCGCAGCCCCAGGTCCGGACAACGCAGCGCCGCCGCCGCGATCTCCAGCACGGCCGCCAGCGCGGTGTCCTGAATCAGCAGGTCATCAGCATCCAGGGCGTCGACGGGCAGGCCGGCCTGCCGCGCGAAGAGCGCCGGATCGCCGCCCAGTCCCTCCACGGTCTCCCGGAACTTCTGCAGACCAGCGGAACGGACGAGCGACACGGTCGAAGGATATCGGTCTCAGGCGGCTCGGCGGCTGACCGGTTTGGCCTTCTTCGCGGTGTACATGGCGTGGTCGGCGGCAGCGATCAGGTCCTCGGCGTCCATGCCGGTGCCGACGGCGACGCCGACGCTGCCGTGCACCGGGGTGCCGTCGGCCGCGTGCAGCTGGTTGAGGCGGTGTTCGAGGTGGTCGGCTACGGCGCGGGCGGTGGGCAGGTCGGTGTTCGGCAGCAGCAGGACGAACTCGTCGCCGGCGAGGCGGCAGGGCAGGTCGGCGTACCCCGGGCGGGTGTGGGCCCGCAGCGCCGCGCTCACCTGGACCAGCACCTGGTCGCCGGCCGCATGGCCGAGGCGGTCGTTGATCTGCTTGAAGCCGTCCAGGTCGAGGAAGAGCACGGCGACCGGTTCGGGGCGGGCGCAGTGCTCGTGCAGGGCGCTGGTGAAGACTGTGCGGTTCGGCAGGCCGGTGAGCGGGTCCTGGTGGGCGAGCTGCTGCAGCCGGCGCTGGAGGCGGCGCATCCGCTCGGTGCGCCAGGCGAGGACCTCGCCGACGGCGAGGTAGATCGGCAGGGCGTAGCTGATCGAGGCGAGGTCGGCCGCCGACTTGCCGTCGGCCAGCAGCGGGCCGAGGTACGCGACCGCCAGGAACGGGCTCATCTTGAGGCTCAGACCGCGTGCCTCGCACAGGCCGGCCCAGAGAAACACCAGGAAGAAGAACATCGTGTAGCGGTAGGCGTCCTGGCCGGCGGCGATGTTGTGCAGAGCGATCACCGCCATCGCCGCCGGCCCGTTGGCGAGCCGCAGCAGGTGTGGGATCCGCGCCCAGGGCAGCACCATCGCGACCAGGCCCCAGACCAGCGCGACCACGGCGATCAGGGCCACCGACGCCGGCTGGAACCCGGCCGGGGTCGGAAGCAGCATCGTGACGAAGGTGTAGATTCCGGCCAGCGTGAACAACAGGCCCAGGGTGAAGCCGCTGACCACCGCGGGGTTGTCAGCGCGGCCGCCGGCTACCACGCGGCGCACGTACCTTCGGATCACCCCGTTGGAATCGGTCCCGGCGGAGGCGGTCTGAGCTTTTCAGCCGACGGTGACGGCCGTCTCGAAAGCGGCGCCGTCGCGCAGCCGGTCGATGAGGTCGAGGACGGCCGCCGGTCCGCCGTTGTCGTCGACCCACTTGGCGACCACGCACCCGGCCTGCAGGTAGTGGTGGTCGACGGCGCCGCCGGTCGGCGCCGACCAGTCGGTGGTGACGACCGGGAGGGCCTCGGCGAGCGGCAGGCGGCAGCGGGCCTCGCCGCGGCCGGCCTGCAGGTAGCGGGCGTCGTCGGAGACCAGGACGGCGAGCCCTTCGTCGAACCACTGCGGCACCCGGTCGCGGGCTGAGCCGAGTCGCTGGTGGAACTCGCCGTGGGAGAGCTCGTGGGTGGCGATGGTCTCGTTCGCCCCGTTCGGCGAGAGCAGCAGGGCCCAGGTCCGGATCGTGCGGCCCTTCTCGCCGCCGCCGCCGATCCGGCGGTAGCAGTCGCCGGTCGTGCAGATCAGGATCCGCGGCTGCACGGTGCGGCTGCCGTAGAAGGCGGCGATGCGCCGGTCCGCCGCGTCGAGCATCGGGCGGTGGGCGGGGTCGTCGCGGTCGCTGTACAGGCCGCCGCCGCGGGCGGTGAGGCCGTAGCACTGCGGGCAGGCAGCCGCGGTGACCGTGGGGGCAGCGAGGGCGGCGGTCGCCGTGGTGGCTCCGAGGAGCGCGGCCACGACGACCGCCGCGATGATCCATCGGCGTCGGCGCATCCGACGATGTTAAGGCGTCAGCGCACCCGGAACGTGCCGCTCTGGGCGGTCTCGGACGATCCGCCGACGTGCACCCGGTACGTGCCGGAAGCCGTCTTCCAGCCGCCCGCCCAGTATTCGAGCAGGTGCAGGTCCTTCAGATCGCCCCGGTCGAGCTTGATCTCGACGGTGCGCTGCTGACCCGGCGCGAGGGTCACCCGCTCCCAGCCGACCAGGCGCCGGAACGGCTCACCGGCGGCCGACGGCAGGGTCACGTAGGCCTGGGCGACCTCGGTGCCCGTACGCCGCCCGGTGTTGGACAGCTGGAACCTGATGCGCAGCTCGCTGCGCCCGTCCCCGCTGACGCGCACGTCGCGGTATTTGAACGTGGTGTAGGACAGGCCGTGGCCGAAGGCGAAGAGCGGGTCGATGCCCTGGGCCTGGTACCAGCGGTAGCCGACCTGAAGGCCCTCGCTGTAGGACACCTGCCGGATCGGGTCGCCCTCGGCGCGGATGCCGGGGTAGCGTGCCGGGTCGCCGGCGGTCGGGGTGTCGGCGAGCGAGCGCGGGAAGGTCATCGGCAGCCTGCCGGACGGGTTGGTGTCGCCGAAGAGCAGCGCGGCGATGGCCGGGCCCATCTGCTCGCCGCCGTACCAGCTCTCCAGCACCGCGGGCACCCGGGCGATCCAGGGCATCTCGACCGCGCTGCCGGTCTGCAGGACCACCACGGTACGCGGATTCGCCGCGGCCACCGCACTGATCAGCGCGTCCCCGTTGCCCTGCAGCCGCAGGTCGGGCAGGTCGTTGAACTCGCCGGCCCGCTGATATCCGAAGACCACCGCCACGTCGGCGTTCGCCGCTGCCGCAGCCGCTGCCGCCGGGTCGCTGCCGTTGTCGAAGGTGACCGTCGCACCGGCCCGGGCCGCCCGGTCGCGGATGCCGGTCTCCGGCGAGATCAGATCCTCGCACTGCAGGGTCTGCGGGTTGCCGAAGCGCCACGACAGGCTGCACACCGAGTTCGCGCTGATCCCGTCGGTGGGCGTGGACGACGCGGTCGGCCCGATCACCGCGATGGTGTCGCCGGCCTTCGGCCGCAGCGGCAGCAGCCTGTCGTTCTTCAGCAGCACCGAGCCCTGCTCGGCCACCTGCCGGGCGACGGCCTTGTGCGCGGCGGTGGAGGCGTCCGGCACCGGGGTGGCGGGCAGCGGGTGATCGAAGAGACCACCGCGGAGGTACGACCGAACCACCCGGAACGCCGCCGCATCGATCTGCCGCTGGGTGATCTCACCGGCCGCCAGGGCCGCGTCGAGGCGGGCCGGGGTGAACCAGATCGGCCGGTTCAGTTCCTGGTCGAGGCCGTTGACCAGGCTCGGCGCGGTGGAGTGCACCGAACCGAAGTCGGACATCACGTAGCCGTCGAAGCCGATGTCGCCCTTGAGCACCTCGTTCAGGCGTTCGTTCTCGCAGGCGTACACGCCGTTGATCTGGTTGTAGGAGCACATCACGCTCTCCGGCCGCCCCCGGTCGATGGCGATCTCGAAGGGCAGGTCGTAGATCTGGCGCAGGGTGCGCTCGTCGGCGTTCGACGAGCTGGTCTGCCGGTCGAGTTCCTGCTCGTTGGCGACGTAGTGCTTGAGCGTGGCGAGGACCCTGTCGTCCTTCTGGATGCCGCGGGTGCCGGCCGCCGCGATCAGGCCGGTGAGCAGCGGGTCCTCGCCGAGGTACTCGGGGGTGCGGCCGGAGAGCGGGGTGCGCCCGCTGGCCAGGCCGGGCGCGAGCAGCACGTTCTTGCCCTTGTCGAAGGCCTCGGCGCCCTGGGCGGCGCCCTTGGCGTAGGCGAGCGGCTGGTTCCAGGTCGCGGCGGTGGCGATGGTCGCCGGGAACGCGGTGACACCGGGCGTGAACCGTACGCCGTCCGGGCCGTCGGAGTAGACCACGGTCGGCGTGCACGGCACCTGGACGGGATAGACGACGTCGCCGGGCCAGGTCGTCTGTTGCGGGCTGTTGGCGGGCTGCTCGACCAGCCAGCGGTACTTCTGGTGCTGGGTGCTGGCCGCGAGCAGCGCCTGAGCGCGTTTCTCGGGCGATTTGCGGACGTCCATCCACGGGACAGTGGAGCAGTCGTCGGCGGCGTGGGCCGGCGTGGCCGGGACCACGATGAAGGTGAGTGGGAGCAGGAGCAGGCTGATACGTTTCATCACGGACGTCCTCCTTGACGGCCGACCGAGCACGGGATCGCTTCATCCTCAGCGCGCAGTGACGGTCACCGATAGGACGTCATGAACGAGAACTAGCACAGAACAGACCTGGTTACAGGTCGACTTCCTCCGTGGAAGTGAGAACCGGATCGATGGTGCCGCCGTCGTCGGGGACGACGTAGATCACCGGCGCCGGCCCGCGTTCCGGCTCGCACGCGAGGGAGGTATGGCCGACCGCGACCCCGGCCGCGACGGCGACACCGGCCGCCAGCAGACCCATCACCGTGGCGATGCGCATCATCGACTCCCCTCGCTGATGCCTAAGTCAAGCACGAATGCCGCCGGACCGGGGAAACCAGTCAGGCATCCGCCAACCTAGCCAACCGGGTCAACACTTGAGCAGATTGCTCAGTGTTCGCCGGTGTGACGTGGTGATTTTGAGCAAACTGCCCGCTCGAAACTGTGCTTGTTGTGCAGCTCACGGCGCTTCAGCAAGCTGGGACACGTCAGTCGGCCCAGTGCTCAAGGAGGCGCCGCACCATGTCCGTCCACGACACCCTCACCAACGAAGAGCGGCTCGCCGAGCTCGATCTCGGCACGCTCAAGCAGCTCGTCGGGCTGGTCGAGTACGACTCGGTCAACGACCCGTTCCCGGTGACCGGGTGGGACGCGATCGTCTGGGCGGTCGGCAACGCCACTCAGACCGCGCACTTCTTCCAGTCCGCGTTCGGCATGGAGCTGATCGCGTACTCCGGCCCCGAGACCGGCAACCGCGACCACATGTCGTTCGTGCTCAAGAGCGGCGCCATCCGCTTCGTGATCCAGGGCGGCGTGGACCCGGACAGCTGGATCATCGGCCACCACGCGCGGCACGGCGACGGCGTCACCGACATCGCGCTGCAGGTCCCCGACGTCGACAAGTGCATCGAGCACGCCCGCGCGCAGGGCGCCACCATCCTGGAGGAGCCCCACGACCTGTCCGACGAGTTCGGCACGGTCAGGATCGCCGCGATCGCCGCGTACGGTGAGACCCGCCACACGCTGATCAACCGGGATCACTACACCGGCCCGTACCTGCCGGGTTACGTCGCCCGCACCTCCACCTTCCAGAAGCGCGAGGGCGCCCCGAAGCGGGTCTTCCAAGCGCTGGACCACATCGTCGGCAACGTCGAGCTCGGCAACATGGACGAGTGGGTCGACTTCTACAACCGGGTCATGGGCTTCACCAACATGGCCGAGTTCATCGGCGACGACATCGCCACCGACTACTCGGCGCTGATGTCCAAGGTCGTCGCCTCCGGCAACCACCGGGTGAAGTTCCCGCTCAACGAGCCGGCGATGGGCAAGAAGAAGTCGCAGATCGACGAGTACCTGGAGTTCTACCGCGGCCCGGGCGCCCAGCACCTGGCGCTGGCCACCAACGACATCCTGCGCACCGTCGACGTGCTGCGCGCCGAGGGCATCGAGTTCCTCAGCACACCGGACTCGTACTACGAGGACCCCGAGCTGCGGGCCCGGATCGGCAACGTCCGGGTGCCGATCGAGGAGCTGCAGAAGCGCGGCATCCTGGTCGACCGGGACGAGGACGGCTACCTGCTGCAGATCTTCACCAAGCCGACCGGTGACCGGCCTACCGTGTTCTTCGAGTTCATCGAGCGGCACGGCTCGCTCGGCTTCGGGAAGGGCAACTTCAAGGCGCTGTTCGAGGCGATCGAGCGCGAGCAGGAGCGCCGGGGCAACTTCTAGAGGATCCGAGGGGAGGAGTTCGAGATGGCGCACTACCAGCGGGCCGGAAACATCCCGCCCAAGCGGCACACCCAGCACCGCGACCCCGACGGCCGCCTCTACTACGAGGAGCTGATGGGTGAGGAGGGCTTCTCCTCGGACTCCTCCCTGCTCTACCACCGGCACGTCCCGTCGGCGGTGGTCGGCGCCCGGATCTGGCAGCTGCCGGACCAGGCCACCACGTCCAACCAGCCGCTGCTGCCCCGGCACCTGAAGCTGCACGACCTGTTCCCCGGCGAGGAGTGGAAGTCCTGCGACGCGGTCCGGGACCGGCGGCTGGTCCTGGGCAACGCGGACGTGCGGATCAACTACGTGGTGTGCGGCACGGCGTCTCCGCTGTACCGCAACGCGACCGGCGACGAATGCGTCTACGTCGAGGCCGGCGAGGGCGTGGTGGAGACGGTCTTCGGTGACCTGGAGGTGGCCATCGGCGACTACGTGATCATCCCGCGGGCCACCACGCACCGATGGGTGCCGGGCGGTCACGAGCCGCTGCGGCTCTACGCGATCGAGGCGAACAGCCACATCGCCCCGCCGAAGCGCTACCTCTCCCGGTACGGGCAGTTCCTCGAGCACTCGCCGTACTGCGAGCGGGACCTGCGGCTGCCGAGCGCGCCGCAGCAGGTGAACGAGCGGGACGTCGAGGTCTACATCAAGCACCGCGGCGACGGGCCGGGTGGGCTCGCCGGCAGCGTGCACATCCTGCCGGACCACCCGTTCGACGTGGTCGGGTGGGACGGGTGCCTGTACCCGTACGCGTTCAACATCGCCGACTACGAGCCGATCACCGGCCGCATCCACCAGCCGCCGCCGGTGCACCAGGTCTTCGAGGGCAACAACTTCGTGATCTGCAACTTCGTGCCGCGCAAGGTCGACTACCACCCGCTCGCGGTGCCGGTCCCCTACTACCACTCGAACGTCGACAGCGACGAGGTGATGTTCTACGTCGGCGGCGACTACGAGGCCCGCAAGGGCTCCGGGATCAATGTCGGCTCGATCTCGCTGCACCCCGGCGGTTACCCGCACGGCCCGCAGCCGAGCGCGATCGAGGCCAGCCTGGGCGCGGAGCAGTTCGACGAGACCGCGGTCATGGTCGACACGTTCCGGCCGCTCGGCCTTGGCGAGGGTGGCAGCCTCAGCGACGACGGGAAGTACGCCTGGACCTGGGCCGGGCGGGGCCCGAAGTCGTGAACCCGCTGTTCCTGCGGCTGTTCGACGACGCCGCGATCTTCCCGCCCGGCAACGTGCCGATGGCTGCAGCGGTCGCGGCGCACCGCGAGCGTCGCGGGTCACCCCTGGAGCCGATGCTCGGCCCGTTCATCTGCTCCCTGGCCCGCTGGGACGAACTCGTCGCGGCGGCGGCGGGCGGACCCCCGCTCGCGGTCTCGCTGGTCACGACTTCGCCCGAGCTGCCGGCGGCGCCGGAGATCGACATCGTCGCCGTCGAGATGGTGGGCGCGACCGAGGCGGGAGCGGTCACCACGTACGCCGAGGTGCCGTGCGGGGAGATCACCGCGACGCGCGTCGCGGCCCTGCGGGATGCCGGCTTGCGCCTGAAGATCAGGACCGGTGGGGTACGCGCGGACGCGTTCCCCAGCGAGGCGGAGCTGGCCCGCGCGCTCTGGGCGGCGGTCCGCGGCGGCATCGCGTTCAAGCTGACC
The DNA here is from genome assembly GCF_036053395.1 of Actinoplanes sp. NBC_00393. Classification (NCBI taxonomy): domain Bacteria; kingdom Bacillati; phylum Actinomycetota; class Actinomycetes; order Micromonosporales; family Micromonosporaceae; genus Actinoplanes; species Actinoplanes sp. NBC_00393. The sequence continues at coordinate 1,620,759 of NZ_CP107942.1, read as the reverse complement.
GCGGGCCTGCACGACCCGATCCGGCACCGCGACCCGGCCACCGGCTTCGAGCACCACGGCTACCTGAACGTCATCCTGGCCACCGCCCAGGCCCTGCAGGGCTACGACATCGAGCGGGCCCTCGCCGACCAGGACGCCGAACGGGTCGCCGCCGCGGTCGCCCGCATCGACGAGGTCCTCGCCAAGGCGGTCCGGCACCATTTCATCAGTTTCGGCACCTGCAGCATCAGCGAGCCGGTCGGCGGCCTGCTCAGTCTCGGACTTCTCCCGGAGGACCTTCGGTGACCTGGCTCGACGTTCCCGCTGACCACCCGTTCGGCGTCGCCACCCTGCCGTACGGGGTGTTCAGCACGCCTGCCGACCCGCACCCGCGGGTCGGTGTCGCGATCGGCGACCGGATCCTCGACCTGCCCGCGGCGATCCGCAACCTGGCCCCGGAACTCGCCGCTGCCGTCGCCGGTCCGTCGCTCGACGCGCTGCTCGCCGCCGGGCCGCGCACCTGGGCCGACGTGCGGGCCCGGATCACCACCTGGCTCACCGACGAGGTCTACCGGGAGCTGCTCGACGGCCATCTCGTGCCGGCCGGGGACGCACGGATGCATCTGCCGTTCACGGTCGCCGACTACGTCGACTTCTACGCCTCGGAGAACCACGCCACCAACCTGGGCCGGATGTTCCGGCCCGGCCAGGACCCGCTCACACCGAACTGGAAGCACCTGCCGATCGGATACCACGGCCGGGCCGGCACCGTCGTCGTCTCCGGCACCGAGGTGGTCCGCCCGTGCGGCCAGCGGCGCAGCCCGGACGGCGAGATCAGCTTCGGGCCGTCCCAGCGCCTCGACATCGAGGCCGAACTCGGCTTCGTCGTCGGCACCCCCTCAGCGCTGGGCCGGCCCGTCGAGCTGACCGCCTTCGACCAGCACGTCTTCGGCGTGTGCCTGGTCAACGACTGGTCGGCGCGTGACATCCAGGCCTGGGAGTACGTGCCGCTCGGCCCGTTCCTGGGCAAGTCGTTCGCCACCTCGATCTCGCCGTGGATCGTCCCGCTGGCCGCCCTCGACCGGGCCCGGGTCACCCCGCCGGCCCGGACCGTGCCACTGCTGCCCTACCTGGACGACGCGTCGACCGAACCCTGGGGCTTCGACATCCACCTGGAGGTCCGGCTCAACGGCCACATCGTGTCCCGGCCCGAGTTCGCCGGCATGTACTGGACCGGCGCCCAGATGCTGGCCCACCTGACCGCCAACGGCGCCTCGCTGCGCACCGGCGACCTGTACGCCTCCGGCACCATCAGCGGCGAGGACCCCGACCAGCGCGGCTCCCTGATCGAGCTGTCCTGGGGCGGCCAGGAGCCGGTCAAACTGCCGGACGGCGCCACCCGCACGTTTTTGGAGGACGGCGACGAGGTCGTGATCACCGCGACCGCGCCCGGCCCGGCCGGCGCCGTGATCGGCCTCGGCGAACTGCGCGGCCGGATCACCGCGGCGAACCGGGACTGAGCCGCCGCCGCAGGTCGTCCGCGGCGGGCACCTCGAGGTCGTCGAAGATCAGCAGCGCGGCGCGCCACGCCTCGACGGCGGCCGCCCGGTCCCCGGCGCCCATCCTGATGTCGCCCAGCCGGCTCAGCGTCTCGGCCTCGTGGTAGCGGTCCCCGGAAGCCCGGAACAGCCCGATCGCCTCCTCGGCAGCGGCCGTCGCCTCCTCGTTGTGGCCCAGACCGTCGTACGCGATGGCCAGGCTGTCCAGCGTGGCCGCCTGCCCGTTGCGGTCGCCGCGGGTGCGTTGCACCGCCAGCGCCGCCGAGCAGCAGGCGACCGCCTCGTCGAACTCCCCGGCCAGCGCGTGCAGCCAGCCGAGAGCGTTGAGGGAGCGGGCCTCGCCGTCGAGGTCACCGGTCTCGCGGCGCAACCGGACCGCCTCGAAGGCTGCCTCGATGGCCTCGGCGGAGCGGCCGGACATCTGCAGCACCTCGGTGAGGTTGTGCAGGACCTGCGCCTGCCCACCCGGATCGGCCAGCCGGCCGTACAGGTCGTGGGCGTCCCGCAGGTGCCGCTCGGCATCGGGCAGTCGGTTGCGGCGGATCTCGGCGCGGGCGAGCAATCGGCTGGCGGTCGCCGCCCCGGCGTCGTCGCCGGTGGCCCGGGACACCTCCAGGGCGAGCCGTTGCAGCACCTCGTGCGCTGCCCAGCGGCCGCTCGGGGCGTACCACGCCGCCAGGGCCCAGGCCAGCTGCCACGTGTAGCCGGCGGCGCAGCGCTCGGCGGCCTGGCGCACGACGGCGGCGAGCACCTGATGCTCGGCGTCGAAGTAGGCGCGGGCCTGCTCGGTGGACGGCAAGTGCTGCGGGCGCGGGATCGGGACCACCCACTGCGGCTGGTAGGCGACCGCGGCGGCGCCTGCCTCGGTGAGGTAGTGCCGGTACAGCCGCTCGTACCGCGACGGTTCCGGATCGGCGATCGCGGCGGCGTAGTCCCGGACCAGATCGTGCAGCAGGAAACGGCCCGGCCGGTGTTCGATGAGCAGATGCAGCCGGGCCAGCTCGGTCAGCCGCGGGGCGATCTCGGCCTCCGGCTCACCGGCGAGCGCGGCCGCCGCGGGCGCGGTCACGTCGGGACCCGGATGCGACCCGAGCGCCCGGAACAGCCGGGCCGTCGGCGGCGCAAGCGCTCGGTACGACCAGGAGAACACCCGCTGCAGATCAGCCGTGACGCCCAGGTCGTCGGCGAACGCGGCGAGCGGGAAGTCCGGGTGCACGGCGATCCGGGCGGCGACCATGGTCAGCGCCAGCGGCAGGCCGGCCGTGGCGCCGACGATCCGCGTCACCGCCTCCGGGTCGGCGACCAGCCGCGTCGTGCCGACCCGCGCGGCGAGCAACGTGTGCGCCTCGTGCCCGGTCAGCACGCCGAGCGTCAGCGGCTGCGCGCCGGCCGCCGCAATCAGCCCCGGGAGCTGGTCCCGGCTGGTCACCAGCACCCCGCTGGCGCCGGCGCCGGGCAGCAGGGGCAGCACCTGTTCCTCGTCGCGGGCGTTGTCCAGCACGACGAGCATCCGCCGGTCGCAGAGCAGCCCGCGGTAGAGGGCGGCGCGGGCGTCCGTACCGGCCGGGATGCGTGCGGCCGGCACGTCGAGGGCCTCCAGGAAGCCCCGCAGCACCTCGGCCGGGTCGGCGACCGACGGCGCCGGATCGAACCCGCGCAGGTTGGCGTAGAGCTGGCCGTCGGGGAACCGGCCGGCGCACCGGTGTGCCCAGTGCACGGCCAGCGCGGTCTTGCCTACCCCGGCGAGACCACCGACGGCCGCCAGCACGACTGTCGCCGCCGACTGCGCCAGCAGAGCGTCGAGGGCGGCGAGCTCGTCGTCGCGGCCGGAGAAGCCCGGCACGTCCAGCGGCAGCTGACGCGGCCCAGCAGCCGGCGGCGGATGCGCGGCCGCCAGGAACCGCTCCCGTTCCACGGCCGACAGCGCGAACGCGTCGGACAGCAGCTTCAGAGTGGACGGGCGCGGCCGGGCCACCCGGCCGGCCTCCAGGTCCCGGATGCTGCGCACGCTCAGACCGGTCCGCTCGGCCAGATCCTCCTGGGTGAGGTTGGCCCGCCGCCGATGTCCTGTGAGCATCTTCGCGAACACGCGGCCCACGATACGACCCGTCACCCAAGGTGATCTTCCGCTTAACTGCCGGGTAACTTCCTGGCCCGCACATATCGACCTGAGTCACCGTGTTCTCCAGGACGACAACGTCACTGAACTGGGGGGACAGTTTTGAGAACACGACGGATGCTGGTCGCGGCAGCCACCGCGGCCACCCTGCTCACCGGTGGTCTGGTGACCGCCACGAGCAGTCCGGCGGTCGCGGGGTGTGACGCGATCTCGGTCGGCAAGCCGTACAAGTCGGGGGCGTACGTGCGGGCACGTGCGTCGGCATGCCTACCCAAGTACTGGCACGCGCTCGCCGAGTTGCAGCGCTACAAGGGCCTCGGCTGGTGGCAGACCAAGAACAAGCGGGTCATCTACGGGGTGAAGGCCGGCAAGACCGTGCAGGGGCCGCTCGCCTGGAAGTGCAAGGGCACCGGCACCTACACGTACCGGGGGAAGATCTGGGCCACCAACAACATCATCAACGAGCCGCACGAGTACTCGGCGAAGCACCGGTTCAAGTGCTGACCCGTCCCTGGGGTGCGCGCCCGGTCCTCGTACCGGGCGCGCTTGCCGCTGTCCTGCTGGCCGGTTGCACCGCCGCCCCGGCGCCTTTCGACGTGGTCGACCCGGCCTGGAGCCGGGCCCGGGTGCTGGAGGTCTCCTGGGTGGCCGACCAGTCCGGCGAACCGGCCGCGCGGGTCCGGACCGTGCTGACCCTCGACGCCGACGGCAGGGTGAGCAGCATGGACACCGCCGAGGTCAGTGACGGCGTGGTCGCGTACCGCGGCGCCTGGAGCCGCGACGGCGGCACCAGCATCGCCGAAGCGCCCGGCTGCGCCGCCGAGACCGACGAAGTCGACGTCCCGGACCGCCTGCCGGCGCTGCTCGCCGAAGCGTTCGGCCCGGTGGACGCCGCCACCACCGACGGGTGGACCGTCACCGACGGCGTGGCCTCACGCCCCGGTCCCGGCGGCGACACCGTGGAGAGCGTGCCGCTGGCGCCGCTGCACGGCCGCGCCCTCACCGAGACCGAGAACGACACCGGCCGCGTGGTGGCCCGGACCCGCGACATCACCGTGCGAACCCTGGCCACCGCGCCCGCGTTGCCGGCCTGCGGCGCCGCGGCCTAGCCCTCCTTGTTGACGAACTCGGGGTGGTCGAGCAGGAACTCGCCCACCTCGTCCTTCGCCACCGCCTCGAAGAAGCCGTCGACCGAGTCGGCGAACTGCTCGCCCTTGTAGTTGCTGCCGGTGCCCAGGCCACCGCCGGGCAGGTTCACCGTGACCATGTCGTCGGTGTTCATGTCCTTGAGCTCGAGGGCCCAGTCGATGATGCTGTGGTCGCCGCCGGCGAAGGTCAGCGAGTCGCCGGCCGCGCCCATCACCTTGGTCAGCTTCGACGGGTTCGTCACCACGTCCTTGCTCATCGCCTGCTTCGCCATGGCCTTGATGAACTGCTGCTGGTGGCGCTGGCGGTCGTAGTCGGTGCGGGGCAGGCCGTAGCGCTGGCGCACGTAGTCGAGCGCCTCCCAGGCTTCCAGGTGCACCGGCTTGCTGCTCTTCTTGTACTCCTTCTGCGGCCCGGTGTACGGCCGGGAGCAGCGGTGGTGTCCCTGGCACTGCGGCAGCCGGTCGCGGCCGGTGCCGTCCGGCTTGAGGTGCTCGGACTTCACGTTCTGGTCGATCACCATGTTGACGCCGCCGAGCGCTTCGACGATCTTCTTGAAGCCGCCGAAGTTGATGATCGCGCCGGCGTCGAACTTCTTGATCCCGGTGTGGTTGCGGACCGTCTTGGAGAGCAGCTGGAAGCCGGAGGCCACGTCCGGCTTCTCCTTGCCGGTCTGGCTGCCCAGCGACATCGCCGCGTTGATCTTGGCGTGGTGGGACCGGACGTTGGCGGCCGGGAACTCGGGAATCTCCACATACAGGTCGCGGGGCATGGAGAACAGGTACGCCCGAGACCGGTCGGCGGGGATGTGTGCCACGATGATCGAGTCGGACAGCGGCGGGGTGGTCTCGTCCCGCGGGTCGATGCCGACGAGCAGAATGTTCAGCGCGCCCTTGAGATTGGTCTTGGGGACGGCGGCCTCGGCCGCCTGGTCCGTCAGGAGGCTGTTGTCGGTGACCGCGCCCGTGTACTTGGCGATCAGCGCCTGCCCGGTGACAGCGGTGCCCCCACTGGCCACCAGAACGACCGCACCGCCGGCCACACAGAGCCGAGCCCACAGCGGTGCGCGACGCTTCTTCGCGGTTTCAGCCACCCGTTCCCCCATTACCGGTCCGACCAACGACCCAGCATGATCGCATCACCAGGCAAACGCCGCGACAACACCCGGACAACAAGATCCATTCGTCCGGGTTGAGGCCTGATTGACAGAGGGTTGCTGATCCATCCTATGAGGACGGCCGCCCAGCCGCCGGGTAGAGGCCGATGCCCGTTTTCGCCACCGGCGGAGGTCATCGATTGGCGTCAATAGACTCTCCGGATATCCGTCTACGAGACCGCCCCGGCAGTCCTCGACCGCGCGGCACCCGCAGCCTCGCCATGGTGCAGGGCGAGGTGTACGACGCGATTGCCGGCAGCCCGTACGAGCCTTGTCTCGTCGCACCCCACGCCCGGCAGCGGGACTCGGCGGCGGTGGCTGGCGGGACAGAGGCGGGCCACGTCTCCTCCGGGTCGGGCCGGTTGAGCGCCCCAGAACCTGCCTTCGGCGCCACCCGGTGGGCAGGTACCGGGGGCCCGGCGACATATGGGTTCCCGAACGCCGGCACACCCGTAGCGGGTGTAGGTACACCCGCTACGGGTGTGGCCGCTGATCCGGAAGGTCTCCCCCGCAGAGAGCCGGCCGCCGCGCGCACGGTGCTCTGCCAGCCGGGGCGGGTCCGGCCGGCTCGAAAGCAGGGCGGGCTGGTGCGCGCGGTCGGCCGCCCAATGCAGGGATTGGGCGGCCACACGGGGCGGTCAGACGAGGTAGAACTGCTGCGCCCGGTTGCCGGCGACGCCCGGGACCCAGGTCGAGCAATCCCACACGCTGATTTCAGCGCCCGGCGCCGTCGTGAAGTTCGACAGGTCCATACATCGGCCATCGCGGCACCCGGCCCGGCGCAGGCTAAGGCTTGGCCTTCTGTGGGTAGATGGTCTCCTGCCGGGCCAGCATCGCGACGAACTCGCGGATCTTCCGCTCCCGGGTCTCGGCCCGCTTGACCGCGTTGAGGCGGTGGATCAGCGCGAACCGGTTGGCCTTGGTGAGCACGTCGAACATCGCCTGCGCTGCCGGATCGACGGCGATCGCCGCGGCCAGGTCGTCCGGAACCTCGGCCTCCGACGGCGGCGCATAGGCGGCTGCCCACCGCCCGTCCGCCTTCGCCGCCTCCACCGCCGCGCGGCCCGCCGGCTGCATCAGCCCCTGCTCCTCGAGCCTGGCCACGTGTCCGACGTTGCGCTGCGACCAGGAGCTGCGGGCCCGGCGCGGAGTGAACCGGATCCACGACGAAGCCTCGTCGCGCCGGCGGGCCTGGCCGTCGATCCAGCCGAAACACAGAGCCTGGTCCACCGCCTGCTGCCAAGTCAGCGTGGTGACGGCGCCGCCCTTCCTGGTGAGGGCGAGCCACACCCCGGGCGAGGTGGCATGGTGCTCCAGCATCCACCCGCGCAGCGCCGCGGCGTCGGCGACGATCAGTTCCTCGAGCTCCGCAGTCCCCATAGCGGGCAGGCTATCGAGTGGGTACGGCCTGCGAAATCCCAGGCGAACACCATCAACGCGTGCGCTCCACGTTCCCCACGCGCCGAGGGCACGTCGGCGGTCGCGGCGCGGAGGCGCCCAACCTCGTCCAGCCGCAGCCGTTATCCGCCTCGTCGGCGCGCTCCCGGCCGAACGCCCGGCCGGGCTCGCCCACCTCAGCCGGCCGCGCCCACCCACTACAGGCAGCACTCAGCGACAGCCGAGCAACACAGCTGACGCCCAGCGTCGCCTCCCCGCCCCAGAGGCAGCACTCGGCGTCAGCCGGGGTGCGCGGCCGACGGCCAGCGTCGCCTTTCAGGTGCGAGGCAGCGCTGAACGTCAGCCGCGGGTGCGGGGCCCAGCCCCAGGGGTCAGCGGACGTAGATGGCGGGCTGGGGCGGCGTGGTCATGCCGTTGCCCAGGAAGAACGACGGGTGCGGCGGCTGGTTGTAGGCGGTGTTCTGCCAGGCCACAGCCACCCGGTACTGGGAGTCGTGCATCAGCGTCGTGATGCGCCGGTCGGTGACCGTCGGGGTGCTGTAGATGCGCAACGCCGACGAGTCGGACAAGCGCCAGACGATCTCCTCGCGCCAGTCGCCGAACAGGTCGCCGGAGACCGCCGGTGTCTGCTTGGTGCTGTTGTTGGAGGCCACCCCGGAGCCGGTGAGCAGGCGGGTGTCGCCGCTGGTGCCGTACTTGTCGACGCGGGTGGCGTCGACGAGTTCGCGGACCGGGTCGGCGTCCCACCAGGCCAGGAAGTTGGTCGAGGACGGCTTGCGGCCGATGTTGGCGCCGCTAGTGTTGGACAGGCCGTCGACCGACGAGGACCAGGCTTCGGCGCCGGCGCTTCCGGCGTACACGTCGCCGGCAACCGCCCGGCCGTTGTCGCAGCCGCAGGCCGCGTGCGACCAGATGATCGCGCCGGTCTTGGCGTCGAGCATGGCGTCGGTGCGCTGGGTGGTGCTCTCCGACGGGCGGTAGACCTCCAGGCCGGCGCGGGACGGGATGAAGTCGCCGACGTGCAGGGCGTCGCCGTGGCCGAGGCCGCTGCGCCACAGCAGCTTGCCGTCGTCGTTGATCGCCGCGGCGCCGTACATGATCTCGTCCTTGCCGTCCTGATCCGCATCCGCGATGGACAGCTGGTGGTTGCCCTGCCCGTAGGCGCCGGTGTTGCTGGTGCCCGAGTCGTAGACCCAGCGCTGGGTCAGCGTGCCGTTGCGAAAGTCCCAGGCGGCCACCACCGCGCGGGTGTAGTAGCCGCGGGCCATGATCAGGCTGGGCCGCTGGCCGTCCAGGTACGCGGTGCCGGCCAGGAACCGGTCGACCCGGTTGCCGTACGAGTCACCCCACGACGAAACCGTCCCCCGGGCCGGCGTGTAGTTGACCGTCGACATCGCGGCCCCGGTCTGCCCGTTGAACATGGTCAGGTATTCCGGCCCGCTCAGGACGTAGCCCGACGAGTTGCGGTAGTCGGCGGAAGACGACCCGATCACCACGCCGGTGCCGGACTTCGTGCCGTCCGCGGTCTTCATGGCGACTTCGGCCTTGCCGTCGCCGTCATAGTCGTACACCTGGAACTGGGTGTAATGCGCCCCGGCCCGGATGTTGCGGCCCAGGTCGATGCGCCACAGCCGGGTGCCGTCCAGCCGGTACGCGTCGACGAACACGTTCCCGGTGACCCCGGACTGCGAGTTGTCCTTGGCGTTCGACGGATCCCACTTCAGCACGATCTCGTAGTCGCCGTCGCCGTCCAGGTCACCGACCGACGCGTCGTTGGCCGAGTAGGTGTAGTCGCTGCCCGCCGGCGGCACCTGCAGTTTCACGTCCAGGTAGCCGTTGGCGAAGGTCAGCGACGCCGGCGAGTCGGCCTGCTCGGCGCCGTTCACCACCGCCCGGACCGTGTACGACGCGTTCGCCGCCGCACCCGAGTCCAGGTAGTTCGTCGAGTTCGTGATCGGCGAGGAGTTCAGCTTCGTCCCGGACCGGTAGACGTTGAACCCGGTCGACGCGGCTTCGGTGCCGAGCAGGCGCCACGACACGAGGTTCGCGCTTCCCGAGCGTACGCTGATCAGCCCTCGGTCCAGGTCTTCCATCTGGCGGCCGTTGGCCGGCGGCGCAGAGGTGGGCGCTGTGGTCGGCCCGGAGACGTAGCTGAAGGACCACTGCATGCGGGAGATGTCCGAACAGGTCTCCTGCACGATCGGGTTGTTGCCGGCCGTCGACCCGTCCTTGTTGCTGATGCACAACCCGGTCGCCACGCTTTTGACCAGGTATTTCCCGGACGCCGCCGACGACGCGGTGAAGGTCCACTGCTGGTTCGTCTTCAGTCCGTCGCCGCAGCCGTACTGCTGCAGCTGCGTGCCGGAGACCGTCGAGGCACTGGGCACGTCGATGCACCGGCCGCTGTTGACGTTGGCCAGATTGAACTGGGCGCTGACCTTCCACTGCTGGTCGGTGGCGGCCGCGTTGCAGGCGACCTGGACGAGCAGGGCCGAGTTGGCAGTGGACGCGCCGGTGACGTCGACGCACTTGCCGCTCGCTCCCGACGCCAGCGTGTAGACGCCGCCCGCGACCGGGGCCACCGCGGCGGCCGCCGGCATCATCGAGATCGCCACCATGCCGACCGGCACGGCCACGACGACCGCGCCGGCGGCGATCATCATCTTCGTTCTCTTGAGCATGAAGCTCCTTCCGAGGGGATGTGCCCCGGCCGGGGAAAGCCGGAGGTCCGCAGCAGTAGATGCCGCCGCCGGCGCGCGACAACAGAAATGTCGCTACCGGATCCGGGGGAAGAACTGCCGGGCGGCGCCGGTGGGAAGGAACGGCGCCACCTCGCGGGTGAGCAGCCGGCAGGTCGCGTCGAGCCGGGCCAGGACCGGGCCGGGGTCGGCGAGTTTCCACGGCTGCTCGCGCTCGGCGTACCGGTTGGCCTCGGTGACGACATCGACGATCGCGCCGGTCGCGGCCCGGAAGTCGAAGGCCGCCAGCGCCCGGTCGATCCGCTCCGGCAGGTCCGGCCCGAGCGGTTCACCAGGAACAACGGAAGAAGATCGAGAGACCAGAGCGAGCGTACGCCGTAACAGGTTCCCGAGTCCGTTGGCCAGATCCTGGTGATACCGGGTGAGCAGGCGCTCCTCGGTGAAGTCGGTGTCGCCCACCCGCGCGACGTCGCGGAGCAGCCACCAGCGCAGGGCGTCGTCGCCGTACCTCTCCGCCAACTGCCCCGGATCGACGGCGTTGCCGGCGCTCTTCGAGATCTTCGCCCCGTCCACGGTCAGGTAGTCGTGCACGAAGATCGCGGTGGGCAACGGGTGACCGGTGGAGAGCAGCAGCGCCGGCCAGTACACAGCGTGGAACCGGACGATGCCCTTGCCGATGACGTGCACGCGTTCGGCCGCCCCGGCCCACCGCTGCGGATCGGCGGTCAGATAGTTGGCCAGCGCGTCCCACCAGACGTACACGACCTGTTCCGGATCGTCCGGCACCGGGATCCCCCAGCCACCGGACCGTGCGGCCGGCCGGGAGACGCTGATGTCGGTCAGGCCGGCCCGAACGAACGACAGCACCTCGTTGCGGCGGGCGGCCGGCTCGACGCGGATCCGCCCCGATTCCAGCGCGTCGAGGACGGCGCCGGCATAGCGGGACAGCCGGAAGAACCAGTTCGTCTCGGTCACCTGCTCCAGAGCCGCACCGTGCTCCGGGCAGCGCCCGGCGGCGTCGTAGAACTGCTCGCAGCCGGTGCAGTACCAGCCTTCGTAGCTGCGCCGGTCGAAGTCGCCGCGGGCAGCGCTGGCCCGCCACAGCGCCTGCACACCTTCGCGGTGCCGCGGGTCGCTGCTGGTCCGGATGAAGTCGTCGAAGGACAGCGACAGCGGGCCGGCCAGCGCGGCGAACCGGGCGGCGTTCGCTGCGACGAACGAGGCGACGTCCCGAGAACCGGCCGCGGTCACGTTCTTCGAAGCGTTCTCGTCCGTGCCGGTCAGGAAACGCACCCGGTCGCCGCGCAGGCGCCGGTGCCGGGCGAGCACGTCGGCCTGCACGAATTCCAGGGCGTGGCCGAGGTGGGGTGCCGCGTTGACGTACGGAATGGCGGTGGTGACGTAGAAGGTCATGACAGTCCCCGATCCGCCCCCGGCCAGCAGTCCCTGTCGCCAGGGGCTGCTGGTAGCGGATTTCAGCGCATGCCGACGAGCCCCGGGAGGGGGCACATCATCCGTACGGCGCGCTGAGACATGCGGCCAGGATGTCATCCGCCGAGGGGGAGGCGCACGCCGTTTCGAACCGGTGCGATGGACCCGATGTGGATGGCGTTGTTCTTCGCCCTCGGGTCGACGTGTTTCCTCGTCGGCCCGATACCCGCGTACGCCGACCTGGTCGGGCCGACCGCGGACGCGGTGACCTTTTTCGTCGGGTCGATCCTTTTCACGTGCGGCGGCGCCCTGCAGACGTGGGGTGCGCGTTCCGACCGGCGGGCGCCGGCGTGGTGGGCGGCGCTCATCCAGTCGGCCGGGACGCTGTTCTTCAACGTCACCACGTTCCAGGCGCTGCAGGTCGCGATGTCCAGCACCGACTACGACCGGCTGGTCTGGCGGCCCGACGCGTTCGGTTCCATCTGCTTCCTGGTTTCCGGCGTCATCGCGTACGTCGCCTCTGATCGTCACGGCTGGCTGCCGGCGCGCGGCCCGGCCGGATGGTGGCAGCCCGCGGTGAACCTGCTGGGCTGCATCTTCTTCGGCATCTCGGCTCTCGGCGCCTACGTGCTGCCCGGCACCGACTCGATGGTCAACGTGGCCGTCGCCAACGCCAACACCTGCCTCGGCGCGGCCTGTTTCCTGGCCTGCGCGCTGCCCGGCCTGCGTCCCCGCCGGACCGTCCCGGTCTGATCCGCACCGATGAGAATCGCGGGGCCGGGTGGTCTTAGCCTCAGGACGACCAGAGGGAGCGAAGCTATGTCGGTATCAGTCCTCTACATGTCGATGTCTCTCGACGGCTACATCTCCGGTCCGAACGACGGGCCGGACAATCCCGGCGGTGACGGGTTCGAGCGGCTGCACGAGTGGTTCTTCGGGCCGGACGGGGAGTTCGCCCGGCCCGAAGGTGCGGCCGGCGACCTGTTCGACCGGGTCTTCGCCACCGGCGCGGTCCTCGTCGGGCGGCGCACCGCCGAGCAGGTCGACCACTGGGGCGGCGACCACCACGGGCGGGGCGTACGGATCTTCGTGCCGAGTCACCGCCCGCCCGGCCCGACGGTGGCGAACTATCCGCTGGTCACGTATGTCAATGACGGCATCGAGTCGGCGATGGAGCAGGCCAAGGCGGCCGCCGGGGACCGTGAGGTGCTGGTGCACGGCGCCTACACCGCGCAGCGGGCACTGGAGGCCGGCGTCCTGGACGAGATCCAGATCCACCAGATCCCGGTGCTGTTCGGAGGCGGGCAGCGGCTGTTCGGCACGGCGAAATCCCGCGTCGAACTCGACATCGTGCAGGTGATCGACACGCCCGAGGTCACCCACATCCGCTACCGGGTCCGCCGCTGAACCGCGTTCCGGTTGCCGGACTCCGGGTCACCGGCGACCATTAACGGCGATGGATTCACATCTCGGCCATATCCGGCCGGCCGTATCGGTTCGGACACGTGATCCGGATGAGGCCCGCGCGGTCTGCGGCGAGCATCTGTACCCGCGGTCGATGCGCCTGCTCGAGCCGGGGGCGATGCTGGACGCCCGGTTCGCGTTCCTGCACCTCGGCTCGCTGACCGTGGCCGACGTCCGGTACGGCGCAGCCGTCGCCGGGGTCACCGAAGGGCTGGACAGCTACCACGTCAACGTGGCCCGGGCCGGGCGGTTCTCGGCGTGCCAGGGCCGGCGACCGATCAGCGGCGGACCGGACCACGCCGCGGTCTACCGGCCGGTCGGCGACACCGAACTGCACTACGCCAGCGCCGACTGCCACCTGCTCGCCGTCAAGGTGGACCGGCTCGCACTGGAGGCGCACCTGAGTTCCATCCTCGATCTCACCGTCCGCGACACCATCCGGCTGTCCGGCCGGATCGAGGCCGGGCAGGCCGCCGGGCGTACGGTCACCGGCCTGGTCCGCTTCCTCGGCGCGGAGATCGAGAACGCGAACAGCATGTTCTACGAGCCGATCGTGGCCGCGCCGCTGGAGGAGGCGGTGCTGACCTCGCTGCTGATGGCCGCCGACCACCAGTACCGCGACCGGCTGCGGGACCGGGTGCCGTGGCGGCACGCGCCGCGCAGCATCCTGCCGGCGGTCGACGCGATCCACGCCGAGCCGCGCCGGGCGTACACGGTCGCGGCGCTCGCCGAGACCGCGGGCATCAGCCACGGCCAGCTGCGCCTCGAGTTCGGGCGGCAGTTCGGGATGACACCGATGGCGTACGTCCGGGAGGTCCGGCTGGTGGCCGCCCACGCCGAGTTGCGCGCCGCCGACCCGGATGACACGTCGGTGAACGCTGTCACCCGTCGGTGGGGTTTCGCCAGCCCGGCCGCCTTCGCGGCCCGCTACCAGGCACGTTTCCACGTCCCGCCCGGCGAGACGCTGCGTCGTCGGCACGGGTGAGCGCCGCCCGCCAAACCCGGAGCGCGATCCGGATAGTGGGTGCGCACAACAGCTAGCACAGCATCACGATGCGCCTACTCTGTGCGAACGACCATTGGAGCACGGATGCGCAATGACACCGGTTTCGAGGACTACCTGCTGGCGTACGCCCGGTTGGAGGAGCCCCCGGAGGTGGCGATCACCGCCCGGTCCACCGCCCGCGTGCTGACGATCGCGATTTCCGGCAGCATCGACGTGCAGGCCTGTGCCACGCTCTCCCGGCGCCTCGAACGCCTGATCGCCGACGCTCCCGGCCGCCGCGTGGTGCTCGACCTGTCCGGCGTGGAGTTCTGCGACTGCGCGGGCGTCCGGGTCCTGCTGGCCGTGCACGAGACGGTCACCGCCGCCGGTCTGACCTGCACGGTCGACGGCGTACGCCCGCACGTCCGCTGGCTCCTGCACTTCACCGGCGCTTCCGCCGTCATGAGTCTCACTCCGCCGGGGTGATCCGCCGCCGGCTGCGGCCGTGCAGCGTGGCCCCATGGGCTATCTGATGTGGGGACTGATCCTTCCGGTGCTGCTGATCGTGGCCGGCATCATCACCATCCGCCGCCGCAACCGCCGCTGACGCTTCCGCCACCCCACGGCGGAGCCCTCTCGCCGCCACCCGATGGCCTCTCGCCGCCACCCGATGGCAGAGGCCTCGCCGCCACCCGATGGCGGATCATGAGGGCATGCTGCAGATCCGGGAGTTCCAGTGGTCCGACTACGACACGGTGGCCGCGGTGTGGGCCGCCGCCGGCCGTGAGGTCGTCCCCCGCGCCGAGTTGGCGGCAAAGCTGACCCGCGACCCCGAGCTGTTCCTGGTGGGCCTGTCGGACGATGCGGTCGTCGCGGTCGTGATGGGCACCTACGACGGCCGGCGCGGCTGGATCCTGCGCCTCGCCGTCGACCCGTCGCACCGCCGCCGAGGCTTCGCCTCCCGCATGGTCGCCGAACTGGAGTCACGCCTGCAAAAGCTGGGCTGTCCACGGGTCAACCTGCTGGTCATGCCGGACAACGAGGCCGGCCTGCGCTTCTGGCAGGCGCTCGGCTACCTCCCGATGCCGGACGTCCTGTGCACCAAGCCCCTGCCAACGCCCACCTGACCAACCCGCCGCCCAACCACCTGCCGCTGCCCGCCTTTCGGCTGACGGCCAGGGCTGCCTCCAGGCCCTTGAAGCAGCAGTGGAGGTCAGCCGAGCAAACGAGCTGACCCCCAGCGTCGCCTCCCAGCCCCTGAAGCAACATTGAGCGTCAGCCGAACAAACGAGCTGACGCCCAACGTCGCCTCCCAACCCCTGAAGCAACAGTGAGCGTCAGCCGAACAAACGAGCTGACCCCCAGCGTCGCCTCCCAGCCCCTGAAGCAACATTGAGCGTCAGCCGAACAAACGAGCTGACGCCCAACGTCGCCTCCCAACCCCTGAAGCAACAGTGAGCGTCAGCCGAACAAACGAGCTGACCCCCAGCGTCGCCTCCCAGCCCCTGAAGCAACAGTGAGCGTCAGCCGAGCAAACGAGCTGACCCCCAGCGTCGCCTCCCAGCCGCTGAAGCAGCAGTGGAGGTCAGCTGCGGGTTTGCAGGCGGGCCAGCAGGTCGCCGGCGGCGGCGCGGGTCATCGGGAGCAGCGGGGTGGAGGCCATCAGCGCCAGTTCCTCGGCCGGGGAGGTGAGGCCGTCGAGGAAGCGCAGCACGCGGTCGGGCGGGTTGCGGGTGAAGAGGCGTTCGAAGAACGCGGGGGCCGCGACCAGGCCACGGTCCCAGGCGCGCAGCGCGACCCCATCCATCCAGAGGTGGCGACGAGGGTACGCCGGACCCGGCACCGGATCGCCCCCGGCGGCCAGGGCGGCGGCGATCTGGTCGGCCTGCCGCCGCATCGCCGAGAAGGTGTACCCGGTGGACGGCCGGGTCGCCCCACCGGCGGTGCCCAGCCGCACCACGCGCGGGGACGGCCGGACGGCGAACGGGGCGTCGGTCATCGGGATCGCCCCGTCCTCGACCTTCTCGACAGTCAATTCCGGAAGATCAAGAAGCTGGAGGTACGCCCGGAGCGCCCGCGAATACCCGGCGTCGTCGAGGCGTGCCGGGGAGAACTCGGTGTACTCGATCAGCGCGGTCCGACGCCCGGTCGGCAGCACGTAGCCGAAGGACACGCCGTGGGCCGGCTGCCGGGTCCGGAAGTCCATCAGGATCGCCGACGCCGGGTCGAAGACGTCGGTGTCCGCCCGCACCCACCAGCCCCGGAAATGCTGCAACCAGAACGTGCGCCCGGGTCGTGCCGGCGCGGCGGGTCGCGAGTCCAGCGCCCACTGCGCCCGGATGATCGTTTTGC
This sequence comes from Actinoplanes sp. NBC_00393, assembly GCF_036053395.1. Lineage (NCBI taxonomy): Bacteria > Bacillati > Actinomycetota > Actinomycetes > Micromonosporales > Micromonosporaceae > Actinoplanes > Actinoplanes sp. NBC_00393. The sequence continues at coordinate 1,604,471 of NZ_CP107942.1, read as the reverse complement.
CGTCGTCGTCGCGTACCGTGACGATCTTGCCGTTGTCGGAGAGCGCGGCCGCGCTCGCCGTGACGACCTTGACGCCCAGCCGGGCCGCGGCCTCGTCGGCGCGCTGGAAGACCGGCCCGGACTGGACCATCGCGTAGCGCATCGGCGCGAGCGCGAGCTGCCGCAAACCGGACGGCCCGTAGAGATCGACCTGCGACCAGGCGGCGTCCAGGACCGGATCGAGTTCGTCCTCGGCACCCGTCCAGAACGCCCACGTGCGGTGATGGCCGTGTGCCGGCTCCGGGTCGACCGTGGCGATCCGCAGCCCGCGTACCCCACGCCGATCGAGGGCGCTGAGCAGCAACGACGTGGCGCCGCCGAATCCGATCAGGGCAAGGTCGACGTCCACCGCGCCATTATGTCGTCAGTGCCGGACCGTGTAGTCGGCCAGGACCGCCCCGGACGGGGTGGCCTGCGCCCGGGTGAGCGTGAGGCGGCGCTGGGAGTCGCCGTTCTCGAAGAGTTTGCGGCCGTGGCCGAGCACCGTCGGCGCGATGACCAGCCGCAACTCGTCGACGACGTCGGCGGCGAGCAGCGAGCGGGCCAGGCGGATGCTGCCGTGGACGCCGATGTCGCCGCCGGGCTGCTCCTTGAGGTCGCGGACGTACTTGGCGGCGGGCTCGGCCACCACCGTGGTTCCGGCCCACGGCACGTCCGGCTCGGTGGCGGTGAAGACGTACTTGCGGACGCCGTTGATGAAACTCGCGAACGGCTCGTGCTCGGCGGCCGGCCAGTAGGAGGCCCACTCGTCGTAGCTGCACCGGCCGAGCAGCACCGCGTCCTGGGTGCCGATGACCTCGGCGAGATTGGCGTCCATCACGTCGTCCCAGTCGAACACGTAGTCGTCCGGGGACTCGGCGACGCCGTCCGTGGACAGCAGCGAGTAGAGCACGACCTTGCGCATGGTTCCTCCTCGAAGTGGTCCCTCCGGGGTAGGACCATCGGGCGGGCCGGAACTCATCGGTCCGGCCCGCCCGGGGATTCACCAGGACGCTTTGCGTACGCCGGGCAGCTCGCCGCGCAGCGCCAGCTCCCGGAAGCGGACCCGGGACAGGCCGAAGCGGGAGAGCACGCCACGCGGCCGGCCGTCGATCTGGTCACGGTTGCGACGGCGCGACGGGCTGGAGTCGCGGGGCAGGGAGGAGAGCCGGCGTACGGCGTCCGCGCGCACGCCCGGGTCGGTGCCGGGTGCGGAGATCAGCCGTTTCAGTTCGGCGCGCCGGTCGGCGTAGTGGCCGGCCAGCTCGGTGCGGCGCTTCTCACGCTCGGTGAGGCTGCGGCGGGCCATCAGCGGTCCTCCCGGAAGTCGACGTGCCGGCGGACCAGCGGGTCGTATTTGCGCAGCACCAGCCGGTCCGGGTTGGTGCGGCGGTTCTTGCGGGTGACGTACGTGTAGCCGGTCCCAGCCGTGCTGCGCAGCTTGATCACGGGCCGGATGTCGGTGCTCCTGGCCATCAGATCTGCACCCCGCGGGCGCGGAGCCGGGCCACGACCGAGTCGATGCCGTCCCGGTCGATGATCTTGATTCCGGTGGTGCTGACGTTGAGCCGGACGGTGCGCCCGTCGGCGAGGCGGAAGCGGCGGCGCTGGACGTTGGGGTTCCAGCGGCGCCGGGTGCGGCGGTGTGAGTGGGACACGGCGTTGCCGAAGCTCGGCGCTTTGCCGGTCACGTCGCAGACGTTGGACATGGTGGCGACTTTACAATGAAAACCGTTTCCAATAACAATGGGGCGGTGAGTAGCAACCCGATGACCCCAGTGCTGCCCGCGCCGGTGGACCAACGGACAGCGGTGACCGTGCTGTCCGGCTTCTCCCCCGGCGCGGTGCAGGCCGCCGCCCGTGCCCTGCTGATCGCCGACGAGCGTCTCGTCGCGGTCGGCCACGACATCGCCGACATCCGCGACGGCGTGGTCCGCCGCCGGGTGGAGACCGCGACCGCCGTCCTGGGGCAGGCCGACGTCGAACTCCAGCACGGCTGTGTCTCCTGCACGCTGCGCGAGGACGTGCTGCCGACCCTGGTACGCCTCGCGCGTACCCGTCCCGGCAGTGATCTCCTGCTCGTCCTGCCTTCCACGGTGGAACCGGAAGCGGTCGCCTCGGCCTGCGCGCCGGTGCTCGACGCGCTGCGGTTCGACTCGTATGTGACGGTGGTCGACGCGGACCGCTTCCTCGACGACCTGGCCAGCACCGACGACCTGCGCCACCGTGACCTGCACGCCGCCGAGGACGACCACCGCGCGGTCGCCGAGGTGGTCGCGCACCAGGTCGAGTTCTGCGACACCGTGATCCTCTGGAACCGGCCGGACACCGATCAGCACGAGTCGCACCGGCTCGCCACGCTGGTGCACCGGCTGGCGCCGTGGGCGGTGCAGGTCCACGTGGGACCGTCGCCGACGCTGGACTGCACCGCGCTGCACGCCAACGTCCGGCGCACCGGCCGGCACGACCCGGAGCGGCCGGGCATGCTCGGCCTGGCGCTCGAGGGACGCCCGATCGCCGTGCACGACCCGGACGCCGACGGGGTGGCCTCGATCCTGTTCCGGACCCGCCGGCCGTTCCACCCGCAGCGCCTGCACGACGCCCTGGAGCAGCTGACCGAGCACGCCCTGCGCGGGCGGGGCCAGTTCTGGCTGGCCAGCCAGCCGGACGCGGTGCTCGCCTTCGAGTGCGCCGGTGGCGGGGTCAGCCTCGGCACGCTCGGCTACTGGCTGGCCGCCCTGCCGGTGGAGCGCTGGACCGAGACGAGCGACCAGCGCCGGCTCGCCGCCGACCTGGACTGGGACCCGTACTACGGCGACCGGCAGACCACCCTCGCCCTGATCGGCCTGCACCTGGACCACACCTGGATCACCGGCCTGCTGGACGCCTGCCTGCTGAGCGACGACGAGCTGGCCGACGGGTCGGACGCCTGGCGGCAGCTGCCCGACCCGTTCGCCGGCTGCTTCCCGCTCAGCCCCGAGCCCTGATCACCTCGTACAGGGCGGTCCAGTCGCGCTTGCCGAGGCCGGCCGCGATCGCCCGGTCGTAGTGCGACTTGACCGCGGCCGGCAGCTCGCGGTCGACGCCGGCCTTCTCGCTGGTGCGCAGGATGTGGTCGGCGGTGGCGCCCATCATCAGGGCGTTGCTCAGGTCGCCCGGGTGTTCGCCTGCCGTCAGGACGGCGGCCAGTTCGGCGCCGCTGCCGACCATCGCCGGGATGTCGGTGAGGGTGGTCATCGCGTCGGTCAGGAAGTCCGACGCGGGGACGCCCGCCGCGGTCACCAGGGCGGTCGCGTGCAGCAGGCCGGAGAGTGCGGTGAGGAAGACGTCGAGGTGGGCCTGGTAGAAGAGCTGGGCCAGGCCCGGGTCCGCGCCGAGGTAGCGCGGTTCGCCGATCAGTCGCAGCGCCGCCTCGTGGGCCATGAACAGCTCGCCGGGGCCGCTGTAGTAGACGTACGCCCCGGGGTTGCCGACTGCCGGGGCCGGCACCATGATGCCGCCGGTGAGGAAGCGGGCGCCGCGCCCGGCGGCCCACGCGGCAGCCTCCCGGGACGAGTCAGGGGTGTCCGAGCTGAGGTTGACCAGGTCCCGGCCGGTCAGGTCGGCGCCGTCGAGGATCTGGTACATCGCGGCGTAGTCGGTGAGGCTCAGAATGGTCACCGGGCTGGCCGCCACCGCGTCACCCGGCGTGGCCGCCAGCGTCGCTCCGGCTTCGACCAGGTCGTCGGCGCGTCCGGGCGTACGGTTCCAGACGGTCGTCGGGTGACCGCCACGCAGCAGGGTGGTGGCCATGGCCCGGCCCATCGGGCCGAGACCGATCACGGTGACTGGTTCCTGGCTCATCGGGTGCTCCTCAGTTCCTCGCGGTGCTCGGTGAAGACGGCTTCCGAGCCGCTGCAGAAGAGCGCGGCGCCGGGCCGACCAGGGCCGTGCCCATCGCTCCCAGGCCCAGAAAGATTGACATGCCCTCATGGTTCGCGAGTACCGTCAGGCCGAACAAGTACCCACTAAATAGTGCGGTACTTACCTGGAGGTAAGCATGGGCAGGCGCGGGCCGTACATCTGTGGGATCGACGCCGGGATGGACGTGGTCACCGGCAAGTGGAAGTCGCTGATCCTCTGGGAGCTGGACAACTACCGGACCCGGCGCTTCGGGGAGCTGCGCCGGGCGCTGCCAGGGGTCAGCGAGAAGATGCTGGTCCAGCACCTGCGCGAGATGGAGGAGGACGGGCTCGTCCACCGCGAGATCTACCGGGAGGTGCCGCCCCGGGTGGAGTATTCGTTGACGCCGGACGGCGTCTCGCTCAACGAGGCCCTCGGCGCGCTCGGCGCCTGGGGCGAGCAGCGGGTCAAGCGCCTGGCTGCCGAGGGCACTCTCGTCGAGGTGGCGCCGCCTACGGCTTGAGGACCACCTTGATGCAGCCGTCCTCCTTGTGCTTGAAGATCTCGTAGGCGTGCGGCGCCTCCTCCAGCGGCAGCTGGTGGGTGACCAGGTCGTCCACGCCGAGCGGGTCGTCGTCGCCGGTGAGCAGCGGCATGATGTCGTCGACCCAGCGCTTCACGTGCGCCTGGCCCATCCGCAGGGTCACACCCTTGTCGAACAGGTCCATCATCGGGATCGGGTCGGCGTTCCCGCCGTACACCCCGATGATCGACACCGTGCCGGCCCGGCGGACCGCGGCGAAGGCCGTGTTGAGCGCGGCCAGCCGGTCGATCCCGGCGGTCTCGACCGCCTTGCGGGCAAGCTTGTCCGGCAGCATGCCGGCCGCCTTGACCGCGGCCGCCTGGATCGGCGAACCGTGCGCCTCCATGCCGACCGACTCGATGACGCTGTCCGCGCCCCGGCCGGAGGTCAGGTCCAGGACCGCGGCGGGCACGTCCACCTCGGAGTCGTTCAGCACCTCGATGCCGTTGCGGCGGGCCATCTCCAGGCGTTCCGGCACGCTGTCCGAGGCGATCACCCGGCCGGCGCCGAGGTGGCGCGCGATGCGGGCGCTCATCTGGCCGATCGGGCCGAGGCCGGTGACGAAGACGGTGCTGCCGGGCTCGATGTCGGCCCACTTGGCGGCCTGCCACGACGTGGTGAGCACGTCGGAGAGGAACAGGAAGCGCTCGTCGGGGTGGTGGTCGGGCACCTTGATCGGGCCGAACTGGGCCTGCGGCACCCGCAGGTACTGCGCCTGGCCGCCGGGCACCTGACCGTAGAGCTTGGTGTAGCCGAACAGGGAAGCACCCTTGCCCTGGTCGACGTTCTGGGTGGTTTCGCACTGGGCGAAGTAACCGCGGGTGCACATCCAGCAGTGCCCGCAGGAGATGTTGAACGGGATCACCACCCGATCGCCGGGCTTGATGTGGGTGACCTCGGCGCCGACCTCCTCGACGATGCCCATCGGCTCGTGACCGAGGATGTCGCCCTGGTCGATGTACATCCCGAGCACGTCGTAGAGGTGCAGGTCGGAGCCGCAGATCGCGGTCGAGGTGATCCGCACGATGGCGTCGGTCGGTTCCTGTATCCGGGGATCGGGCACGGTCTCGACGGAGACCTTCGCCGTGCCCTGCCATGTCAAAGCTCGCATGTGTGGTGCTTGCCCGCTTGCGGGCGAATCAACCTTGCCGAGCGATCAGACTGTCGATGCGATGCGCCGCGAAGATGCTGTCGACCAGCAACAGCGCCATGCCGACCAGGCCGGAACGCGGGCCGAGGGTGGTGGCCACGATGGTCAGGCGCCGGGTGGCCAGCGGCAGGGAACGGCGGTAGACCATCTCGCGGATGCCGGCGAACAGCTGCTCCTCGATCTGGGCGAGCTGCCCCCCGATCACCACGACGCTGGGGTTGAGCAGGCTGACCGCGTCGGCGATGGCGTGGCCGAGGATGCGCCCGGCACGCCGGGCCAGCCGGACCGCGTCGAGGTCACCGGTCCGGATCAGCGCCAGAGCCTCCTGGACTCCGGAGACCTCAAGGTCACGGACCAGGGCCCACCCACCCGCGTACGCCTCCACGCACCCGGTGTTGCCGCAGCGGCAGACCGGCTCGCTGTCGGTGTCGCCGACGGCGAGCTGAATGTGCCCGATGTCGCCGGCCGCGCCGTCGGCGCCCCGGAACACCTCGCCGTCGATGATCATCCCAGCACCCACACCGGTGCCCACCTTGACCACGAGTAACTGCCGCACCTCCGGGTAGACACTGCGATGCTCCCCGACGGCCATCGCGTTGACGTCCTTGTCGACCAGCACCGGGCAGTCGTAGCGGCCGGCGAACCAGGCGCGGATGTCGTACCTGTCCCAGCCGCTCATTATCGGCGGGCTCACCACCTGCCCGCTGTCGAAGTCGACCGGCCCGGGCACGTCGATGCCGATGCCGTGCACGTCGCCCGCGGACCGCCCGGCCTCGGCCAGCAGCGCCCGGAACGCCTCGTCGACCGCGGTGAGCACCGGCTCCGGCCCGCTGGCCACGTCGATGGGCTGCTCCCGCTCGTGCCGGACCTCGCCGCGCAGGTTGCACAGGGCGGTCCGCATCCCGGTCGCGCCCACGTCGGCGACCAGCAGCACACCACGGTCGCTGTTGAAGGCGAACCGGCTGGCCGGGCGTCCTCCGGTAGGGGCGCCCTCGCCGCTGGGCACGACGAGCGCCGCGGCGAGCAGCGCGTCGAGCCGCTGGTTGACGGTCGAGCGGGACAGGCCGGTCAGGGCTATGACGTCGGCGCGGGTCAGGGTCGGCTCGGTGCGGAAGAGCTGGAGCACGTCGCCGAGACCGGCGACGGCGAGTGGCGACGCGGTCGTGGACACGCCGCGATCCTATTACGTTCACTCACTAAACGAAAGGTGCGCACCTTTTGCTTGACAGCCGTCATAAGTCGAGCGTTCAATCGACGAAACCCCCTCCGGAAGGACCCCTCCCATGCCACGCACCGCGTTGCGCCGGGGCGTCGCCGCCGGCGCCACCGTCGCCGCCCTCGCCCTGATCACCGCCTGCAACTCCGCCGATGACGGCAGCTCCGGCGCCGCCGGCAACCCCAAGGTCGCGGCAGTCATCAAGGGCCTCGACAACCCGTTCTTCCAGACCATGGAGAGCGGCATCAACGACCAGGCCAAGGCCTCCGGGACCGAAGTCACCGTGCAGGCCGCCACCTCGATCACCGACACCACCGGGCAGGCCGACAAGCTGACCGGGCTGGCCGGGCAGGACTACGGGTGCTACATCGTCAACCCGATCTCCGGCACCAACCTGATCCAGGGCATGGCCCAGCTCGCCGCCCAGAAGAAGACGATCGTCAACATCGACAGCCCGGTCGACGCGGAAGCTGCCAAGGCCGCCAACGCGACGCCCGCGACGTACATCGGCACCAACAACGTCTCCGCCGGGGAGAAAGCCGGCGAGCAGATGCTGAAGCTGGTGCCCGAGGGCAACGTGGCCGCGATCGGCGGCATCGCCGGTGACGTCACCTCCGGCGCCCGCATCGAGGGCTTCACCAAGGCCACCACCGGCAAGCTGACCCTGGTCCAGACCGTCGCGGCGAACTGGGAGCGGCAGGAAGCCCTCACCCAGGCCACCAACATCCTGCGCGCCCAGCCGGATCTGAAGGGCTTCTTCGTCGCCAACGACGACATGGGTCTCGGCGTGTCCCGGGCGGTCGCGACTGCCGGGAAGACCGGGCAGGTCAAGGTGATCAGCGTCGACGGCATCAAGGACGCGCTGGAAGCGGTCAAGGCCGGGCAGCTGGACGCGACCGTGGCGCAGTACCCGTACGCGATCGGGCAGATGGGCATGGAGGCCTGCCAGGCCGCCGCCAAGGGCGCCACCCTGCCGCCCAACGTGGAGGCGCCGGTCGAGGTGGTCACCGCGGAGAACGCGGAGAAGGCGCTGGCCGCCACCCCGAAGCCGTTCGGTGAGTACGCCGACCCGTTCAAGTCGCTGGTGGGCTGAGCGATGACCGCCACCGCCGTCAAGCCTGCCGGACAATCCTGGACACATCGCCTCACCGACCTCGGCTTCTGGGCCGAGTGGGCCGCCGCCGTCGGCCTGGTGCTGCTGGTCGTCGTCTTCCAGATCCTCAATCCGACCTTCCTGAGCACCGGCAACATCGCCTCGATGCTGGTCGCCGCCGCGATCCTGGTGGTCCTGGCGCTCGGTCAGACCTTCGTCGTCGCCACCGGCGGCATCGACCTGTCGGTCGCCTCGGTGATGACCCTCGGCGCGGTCGTGTTCGGGCAGACGTACACCGCCGGCTGGGGCGTGCTCGGCTCTGGCCTGGCCGCCGTCGTCGCGGCCGGCGCCGCCGGCCTGATAAACGGCTCGATCATCGCCAAGGGCAAGATCACCGACTTCATCGTCACCCTCGGCATGCTGTCAGCCGCGTCCGGCGCCGCCCTGATCCTGGCCGACGGCAAGCCGGTCACCATCGTCAACACCTTCCTGCTCAAGCTGGCCACCGGCGGGATCGGCATCTTCGGCTGGCCGGTCATCATCGCCGCGGTGCTCGCGGTCGCCGCGCACGGGCTGCTGTTCTGGACCCGGTTCGGCACCCATGTGCTGGCCACCGGTGGTTCCGCCGAAGCGGCCACCGCGACCGGCATCAGCACCGCCCGCATCAAGATCGCCGTCTACACGATCGCCGGCCTGCTCGCCGGGGTCGGCGCCATCCTGCTGATCGCCCGGGTCGGCGCGGCCGAACCCGCCTCCAACACGTCGTTCCTGCTCAACTCGGTCGCCGCGGTCGTCCTCGGCGGCGTCAGCCTGCTCGGCGGGCGGGCCACCATCCTCGGCCCGGTGATCGGCGCGCTGCTGCTCACCGCCCTCACCAACGGGCTCACCCTGCTCGGCGTCTCGCAGTTCTACCAGCCCCTCGCCGTGGGCTTCGTCGTCGTCCTGGCCGCACTCTTGACGAGGTTCCAGAAATGATCAACGTTGACAACGTCTCGCTGTCGTTCGGCAGCGTCCGCGCCCTGGTCGACGTCTCGCTGGAGATCAAGGCCGGCGAGATCACTGCGCTGGTCGGCGACAACGGCGCCGGCAAGTCCACCCTGGTCCGCTGCATCAGCGGCATCCATCGCCCGCACGCCGGCACCATCTCGATGGACGGCGAGCCGCTGCACTTCAAGTCACCCGAGGACGCCCGCGAGGCCGGGATCGAGACCGTCCACCAGAACCTGGCGCTGGTCGAGGACCTGACCGTGTGGCAGAACCTGTTCCTCAACCGGGAGCTCGTGCACCGCATCGGGCCGTTCGCCGTCCTCGACAAGCGCGGCATGCAGAAACAGGCCCGCGAGATGGTCTCCACGCTCGCCGTCAACGTGCCGGCCGTGCGCAACCGGATCCGGCGGCTCTCCGGCGGGCAGCGGCAGGCCGTCGCCATCTGCCGGGCGGCCGGGTTCAGCTCCCGCCTGGTGATCATGGACGAGCCGACCGCGGCGCTCGGTGTGCAGGAGACCGCCCGGGTCGAGGAACTCATCCTGCGGCTGCGCGACGAAGGGCACGCCGTCCTGCTGATCAGTCACAACTTCGCGCAGGTCATGCGCCTATCCAACCAGGTGTGGGTGATGCGCGCCGGCCGCTGCGTCGGCGGCCGCCGCACCGATCAGACCACCGGCGAGGAGATCGTCGCCCTCATCACAGGAGCCCTGAATGCCTGACAACCCCATCGGTGTGCACGCCCTCGTCTGGACCGGCGACACCTCCCCCGCCTCGGTCCGGCACGCCGTCACCCAGACCGCAGCCGCCGGCTTCGACCTGCTCGAGCTCTCCCTGCACGACTCGCTCAACCTGGACGTCGCCGACGCCCGGGCCGCCCTGCAGGAGGCCGGCCTCCAGATCGCCTGCTCTCGCGGGCTGGCCTTCGACGCCGACGTCTCCAGCGACGACCCCGCGGTGGTCAAGAAGGGTGAGCAACTGCTCCACGACTCCTTGCAGATCACCCACGGCCTCGGCGGCACCCACTTCACCGGCGCGCTCTACAGCGCCCTGGGCAAGTACTCCGCGCCGCTCACCGAGGCCGGACGGCGCAACGTGGTCACCGTGCTGTCCCAGCTCGCCAAGGAGGCGCGCGGGCTCGGCATGACGCTCGGCCTGGAGATCTGCAACCGCTACGAGACCAACGTCATCAACACCGCCCACGACGCGTTGCGGCTGGCCGACGACATCGGCGAGGACAACGTGCTGATCCACCTCGACACCTACCACATGAACATCGAGGAGGACGACTTCGTGCGGCCCGTGCACGAGGTCGGCGACCGGCTCGGCTACGTGCACATCGGCGAGAACCACCGCGGCTACCTCGGCTCCGGGCACCTCGACTTCACGTCGTTCTTCCACGCCCTGCGCGACATCCGCTACACCGGGCCGATCACCTTCGAATCGTTCTCGTCGGCCGTCGTCATGGAAGGACTCTCCAACGACCTGGCGATCTGGCGGAACCTGTGGACCGACGGGGCGGATCTGGCCCGGCACGCTCACGCGTACATCTCCGGACAGCTCACCGCGTACCCCTCATGAACGACGCCCTGCTGGAGCGCGCTCGCAAGCTCGCCGCCGGCGGGCGCGCGGTGCTCGGTATCACCGGCCCGCCCGGCGCCGGGAAGACCACCCTGGCCGAGGCCCTGATCAAGGGCCTCGGCACGGACGTCGCGCACGTGCCGATGGACGGCTTCCATCTGGCGGACGCCGAGCTGGACCGGCTCGGCCTGCGTGACCGCAAGGGCGCCCCGGAAACCTTCGACCCTTGGGGGTACGCCGCGCTGCTGCGCCGGATCCGCGAAGGCGAGGACGAGATCGTGTACGCCCCCGGCTTCGAACGCACCCTCGAGCAGCCGATCGCCGGGGCGATCCCGGTGCCGAGATCCACCCGGCTGGTGATCAGCGAGGGCAACTACCTGCTGCTGGACGACCCACGGTGGAACGCCGTGCGGGAGGCGTTCGACGAGGTCTGGTACGTCGACCTGGACCCCGCCGAACGGATGCGCCGCCTGGTCCGGCGGCACATCGAGTTCGGCAAGGACGAGGCCGCCGCGATCGCCTGGGCCGGGGGTACCGACGAGCGCAACGCGGTCCGGGTGGCCGCCACCCGCGACCGGGCCGATCTGGTGCTCACCTCGTTCGCCTCGTCGGTTGCCTCGTCGGTTGCCTCGTCGTTTGCCGAGGATCCTCCGGGGTAGACGGCGGGCATGCTCGAGTCCTATTGGATGGATACCACCGCAGCCACCTCCTATCCGGCGCTGACCGGCGACATCGAGACCGATGTCGTCGTGGTCGGCGGCGGCATCGCCGGACTGTGCACGGCGTGGGAGCTCACCGAGGCCGGACAGCGGGTCGTGCTGGTAGAGGCCGACCGGATCGCGGCCGGCGTCACCGGCTACACCACGGCGAAACTGTCGGTGCTGCACACGCTGATCTACGCGCGGGTGCGGGACTCCTTCGGGCCGGAGGCGGCGCGGCTCTACGGCGAGTCGCAGCAGCAGGCGGTCGAGCGGGTGGCCGCGGTGGCGTCCCGGTTGGACATCGACTGCGAGCTGGAGCGGGTGCCGGCGTACACGTACTCCGAGTCACCGGACGGGCTGGACGCGATCCGCGACGAGGTGGCAGCGGCGACCGAGGCCGGCCTGGCCGCGTCGCTGGTCACCGAGACCGGGCTGCCGTTCCCGGTGGCCGGCGCGATCCGGGTGGAGAACCAGGCGCAGTTCCACCCCCGCAAGTACCTCCTTGCGCTCGCCGAGGACCTGGCGGCGCGCGGCGGGCAGATCTTCGAGCGGACCCGGGCGACCGGTCTCGACGAGGGCGACCCGTGCACGGTCACCACCGAGGCCGGGCACACGATCACGGCGCGGCAGGTGGTGATCGCGACCCACTATCCGGTGTTCGACCGGGGACTGCTGTTCGCCCGGATGGAACCGCGCCGCGAACTCGTGGTGGCCGGGCCGATCCCCGCGGAACTCGACCCGCAGGGCGTCTTCATCACCACCGAGCACAACACCAGATCAGTACGCACCGCGCCGTACCGGGACGGGCAGCGCCTGCTCATCGTCACCGGCGAACACTTCACGCCCGGCACCGACGGGGTGGTCGAGCACTGGGAGAAGTTGACGGCTTGGGCCCAGGACCGCTTTCCGGGTACGCCGATCGAGTACCGCTGGGCCACCCAGGACAACACCTCCGCCGACAAGGTGCCCTTCATCGGGCGCTTCCACCCCGGCACCTCCCGGGTGTACGTCGCCACCGGCTTCGGCGGCTGGGGCATGAGCACCGGCGTCCTCGCCGGGCAACTGCTCGCCGCGCTGATCACCGGCACCGAACCGCCCTGGACCCGCCTGTACGACCCGCGCCGGCTCAACCTGGCCCGCGAAGCCGGCTCCATGCTGAAACTGCAGGCGAAGGTGGCCGGGCACTTCGTCGGTGACCGGCTCCGCCCGTCGCACGTGGACTCGGTCGACGACATCGGGCCGGACGCCGGCGCGGTGGTCCGGATCGGCGGGCGGCACTGCGCGGTCTACCGCGACGACGCCGGCGGCCTGCACGCCGTCTCGGCGCGGTGCACGCACCTGGGCTGCATCGTGCACTTCAACGATGCCGAGACGGCGTGGGAGTGCCCGTGCCACGGTTCCCGGTTCGGGATCGACGGCTCGGTCATCCAGGGACCGGCGAACACTCCGCTGTCGCAGGTGGACGTCGCCAGGTCATGACTTCTTGCGATTCGCCTTCTTGTTGGCCTTCTGGATGGCGTCCACCAGCTCCGGCTTAGTCATCTTGGAGCGGCCGCTGATGTCCAGCTTCTTCGCCACGTCCTTCAGGTGCTGCTTGCTGGCGTTCGCGTCGACGCCCTCGGCGGTCTTGGCCTTGGTGTCACGGCCGCCGGCGGCCTTCTTGTCGCTCGGCCCCTTCTTCTTCTTCGGCTCCCAGTGGTCGCCGACCTTCTCGAACGAGTGCTTCACCGCGGCGAACGCGGTGCGGTGCGCCCGCTCCCCCTCGCCGTACTCCTCGACCGCGGCGTCGTGCGCCTTCACGTAGGTGTTCTGCGCCTTCTTCGGCGACCGCTTCAGAGTGCTCGGCATGTCCTTACGCGCGGGCATCGCAAACCTCCTGGTCATCGCTGTCGGTGATGGCGTGCCCGCGTGATCGCCGGATCAAACCGCCCGCACCCGGGTGATCAGCGCCGTGACGTCCCCGCTGACCTCGGCCCGCCCGGCGGCGACCAGCTCAGCCAGTCTCCCCGGGTCGTCCAGCAGCGTGTTCAAGGTCTCGGGGTCGGTGCGAATCGAGCCGTCGGCGCGCGCGGGCTCACCCGGCTCGACCGCCACGCGGCCGGCCGCACGCCCGACTTCACCCGGCCCGGGTTTGCCCGGCTTGCCCACCATGCCCGGCTCGACCCCCTCCTCGCCGGCCGGCTCCTCCTCGGCCGGCTCTTCCTCGGCCGGCCCTTCTTCGGCCGGCCCTTCTTCGGCCGGCGACCGGACCGTCCAGATCCGGTCGTCCAGCTCAACCCGGTAGGTGTGCTCGCCCGGGTCGATCGAGCCGCGCAGGTAGAGCAGGACCGAGGTGGCGCTGAGCGTTGAGCCGGCCGGGCGCGGCACCCGGAGCCCCCAACCGCCCAGGGCGAGCAGGATCGGCTCCAGCTCGCGGCCCCAGGCGGTCAGCTCGTACACATCGGAGGCGGCCGGCGGAGGCAGCCGGCGACGGCTGATCACGCCCCGGCCCTGCAGCTCGCGCAGCCGGTCGGTGACCAGGTTCGAGCTGGCGCCGGGCAGCGCACGCCGCAGATCCGAGAAGCGCTGCGGGCCGAGCAGCAGTTCCCGGACAAGCAGCAGGGCCCAGCGCTCCCCCACCACGTCAAGGGCGCGAGCAATCCCGCAGGCGTCGGCGTAACTCCGGCTGGTCGGCACAGTGCTAAATTACAAGTGTCCAGTTGTTAATTACAACTAAGGGAGTACCCATGGGACAGCCGGTCGTGCACTTCGAAATCATCGGCACCGATCCGGGCAAGCTCCGGGACTACTACGGCGACCTGTTCGGCTGGGAGTTCGCCACTGGCGGACCGGTCGCCCCGCAGGTCTCCGAGGCGGGCAATTACGGCTTCACCGAGGGCGAGACAATCCCCGGCGGCGTCGGTGGCGGGCCTGGCTTCCGCCCGCACACACTCTTCTACGTCAACGTGCCAGACGTCGAAGCGGCCCTCGACCAGGCCGAGACCCTCGGCGGCAAGCGTGTGCTGGGCCCGGTCCGCTCCCCCGGAACCGACCTGGTCGTCGGCCAGTTCACCGACCCCGAGGGCAACCTGATCGGCCTGGCAAGCATCAGCCCGGCCTGAGCCAAGCAGGCAGAGCTCCGGCCACAGGGTCGCCGTTCGCCCTGGCGAGCGTCCGCCTCCACCCGCGCCAAGCAGGAGGGGCTGAGGTCACCGGGCCGCCGTTCGGCCTGGCGCAGCATCAGCCTCCGGGCTTGAGCCGCACCGATGCCCCGCGGCTCGGCCTGCACGGCCGAGTGCTTGATCGGCCTGGCGAGCGCCAGGCCGATCAAGCCACTGGGGTCACTTACCGAGCCAGTCCAGCCCGGTCGGAGTGATCGCGACCTGCTCGGCCACCTTCTTCACCTCGTCCCGAGTGATGCCGGAGCCGACCAGTGTCATCAGCCGGCCCTTGTCGAGCTCAACCACGAGATACACCAGGTCCTTGCCGGCCTCGTCGGAACGCACCGGATTGCGGGCCGGGCGGCCGGCCACCGTCAACGTGTCACCGCCGTCGGGCGCGTCGGTGGTGGTGCCGACCTCGACGGTGAGGCTGCCGCTCTGCGAGGTCACGCTTTCCCTATCGTGCTTGTTGCTGGCGTTGATGCTCGGCATCGGGCCACGCTCGACGGCGTAGACGTAGCCGCGCCACACGCCCACCGACTGCCCGCTGACGTCGATGCCGGAGCTCGTCCAGCCCGGCGGCAGCCAGCTCAACCGCACCGGGACCGAAGAGACACCCGCATCCGGCCGCACCGAGCGGGCCATCCGCAGCAGGTCGCTCTTGCTGATATCGATCTTGCTAGCAGCGAGAATCAGCGCTGTACGGTCGTCGAGCGCCCAGTTCACCGACGACTTCCGATCGCCCTGGGCCCCGGTGTAATACCCCTGCACCCCGTTGACGTCGACCTTCTGGCCGCTGTTGTCGATCCCGGCCGCGGCGTCGCGCGCCTCGGTGCGGACGTAAAGGGTGAGTTCGCTGCCGCCCCACGGGTCGCCGGCGGCCACGTCCCGCTTCCACACCCGCATGAGGGTCGGGCCCATGGCGTCGCCCGGCTCGCCACCGTCGAAGTGCCGCAGGTGCTCGGCGAATCCCGACGGCACCCAGGTGGGCCGGTAACCGAGCGCGATCTCGGGTGGCACATCGGTGGCCGGGTTGGCACCCGGGTCGGCGGCGCCCTCGACCGGTTTGCGGGCCGGGTCGGCGGCACCGTCCGGCGCCGTCGAACCGCCGGTCACGTCCGGCGTGTGCGCACCGGCAGTCCCGTCTGGCGTCTTCGCACCGGCGGTGGCGGCCGGATCAATGGCGGTCCCGGCGGGGCCGTTGTCGCGCAACGCCAGCGCCGGCACCGTGACCGCGGCGGCGACGGCTGCCGCGGCCAGGCCGGCGCCGAGCATCCCGAACCGGCGGTTGCGGCGCACCCGGCCGGCCTGCTGCGGCAGCGCGGCGAGGATCCGCTCGGCGGGCACGGCGCGGTCCGCCTGACGCTCCTGCGTCGCCCGGATGAGATCTTCCAATTCCCTGGTCACGACGGCTCCCCGGTGGTCACCAGCGTGGCCGGCAGCGCGTTCTGCAGGGCTGCCAGGGCACGCATCAAATGGGTACGGACGGTGACCGTTCGACAGCCGAGAATGTCCGCGATCTCCTCTACCGGCAGATCCTCGTAGAAGCGCAGCGCGATCACCGCCCGTTGCCGGGGCGGCAGGGTGGCGATCAGGCGCAACATCGCGTCCCGGTCGTCACGCTGGGCCGTCGGATCCGGCGCGGCCGGCAGGAACCCCGCGAGGAACTCACCGGACAGCGGAACCGACTGGGCCGCCCGGCGCCGCCGCCACGACAGGAACTCGTTGACGAGCATGCGCTTCACATACAGCTCCGGCGCGTCCATCCGGCTTATCCGTGGCCATCGCGCCTGCGCCCGCACCAGCACGTTCTGAGTGATGTCCTCGGCCAGATGCGGATCCCACGTGACCACCGTCGCGTAGCGCACCAGGTTGGTGAGGCGGGCGGATACGAACTCTTCGAACGTCACGGTAGCCAAACGCCTCCGCCCGCACCGATTGATGACACCCGGACCCGGTGACTTTCAGATTCTCAGCCGCCCAGCACCTCACGAAGTTTCACCGCGAACTCGTCGGGCTTGCCCGCATAACCGAACTCGCCGCCGAGGAAACCACCATGGTGGCTGGGGAAGACGGTCGCCTCCTGGCCCAGCAGCGCTGCGGTCGCATGCGCGGTGCGCGCGGTGTAGGTGTTGCCGGTCTCCTCGCCGACCGCGATGACGACCCGGGTCGGCGCGGCGGCGAGCACCGCCGGGTCGGGCCGGTAGTCGCTGACGGCCCACGAATTCTTCGACAGCAACGGGTCGGCGCGGCTGCCGTCATCCTCGGCGGGCATGCCGAACGCCGCCGGATCGGGCACGGGCTGGGCGAAGTAGGCGTCGGTGAACTCGCCCTCCCACATGGTCATCGCCATGAACGCGGCCATGCCCGCACCCCAGCCGCGCTCCTGATAAGCCTGGTGGAACCCGGCCCGGGCCCGGTCGGCCCCCTCGGCGTCGGGCAGCACACCGTTCATCGGTGGCTCGTGCGCCACCAGCGTGACGACGTCGCGCGGGTGGGTCGCCACCAGCTCCAGGGCGGTCACCGCGCCACCGCTGCTGGCGAACACGTCGACCGGGCCGGCGCCCAGCGCCTCGATCAACTGGTGCAGATCGGCGGCCTGATGCTGCGGCGTGTGGTCGTCACGGCCGTCCTTGCGCACACTGCGGCCCAGCCCGCGTGGGTCATAGGTGATCACCGTGCGGTCGGTGAAGTGCGCGGCCAGGGCGTTGAAGCCCTCCGCCGACATCGGCTGGCCGATCAAGAGCAGCGGCGGGCGCCCGCCGGACGGCGGCAGCGGGCCGCGGACGTCATAGACCAGATCGACGCCGGGCAGGGCGAGGGTGTGCGTCTCAGTCATGCCCGTGACACTACGGCCAGGGTCTGACAATCCCGTTAGCATCGGCCGATGGCAGTGATCGCGCAGATCTCGCTCGGTGTGCAGGATCCCGACCGGGCCGGAGCTTTCTGGACCCACGCCCTCGGCTACGTCCGGCGTCCGCCCCGCTGGAACGGCGACGACTGGATCGTGATCGAGCCACCGCCGGGTGTGGCCGGCGCCGCCATCGCGATGGACACCAGCTCGAGCCCGGCCGAGGAGCTGCCCCGGGTGCACTTGGACCTGCAGATCGAGCACGGCGACCTGGACGCCGAGGTGGACCGGTTGGTGCGGCTGGGCGCCCAGCGCGTCGACTGGCCGTACTACCCGAAACCGGGCGAACGTCATCCGGACGAGGTGCCCTATGTGGTGCTCGCCGACCCTGAGGGCAACCGCTTCTGTGTCGGCGGACAGCCCGCCGCCGGTTGACCCGGGTGGTGATACTGGCCCGGGGCCAGGGCGGACCGGGCCGGAAGGAGCAGGACGATGACGCAGGCGCCACGGCCCGACGACCAGGCCACGCCCGCGTCACCAGGCCACACCAGCCCCAACACCGACCCACCGGCCGGCCCCGTGGTCGGCTCCGCGAAGGTGCCGCCCTCTCCCCCAGCCACCGGACCGGCCGGAAGCAAAGCCACCGGATCGGCCGAAAGCAAAGCCACCGGACCGGCCGAAAGCAAAGCCGCCGGACCAGCCAACAGCAAGGCCGCCGGCACGGTCTACGGGCGGACACCGACCGCCGGTCCGTCGCCTGAGCAGCCGATCAGCCCGCCGGCCACCGCGGGCCGGGCCGCTGTGCCCGCGACGACGCCTCCACCGAATGCAGTGCCGTCGCTCGGCGTACCCAAGAAGGAACGGCGCCTGCTCACCGCCACCCTCGTCGCGCTCGTCGCGCTGCTCGGCCTGACCGGCGCCGGGGCCGCGGCGCAGCTCAGCCGGGACGTGCCTGCCGCGACGCTGGCCATGGATCTCGCCTCGACCATGCAGATCCCCGGCGACACCCCGGAGCTGCCCTGGCCGGACGACGGCGCGGCGGAGCTGATGATCGAAGGGCTCGGCCGGCTGGGCGGCTCGGGCGCGGACTCCGCCGAGCCGATCGGCAGTGTCGCGAAGGTGATGACCGCCTACGTGATCCTGCAGGAGCATCCGCTCAGCGGCAATCAAGAAGGCCCATCACTCACCGTGACCGCCGCGGATGCCGCCGACTACCGGTCACGGATCGCCACCAACCAGTCCCTGGTCCCGGTCAAGGAAGGCACGAAACTCACCGAACGCGACGCCCTCGAGGCCCTGATGCTGCCGTCGGCGAACAACATCGCGCACCAGCTCGCCATCTGGGACGCCGGTAGCGAGAGCGAATTCGTCGAGAAGATGAACGCGGCCGCTGACGAGCTGGGCATGGCGAACACCGAGTACACCGATCCCAGCGGCTTCCTTCCGACCACCATCAGTACCGCTGCCGACCAGGTGATTCTCGGCCGCGCCGCGGTGCGGAACCCGGTCTTCGCGGAGATCGTCGAGCTCGAGGCGGCGACCATCCCGGTGGCCGGCCGGATCAACAATTACAACGATCTGCTCGGTGAGGGCGGTGTCTTCGGCATCAAGACCGGTTCGACCGACGAGGCCGGCGGGAACCTGCTGTTCGCGTCCCGGCTCAAGGTCGGCAGCCGCACGCTGGTCCTGGTCGGCGCGGTCTTCAACCAGCCCGGCGCGAACACGCCGGAACAGCTCGCCGCGGTCAACGTGGTGGTCCGCAAGCTGCTCACCGCGGTCCGCAAGGTCGTCAAGGAGCACGAGCTGATCGCGGCGGCGCCGGCCGGCCGGGTGGAGACCGCCTGGGGCGAGACGGCCACGGTCAGCCCGGCAGCCCCGCTCAAGGTGATCGGCTGGCCCGGCCTGAAGGTTCCGGTCAAGATCAAACACACCGATCCCGGCGATGCGATCACCGCGGGCGAGCCGGTGGGCACGGCCGAAGCTTCCGGCGTACGGGTACAGCTGCGCGCCGACGCCGCACTCCCCGAGCCGTCCCTGTGGTGGCGCCTGACCCGCCGACCATGAAAGCCGGCTGCCCCTTGTCACAGCCGGCACTGCACCGCGCCCGATGAAGCCTCCCCAGCGGGGCGGCGGCAGTGATGATCTTCTGACATCATCTGCCGCGTGGTTCGCCTCTACTCACTCTTCGTGCTCATCGACCTGGCGCTCATCGTGATCGCCCTGATCGATTGCCTGTCCGCTGAAGAGCACGCCATCCGGGCCCTGCCCCGCCCGTTCTGGGTCCTGCTGATCCTGCTCGTCTCGCCGATCGGCGCGATCGCGTGGTTCGTGGCCGGCCGCCCGGCCCGGCCGGTGAAGCTGAGCAACGGCACGGTCTGGCGTCCCGGCAGCGGCTTCCCGGAGAACGAGCGGCCATCGGCGCCCGACGACGACCCGCAGTTCCTAAGCAAGCTCGCCGAGTCGAACCGGCGCGAGGACGAGAAGCTCATGAAGGACTGGGAAGCCGACCTGCGCCGCCGCGAGGAGGAACTGCGCCGCCGGGAGTCCGCCGCCGACGACAAGACGACGTAGCGGCTGGATTCCTCAGCGGGCCGGATTGATGACGGTTCCGGTTGATTCGCCCTGCGGGGAGGCGACGATGCAGTGCAGCATGGTTCCGCCACCGAACTTGACCGGCCAGGCCTCGCGCTTCCAGGTGCTGGTCTTTCGCGGGGTGCGGCTGCGGTCGGCGAGGGCTTCGGCGGAGCAGGTCTTCGCGAAGTCGGCCTGGGCGATCAGCAGCTCGCCGGTCAGGATGATCTCGCCGGCCGGCAGCGGGACGGCCAGGAACGTCTCCCAGTAGTGGGGGTCCGTGCAGGGCAGCGGCCGCGGCGAGCCGGGTCTGCCGGCGTCGACGATGAGTCCGTGCCAGCACATCGGTTCGGCCGGGCAGTACGCAGCGCCGCAGGCAAGGAATCCGGCGGGATCGGCGGCGGTTTGCCCGGCTGCGCTGGTCTCGCCCGTGTCGCGACCATTGCCGGTTTGGCCGGCTCCGCTGGCTTGGACCGCTTTGCGACCGTCGCTCTGACCGACCCAGGTGATCACGCCGACGGTGACGAGCACGGCGGCCACGGCAGCCAGCGCGGCGAGCACAACGGGTCGGCGAAGAGGGGACGGCTTGGCGGCCGCAGAAGCGGAGCCGGCAGGGCCGGGGCCCGAAGGAAGGCCGGCAGGGCCGGAGGCAGAAGCCAGGCCGGCAGAACCAGACGCAAAACCCGCGGCGGCAGGGCCGGAGGCCGAAGCAGGGGCAGGAGCTGCAGAGCCCGTGGCGGCAGGGCGGGGGCCGAAGTCGGCTGCGCCGGGCGGTGCGATGATTGCGGCGCGAGCGGCCGCGGCCAGCGCCGAAGCGGAGGGCCACCGCCCGTCGGGCGTGATGGCCAGGGCCCGTTCCACGACCGCGAGCACGGGGCCCGGCAAAGCAACGCCGATGGTACGCGGAGCCGACTGCAGCCGTTGCAGGGCGACCGCGTACGGGTTCTCGCCCACGAACGGCCGCGCCCCCGCCAGACACTCGTACGCGACCAGCCCCAACGAGTAGATGTCGCTGCGCGGCCCGGCCGGTTCACCCCGCACCTGCTCCGGCGAGAGGTAGGTGGGCGTACCCAGAATGGCCCCGGACGCCGTCAGGCGGCTGGCGTCCTCATGCCGGGCGATGCCGAAATCGGTGATCACCACGCTGCCGTCCCGGCGGACCAGCAGGTTGGCCGGTTTGATGTCGCGATGCACCAGCCCCTGATCGTGGACCGCCTGGAGACCCTCGGCGGCCTGCGCGATCAGCCGCATCGTCCGGTCCGGCGACATCCGGCCGTCGCGGGCCAGCAGCTGCGCCAGGGACGCACCGTCGACGTACTCCATCACCAGATAGGCGACGCCCAGGCTGTGCCCGTAGTCGTGGATGGACGCCACAGCCGGATGGTTGATCCGGGCCATCGCGGTGGCCTCCGCCGCGAACCGCCTGCCGAAATCCGGGTCGTCGGCCACCCCCGGCAGCATCGCCTTGACCGCGACCGACCGCTTCAGCACCTCGTCGACGGCCAGCCACACCTCACCCATACCGCCGGCGCCGAGCCGCTGTCGCAGCCGGTAGCGGTCGCCGAGCCGGACTCCGGGCCGCAGAACATCAGCAGACGACACGGCCGTTGAGCTTAGGCCCTGGCGGGCTGATCCCTAACGGAGGCACGGGCCTTGGCCCGCAGACGACCGATGGCGTACGCGGTGATGAGCGCCCCGTCGAGCGCAACAAGCACGGCCGCCGTGGTCGACCCACGCACCAACTCGAGAACGGCCACAGCGCCGAACAGGGCGGCGATGATGAGCACCGGCCGGGCGAGGCGAAGCACGTCAGTGGTTCCCATATCGGGACGTTGCATGATCGATGACTCTTTCACCGCGCGAATACATGACGAAAGTGTGACGAGACTCTACGCCGGTAGCTCGACGCGGAAACGCGCGCCACCCCCGGGCCGCTCGCCGACCGTGGCGGTGCCACCGTGTGCCGCGGCGTGCTCGGCCACGATCGCCAGGCCGAGCCCGGTGCCGTCGCCGTCGCCCCGGTCGTGGGCGGCCGGCCCGCGGACGAACCGGTGGAAGATGGTGGCCCGATCCTTCTCGGACACCCCGGAGCCGGCGTCGTCGACTTCCAGGAACCCGGCGCCGACCCGGACCGCGACCGGTCCGCCGCCGTAGCGGATCGCGTTGTCCAGCAGGTTGCCGAGCGCCTGTTCCACCCTGCGGCGATCGACCGGCCAGGTCTCCGGGGTCTCGGGCAGCACTTCGACGAGGTCGGCGGGCAGCTCACGGGACCGGCACACCCGGCGGGCCAACTCGGCGAGGTCCACCGGCTCACGCAGCAGCGGCTGATCGCTCCGGGACAGTTCGAGAAGGTCGTTCACCAGGTGCTGGAACCGGGTGACCTCGGCGGTGAGCAGCGCGATCGCGGCGGCGCCGCGATCGTCGAGTTCGTCGCGGCGTTTGTGGATGACGCTGGCGGCCGCTTCCAGGGTCTGCAACGGTGACCGCAGTTCGTGGCTGACGTCGGCGGCGAACCGCCGGTCGCGTTCGATCCGGCGGGCGAGCTGGTCGGCCATGTCGTTGAAGGCGACCGAGAGGGCCGCCAGGTCGGGTTCGGTGTGCGGGTCGAGGCGGGTGGTGAGGTCGCCACCGGCGATGCCGCGGGCCGCGCCGGCGACCGCGGTCAGCGGGCGCAACGCGTGCCGGGTGACGTACCAGCCGAGGGCGGCGCCGCCGGCCGCAACCATGATCGCGACGGCGGTCAGGACCAGCGCGAGGGTCTGCAGTGTGCGCTGCAGCTCGCCGAGGGAGATGATCTCGTAGAAGACCGCCGAGCGGGTCAGCGGGATGCCCACGATCAGGGCCGGCCGGCCGTCGCGGCGGATGACCTGGGCGCCGGCCTCGCCGCCGGCCGTCATCGCCTGCAGCCGCTGCGGGACCGCGGTGTCGGCGGCCAGGTCGGCGCTGCGGGAGTGCCACCGGCCGTCGAGGTGGAGCAGCACGTACCGGTCGGAGCCGGTGTCCAGCGACCGGAGCACCCCGAGCACGTCCGGATCGACACCGGCGATCCCCGCGTTGACCACGGCGGCGTCATAGTAGGTGGCCCGGACCGCGGTCCGCTCCCGCTCGGCGAACAGCGTGTTGCGGGTCGACTCGTACGACACCAGGCTGATGCACGCCGACAGCAGCAACGCGCCGACGGCGAAGGCCGCGCTGACCCGGGCCCGCAGGCCGATCACCTTCACGGCTGCAGTTTGTAGCCCAGGCCGCGCACAGTCACCAGGTGCCGCGGGTTGCCGGATTCCGGTTCGATCTTGTGGCGTAGCCGTCCGACGTGCACGTCCACCACGCGCTCGTCGCCGAACTCGTGTCCCCAGACGCGTTGCAGCAGCTGCTGGCGGGACAGCACGAGGCCGGGATGGTCAGCGAGTTCGCAAAGGAGCCGGAACTCCGTACGCGTGACCGCCACCGCTTCCCCTCGCAGCCGCACCTCCCCGGCTTCCGGCCGGACCTCGAGGTCACCGAAGGTGAGCACCGAGGTGGTCGGCACCGCTTGCTGGGTGACCGTCCGGGCCCGCCGCCGCAACGCGCGCAGCCGGGCCGCCAGCTCCTTGACCGCGACCGGCTTCACCACGTAGTCGTCCGCGCCGGCCTCCAGCGCGGCCACGATGTCGTGGGTGTCGTCGCGCGCGCTGACCACGACGATCGGCACGTCATCCGTACGCCGCAGCTGGCGGATGCACTCGTAGCCGTCCATGCCGGGCAGCATCAGATCGATCAGCACCGTCTCGGCGGGCCGGCGCCGCTGCTCGGCCAGGCCCTCCTCCGCGGTCGCCGCCGTGTACGCCGTGTACCCCTCGTCCTCCAGGGCCATCGCCAGGGAGAGGCGGATCCGGTCGTCGTCCTCGATCAGCAGCACCGCGGTCATATCCGCATGATGCCCCGCGCCGGCGGCGACGGCCGAATCGGACCGGTACCGGCTGGTTTTGTCACGCAACTGTCATGGGTGCGGGCCGATTCCGCAGATCACGGCGGGCAGGCTGACCGGTACCGACCCGAGGAGGGAAGCACCGCCATGACGGCGCTCAGTCTGATCATCGCGGTGACGGTCGGCGTGGTCGCCGGCGTCACCGGCCGGATGCTGCTCCGCCGTGGCCGGACCGTGCCGTTGTGGCTCCCGATCGCCGCCGGCGTCGCCGCGGCCGTGCTGGCGACCGTGCTGTCCCGGATGGCCAATACCGACCGACCCGGCCCGACTCTGACCGAGATCCTGCTGCAGGTGCTCTTCGCCGTGGCCGGCGTGGCCGTCGTGGCGGTCACCGCCGACCAGGCCCCGACGGGGACGCGATGACTGCCGTCTGCGGTGACGGCAGCGGCGTCGTCACCGTCATCTGCGACGCCTGCGGCACGGTCGAGGAGGCCGCCGACGTGCTGCGCGACGAGGACATGGTCTGGCCGTCGATCAACGAGCTGGGCTGGACCGGTTCCCCGTTCGCCACCGGCACGCACCGGTGCCCGCGGTGCGTGGACGCCGCCCGGGTGGATCAGGGACCGAGCGCGCCGCCGGGTCCGGCGCGCGGCGACGGTTTCACCGTCCGGGAGGCCGGGCGGTCCCGGGTCGTGGCGCTGCGCGCCGGCCTGGTCCAGCAGTTGGTCGACGGGGTACGCCCGGCGCTGGTCGACGCGGCCACCGCAGGCCGGAACGTCGTGATCGACATGCGGCGCGCCGATGTGGTCGACTCGGCCGGCCTGGGCCTACTGGTCCGCGTGCATCGCGCGGCGAAACACCGCGGGGCCACGTTGTGCCTGGTAGCGCCCTCGCGATACGTCGTCACGGTGCTGCACACCATGCACCTGGACGGCCTGTTCCCGATCTATCCGAACGTCCGGTCGGCGCTGCGTCACCTGTCCGGGGCAATCCCGTCGCACCCGCCCGGCCAGATGTTGCGTTAGAGCAAGCGTTCGATAGTCTGGCGCCGTGTCCACGACCCGAACAGAGCCGCTGCGCATCCTCGTCGTGGACGATGACGACGCCGACGCCTTCATGATCGAAGAGGTCCTGGCCGGCGCCGCGCTGCCGGTGACCGTGGACCGTACGCGGGACGGCCGCGAAGCCCTCGACTTCCTGCGGCGCAGCGGCGGCCACTCCGGCGCGCCCCGGCCCGACCTGATCCTGCTCGACCTGAACATGCCGCGGATGGACGGCCGGCAGACCCTGGCCGAGGTGAAGAGCGATCCCGAGCTGCGGGCCATCCCGGTCATCGTGCTGACCACCTCGGGCGCCCCGCCGGACGTGCTGGCCAGCTACCGGCACCACGCGAATGCGTATGTGACGAAGCCGATCGACCTCGTCGAGTTCGAGGCCGTGGTGTCGCGGATCAGCCGCTTCTTCGGCGAGACCGTCCGCCTTCCTCCGCCGCCTGCCTGATTGATGCTTGCGCCCCTTGCGGAGCGCGCCTACTCTTCGTGGTGTACGGTACCGTTTCGTACACCGACCTGGGGAGGACGGCAGATGAGCATCGCGGTGGTCACCGGAGGAAACAGCGGGATCGGGTTCCATACCGCGCGGGAGCTGGCCGGGCGCGGCATCTACGTGGTGATCACCGCGCGTGATCCCGAGCGTGGCGCGGCAGCCGCGGCCGAGATCGTCGGCGCCACCTGGGCCCAGCTGGACCTGGCCGATCTCGACTCGGTGCACCGGTTCGCCGAGCGGTTCCGCGCCGAGCACGGCCGGCTCGACCTGCTGATCAACAACGCCGGCGTGATGGCGCTGCCCCGGCAGCTGACCGAGGATGGCTTCGAGCGGCAGTTCGGCACCAACCACCTGGGCCACTTCGCGCTGACCGGCCTGCTGCTGCCGCTCCTGCTCACGACCGACCACGCCCGGGTGGTCACGGTGACCAGTGGCCTGCACAAACGCGGGCGGATCGACTTCGACGACCTGATGGGCGAGCGGCGCTACGGGCGGTTCCGCGCCTACACCCAGTCGAAACTGGCCAACGTGCTGTTCGCGCTGGAGCTGCACCGGCGCTCCACCGCGGCCGGCGTGCCGCTGCTCAGCGTGCTCGCCCACCCCGGCGTGGCGCACACCAACCTCGCGCGTTCCCGCAACCCGCTGGCCAACCTGGTCGTGGCGGCCGCTCGCCTGTCGGCGCAGTCGGCGGCCGACGGCGCCCTTCCGCTGCTGCATGCCGCAACCGCCGAGGACGTGCGCGGCGGCGACGCCTTCGGCCCCGACGGTTTCGCCGAGCGGCGTGGCGCCCCGACCCGGGTCGCGGTGTCCGCCCGTGGCCGCGACGAGCCGGCCGCCCGGCGCCTCTGGACGATCTCGGAAGAACTGACCGGGGTACGCTTCCCAGCGTTCGAACAGGTCCGGAGCCGGGACGGAGGGTGGGATGACGCAGCCACGGCCGGCGGCAGCCCCCGCCCAGCATCGCCTCGACCCGGCGCGTGAGCGGGCCATCCTCGACGCCATCCGCGAGTTGCTCGCCGAGGTCGGCTACGACCGGCTCTCCATCGACGAGGTGGCCCGCCGGGCCAAGGCCAGCAAGGCGACGATCTACCGCCGGTGGAGCGGCAAACCCGAGATGGTGGCCGCCGCCCTGCACGGCATGGTGATCGAGCACCCGCCGCTGCCGGACACCGGCAACCTGCGCGACGACATGGTCGCGGCGCTCAACGTGTTCTGCCGGGTCTATGAGCGCAAGCACCCGATCGTGACGAGCCTCGTGGCGGCGGTGCGCACCGATCCGGCGCTGGGCCGGCTGCTGCACGAGCACGTGCTGGAGTCCGGGACGGCCGAGACCGCCGTCGTGTTCGAGCGGGCCATCGCCCGCGGGGAGTTGCCGGCTGACGTGGACGGCGCACCGGTCATCGAGGTGTCGAAAGCGTTGCTCTGGCACCGGTTGCTGCTCTCCGGTCAGCCCCTCGACGAGCGCTGGGTGACGCACGTCGTCGACGACGTTCTGCACCCCCTGCTGGGACGCTGAGGCGCTCGCTGCTCGCGCGCTGTGGCGCTCACTGCTTGGGCGCTGAGGCACTCACTGCTCGGGCGCTGAGGCACTCGCTGCTTGGGCGCTGAAGCGCTCGCTGATCCGGCACTGATTCGCGCGCCGCTCGGGCGCTGACCCGCTTTCGTCATGGAAGCGTCACACAGTCGCGGGAAGACCCTCACGAATCACGGTCACCCTGGAACGCCACCGGCCAGCGCGACCGACCACGGAGGGACACCATGGCGCCTCCCCCACCCTTCGACGACGGCTTCCGGTTCGGCCGCCGCGTCCGGCCCACCAGCAGCCCGGACCTGCAACTCACCGCACGGGTGATCACACGGCTCCTGGGCGATCCCCGGCTCGAGCACGAGCGGATCACCATCGAGGTGCAGAACCGGGTGGTCACCCTGCTCGGCACGGTCAGCTCGCTCTACGCCCGGGTCACCGCGGCCGACCTGGCCCGCTCCACGCCCGGCGTCACCGACATCTGCAACCGTCTGCAGCTCGCCCGCGCCGCCGATGTCACGGCTCTGACCGCGGACGCGTTCGACGACCTGGTCGCCCACTGGCGCGACGAGCGGCCGGCCCGTCCGGCCCGGGCGAGGCTCGTCGCGGCGGCGCTCACCCTGCTGGCCGGCCGCCGGCGCCGGCCGGCTCCGTCGCCCGGAAGAACTCGAAGCCCAGAGTCCCCAACGACTTGACCACGGCGACCAGGCAGGCGAAATCGACGGGCTTGGTCGCGTACCCCTGAACCGGCAAGCCCTCGGCCCGCAGGATGCGCTCGGCCTCGGGCGAATCGGTCAGCAGCAGCACCGGGACGGCCGCGGTCTCCGGCCGGGCGCGCAGGTGGCTGAGCACGAGCCGCCCGTCGCGGCCCGGCAGGTTCAGATCGAGCAGCACGACGTCAGGCACGGCCCGTTCGAGGTACGCCAAAGCACGCGGCACGTCGTGCACCACCCGGACCCGGTTGATCAGCCGATTCTCGTCGAACTCCTCCTGCATGAGCAGTGCCTCGGCCGGATCGTCGTGGACGACCAGCAACTCGATCTGTCTGGTCCCGGGACTCATCGACACCCCTTGCCCACCGGAAGAACGCTGTGTTGCGTGAAGACCCGATGGTAGAACCGATTGGCCCGGCCGCCGATCGTTCGCCACTCCCCGGAATCGGCGCTGACCTGCGGAAATGCTCACCAACCACGCGAAAAAGGCGCTGATTTGTCACGAGACTGTCATGCCGTCGCGGGTCTCGGCGGTGCGTGTCATGCAAAAGACATGATTTCGCACCGCGACCGTCAAACGCCGAGGCCAGGATCGTGTCGCGAGTTGAACCCTCCTTGCGTCCGTGCGGGGTTCGCCGGCTGCCAGGCGGCTCCGCACGGACGCGCCCACTCGCAGGCCGGCGCGGCTCACCGGGCCCGGCGAAGCCCACAAGCCCGACGCGGCTCACCGCGGCCCGGCGGGGTGCCGGACCGGCGAGTCACGCGATCAGGCGGCGGTATCCGGACGGGCTGACGCCCTGCACCCGCTTGAAGGCCGCGCTGAAACTGAACGCGTCCGCGTAGCCCACCCGGCGGGCCACCGCCGCGACCGTCGCGCCCGGCTCGGCCAGCAGGTCGGCTGCGAGGTTCATCCGCCAGGCCGTCAGGTATGCCAGCGGCGGCTCCCCGACCAGCTCGGCGAACCGCTTGGCGAGCGTCGTGCGGGACACCGAGGCCCGGTCGGCCAGCGTCGCGAGGGTCCACGGCTCGGCCGGGGCGTCGTGCATGGCTCGCAGCGCCGGGCCGGCGACGTCGTCGGAGAGCGCCCGGTACCAGCCCGGCGTCTGCGCCTGCGGCTGGTCGAACCAGTCCCGCAGCGTGCACACCAGGATCCACTCCATGAGCTTGTCCAGGACCACCTGCCGTCCCGAACGCGCGCCCGGCACCAACTGGCCGAGGTAGTCGCGCAGCGGCCCGCACTCGTCGTCGGGCAGCACCAGCACCGGCGGCAGGATCCGCAGCAACTGCCGCGCCACCTGGCCGGTCAGCCGGTAGACGCCGGCCAGCAGCACGGTGCTGTCCGGCCCGTCGCCGGCTGTGGGCGGGCCCGGGAAGCTGATCTCGCGCGGTGTGTGGCCGGCGCCGGGTGGGCTGTCGGTGACGGTGAACGGGCCGCGTACGACCGCGGACTCGCCGAACCGGACCGGACGCGCCTCCTCATCGGCCCGGAGGATCCAGCCCTCGCCGCTGAGCGGGACGCACAACGTGAGCGCGCCCTCGTCGGTGAACCGCACCGCCCACGGCGGTTCCAGGACCGAGCGGCCGAAGACCACCCCGTCGGCGCGTACGCCACGCAACACCTCATCGAGCGGGTCCATGCCGCAACGATAGGCACGCGGACGATCGAACATGGCCCCCGGACGGTCGGCCATGGCCGGTGACGCCGCCCGCCGGTTGACTCGACGCATGACGATTCTGGTTCTGGGCGCCACCGGCAAGACCGGGCGCCGGCTGGTTCCACGCCTGCGGGCTGCGGGGGCGGAGGTGCGGGCCGCGGCGCGTACCGGTGAGGTCCGTTTTGATTGGAGCGCGCCGGACACCTGGCCTGCCGCGCTGGGCGGCGCCCGCGCGTTGTACCTGGTCGCGCCGGACGATCCGGCCCCGACCGCCGCCTTCGTCGCGCAGGCGGCCGAGGCCGGGGTGCGGCGGGTGGTGGCGCTCTCCGGCCGCAACCTCGACAAGCTCGACGAAA
The DNA here is from genome assembly GCF_036053395.1 of Actinoplanes sp. NBC_00393. NCBI lineage: Bacteria > Bacillati > Actinomycetota > Actinomycetes > Micromonosporales > Micromonosporaceae > Actinoplanes > Actinoplanes sp. NBC_00393. Next base: position 1,575,000 of record NZ_CP107942.1, on the reverse strand, counting down.
ACGTGTTCCCCGGGATGCTCACCGCCGAGCGGGTGGTCCGCGAGTCCGGTCTGGCCTGGACGATCATCCGGGCGAACAACTTCGATCAGAACTTCGACGAGGATCTGTGGCGGGCGCCACTGCTGGACGGCCGGCTCGCGCTGCCGATCGGTGACGTCCCGGAGCCGTTCATCGACGCGGACGACGTGGCCGACGTCGCGGCGGCGCTGCTCACCGGCGACGGCCATGAGGAACGGGTCTACGAGCTGTCCGGGCCACGGGGGCTGACCTTCGCCGAGGCCACCGAGATCATCGCCCGCGCGGCCGGGCGGCAGATCCGGTACGTCGAGCTGTCGCCTGCCGAGTACCGGGAGGAGCTGCTGGCGGGCGGTTACCCCGCGTCTGCGGTCGACGCGCTGGACGGGATGTTCGCCGCGCACCGCGACGGTATAACCGCGGAGACCACCGACGGCGTGCGCCAGGTTCTGGGGCGCGATCCGGTGGACTTCACCGCGTACGCCGAACGGGCTGCCCGGGCCGGCGCCTGGTCCGGCTGATCCACTGCCGGTCGCCCGCGCTGGACCACCATGTCGCCTGATGTCCGACGAACCGTTCCGTACGCCATCGGTCTTGCCGTGGGCGGCCTGCTTCACCGGACCGGCCCGCTGGTTGCGCGCGGCCGGCGCGACCCTGGCGACCGCGGCCGGCACCGCGGTGGCAGTCACCGTGCTCACCGGCACCGGCACCGGCACCGGCTTCGGCCGGATCGCGGCGCTCGGCACCCCGACCCGCGGGCACACCTGGATGTCGGTGACCACGGACATCGGGCCGGCGCTCGAGCACCCCCTGGACGCCGACGGGATCCGCAAGGCGGTGTGGCTGGCCGGTCTGCTGGCCGCGGCCGCGGCGGATCGGATCCGCCGGATCATCGCCGTCAGGCGGGCGACACCCGCGCCAGGCGGCCCCACCGACACGATCGGGGCAACGATCATCCCGGTCGGTGGGTGGGCCAATAGCATGGGCTGACCCATGGGGTGGCCGGAGGTGCGGGTGCGGTTCGAGGTTCTGGGTCCGGTGCGGGTGTGCACCGATGACGGTGAAGTGGCCCTGCCGCCGAAACCGCGGGCCCTGCTGGCGGTGCTGCTCGCCGCCGGTGGGCGGCCGGTCACCGTGGAGCGGCTGCTCGGCGAGCTGTGGCCGGACGGGGCGCCCGCCACGGCCGGGGCGACGCTGCAGATGCATGTGTCGGCGCTGCGCAAAGTGGTCGGTGAGCGGATGCAGACCGCTCCCGGCGGCTACCGCCTCGACCTTGACGGGGCCTCCTTCGACGCCGCGGAATTCGAGGAGAGCGGCGCCCTCGACCTGTGGCGCGGGGACGCCTACGAAGGGGTTAACGTAGCCTCCGCGGCCGCGGCGCGGCTGCACGAGCTGCGGTCGGCGGCCCGGCTGAAGTGGGCGCGGCAGGCATTGGACGCCGGGCGGCACGTCGCGGCGGGCGCCGAGCTGGCCGGATGGGTGGCGAAGCAGCCGACCGACGAGGGGCTGGTCCGGCTGCTCATGCTGGCGCTCTACCGGTCGGGGCGGGCCGGGGAGGCGCTCGGCGCGTACGACAAGGCGGTTGTGGCCCTGGCCGAGCTGGATGCCCGGCCCGGCGCCGAACTGGATGCCATGGCCGCGGCGATCCGCCGGCAGGATCCCACCCTGGATCGGCCGGCGCCCGGCGTGCCGGCGCAGCGCAGCCGGTTCATCGGGCGCCGCCGCGAACTCGACCGGGTCATCGACCTGCTCGGCACCGCCCGGCTGCTCACGATCGCTGGGCCGGGCGGCGCCGGGAAGACCCGGCTCAGCCTGGAACTGGCCCGCGAGGTGGGCACGGAACACGACGGCGTGCACGTGGTCGAGCTGGCCGAACACCGGGAAGGGCCGCTCAGCGTACGCCTGGCGGCCGCCACCGGCATCCGCGAGGAACCCGGCACCCCGGTCCTCGACACCGTCGCCCGGCAGTTCACCGGCCGGGTCCTGGTCGTGCTGGACAACTGCGAACACGTCCGCGCCGAGGCGGCCGAACTCGCCGACGCGCTGCTGGCCGCCTGCCCGGGTCTGCGGCTGGTGGCGACCAGCCGGGAACCGCTCGGCCTGCCCGGCGAAGTGATCTTCACGTTGGGTGGGCTCACCACCCCGGCGCCGGGCGCGGACGATCCGCACACCGACGCGGTACGCCTGCTCGCCGACCGGGTCGCCGCAGCCCGCGGCGGTGCGGGACTGGGCCCGGCCGAACTCGCCGTCGCCGCCGAACTGTGCCGGCGCCTCGACGGCCTGCCCCTCGCGATCGAACTGGCCGCCGCCCGGCTGCGCGCCCTCCCCCTCGCCGAGATCATGTCGCGGCTGGACCGACGGCTCGACCTGCTGACCGGCACGTCGCCGGTGCGGCGTCACCAGACCATGCGGGCGGCGATCGACTGGGGTTACGAGCTGCTCGACCGGCCGCAGCAGGATCTGCTGCGGCGGCTGGGCGTGTTCGCCGGCGGCTTCGATCTGGCGGCGGCCACCGAGGTGTACGGCGAGGACGCGCTCGACCCGCTGACCCAGCTGGCCGACCGGTCCATGGTCGAATGGCACGACGGCCGCTATCGGCTGATCGAGACCATCCGCGCGTACGCCAGGGAACGCCTCGGTGTGGAGGAGCGCGCGGCCGCGTACGCCGGCCTGGTCTGTCTCTGGGAGCGCCGCCTCGCGGAGCCGCCGCCGGCGGACGGCCCGGCGCACACCGCCTGGCTGGCCGGACTCGCGGCTGATCACGACACGGTGGTGGCCGCGATCGACTGGGCGCTGCGCGAGGGTGACGCCGGGCAGGGGCTGACGATCGCCACGGCGATGTGGTGGTACTGGTGGGTCGCCGGGCGGATGGCCGAAGGCCGGTCCTGGCTGGGGCGGGCGCTCGCCGCGACACCGCCGGAAGCCTCTGCGCTGCGTGGCCGCGCATTGCGTGCGGCCGCGGCGCTCGCGCGAAACTCGGGTGATCTCGTCGAGGCGCGGCGGTTGGGTGAGCAGTGTCTGGCTACGTTCCGTGAGATCGATGATCGGAACGGGGTGATCGCGGCGCTGAACAATCTGCTGATCACCGCGCAGGGCCAGGAGGACTATCCGGCTTCGCTGGAGTTCGGTTACGAGGCGTTACGGATCGCGGGTGAGGCCGGCGATGCGCGGATGGCTGCGGCGGCAGCCAACAACACCGCCGGTACGCTGCGCTGCCTTGGGCGGCTGGACGAGGCGGAGGAGCTGTTCGCGCAGGGGCTGGCCGGGTTTCGGGCGTTGCAGGACCGGCGTGGCGAGGCGGCGGCGCTGACCAACCTCTCGACCGTCGACCGGCGGCGGGGCCGGTCCGCGCCGGCCCGTGCGGCGATGCGGGAGGCGCTGGAGATCTACACGTCGCTGGGCATCGCCGAAGGGCAGTTGGACGCTGTCGAAGGGCTCGCCCAACTGGACATTCTCGACGGGGACGCGGCCGGTGGCCTGCGCTTGCTGGTGCTCGCCGAACGGGAACGCACGGCGCTCGGCGCGCCGAGCTTCACACCGGACGAGATCGCCGACCGCGAGCAGGCGGAGACCATGGCAAGAACCATTCTGGGTACGCGCGAAACGGCGCAAATCTATCGCGAGGCGACGTCGCTGACCTTGCCGGAGGCGGTGGCGGCTTTGCTCGCCGGGTGATCGCGGCGTTCTTTGGGTTTTCTTTGGCGGGTCGGCCCATGCTTCTCAGCGTGACCTGAAATCCCAGGTCAGACGTTGAATCTCCAGCCAGGGAGCCTGCCATGAAGCACCGCCTCGTCGCCCTCACCGCTGTCGTCGCCGTCGCCTTCACCGGTGGTTGCGGCCTGATCGAATCAGCGGCCGGCGCTTATCCGCCGGCCAAATCCACCGCATCCCCGACGGCTGACGCCCGCAATGCGGCCGAGGGCTCCGGCGCGAACGGGGGCGGCGCTGCCGGCGCTCGGGAGGGCGATGCAGCAGGCGCCGAGGAGGGCGATGCTGCCGGCGCTCGGGAGGGCGATGCTGCCGGCGCCGAGGAGGGCGATGCTGCCGGCGCTCGGGAGGGCAGCGAGCCGGACAGTGAGCTCGGCAGCGGGCCGGGCAGCGGCTATGGATCGGTCAAGGACGCCGGTGACATCCCCGACCCGTGCACGCTGCTCTCCGAGCCGGAGGTCACCCACCTCACCGGCCGCAAGATCACCCAGATCGACGAGGACGGCCTGGAGCCGGGTGAGGGCGCCCGCTTCTGTCAGTGGCAGCAGTCCGGCGGCCAGCTCGCGGTCTTCCTGAGCCGGACCACCGCCGAGGACTTCGCCGTCACGATCGCCGAGGCTGAGTGGGTCGACGGCGTCGGCGAGGGCGCCTTCTGGCACTCCGGCCACCTGTACGTCCTCTACGGCACCGTCCAGATCGACGTCTACTCGCGCGGCGCCGACTCGGACACGCAGAACCTCGCCGACGCCAAGCAGGTCGCGAAGGTCCTGATCCCGCGGGTGTGAGCGCGGCCAGGTCGGGGGTGCGGCTGACACCGCACGGCAGACCAGACTGTGTACGGCAATCCGGGCTGGGTAGACGGCCGGCCGGGCAGTGCGGCAGGCCCGGCCGGGCGGTGCGCGGCTGGGCGGTGCGCGGCTGAGCGGTGCGCGGCTGGGCGGTGCGCGGCTGGGCGGTGCGCGGCTGAGCGGTGCGCGGCTGAGCGGTGCGCGGCTGGGCGGTGCGCGGCTGGGCGGGCCCGGTTCAGCGTAGGGATTCGATGGCGCCCAGGGGCTCGGCGTCGGCGCCCAGGGCGGACGGGGCCACTGTCAGCGCGGCGGTTGCGCTCGGTGAGCAGTGTCGTTGGAAGGCCTCGCGGATGCCGTCGACGACGTGCGGGCCGCCCTCGATGAAGCGGCCGCCGACCACGACCATGGCCGGGTTGAGTACGTCGACCAGCGGGGCCACCGTCCGGCCGATCAGGCGGCCGGCGTCCAGCAGGGCCCGCTGGGCCAGCCGGTTGCCGCCGGCGGCCAGGGTGAGCAGGCGGTCTTCGTCCGGTGGGCCGTTGTCCGGCCGGTGGTCGAGCAGAGCGCGGAAGGAAGCCGGGGTCAGGAAGGCGCTCAGACAGCCCCGGCTTCCGCAGACACAGAGTGGGCCGATCTCCCGTACGTTGAGGTGGCCGACCTCGCCGGCGTACCCGATGGCGCCGCGATGCATGCGCCCGCCGGCCACGATGCCGGCGCCGGTGTACTGGTCGGCGCGCAGATAGAGAAGGTCCCGGACCTCGCGGTCAAAGCCCCGGCGGGCCTCGGCCAGGGCGGCGAGCTGGGCGTTGTTGTCGATCCGGACCGGGCGGCCGAGCACCGCGGCGATCTTCTCGGCCGCCGAGAAGCCGGAGAACATCGGCAGTACGCCACGGGCCCCGAAATGACCGGTGACCGGATGCACCGGCGCCGGCACACTCACCGCAACAGCCGCGTCGGCCCCCGGCCGGCCATAGCTGTCCTCCAGCGAACGGGCCAGCTCGGCCGCCACCCGGAACAGCTCGGACGTGTCGTGGGTGAGCGGCACCGGGCGGAAGTCGGCGTGCTGGACCCGGCCCGCGTGGTCGGCGACCAGGGCGCGTACCCCGCCGGCGTGCATCGCCAGGCCGATCAGCAGCCGGTCCGGGGTGACCAGCCGGAAGTGCGGCGACGGCCGGCCGGACCGGGCTTCGGTGGGCGGGCACAGCTCGACGGCGCCGTCCCGGCGCAGGTCGTCCAGCAGTTCGCCGACGGCCGCCCGCGGCAGCCGGGTCAGTTTCACGAGATCGCTGCGCGCGGTGGCACCCCGTTCCCGGAGCATCTCAGTGATCATCCGGCGGCGCGCGGCCCGTTCCGGGAGTGGCGGCGAGGGCTCAGCGGGCCGGGCCGGCGGCATGGTGGGGACGGCCCGGCCTGCGGAGGCGGCGGTCAAGGCGCGGCCGCCGCGGGCCGCCGGGGTTGCTCGCGCGGCGGCTACCACCGCGCCGAGGAGGGCGGCTCGGCCGGACAGGGCGCTGACCTGGACCGATGTGTGCTCGGCTACCTCGGGCTGGGCATAACGCTGCAGGGACTCTCGCACGCCGGTGTGCAGCGGGCCGTCCGGGGTGATCAGCGGGCCGTCGAGGACGAAGAGGGATGGGTTCAGGGTGTTGGCCAGGTGGGCCACCACTCGGCCGATCATGCGGCCGGCGTCGGCCAGGACCCGGGAGGCGGTGGCGTCGCCGTGGGCCAGGTCGACTATGCGGGTGGCGGTGAGCGGTTCGCCGTACGTCTGCTCCAAAGACGTGATCAGCTCGCGCGGCGCTGCGATGGTCTCCAGGCAGCCCCGGTTGCCGCAGCGGCACAGCGCGCCCGCCTCGTCCATCTGGACGTGCCCGATCTCGCCGGCCATCCCGCCGGCGCCCTGGTGGACCGTGCCGCCGAGCAGTACCCCGCAGCCGATGCCGGAGCCGAACCGCAGGTAGCAGACGTCCTGGTGGCCGGCCGCGACGCCGTGCCGTACCTCGCTGAGCAGGCACAGGTCGGCGTCGTTGCGGACGGTGACGCGATGGCCGAGGCGGGTCTGCAGTTCTGCGGCGAGGGCGGTGCCGGTCCAGGCCGTGAGCGCGCTGCCTGCCTGGATGACGCCGCCGCTGATCGGGGCCGGGATGCCGATCACCACCGACCACAGTCGTCCGCTGGTCTCGGACCGGCAGCGGCTGATCAGCGACGCGAGCGCTTCGATGGTGGCGGCCGGGTCGGCGGTGTCGACCCGATGGTGGTGTTCGGCGTGGATCGTGCCGGACAGGTCGGCGAGCGCTACGCGTACCCCGTCGGTTTCGACGACCGCGCCGGCCACGCCGCCGGCCTGCGGGCCCAAGGTGAGCGATCGGGCGGGCCGCCCGGAGCGCGTGCCGTCGGGCGCGGCGGCCTCCTCGGCCAGCAGGCCTGCCTCGAGGAGTTCGGTGACCAGGCCGTTGACCGTCATCCGGGCCATCCCGGTCCGGCGTTCCAGGTCGGCCCGGCTGATCCGGCCGGCGTCGCGCACGGCTGCGAAGATCAGGTCCCGGCGAGCCGACCGGCCGCGGCGAGCCGGAAGGTCGCCCCGGCCAGAAGAAGGCCGGCCGCCCGCCGATGACGTCACCACCGAAGCCTAGCTTTTGCCGAACTTAGACGTAATGAGCGCGCCAAGAGAGCGCGACCATCGGCAATAGCGGACAAAATACCAGCACAAGGCCGCGAATCACGCCCTGGTTCGGTGAACGACGAGTCGATACCTTCTGCAAACAAGGCGTTAACAAACCGGAAGCCGGCCCGGTCAGGTACGCCCTCCCCCTTTTCTTGGCCCTGAGGTGTGCGATGACCACTGCCCAAACCCAGCCGGCGGCGAAGCCTGCGCAGCCGGACGCTCCCACCCGCCTGATCGTCGCGATGGCTCTCGCGCAGCTCGGCGCGTACCTGACGATCCTCACGCCCGTCGTGGTCACCATGTCGATCCGGGTCGCCGAGATCGCGCCGGATGACAAGGCCGCCGCGCTGGGCACCGTGCTGTCCGTCGGCGCCGTCCTTGCGCTGATCGGCAACCCGCTGTTCGGCGCCATGTCGGACCGGACCACGTCCCGGCTCGGCCGCCGCCGTCCGTGGTTGCTCGGCGGCATGCTGCTCGGTTTCGCCGGCCTGCTGATCGTGGCACTCGGTGGCAGCGTGCCGGTGCTGACCGCCGGCTGGGCGCTCGCCCAGCTCGGCGTGAACGCCACCCTCTCCACCCTGACCGCGCTGCTGCCCGACCAGATCCCGGCGCAGCAGCGCGGCAAGGTCAGCGGCATCCTGGGCCTGATGACCTCGGTGGCCATCCTGCTCGGCAGCACCCTGGCCGCGGTGCTGGCCGGCAACGCGCTGCTGATGTTCGCCGTCCCGGCCGCGATCGGTGTCGCGACGGTCGCCCTGCTGGTCGTGATCCTCAAGGACCGGCCGGCCGAGAAGGGGCACTTCGCTCCGTACCGGTTCCGGGAGTTCCTCGCCACCTTCTACGTGAACCCGCGCAAGCACCCGGACTTCGCCTGGAACATCGTCAGCCGCTTCCTGATCTGGATGGGTCTGGCCTGCGTCACCACCTACCAGGCCTACCTGCTGATCGACCGGTTCGGTTACACCACCGACGACGTCGCGAACGGCATCCTCGTCGCCACCCTGATCAGCACCGTCGGGCTGGTCGCCGGCTCGACGGCCGGCGGGATCCTCTCCGACCGCACCGGACGCCGCAAGCCGTTCGTGCTCGGCGCCGGCTTCGTCATCGCCGCCGCCCTGCTGATCATCTCGGTGGCCGACAGTTTCGCGGTCTTCCTCGGCGCGGCCCTGATCTTCGGCCTCGGCCAGGGCGTCTACCTCGCCGTCGACCTGGCGCTCGCCACCGACGTGCTGCCGAACCCGGACGACGCCGCCAAGGACATGGGCGTCATGAACATCGCCAACGCGCTCCCCCAGTCCCTCGTCCCGATCCTGGCCGCGCCGATCCTCGCGATCGGTGGCGGGGATTCCAACTACGGCCTGCTGTTCCTGATCGGCGCGATCGTCGCCGTCGCCGGATCGCTGCTGGTCCGCATGGTCCGCGGCGCCCGCTGAGCCCCCTGCGAGGAGAACCGATGAAGCCGATCGAAGAACGCGTCACCGAGCTGCTCGGCCGCCTCACCCTCGCGGAGAAGGCCGGCCTGATGTTCCACACCATGATCGCGGTCAACCCGGACGGCACCCTGCACGACGGCGACGGGATGTTCCCGTCCACGTCGTTCCTGGTCCGGGAGAAGCTGATCAACCACGTCAACATCCTGACGATGGGCCCGGTCAGCCCGGCGAAGATCGCCGAGTGGCACAACCGGATCCAGGAGATGGCGGCAGCGACCGGCCAGGGCATCCCGGTCACGGTCTCCACCGATCCCCGGCACGGTGTGATCGACAATCCGGCGGCCTCCGCCGCGGCAGGCGGCTTCTCGGCCTGGCCGGAACCGATCGGCCTGGGCGCCACCAAGAACCCCGATCTGGTACGCGAATTCGCCGGCATAGTCCGCCAGGAGTACCTGGCCACCGGCATCCGGGTCGCCCTGCACCCGATGGCCGACCTGGCCACCGAACCCCGCTGGGCCCGGACCAGCGGCACCCTCGGCTCGGACGCCGACACCGTCGCCGCGCTGATCAGGGAGTATGTCCTCGGCCTGCAGGGCGCCGAGCTCGGGACGGACAGCGTCGCCGCGATGGTGAAGCACTTCCCCGGCGCCGGGCCGCAGATGGGTGGCGAGGACGCGCACTTCGCGTACGGCCGGGAGCAGGTCTACCCGGGCGGCATGTGGGACTACCACCTGAAGCCGTTCGAGGCGGCGTTCGAGGCCGGGGCCGCGCAGATCATGCCGTACTACGGGATGCCGGTCGGCACCGAGCACGAGGAGGTCGGGTTCGCCTTCAGCAAGGGGATCATCGAGGGCCTGCTGCGCGGCCGGTACGGCTTCGACGGGGTGGTCTGCACCGACTGGGGACTGGTCACCGACGCCGAGATCATGGGCACCCCGATGCCGGCCCGGGCGTGGGGTGTCGAGCACCTGGACCGGCACACCCGGGTGGAGCGGATCCTGAACGCCGGCGCCGACCAGCTCGGCGGCGAGTACTGCCCGGAGCTGATCGTCGACCTGGTCGAGCAGGGCCGGATCGACGAGGCCCGGATCGACGTCTCGGTACGCCGGATCCTGCGCGACAAGTTCCGCCTCGGCCTGTTCGACGACCGCCGCTACGTCGACCCGGCCGAGGCCGCCAAGATCGCCGGGCAGCCCGCCTTCCGCGCCGCCGGCCTGGAGGCGCAGCGCCGCTCGATCGTCGTCCTCGACGCCGGCGACCTGCCGCTGGCTGAGGGCATCACCGTCTACCTCGACGGTGTCGACGCCTCGGTCGCCGCCGGATACGCCAAGGTCACCGACGACCCGGCCGCGGCTGACGTGGCGATCGTCCGGCGGGCCGCGCCCTTCGACCAGCGCGGCGGCGGGTTCGAGGCGTTCTTCCACGCCGGCCGCCTGGACTGGACCGACGAGGAGCTCGCCCCGGTGCTCGAGCTGGCCGGCCGGCTGCCCACCGTGGTGGACGTCTGGCTGGACCGGCCGGCCGTGCTCACCCCGCTCGCCGGAGCCGCGGCCGCCATGGTCGGCAGCTTCGGCTCCAGCGACGAGGCTCTGCTGGACGTGCTGTTCGGGCGGTCACCGGCGAGCGGCACCCTGCCGTTCGAGCTGCCGTCGTCGATGGCGGCGGTCGAGGCGTCCCGGGAGGACGTGCCGAACGACACCGAGGCGCCGCTCTACCCGTACGGCCACGGCCTGTCGCTCTGAACCGACCGTGTCACGGCACGGGCTGAGCGGTGGCGGTCGGGCCGTGCACCACCGGACGGCCGTCCTCCCAGGTCACCCTGTCCACCCACAGCTGGCGGCCGGGCGCCACGCTGCCGACCGCGTCCGGCGGCCAGGCGTGGTAGAGCATCCAGGTGCTGCCGTCGGATCGGGTCACCACGTAGCTGTGGCCCGGTCCGGCGGCCTCCGGCGACGACTTGAGGATCGGGTTCTCCGGCGCGTCCCGGCACGGGCCGAGCGGGCTGTCACAGGTGGCGTAACCGACCACGTACGCCTCCGAGTCGAAGGCGTTGGCCGAGTAGAACAGGTACAGCCGGCCGTCGTGGGCGACCATCTGCGGCGCCTCGATGACGTGCGCCTGCCACGGCTTGTCGTTGGTCAGCAGCCGGACCCGGTCACCCGTGAGGGAGAGACCGTCGGTGGACAGGCGCTGCCCGTACAGATGGGTGGGTTCTCCGATGTGGTTGCCGTCGTTCTTCCAGTAGAGGTAGAGCGCGCCGTCGCTGTGCCGGTAGGGGCTGGCGTCGATGGCGCCACCCTCGTCGTCCTGGCAGATCAGCGCCTCGGCGGAGCTGTCGGTGAACGGGCCGCGCGGGTCGTCGGCGACGGCCGCGCCGATGCACTGCCGGTCGGCGCCGGACTTGCGAGCGGTGTAGTACAGGACGTATTTCCCGGCGTCGGTGCGGATCACCTCGGGCGCCCAGGTCCGGCCGCGGTCCGCCCAGCGGCCCAGCTGGGGCAGCACGTCGCCGCCGTCGCTCCACTTGACCAGGTCGGTGGAGGTCAGCAACGGCACGTTCGCGGTGTCGTTGTTGGTGCCGTAGGCGAACCAGGTCTCCCCGTCCGAGATGACGCCCGGATCGGGGAAGTTGTCGGTGAAAACGGGATTCGTGAAGGTCATGACCTGTGCTTCTCCAGTGGTGGTGCAACCGGCGAGGACCAACATGAGCGCGAGGAACAGACGGCGCATCCGTCAGCCTTTCAGACCGGACCGGGACACGCCCTCGATGATGTAGCGCTGGGTGATCAGGAACAGGATCAGCACCGGAACACTGGCCAGCGCCGCCCCACCCATGATCACCGGATAGTCGATGTCGTAGGCGCCCTGCAGGATGCTCAGACCCGGCGGCAGCGTGAACTGCGACGGGCTGAACAGCACGTAGATCGGCCAGATGAAGTCGTTCCAGTTGCCCAGGAAGCTGATCAGGGCCAGGGTGGCCAGGGCCGGCTTGGACAGCGGCAGCACGATCTTCGTGAAGATCTGCCAGGTGTTGGCGCCTTCGAGCTGGGCGGCCTCCTCGAGCTCGCGGGGCAGCCCGAGGAAGAACTGGCGCAGGAAGAAGACGCCGAACGCGCTGGCCGCGCCGGGCACGATCAGCGCCCACAGCGTGTCCAGCCAGCCCAGCCGGTCGATGATCAGGAAGTTCGGGATGATCAGGGTGAAGATCGGTACGAACAGTGTCGCGATCACCATGCCGAAGAGGATCCGTTTGCCCCGGAACTCCAGCCGGGCGAAGGCGTAGGCGGCCATCGACGCGACCACCAGGATGAGCAGGGCCTGCCCGGTGGCGGCGAGCAGGCTGTTGAGGAGCCAGCGCAGCACCGGCGTCTGGGTGTCGGAGGCGAACAGCACTTCGTACGCCCGGGTGGTCGGCTCCTGCGGCAGAACGGTGGGCGGCACCTGGGTGGCCTCGCCGATCGTCTTGAACGAGGTCAACAGCATCCACACCAGCGGGGCGATGAACAGCAGGCTCAAACCGATGAGGATGGTGTACCAGGCGATTCCGCGTACCCGTGTCATGAGGCGTCCCGGTCCCTCAGAAGGCGGAAGGTGATCACGCTGACCAGCAGCAGGGCGAGGGTCAGCAGGTAGCTCATCGCCGCGGCGGTGCCCATGTTGTATTCACGCAGGCCCTTCTGGGCGATGTACATGATCGCCGTACGGGTCTCGTTGCCCGGCGCGCCCTGGGTGATCAGTAGCGCCTGGCCGAACATGTTGCTCGACGCCAGGACCGTGTTGATCACGATGAAGGTCAGCACCGGCCGCAGACCGGGCAGCGTGACGTGCCGGAACTCGGCCCATTTGCCGCCGCCGTCGATGCGGGCAGCTTCGTACAGCTCGCGCGGGATGTCCTGCAGGCCGGCCAGGTAGATCACCGCGTTGAAGCCGATCGTCCACCACACCGTGACCGCGACCAGCGAGATCCAGGCCCACGGCAGGCCGGTGGTCCACGGTGACGCGTCCGGCAGGCCGACCGCGCCGAGCAGGGCGTTGACCGCACCCAGGTTGGGGTCGAGCAGGAAGCGCCAGAGCACGCCGATCACCGCGACGCCGAGCACGTACGGCGCGAAGTACACCGCCCGGAAGAAGGTCCGCCCGGGGAACGCCCGGTTCAGCATGAGCGCCAGCGCGAGCGGGATCGTCACGAGCAGGGGCACGCTGGCGACCGTGAAGATGCCGGTGGCCTGCATGCTCTGCCAGAACTCCTCGAACACGGCCGAGCTGCTGTCGAAGAGCGCCTGGTAGTTGTCCAGGCCGACGAACGGCTTGCCGGGCAGCAGGTAATCCCAGTCGTGCAGGCTGACCCAGAGCCCGTAGACCGCCGGCGCCAGCACGAACGTGGCGAACAGCAGAAAGTACGGGATCAGGAACAGGTACGGGGTGACCCGCCCCACCCGCCGGATCGGAGCCGTGGAATCGGTGCGTTCCGAGGCGGCGGGCGGGGCCAGGAGGTCCTGGGCCATCTCAGGCGCCGTACTTCTTGCGGTTGCCCTCCAGGATCTGACTGGCCTTGGCAGCCGCGTCCGACAGCGCCTTGCCGGGCTCCTTGCGCAGCAGGATCGCCTCGTTGACCGCGGTGTCGACGGTGGCCATGGCGTCCGCGATACCCGGGGTGGCGGGCAGGAACTGCAGGTAGTCGATCTGCGTGCCGATCGCGGCCTGCTCGGTGAGCGCGGTGAACTCGGCGCTGTCGCGGATGTCCTTGCGGGCCGGCACCTGCCCGGCCTTCGCCCACTCGATGGAGTGCTGGCTGATCCAGTTGATGAAGACCTTGCCGGCGGTGAGCTTGTTGTCGTCCTGAGCCTTCTGCTTGAACTGGACGAACTGGTGCGACCCGGCCCAGGCCGCCTTCTGGGAGCCGACCTGCGGGAGCGGCGCGACACCCCACTGCAGCGCCTTGTCCTCGCGCAGCGTGTTGATCGTCCAGATGCCGTTCCAGTTGAACGCGTTCTTGCCGTTGCGCAGGGCCACCACGTCGGCGTCCTGGGCGACGTTCTTCGGGCTGTATCCGTTCTTCACCAGGTCGGTGAGCCAGGTGAGCGCCTGCACGCCCTGCTGCTCGGCGAAGAGCGGCGCGGTGCCCTGGTCGTCGAAGAGCTTCCCGCCGTTCTGCCACAGCAGGGTGGTGAACTGCATCTGGCCGGTGAACGGGAACGGCGTGGCCCAGTGGCCCTGCACGCCCTTGCCCTTCAGCGTGTCCAGCGCCGACATGTACTCATCGGCGGTGGCCGGCGGTTTCGCCGGGTCGAGGCCGGCCTTCTCCAGCACGGTCTTGTTGTAGAACAGGCCGAGCGGGTGCACGTCGAGCGGAATGGCGTAGCGGGTGTCGCGGTACACCCCGGCGTTCCACACCGGCGGGGAGAAGTCGTCCTCGGTGAGGTCGAGCGTCTTCGCCAGGTCGGCCAGCGGCAGGATCACCCCGCGCGCGGCGTTGGTCGCGACGTGGTCGACGTGCATGATGCCCAGGTCAGGGCCATTGCCGGTGGCCACCGCGGCCGGCACCTTCTGGTAGTAGTCGGCCCACTGATAGACGTTCATCGTCACCTTGATGTTGGGGTGCTCGCTGTTGAACTGGTCGACCAGCTTCTTCATGAACGGCCCGTCGCCGCCGGTGAACCCGTTCCAGAAGGCGAGCGTCACGTTCGGCCCGCTGTAGCTGGCCGCGGCCGGCCCGGCGTTCTGCCCGGCGCCGGTCACCTTGTCGCTGGGGCCGCTGTCACCGCAGGCGGCGAGCAGGGCGGCGCTTCCGGCGCCGAGTCCGAGGGTCAGCAGATTGCGGCGGCTCAGGTGGTTATCCATGGGAGTCACTCCTTTGTGGGGGTCAGGACGAAGCGCGAACGGTGAAGCGGAGGGCGTGCCAGGAGATCGGCGGCAGGACCAGGGCGGCGCGGCCGTTGTCGCAGGCCGGCGGGGTCAGGCGCTGCGGCACCACGCGGTCGGGCTGGGCGGCGCTGTTGCGTGCGGCCGGGTCGGCGTCGGTCAAGGTCACATGGTCGGCGGCGGCCAGGCCGCCGAAAGCCCGCAGATCAAGATCGAGGGGTACGGGTGACTCGCCGCGATTGACCACGAAGAGCACCAGCTCCGCACGGTCCGGGTCGTGCACCGCGACGGCATCGAGCGCGGCCACCTCGCCATATCGCCCGGTCTCCATCTCGGGCCCGGTGAGCGCGACCCGCAGCACGGTGCCGTGCGCCAGCGCCGAGGTCAGCGCGAACGGGTGGAAGATCGTCTGCCGCCAGGACGGGCCGCCCGGCTCGGTGCGGATCGGGGCGATCACGTTGGCCAGCTGGGCCTGGCAGCCGACGGTCAGCCGGTCGGCGTGCCGCAGCATGCTGATCAGCAGGTTGCCGACCACCACCGCGTCGGTGACGGTGTAGTCGTCCTCGATCAGGTGCGGCGGCTCCTCGGCGATCGGGCGGTCCTCGGGCTCGGTGAAATCGTTCTGGTACCACACGTTCCACTCGTCGAGCGAGAGCTTGATCCGCTTGGTCCGGCGCAGCTTGGCCCGGACGTGGTCGGCGGTCGCGATGATGTCGTCGATGAAGCGGTCCAGGTCGACTGCCGAGGCCCGGAAACTGGCCGGGTCCACCCGCAGCGGGTCGTAGTAGTTGTGCAGCGAGACGTAGTCGACCTGGTCATACGCCTGCTCCAGGACGGTGGCCTCCCAGGCGGCGAAGGTCGGCATGCCGGAGTTGGAGCTGCCGCAGGCGACCAGCTCGATCGTCGGATCCACCTTGCGCATGGCCTGGCCGGCGCGGGCGGCGAGCCGCCCGTACTCATACGCCGTCAGGCTGCCGGTCTGCCACGGACCGTCCATCTCGTTGCCGAGGCACCACAGCCGCACGTCGTGCGGCGCGGCGACGCCGTGCTTGCGGCGCAGGTCAGCGGCGGCGGTGCCGCCGGGCAGATTGCAATACTCCACCAGCTCGGCGGCCTCGGCGATGCCCCGGGTCCCCAGGTTGACCGCCATCATCGGCTCGACGCCGGCCTTGCCCGCCCAATCCATGAACTCGTTGAGCCCGAACGCGTTGGTCTCGATGGCCCGCCAGGCCAGATCGAGGCGGCGGGGGCGCTCACCGGTCGGGCCGACCCCGTCCTCCCAGCGGTAGCCGGAGACGAAGTTGCCGCCGGGATAGCGGACCACGCTGACGCCCAGCTCCCGGGTCAGCTCCAGCACGTCGGTGCGCAGCCCGGAGTTGTCGGCAGCCGGGTGTCCGGGCTCGAAGATCCCGGTGTAGACGCAGCGGCCCATGTGCTCCACGAAGGATCCGAAGATCCGTCGGTCGACGGGGGCCACCGCGAACGCGGGGTCGACGGCAAGACGAGCAGCAGTAGCCACGAAGGGTGCCTCCATCAAGGCGCTGATGTGATCGACACCACCAGTTCTACAACGTTGTAACCAACGTTGTAAATGCCCTCGGCACCATGACGTAACAAATCTTGGGGCGAGCCTCAGCGGCGGCGGGCGGCCAGCCGGCCGAGCGTGCTTTCCCGCGGCACCACCCGGTGCTCGACGCGGATCTCCCGCGGCGCCGTATCGGTCCCGTCCGCGTCCAGCCGCTCAGCCAGCAGATCGACCGCAAGCTGGGCGATTCCGCCGGTGTCCGGCGCGACGGTGGTGAGCGTCGGCGTGGAGAACCGGCCCTCCTCGATGTCGTCGAAGCCGGCCACCGCGACGTCGCCCGGCACGGCGTAGCCGCGGTCGAGCAGCGTACGGATGGCGCCCAGGGCGAGCAGGTCGTTGAAGCAGAAGACCGCGTCCGGCGGCTCGCCGGAGTCCAGCAGCCGGTCCATGGCCGCCGCGCCGTCGGCCCGGTGAAACTCGGCGACCGGCGCGATCAGCGCCGGGTCGAACGGCCGGCCCGCCTGCTCCAGCGCCGCACGGTAGCCGGCCAGGCGCTGCTGGGCGGTGACCGCGGTCGGGCCCTCCTGCGCGCCGATCGCGGCGATCCGCCGGCGGCCCAGCTCGCAGAGGTGCCGGGTGGCATCGGCGGCGGCTGCCGTGTTGTCCACTGCGATGTGGTCGGCCGGACCGTGCCAGACCCGCTCGCCCAGCAGCACCATCGGGGTGTCCGGCACGTCCACCGCGATCTCCACGCCGGCCATCGCGAGCGGGCTGAAGATCAGCCCGTCGATCAGGTGCCGGCGCAGGCGCCCGGCCAGGTCGCGCTCCCGGTCGGCGCGCCCGCCGGTCTGGTCGATCAGCACGGTCCAGTGCCGCTTCTCGGCGGCCTGCACGATCAGGCTGGCCAGCTCGGCGAAGTACGCCGAGCGCAGGTCGGGCAGGGCCAGGGCGATCACGCCCGAGCGCCCACCTCGCAGCTGACGAGCGGCGACGTTGGGCCGGTAGCCGAGCTCGGTGATGGCGTCCTGCACCCGGGAGCGGGTCTCCGGGGAGACGTGCGCGTAGCCGTTTACAACGTTGGAAACCGTTTTGATCGAGACGCCGGCATGCTTCGCGACATCCTTCAGGCCCACGCTGCGCACGCTCACAGCGGCACCATACCCTCCAGGGCTCCCCCGATCGGGCCCTACATCGCTGTAAACGACGCCGGATCGAGGACTCGAACCGGACCCGGGTGGCGGCGGTAGTCAACAGTGGAAGTACCGCAACCGAGGAGGGAGCGCGTGAGCACCGCCGACCTGATCCTGCTCGCCGACCGGATCCACACCCTCGCCGGCACGCCGCCGGCGCCCACCGCGATCGCTGTGGCCGACGGTGTGATCACCGCGCTCGGCGACCGCGCCGACGCCCGCGCGTGGCGGGGGCCGGGCACCGAGCTGCTCGACCTGGGTTCCGCCACGATCACCCCGGGCCTGGTGGACGGCCATTTCCACCCGGTGATGGGGATCGGGCTCACGCGCGGCGTGGACCTGTCGTCCGTGCGTACCCTCGCGGGGTTGAAATCGGCGCTGCGAGCCGCCGCCGTCGCGCCCGGCGGATGGCTGGAGGGCTGGGGCCTGGACCCGAACGCGTTCGAGGGCGCACCGATCAGCCACGGTCCGCTGGTGGCGGCGCTCGGGCCGGACGTGCCGGTGTTCCTGCTGCTGTTCGACGCGCATTCGGCGCTGGTCAGCCCGCGTGCGCTGGAGCTGGCCGGGGTGCGCGGCCCGCGGGAGTTCGTGTCCGGGGCGAGCGTCGCCTGTGATGCTTCCGGCCGGCCGACGGGGCACCTGCTGGAGTGGGAAGCCCTCGATCTGGTACGCACGCTGCTGCCGGACGACGCGCCCGGCGCGCGGCGAGTCCGCCTCGCCCAGCTGCTGAACCGGATGGCGGCCGGCGGGCTGACCGCGGCGAACGCGATGGACTTCGAGGACGACTCGCTGACGCTGTTCCGGTCGCTGGAGGAGGACGGGGAACTGCCGGTCCGGTGGCGGTTCGCGCCGTTCGTGATGCCCGGCGCCGGCCGTGACGGGCTGGACGCGGTGATCGCCCAGCAGCGGCTGTCCGGGCGGCGCTGGCAGGTCGAAGGCGCGAAGTTCATGATCGACGGGACGGTGGACGGCGGGACGGCGTGGCTCGACGAACCGGACTCGCACGGCGAGTCGGCCGCCTGCCTCTGGCCGGACCCCGCGGAGTACGCGTCGGCGGTCCGCACGCTGGCCGGGCACGGAGTCCCGATCGTCACGCACGCGATCGGCGACGCCGGGATCCGGTACGTGCTGGACACGTACGCCGGCCTGCCGCGCACCTCGCGCGTCCCGCACCGGATCGAACACCTGGAGACGATGCCGTCCGAGCTGATCGGACGGTTCGCCGAACTCGACGTGACGGCCGGCATGCAGCCGACCCACTGCACCCACTACACCCGCGCCGACCACACCGACAACTGGTCCAGCCGGCTCGGCAAGAAGCGCGCCGACCGGGCGTTCCGGGCCCGTGACCTGCGCGACGACGGCGCCCGGCTGGCGCTCGGCTCGGACTGGCCGATCGCGCCGTTCGACCCGCGCTCGATCATCGCCGCGGCCCGGCTGCGCCGCCCGGCCGGGGAGCCCGGCGTCGAACCGGTGCTGCCCGAGCAGGCGCTGACCGCCCGGATGGCCCTGGAGGGCTACACCACCCACGCGGCCGGGGCGGCCGGTCTCACCGGGCGGGCCGGGCAGCTCGTGCCCGGGCAGCGCGCCGACCTGACCGTGTTCGCGCTCGACCCGCTCAGCGTCGGACCGGACGAGTTCGCCGAGTCGCCGGTCGAACTCACTGTCGTCGACGGGAGGATCGCGTACCGCGGATCCCGCTAGGGTGAGGGCATGGCGTCCCCCTCGGCTGCCGCGTTCCGGCAGGCCCGCGAATTCCTGCTGGAGCATCACGACGACTACGAGACGGCGTACCGGGACTTCCGCTGGCCGCAGCTGGACTCCTTCAACTGGGCCCTGGACTGGTTCGACGCCAACGCGGACTCGCGGCTCGCGCTGTGGATCGTCGAGGAGGACGGGTCGGAGCAGAAATACACCTTCGCGGACCTGTCGCGGCGCTCCAACCAGGTGGCCAACTGGCTGCGCTCACAGGGGGTGCGGCGCGGCGACCGGATCATCCTGATGCTCGGCAACCAGGTCGAGCTCTGGGAGTCGCTGCTCGCGGCGATGAAGCTGGGCGCGGTGGTCATCCCGGCCACTCCCCTGCTCGGCCCGGCCGACCTGCGCGACCGCCTCGACCGGGGGCGGGCCGCGCATGTGATCACCAACTCGGCTCATGTCGACAAGTTCGCCTCGCTGACCGGGGATTACACTCGGGTTGCGGTGGGTGCGCCGGTTCCGGGCTGGCTTTCGTACGGATCCGGCTCCCCGGTCTTCGAACCTGACGGCGAGACGCGGGCGTCGGACCCGTTCCTGCTCTACTTCACCTCCGGGACGACCGCGCTGCCGAAACTGGTCGAGCACACCCACGCCTCGTACCCGGTGGGGCACCTGTCGACCATGTACTGGATCGGGTTGCGCCCCGGCGACGTACACCTCAACATCTCGTCGCCCGGCTGGGCGAAGCATGCCTGGAGCAACGTCTTCGCCCCCTGGAACGCGCTGGCCTGCGTGTTCATCTACAACTACACGCGCTTCGACGCCAACGCGCTGCTCGATCAGATGCAACGCTGCGGGGTGACCAGCTTCTGCGCGCCGCCGACGGTGTGGCGGATGCTGGTGCAGTCCGACCTGACCCGGCTGCGGACCCCGCCGCCGACCGTGGTCGGCGCCGGGGAGCCGCTCAACCCCGAGGTGATCGAACAGGTCCAGCGGGCCTGGGGCGTGACGATCCGCGACGGGTTCGGGCAGACCGAGACGACCGTGCAGATCGCCAACACGCCGGGGCAGCGGGTCAAGCCGGGCTCGATGGGCCGGCCTACGCCGGGTTACCAGGTGGTGCTGGTCGACCCCGCGACCGGCAAGCCGGCTGACGAGGGTGAGATCTGCCTTGACCTGGCGGAACGTCCGCTCGGGTTGATGACCGGATACCAGGACGACCCCGCGCGGAACTCGTCTGCGCATGCGGACGGTTACTACCACACCGGCGACATCGGCTCCCGGGACGCGGAGGGCTACATCACGTACGTCGGGCGGATGGACGACGTCTTCAAGGCCTCCGACTACCGGATCTCGCCGTTCGAGCTGGAGAGTGTGCTCATCGAGCACGAGGCGGTGGCCGAGGCCGCGGTGGTTCCGGCCCCGGATCCGGTCCGGCTGGCAGTTCCGAAGGCGTACGTGGTGCTGGCCGCGGGCTGGGAGCCGACTCAGGAGACGGCGCAGGCGATCCTGCGGCATTGCCGGGAGCATTTGGCGCCCTACAAGCGGATCCGGCGCATCGAGTTCACCGAGCTGCCCAAGACCATCTCCGGCAAGATCCGCCGCGTGGAACTGCGTGAACGCGAGTCGGCCGGCACCCCCACCGCCGAGTTCCGCGAAGACTGACCCACCGGCCGCGGCACTTCCCGCCGCTTCTCCAGCCATCGCCCACCGGCCCCGACGCCCACCCGTCGCCCACCGGCCCCGGCGCCCACCCGTCGCCCACCCGGCCCCGACGCCCACCCGTCGCCCACCCGGCCCCGACGCCCAGCCGTCGCCCACCCGGCCCCGACGCCCAGCCGTCGCCCACCCGGCCCCGACGCCCACCTGGCCCGACGCCCGCCCGACCGCGCCGAACTGGCGTCCACGAACGTGATCAGCCGCCCCCGCGGGTGGCCTGATGCCAGCCGGTCGCGCTGGTGGGCTGGCGGGTGGCATTGCGTTCAGGCGAGCCGCCGCTCAGGCCGGTACTGCCGGGCCGAATACGTGGCTGGGCGACGGCCGAGCCGAACGAGCCGCTATCCACGCACGCTAAGGCAAACCGAATACATGGCTCAGCGACGGCCGAACCGAACGAGCCGCCAGCCACGCACGCTAAGGCAAACCGAATACATGGCTCAGCGACGGCCGAACCGAACGAGCCGCCAGCCACGCACGCTAAGGCAAACCGAATACATGACTCAGCGACGGCCGAACCGAACGAGCCGCCAGCCACGCACGCTAAGGCAAACCGAATACATGACTCAGCGACGGCCGAGCCAAACGAGCCGCCAGCCACGCACGCTACGGCCGGCCGAATACATGACTCAGCGACGGCCGAGCCAAACGAGCCGCCATCCACGCACGCTACGGCCGGCCGAATACATGACTCAGCGACGGCCGAGCCAAACGAGCCGCCAGCCACGCACGCTACGGCGGGCCGAATACGTGGCTGGGCGATGGCTCCGGATCAGGGCGGCGGGAACGTGTGTGTGTCAGCCGGCGGGAGCGCGGCCCTGCCGGGCTGGGTTGTGGGGTGACCCCGTGCATGAGCCCGGCGGACGCGCTGGGGGCCGTGACCACAAGCCTGGATCGCGCGGCGCGGCGGGACGGGCACGAAATCTGGGGACGAGGTTGACCCGTACCGGGAAGGGGCCGGGCGGCAACCATCTGCCGCCCGGCGGTGAGGTCAGCGCAGGGAGTTGATGTCGATGACGAAGCGGTAGCGAACGTCCGAGGAGAGCACTCGCTCGTAGGCGTCGTTCACCTCGTCCGCCTTGATCAGCTCGATCTCGGGGGCGATGCCATGCGAGGCGCAGAAGTCGAGCATCTGCTGGGTCTCGGGGATGCCGCCGATGCTGGAGCCGGCGAACGAGCGCCGCTGGCCGAACAGGGCGAAGACCTGGACCGGCAGCGGCTCCGGCGGGGCGCCGACGCTGACCAGGGTGCCGTCCAGGCGCAGCAGGCTCAGGTAGGCGTTGATGTCGATCGGCGCGCTGACCGTGTTGATGATCAGGTCGAAGGTGTTCTTCAGCGCCTCGAAGGTCGCCGGGTCGCTGGTGGCGTGGTAGTCCTTGGCGCCGAAGGCGAGGCCGTCGTCCTTCTTGCTGAGCGTCTGCGACAGGACGGTGACCTCGGCGCCCATCGCTACCGCGATCTTGACGGCCATGTGGCCGAGGCCGCCCATGCCGACGACCGCGACCTTCTTGCCGGGTCCGGCGTTCCAGTGCGCGAGCGGCGAGTACGTGGTGATGCCCGCGCACAGCAGCGGGGCGGCGGCCTCGTGCGGGATCGACGTGGGTACGCGCAGCACGAAGTCCTCGTCGACGACGATGTGGGTGGAGTAGCCGCCCTGGGTGACGGTGCCGTCCCGGTCGGTGCTCGCGTAGGTGCCGACGTTGCCGTTCAGGCAGTACTGCTCCTGGCCGGCCCGGCAGTTGTCGCACTCGCGGCACGAGTTGACCATGCAGCCGACGCCGACCCGGTCGCCGACGGCGTGCTTGGTGGCCTCGGAGCCGACCTCGGCGATGTGCCCGACGATCTCGTGGCCGACCGTGAGCGGGTACGGCACCGGGCCCCAGTCGCCGCGGACGGTGTGGATGTCCGAGTGGCAGATTCCGGCGTAGCTGATCTCGATCAGCACGTCGCGCGGGCCCAGGTCACGCCGGTCGATGGTGGTGCGGACCAGCGGGTCGGTGGCTGAGGGCGCGGCGATGGCGTTGACGGTGAGAATGATGTCCTCCGGATCTTGGTTCTTCCCGACTTACCCTACCCGCGCCGTAGGATGCGTCTGAAACGTTTCGGAAAGTGGCCCCGCGGTGACTATGTGGTAATGGGTTCCCACCGCCCCAACCCGTGGTGGGTCGGTGTGGTCGCCGGGATGGCCTCCTACATCGACGCCGCCGCCATCGTCGCCAACGGCATCGCGCTGGTCATCTACCAGGAGACCATCGGGGTCACGCCCGGGCAGATCGGCGTGCTGTCGGCCGCCCTCACCTTCTGCATCGCGATCGGCGCGCTCTCCGGCGGACGGCTCGGGGACCGGTTCGGCCGCCGCCGGGTCTTTCTGGCCACGATGGCGCTGATCGTGGCCGGCAGCGCCCTGCTGACCTTCAGCACCGTCTTCCCGCTGCTGTTCGCCGGGATCGTCCTGGTCGGGCTGGGCGTCGGCGCGGACCTGCCGGTCTCGCTCGCCACCATCGCCGAGTCAGCGTCCGGGCAGAATCGCGGCGCGATTCTCGGGCTCTCGAACATCCTGTGGTCGGTCGGCATCCTCTCCGCGATCGTCATCTCGTCGGTCGCCGGCGGTTGGGGCCGGCTCGGTGGCCAGTTGCTCTACGCGCAGGTCGGCGTGGTCGCCCTGGTGCTGCTGGTGCTGCGGCTGGGCATCCCGGAGTCGGACTCGTGGCTGCGGGCCGGCGACGAGCGGCGGGGCGGCGTGCACACGGTCCGCGCCGACAAGGTCTCGATCCGCGATCTGATCCAGCCGCCGTACGGGCGACCGCTGCTGGCCCTGCTGCTGTTCTACGCGCTGACGAACCTGGCAGCGAACACCGCTGGGCAGTTCAACACGTACATCGCGGCCAACATCGCCGGTGTCGAGGTCGAGGTGTTCAACCGGGTCGCGCTGCTCGCCTTCCCGGTCGGGCTGCTCGCCGGGGTGTGGTTCATGCGGGTGGTCGACACGCCGCGGCGGATGCCGTATTTCGCGGCCGGCGCGGTCCTGCTGGTCATCGGCTATCTCGTGCCGGCCGTCCTCGGTTTCACCCTCACCACCATGGGTGCCGGGGTGGTGCTGACCGGTATCGGCGGGGCTTTCGCCTTCGAGGGCATCATGAAGGTGTGGACGCAGGAGTCGTTCCCCACCATGCTGCGCTCCAGCGCGCAGGGCACGATCGTCGCCTTCGCCCGGATCACCGCGGCCCTGCTCGCGCTGGTCACGCCGGCGCTGCTGGACGCCGGCGCTCGCGCGTTCTACCTGGTTCTCGCCCTTCTGGTGGCGGTCGGCCTGCTGATCGGGTGGCGTGAGTTCCACGGCCACACCCACGACGAGTTCACGCGCGAGGCTGAGCGGGCCGGTACGTGAACCGGCGTACCAGCGTCTCGAACGGCCCGCGCTGCCCGGCCCGGCGCATCCGGTCGGCGATCACGACCGTCGCCGCCCAGGTCGCCGCGGCCAGCAGCGCGGTCGTGACGACGGTCAGTGTGCCGGAGAGGTCGAGCAGGTACGGGGTGAACACCACCGCCCACGTCACCGACTGCATCAGGTAGCAGGTCATCGACCGCTGCCCGGTGGCCGCGATCGCCGCGGTGAGCGGTCCGCGCGGGCGCGCCAGCAGTGTGATCAGCGCCGCGAACCCGAGACCGCCGAACGTGCCGGTCGTCGAGTGCAGCGCCGCCCACCAGGTCAGGGTCTGCTGGTCCGGCGCCGGGATCACGCCGGAGAGCAGCAGGGCGATCGGCTGGGCGCCGAGCACTGCGGAGCCGAGGCCGGTCACCGCGACGGCGACGAGTAGCCGCCGGTGCCGTTCGGGGAACTCCAGGATGCGGCGGCGGCCGGCCCACAGCCCGAGCGCGAACGGGCAGAGGAAGCCGATCAGTCCGAGCCCGGCGATGTACAGCGCCGCCGGGACCCGGTGCGTGACCTGGGCGGCGAAGTCGGGTGGCAGCATCGACGGGTCCGGTCCGGCGGTGCTGATCACGGACAGGTCGCCGCTCGGCAGCGCGTTCAGCGCCAGGAACGCCACGGCCACCACCAGCAGCCAGCGGTCCTTCCAGAAGATCAGCCAGACGCCGGCGAACAGCAGCACGCCGTAGGCCGCCAGGATGTCACCGGCGAAGAAGAGCACGGCGTCGATCAGGCCGACGATCACCAGCACCGCGCTGCGGCGCCAGAGCAGACGGCGTACGCCCCAAGCGCCCCGATCCTGCTGCCGGCGCACGATCTGGGCCACCCCGTACCCGAAGAGCAGCCCGAACATGGGGAAGGCCCGCCCGTCCACGAACGTCGACAGCAGCCAGATCACCGCCGCGTCGAGCCCGGACCCGTCCTGCGGGTAGCCGCCGCGCACCGACGCCCCGGGCAGGAAGTAATGGGTGTTGGCGAGCGCGATGAACAGCAGCATGAACCCGCGGGCCAGGTCCGGCCCGAGGGCTCGTTCGGCGGGCGCGGTCGCTCCCGGCAGTCGTGTCGGCGCTTCGATGCTCATGACACCGACGCTAGGTGCGCGGACCGGCGCTCAGCAGCAGCCGGGAGTCGATGCCGGCGCGACTTTGGTTACCGCGGCACAGACCTAAGCACCCCAGTCGAGCTGGTGCTCCGGCACGCCGACGGAACGGCCGTACTCCTGGGCGGCGGCCCGGCCCGCCTCGTCGCCGACGGGATAGCGGAAGACCTTGCCGGCGAAGACGACGACGTGTTCGTCATCGGCGCGGAAGTCGGCGTACCAGCCGCCTTCCGCGAGCAGCCCCGACGAGAACGCCTCGGTCAGCGCTCCGGCGGCTTCCGGCGGCGCCTCGAACTCCAGGATCGTCCAGACGTCCGGCTGGGCGCCGGTGGTCGATGCGGACACGTCCTCGCGCCGCAGGCTGCGGATGAACAGCCCGGGCACCTCGATCGTCGCGCCCACGCGGAGGCTCTCGGCCAGCAACGTTCCCGTGATCATCGTTTCTCCCGCCTGTTGAGTACGCAGTCGCCGCAGGTGCCGCCGCCGGGGATCCGGTAGTAGAGGCAGCAGTTGTTCCGGACCAGGGTCCACCGTGGTGGTGACACCGTGGCAGTGCCGCGCAGCGGGGCCAGGTTCAGGGACGCCTGGACGACGGCCGCGGCCCGCGCCTGCCCGATCATGGTCACGGCGCCGCCCAGCGCGGACGCCACGTTGCCCCACAGCACCTGCGGCGACAGCCGGAACCGCCCGCGGAACACTTCGAGGACCGGTTCGACGACGGTCCGGGTCGCGGTGCGGGTGAGCGTCTCCGCGATGTCGGCCGGGGAGCGGCCGGCGCAGTCCTCGGCGGGCAGGTCGCGCCAGGCGATCGGCAGCGGGCCGCCGTCGACCGGGCGCCACCACAGCCGTTCCGGGTCCGGCAGCGGCAGGACGTTGCCGGCCACGACCGCGCCGAGCAGCGGAGACAGTAACCGGGATGCGAGACCGAGGAAGACGATCGAGGCGACCACCCGTTCCTCGATGTCGTCGCGGGTCAGCCCGGACATCCGCAGCAGCGCCTGCCGGCCGGTCTCGACGCGGTCCGCGACCACGTCGGCGTCGAGCAGGTCGGTCAGGGGACGCCAGCCGGGCGTCTCGTCGTACGGATCCCAGGCGAAGTAGGGCCCGAAACGTGCGGCCGCGTGCAGCGCGGCACCTGCCAGAGTCACAGCAGGCCGCGCCGGTGAGCTGCGGAGACGGCGGCGGCCCGGTCCGGCACCTCGAGCTTCTCGTAGATGTGCAGCAGGTGCGTCTTGACGGTGGCCTCGCTGATGAACAGCGCCGCCGCGGTCTCCCGGTTGGTGCGGCCCTCGGCGACCAGGGCGAGGACCTCGCGTTCCCGCTGGCTGAGGCGGGCCTGGGTGAGCGGTTGCTGCGGCCGCACCCGGGACAGCAGCAGGGTGGCGACCGACGGGGACAGCACGGTCTCGCCCCGGGCCGCGGCCCGGACCGCCCGGAACAGCTCCTCGCGCGGCGCGTCCTTGAGCAGGTAACCGATCGCGCCAGCCTCGACCGCGGGCAGCACGTCGGAGTCGGTGTCGTGGGTGGTCAGGACCAGCACCCGGACGGCCGGAACGCGTTCCAGCAGCAGCCGGATCAGGGTGCCACCGCTCGGCTCCGGCATCCGCAGGTCGGTCAGCACCACGTCCGGGCGGACCGCCTCGACCACGGTCAGCGCCTCGGCGCCGGTCGCCGCCTCGCCGACCACCTCGAAGTCGGGCTGGGTGCCGAGCATGCCGCGCAGCCCGTCCCGGACCACCGGGTGGTCGTCCACCACGACGAGCCGCAGCGTGCTCACCGCTCCCCCTCGATGACCGGGACGGTGACGCTGACCGCGGTGCCCGCGCCGGGCGCCGACTCGATGTCGACCGAGCCGGCCAGGGCGTCGACGCGCTGGCGCAACGCGGTGAGACCGAAGCCGCCGGCCGTCGTGGGGTCGAAGCCCGTCCCGTCGTCGCGTACGTCCAGCACGATGACATCCTCCATGTACGACAGGGTGACGTCCACGCGGGAGGCGCGGGCGTGCCGGCCGACATTCGACAGGGCTTCCTGGGCGGCCCGCAGCAGGGTGACCTCGAGTTCGGAGTGCACCGGCAGCGGGGTTCCGGTGACGGTGAAGTTGGCGGGCACGTCGTACTGCGCGCTCCACGACGCCACCGCCTGCCGGGTGGCCTCGCCGAGCCGGGCGTTCTGCAACGGGCCGGGCCGCAGCGCCTCGATCGACCGGCGCACCTCCACGAGGCTGTTGCGGGCCAGCGTACGAGCGGTGTCCACCCGGCCGCGTGCCGGGGACGGCAGGTCGCCGAGCGCTTCGAGCTGGGTGACGATGCCGGTCAGGCCCTGGGCGACGGTGTCGTGGATCTCCCGGGCCATCCGGGCCCGTTCCTCGGCGACGCCGGCCTCGCGGGCGAGCCTCGCGTTCTCCGCGAGCAGTTCCCGCCGACGGATGGCTTCCCGTTCCGTCAGCCGGACCATGGTGCCGATCAGGGCGGCGAACGGGGTGGCGACGCCGAAGGCGATCAGCGGGTCGGAGCTGTCGACGATCAGCGCCGGGAGGTTCGCCGCCACCACGCCGGCGTAGGCCAGCCATCCCGGCAGAGCCACGAACGCGAGCACGTAGCCGGCCGGCACGAACACCTGGAACGCGTCGCTGCGCTGCAGCAGCACGACGGTGAAGGCCAGGACACCCACGAAGTAGGTGGTCATCAGGGCGGTCCGGCGCTCCCACCAGTCCGGGTGGGCCAGGATGAACCACCAGTGCCAGACCGCGAGGGCGCCGGCGACCACAAGGGTGATCAGGTGCTGCTGAGGGCCGACATCATCGGAGAAGACCGACAAACCACAGGCGACGAGCAATAATCCGTACGGGAGAAGCGCCCACGCCTGATTCCACCGGTGCTCCCGTTGCCGGCCCAGCTGTTCCTCCACCGAGGTCACCCCGCCATCTTGCCCGTTCGGTAGGTGAGCCGCCGCAACAGCACTTCGGCCGGTCCACGCTGCCCGGCCCGGCGCATCGCGTCGGCGAGCAGCACCGACACCAGCCAGGTGCCGAGCGCGATCGCCGCGACCGTGGCGGTGCCGATCGTCGCGCCGAGCCCGAGGGTCCACGGCGTCAGCAGCGCCACGAACACCACCGACTGGAACAGGTAGCAGCTCAGCGACCGCTGCCCGGTGGCGACCAGGGCGCGGGTGACCGGCCCGGGACGGTTGCCGATCCGGATCGCCGCCAGCCCGATCAGGGCGGCGTAGCCGAGGCCGCCGGCGACGCCGGTCACCGCGTGCAGGGCGGAGAGCGCCCACAGTTCGGCCACGGCGGTCGGCTCCCAGAAGTGGCCGACGGCGAGACCGACCGGCAGGCCGCCGGCGACGGCCGCGGTCAGGCCGAGGATCGCGGTGCGGACCAGCAGCGGGCGGTGTGCGGCCGGGTCGGTGAGGATGCCCCGGCGGGCGGCCCAGGTGCCGATCAGGACGGCACTGCCGACACCGGCGACGCCGATCGGGGTCATCAGCCATTCCAGCGGGCGCAGCATCATCCCCTGGAGCGGGTCGGCGGTCTCGAACGACCAGAAGAAGGAGCGTTCCGAGGTGGGCGGGGCCATGTAGGCGGCGCCCTGCAGCAGGGCCACGACGGCGAGCCAGAGCGTGGCCAGGGTGAGCAGCCTGCGGTCCGGGACCCGGACGAGCCCGACCAGGAGGAGGCCGACCAGGCCGTACAGGCCGAGGATGTCGCCGGGGAACAGCAGCAGGGCGTGCGCGAAGCCGAAGGCGATCAGCCACCGGCTGCGCCGGCGGACCAGTTGCCGGGCGTCGGGGCGGCGCTGGAACATCTGGACCACGCCGTACGCGAACAGGGCGGCGAACATCGGGTAGGCGCGGCCGTCGACCAGGGTCACGGTGAGGACGCTGACGATCCGGTCGGCCAGGCCGGACTCGACGATGTGCTGGCGTACGCCGTACTCGCGGCCGTAGAGGTAGACCACCGAGTTGGCCAGGGCGATGAGGGCGAGCATGAGCCCGCGGGCGAGGTCCGGGGCGAGGACGCGTTCCCGGGTGCGGATGGGTCCGGAACGGACGGCTGTGGTTGTCATGCCCTCAGCCTCGCGAGATGCGGGCGGCGGCGAATCGACCGACCTACCGGCCGGAACGGTCCACCGCCGCCGCGCACCGATCCACCGATCGGTCGATGTGCGCTCAGGCCGCGGCGCGCAGCCTGCGGACCTCCGAGCGGGCGTGCTCGACGCCCTCGGTGTCGTGCCCGCCGGCCTCGGCAACCTCCTGTGCCAGGTCGTTCGCCGCGGCGAGGATGTGTTTCGCACGTTTCCGCTCGCGGTGGCCGTGCTGCGCCTTGCGGAACCGGCGGCGCGTCTTCCACCCGCCCGCGGCGGCGGTCACCTCCTCCTCGGTGAGCAGCCCGGACTCGGCCTCCGGCGCGAGGATGTCACGCAGCCAGGCCTGTTCCTGCGGCACCGCCAGGCGGAACGTCAGCCACAGCAACAGCAGGTCGGCGATCGGCAGCACGAGGAACCACAGCAGCGAGATGCCGATGGTGCCGGCCAGGCTGTAGCCGATCGCGCCCATGTTGTCCCAGCAGCCGTGGGCGGCCATCGCGCCGAGCATCAGCAGGGCGCCGCGCAGCCGATGGCGGCCCGCACCGCGCCCGAGCAGCCACATCAGACCGGCGCAGAAGACGGCGCTGAACAGCACGTGCCCGAACAGGCCGCTCGGGGCCCGCACCAGCACCACGTTCAGAGCGGATCCGACCTGGTCGGCGCCGAAGTTCGCGATGGTGCCGTTGTAGGCGTAGAGCACGTCCTCGATGATCTGGAAGCCGAGGCCCGCGTACGCGCCGATGATCAGACCGTCGAACGGGCTGCGGACCAGGCGGGGCGCCAGCCCGATCAGCAGGATCAGCGCCAGCGCTTTGCCGATCTCCTCGTTGATCGGGGCGGTGAGCCCGGCGCCCCAGTCGTTCGCCCAGCCGTGGCCGAAGATCTTGCCGTACAGCGACAGGAAGGCGCCGTTGGCCGGCAGAGCGATCCAGAACGCGGCGCCGGCCGCACCCCACACGACTGCGGTGACCAGCAGTTTGCCGGGCAGCCGGGTGTACCGGTTGTGGTAGGACAGCAAGATCAGCCACGGAACGGTGTAGACCGCGAACGCGACGATGCCGGTGCCGAGACCCACACCGTACGCGTGCACGCCGGAGCCGAAATAGCGCAGCATCTCGTAGATGCCACCGGCGACGCCGAGGGCGAACACCCAGAAACAGAGGTTGCGTACCTGCACGAGCCGGAAGGGCACGCCCCAGCCGGAGGCCTCCAGTGCGCCGGCCCGCGCAGTCAGGGCGGCGGAGGAGCCGGGGGCCTGGTCGAGTGTGGTCACTGCGGCACCTCCAGGGTGACGCTGCGCAGCATGGCATCGATCTGGCTGGTCCGGGCGGCGAGCTGCTCGGACGTGCCGGCGACCTCGACGGCCATGCCCCGCCCGTCCGGGAAGGTGAAGGCCGCGAGGAGACCGTCACCGGCAGCGCTGGTGTACCCCTCGACCGCCCCGGTGATACCGCCGACCGTCGTGATCGCCGTCGGTTCGGCGCTGACCGTGAAACCGGGCCGGCTGTCGCTGCGGCTGTCGTTGCGGTTGACCTGGTCCAGCAGCGCGCCCGCATCCCCGGCGAACGACGAGACCGCGATCTGCGCCTGGACACCGCCCTGCACCATCGACGCGGACGCTGAGCCGGCCCCCGGCTGCACCGTGTCGGCGCCGACCAGTATGCCGTCGACCAGCTCCCAGCCCACCGGCGGCGCGATCGTCAAACCGTTGTCCAGGTTGAGCCGGTCGCCGGCCTCGATCACGTCGTCGACCGGAGTCGCCTGATCGATGGACGGGATGATGCTGCGCAGCAGGATCGCGATCGCGAAGACCACGAGACCCGGTAGCAGTGTTCGCTTGTCCAGGCCCAACCAGCGTCTCTCCACGGGGACCCAGTTGTCGACTGCGACATGGCGCCCCCCATATGTACTCGCCATGACCACACCCTGGCACGGCAAGGATCATCCGGGAAAGCGCTCTGTTACCCAGGACTCACCAAGCGCCAGCCCGCCGCGGCCTCCTGCTGCCGCCAGAACTCCGCGAACCGCCCGCCGGCGGCGACCAGACCGTCCACCGTGCCGTCCTCGACGATCCGTCCTTCCTCGAAGAACAGCACCCGGTCGGCGGCGCGGATGCCGGCCGGCCGGTGGGCGACGATCACCCGGGTCCGTGCCACCGGGTCGGCCGTCAGCGCCTGCACCACGGCGATCTCGTTCTCGGTGTCCAGCGCGCTGGTGGCCTCGTCGACCAGCAGAATCGGGGCCGGTTTGAGCAGCGCGCGGGCGATCGACACGCGCTGGCGTTCGCCGCCGGACAGCGCGGTCCCGCCCTCGCCGGCCCGGGTGTCCAGGTCGTCCGGCACCCGGGCCAGCGTGGCGGCGGCCGCGATCTCGGCGTCGTCCGCGCCGGGCCGCCCGCTGCGGATGTTCTCCCGGATCGTGCCGTCGAACAGGTACGGGTGCTGGAAGACCACGCTGACCATCGAGCTGTCGACGGCGGCGCCGTCGGCGAGGACCTGTCCGGTGGTGGGTTCGTGCAGGCCGGCGAGCAGCGCGAGCACGGTGCTCTTGCCGGAACCCGAGGGGCCGACGATCGCGGTGGTGGTGCCCGGCTCGAAGGTCACGTCGAGGCCGTCGAGCACCGCCGGGGTGTCGGCGGCGTACCGGAAGCCGACGCCGCGCAGCTCGATCCGGGGTGGGCCGGCAGCGGGCTCCGGCGTACCCCCGCGGTTGTCGATGATGGGTGCGGTGAGCGCCGTGCGCAGCCGGCGCAGGACCGTGGTCGCGGCCTCCAGGCCCGGGGTGAGCTCGCCGAGCGCGGTGAACGGCTCCAGGTAGCGGGCGATCACCGCGATCAGCGCGATTGCCTCCGGCACACCGAGGTCGCCGCGGACGGTCAGCAGCGCGGTGGCGCCGGCCAGCAGGACCAGCGCGATCTGCCCGGCCAGGCCGAACAGCAACTGGCCGGGGATCTGCATGAGCAGCAGCCGGCGGGTGGCGGCATGCTGCGCGGTGAGCGCGGCCCCGGCATGGCTGCGGGCCGGTTCCACCCGGCGCGCGGCACGAAGAGCCTGCTGGGTACGCGCGAACTCCACGATCCGTTCGGTGAGGACGGTGTTCGACTGCTCCGCCGCACGATCGGCGTCCCGGCCGAGCCGTCCGGCCGCCAGGAACGCGCCGAGCAGCACCGGCACCCCGGCGAGCGCCGCCAGGCCGAGTGGCAGCGAGACGGGCAGCAGGGCCACCGCGATCGCCACCGGCAGCAGGATCGCCCCGGCCAGTGGAGTGAACAGGTAGATGACCAGACCGACCAGGTCCGGCCCACCGGCCGCGACGGCCTGCCGGGCGGTGGCGGTGTTCTCCGCGGTGAACCAGGTCAGCCGGGTGCGGACGAGCCGGTCGGCGACGCTGTGCTGCCCGTTCTCCAGCAGGCTGAAGCCCAGGTCGAAGCCGATCCGGGCGGCCCGCGCGTCGATCAGCCAGCCGGCGGCGGTGACGCCCGCCAGCATGCCCACCCAGGGCCAGGCATCGGCGGGCCGGGCACCGAAGAGAGCAGCGACCAGGGGTACGAGCAGCACCACACCAGCCGCGCGGAGCACCACGCCGAGCAGGGTGAGAGTGAGGTGGACGGCGACCGCGCGGCGGCGGTCGGCGGGCAGCAGCGCGAGCAGGGTGCGGATCATCGGACCATCTCCGTACGGGCGGCGCCGGCGTCCCAGAGCTTGCGGTAGCGGCCGTCGCGGGCGAGCAGTTCGTCGTGGGTGCCGCTCTCGGCGATCCGGCCGGCATCGAGCACCACGATCCGGTCGGCGCCGGTCACCGTGCGCAGGCGGTGCGCGATGACCAGCACGGTACGGCCGGCGGTGAGCCGGTTGAGGGCCTGCTGGACCAGGTACTCCGACTCGGGGTCGGCGAACGCGGTCGCCTCGTCGAGGACGAGCACCGGGGTGTCGGCGAGCAGGGCCCGGGCGATGGTGAGCCGTTGACGTTCGCCGCCGGACAGGGCGGCGTCGGGTCCGAGGACCGTGTGGTAGCCGTCGGGTAGCCGTACGATCCGGTCGTGGATCTGGGCGGCCCGGGCCGCCGCCTCGACCTGCTCGCCGGTCGCGTCCGGCACGGCCAGGGCGATGTTCTCACGGACCGTGCCGTGCACGAGCTGGGTCTGCTGGAAGACGAACCCGACGCGGGTGTAGAGCTCGTCGGCGGTCAGCTCACGCAGGTCGCGGCCGCCGATCCGGATCGCTCCCTCGCCGACGTCGTGGAAGCGGGCGAGCAGCGCGGCGAGCGTCGACTTGCCCGACCCGGACGGCCCGACCAGCGCGGTCACCGTACCCGGTTCCAGGGTGAGCGAGATGTCGCTGAGCACCGGGACACCCGGCCGGTAGGCGAATCCGACCCGGTCGAACTCCACGGTGCCGGTCTGCTCGGCGGCGGACGGTTCGCGCATGTCCAGTTCGGCCTCGTCGAGGGTGACCTGAATGCGGCGGGCGGCGAGCAGACCGCCGCGCAGACCGCTGAGCCCGTAGCCGATGCCGAGCAGCCGCGCGCCGAACGTGGTGCCGAGCAGCAGGAACGGCAGCAGGGTGACCGGATCCATGCTGCCGTTCGTGACGAACAGCGTGCCGGACGCGGTGATCAGCAGCAGGAAGGTGGCCGGGCGGGTGGCCAGGTCCATCAGGGTCTTCTTGCCGGTGAACGGGCGCTGCCAGTCGCCGAGGAAGGCGATGTACTCGTCCTGTCGGGCCCGGAACGAGGACGCGGCCGCACCGCCGAACACCCGGATCACCGGCTGGCCGTCCAGATAGGCGCCGGCCTCCGCATTCATCCGCTCCGACCAGCGCAGATACTGGGCGGGCCGGGTCCCGGACTGGACCAGCATGACGTACATGGTGAACACGTAGACCAGGACCGGGACGAACAGCAACAGCGCGATCCGCCAGTCCACGAGGAACAGATAGACGAGTACGCTCACCGGCGCGACCACCGCGGCGACCGCATCCGGCACGGCGTGCGTGACCAGGTAGTGCAGGGCCAGGGTGTCGTCCTGGACGAGCTGTTTGACCTGGCCGGAGCCGCGGTCGGTGAACCAGCCCAGGGGCAGCCGAGCCAGTTTGCCGAGCAGCCGGCGGCGCAGGTCCCCGGCGAAGCGGGCGTCGACCGCGTGCAGCCACAGGGTCAGCGCCGAGCCGAGCAACACCCCGGCGCCGACCAGCCCGGCCGCCCAGAGTGCCGCACGGACGCCGGACTCACCGGCGAGCAGGGCCCGGGCGAGTTCGGCGAGCAGCACGAACGGGGCCAGCTGGATCAGGGTGACCAGCGCCTGGAGCACGCCGGCCAGGATCAGGGTGGACTTCAGCGGGGCGAGCAGCCGGCCGCCGGCCTGCGCACGCCAGGCGCCCTGCTTCGTCGTGGCCGGTTCGGGCTTCGGAATCTCCGGCTGCGGTTCCTCGGGCACACCGGTCGCCCGGAGCTTGCCCATCGCCCGGCCGTGATACCAGTACGCCTGGGCGTACATCTCGGTCTTGGGAAAACCGAACTCGTCGCGCAGCCGCAGCCGCAACTGCTTGAGCGACCCGGACTCGACCGCGACCCAGGCGAACCAGTCGGACCAGTCCCGGGCCTCGATCGCGGCAGCGAGCGAGGCCGGGCCGCGGCGTGGAACCCGGTGCAGGTTCATCCGCGGATGGGTGCCGAGCGGGATCAGCAGGTCATCGTCGTCGTGCTGCTCCAGATAGACCTCGACCGGGATGTCTTCCGGGATCGCGCCGAGAATGCCGGTGATCGCCGGGATCGACGCCGAGTCACCGATCAGCAGATATCCGGCGGGCGGCTCGTCCGGAACCTCGAACCTGGACGAGCCGAGCGACGTCACCGCGATCGTGGCGCCGGGCTCGGCCCGCTGCGCCCACAGCGAGGCCGGCCCGGCCGGCTCGTGGATCACCACGTCCACCGCGAATGTGCCGGCCTGCTCGTCGGCCTCGGAGAGCGTGTAGGCCCGCTGGTGCTCGGCGTCGCCGCCGTCCGGGTCGGGGAACCAGAACCGCAGCCACGCCGTCGGTCCCGCCTGCGCGTCCTGGAAGAGGGTCGGGGACGTCATGCGTACCCGGAGGAAGTTCGGCGCCAGGAGCTGTCTGCCCACCACGGTCGCCTGGTGATCGCGGGCGCCGAAGCTCCGCATCATCGCACCCTGAAAACCCCGCGCCATCTACGCTTGCTCCTTCTCGCCGGAGAGGTCGGCGATGATCTCCGCGACCGGCCGCCCCGGCGGGGCGACCTGGATCAGTCCCCGGATGGCCGCGGTCAGCAGCATCCGTACGTACGCCGGGCGGCTCACCTGCGGCAGCACCGAGTGCGCCGCGGCCAGGTGCGCGTCGGTCGCCAGTTGCTCGACCGCGGCCTGGCGTTCCCGGTCCAATCCGGTCAGGTCCTCGGTCTCGGCGGCGACGCTGCTCTCCTCGGAGGCGGTCATCGCGATGCTCAGCGAGGCCACCGCGCCACTGACCACGACCGCGGCGTCCGGCCGGTAGCCGCGCCGGACGAGCGCCTCGACCTCGGCGGTGAGCAGGCGCCGGCCGCTGTCGCCACGCGGGAACAGGATCTGCAGATATCTCGCCAGGCCGGGATGGGCCAGCACGAACTCGCGCAGCTGGAGCGCGAAGCTCAACAGGTGCGGTTCGAGGTCGTCGGCCGGATCGTCACGCAGGGTGAGGCCGGCCAGGATGCTCTCGCCGACCACGCGTTCGAGGCCGAACCGGCCGTCGACGTGCCGGTAGAGCGCGGTCGGGGTGACGCCGAGCGCGGCGGCGACGGCTTTCACGCTCAGCCGGCTCATGCCCAGCTCGCGGCCGGCCCGGACGATGTCGTCGCGGCCGATCTGCGGTGGACGGCCACCGATGCGCCTAGTCAAAGTTACCCCCTGAAACTAAGGGCAACCTAACCTAAGGATCCACTCTCGGCAATGGTCAGTTCCAGCCGCTGAGCTTGGCCGGGTTCAGGACTATCCAGACGGTGGCGATCCGGTCACCCGCGGGCTGCACGGCAGCCACCGCGACGACCCGGCCGGCGCGGCGCAGGGCCAGGCCCGGTGTTCCGTTCACCGATTCGCTGGTGAGGTCCGCGCCGCCGCCGGTCAGCCGGGTGAGCAGCCGGGCCACGTCCGCGGCGCCGCGGACCGGCAGCAGGCCGATGCCGTCGCACACGGCGACGGCATCGGTGGTCAGTACGGCCTCCAGGGCCGCGACGTCCCCGTGCAGGCAGGCGTCGGCCAGCCTGGCCACGAGGTCACGCCGATCCGGCATGTTCGAGTCTCGAGGACGGCTCCGCGCCCTGTTTCTCGCTGCCCTGCTTCTCGCTGCCCTGTTTCTCGCTGCGGGGTGCTTCTCCGCCGGTCACGAACTCGTGGCGCGGGTCCTGCACCGAGGCCAGCGAGACGATGTCGCGGCCGAACAGGGCGGCGGTCAGCCAGACCGCGAGCACCCGGACCTTGCGCTCCCAACTCGGCACCGCCAGCACGTGGTAGCCGCGGTGCATCAGCCACGCGGGCAGACCCTTGATGACGATGCCGCGGTACTGGAAGATGCCGCGGCCGAGGCCGAGCGTGGCGACCGTACCCAGGCTGTGGTGTTTGTATTGCCTGGTCCGGCGGCCGCGCAGGGTGGCCGCGATGTTCTTGGCCAGCAGCTTGCCCTGGCGCACCGCGTGCTGGGCGTTGGGCACGGTGGCCGCACCCGGCCGGGCGACCGCGAGGTCGGGCACCGCCGCGTCGTCACCGGCGCCCCAGGCGTCCTCGACCGGCTCGTCCTCGGTGCCGACGCGCAGGTCGGCGCGCACGATCAGCATGCCGCGAGCGTCCACCGGCAGGTCGGTGTGGCTGCGCACCATCGGGTTCGCGCCGTTGCCCGCGGTCCAGACGATCAGGTCGGAGTCGAACTCCTCGCCGGTCGACAGCACCACGTGCCCGCCGTCGGCGGAGACCAGCTGGGCGTTGAGGTGGACCCGGGCGCCCCGCTTCTCCAGCGACTCGACCACCCAGCGGCCGGGCTTGTCGGTGACCTCGGGCAGGATCCGGTCCCGGGCCTCCACCAGGTGGAAGCTCAGCTCGCCGGGGTCCAGCTCGGGATACTTGCGCACCAGGGCGGTGGCCAGCGACAGCAGCTCGCCGATGCCCTCGACGCCGGAGAACCCGCCGCCGACGAACGTCACGGTCAGCAACCGCCGGCGCTGCGGCCCGGCCGGCAGCGTCGAGGCCCGGTCGAAGTTGGTCAGCAGACGGTCCCGGATCGCCACCGCCTCCTCCACGTGCTTCATGCCGATGGCCTGCTCCGCCACCCCGGGGATACCCAGTTTGCGGGTGATGGCACCGGCGG
This sequence comes from Actinoplanes sp. NBC_00393, assembly GCF_036053395.1. Lineage (NCBI taxonomy): Bacteria > Bacillati > Actinomycetota > Actinomycetes > Micromonosporales > Micromonosporaceae > Actinoplanes > Actinoplanes sp. NBC_00393. The sequence continues at coordinate 1,537,438 of NZ_CP107942.1, read as the reverse complement.
TGACGACGATGATGTCGTAGTCGAGCCGGTACTCCGGGCCCTCCACCGGCTGCACGGTGACCTGCCGGTGCGCGTGGTCGACCTGCACGACACGGCCCGCGATCAGGCGGGTGCGCCGCAGGTGCCGGCGCAGCGACACCGCGGCGTGCCGGGCCTCGACCGAGCCGGCCAGCACCTCGGGCAGGAACGGCTGATACGTCATGTACGGCCGCGGATCGACCACGACGACCTGCGCCTCGTCACGGCGCAGCTTCTTCTCCAGCTTCCAGGCCGTGTAGAAGCCCGCGTAACCGCCGCCCACCACCAGAATCGTTCTCATACCTGTAGGACCGGACAGCCCGCCGGTTTGTGACAACCGGCGGTGTGACCTACAACGCTGCGAGTTTCGCCGGGTTCATCATCCACAGCAGCTGGTCGATGCCGTCGGCCGAGGCGGTGATCGCGAGCACGGCGTTCACCTGCCCGTCGCGCAGCAGCAGGGCTGCCGGCTGCCCGTTCACCTCGGCGAACCGCACCTCGAGGCCCTCCCAGAACCAGCCGGAGATCACGTGGTACATGTTCGCGATCTTGCCGGCGCCGGTGACCGGGTAACGCGAGACCTGCTTCGCGCCGTTGCCGTCGGAGAGGCTGACGACGTCCACCGCGAACAGCCGCTCCAGCTCGGCCATATCGCCGGAGCGGGCGGCCGCGACGAAGGTGGCGAGCAGCTCCTTCTGCGCCTCGGAGCTCACCGGCGTACGCCGTTCCCCGGTGACGTGCTTGCGGGCCCGGCTGACCAGCTGGCGGACCGCGGGTTCGGTGGAGTGCAGGATGTCGGCGATCTGCCCGTACGGATAGTCGAAGGCCTCGCGCAACACGTACGCCGCGCGCTCGTTGGCGGTGAGCTTCTCCATCAGGATCAGCGACGCGAACTCCAGCGCCTCACCGCGCTCGGCCCCCAGGTACGGATCTGCGCTGGTGTCGACCGGCTCGGGCAGCCACGGCCCGATGTACGTCTCCCGCCGCACCCGCGCCGACTGCAGCGCGTTGATCGCCAGCCGGGTGGTCGTGGTGGCCAGGAACGCGGCCGGGTTGAGCACCGCGCTGCGATCGGTGGTCTGCCACCGCAGCCACACGTCCTGCACCAGGTCCTCGGCCTCGGCAGCGCTGCTGAGCATGCGGTACGCGATGCCGAACAGCCGCGGCCGCACGCTCGTGAAGATCCTCGCCGCTTCGTCGAGATCTTCGGTTTCCACTACCACTGGCCCCCCAATGTCTTCGCGCCGATGACCATCCTTCGCTGAATCCGGCCGGAATTCCAACGCGTCCCGTGTCACACATCCCGCGGCTGCCCGGTCTGGGCTCGTGACAGCGATTCCGCGCCAGGAAGGCAACCAGATGAGCGAGCACATCCTCGAACCGGCGGCCCAGGCCTTCGCGGCCGCCACGGCAGAACCCCCTTTCCTGTACGAGCTGGGCGTCGACCGCGCCCGCCAGGTGCTCGACGACATCCAGGCGGCGGCGATCGACAAGCTCGACGTCGACGAGAATTGGATCACCGTCCCGGCCGGCGCCGGCGACGTGCGCGTCCGCATCGTGCGGCCGCCGGGCTCGGCCGGTCCGCTGCCGGCGATCCTCTACGTCCACGGTGGCGGCTGGATCCTCGGCGGCGCCGTCACCCACGACCGGCTGATCCGGGAACTCGCCGTGGGCGCCGACGCCGCGGTCGTGTTCGTCGACTACGACCGCTCGCCGGAGGCCCGCTATCCGGTCGCCATCGAGCAGGCGTACGCGGTGGCCCGCTGGATCACCGAGCACGGAGGGTCCTCAGGTCTGGACACCTCCCGGGTCGCGATCGCCGGTGACTCGGTCGGCGGCAACATGACCGCCGCCCTGACCCTCCTCGCCAAGCAGCGCGGTGAGGTGCGCTTCGTGCACCAGTCGTTGTACTACCCGGTCACCGACGCCGGCCAGGACACCCCCAGCTACCGCGAGTTCGCCGACGGGCCGCACCTGACCGCCAAGGCGATGGCCTGGTTCTGGGACGCCTACCTGCCGGAGAAGGACAAACGCGACGAGATCACCGCGTCACCGCTGCGGGCGAGCCTCGACGACCTGGCCGGGCTGCCCGAGGCGTTCGTGCTCGTCGACGAGTGCGACGTGCTGCGCGACGAGGGCGAGGCCTATGCCCGCAAGCTCACCGCAGCCGGGGTACGCACGACGAGCGCCCGTTACAACGGCACGATCCACGACTTCATGATGCTCAACCCGCTGCGCGGGACCGCCGCCACGACGGCCGCGATCGAGCAGGCGATTCACGTTCTCCGCAAGGCCCTCGGCCGGTACTGAAAGGACCCTGTCATGACCCAGCAGAAGCCCACCGTCGTACTCGTCCACGGCGCCTTCGCCGAATCCGCCAGCTGGACCGCAGTCACCGAGATGCTGCAGGCGAACCACGTGCCGGTGATCGCCGCCGGCAACCCGCTGCGCAGCCTCTCCGGCGACGCCGCCTATGTGCGTGACGTGCTCGCCACCATCGACGGCCCGGTCGTCCTCGTCGGCCACTCGTACGGTGGCATGGTGATCACCGAGGCGGCCGCCGGCAGCGAGCAGGTGGCCGGTCTCGTCTACGTCTGCGCGTTCGCCCCGGACCAGGGCGAGTCCGCGTTCCAGCTGTCCACGAAGTTCCCCGGCAGCACGCTCGGCGAGGCGCTCGAGGCGTACCCGCTGAGCAGCGGCGGCAACGAGTTCGTGATCCGGCGCGACGCCTTCCACCACCAGTTCGCCGCCGACCTGCCGGCCCACCAGGCCGCGGTGATGAGCGTGACACAGCGCCCGGTCACCGAGGCCGCCCTGACCGAGGGCCTGCCCACGGCGACACCCGCGTGGCGCTCCATTCCCTCCTGGTTCGTCCTCGGCGACCGGGACAAGAACATCCCGGTCGCGTTGCAGCGCTTCCTGGCCGACCGGGCCGGCGCGAAGGGCGTACGGGAGGTCTCCGGCGCCTCGCACGCGATCAGCGTGTCCCACCCGGAGTCGGTGACCGCCTCCATCCTCGACGCGGTCAGCGCGGTCTCCGCTTGATCCGCCCGGTGGTGCGGCCGCCGGGCCGCACCACCGGCCCACCCCGGAAGGACCCGCGATGACACGACTGCCGACCAGGCAGGTCAGCACGGCCGAACTCGACGTGGCCTACCACGAGACCGGCCCGGCCGACGGGCCGCCGGTGGTCCTGCTGCACGGCTTTCCCTACGACATCCACAGCTACGCCGAGGTGGCGCCGCTGCTCGCCGGATCCGGGCACCGGGTGATCGTGCCCTACCTGCGCGGGCACGGCCCGACCCGGTTCCGCAGCGCGGACACCGTCCGGTCCGGCCAGCAGGCCGCCCTCGGCGCCGACGCCATCGCGCTCCTGGACGCCCTCGGCATTCCCCGCGCAGTCCTCGCCGGGTACGACTGGGGCGGCCGGGCGGCGTGCGTGGCCGCGGCGCTGCACCCGGAACGGGTGACCAGGATCGTCTCCGTCAACAGCTACCTCATCCAGGACATCAGCGCGGCGATGCGGCCGCTGCGGCCCGACCTGGAGGCCGGCTTCTGGTACTTCTTCTACTTCCTGACCGAGCGGGGACGCGCCGGGCTGACCGCGGACCGGCGCGGGATCGCCGAGGTGATCTGGCGGCGCAACTCCCCGAAATGGGCGTTCGGGACGGCTGACCTCGACCGGGCGGTGGCGGCGTTCGACAACCCCGACTGGGTGGAGGTGGTCGTTCACTCGTACCGCCATCGGCTCGGACAGGCGGCCGGCGCGCCCGGCCATGCCCGCGCCGAAGCGCAGCTCGCGCTCCTGCCGTCGGTCCCGGTGCCGGCGGTGACGCTCGACGGCACAGCCGACGGGAACTTCCCCGCCACCGATGGCAGCCCGACCGCGGACCGGTTCACCGGCCCGCGCCGCCACCATCAGGTCACCGGCGCCGGGCACAATCTGCCGCAGGAGGCGCCGGAGGCGTTCGCCGACGCGGTCCGGGAGGTGCTCAGCCTCGCGGGGTGAGCCCGGCCCGGCGGTAGCACTCGTCCATCAGCTCGGCGGTGGCCACCGATCCGTCCAGCTCGTCCGGCGGGTTCTCGGCGAAGCGGGCCAGCTGGTACGTGTACGACGTCTGGTCGCCGAGCACCTCGTCTTCGGTCCGGCCGGCGCGGGTCACCGTGATCCGGTTGTCGAAGTGCGGGATGGCGAAGGACTGCGAGACGGCCGTTCCCGCGGTGCCGGTCACCGTCCAGGTCATCGTCAGATCGTCGGCGGCCATGTCCCACCGGCCGCGGCCGGTCACCCCGCCGTCGTACGCGAACTCCACCTGCATCGCCGAATCCACCTCGGGCGCCCAGAGCGTGACGTCCACGCCGGTGATCCGCGCCTCGGCGCCGATCCAGTCGCCCAGGGTGCGGGCCGCGTCCAGCACGTAACAGCCCAGATCCATGGTCGCGCCGCCGGCCAGCTCGAGCGACCAGCGCGGGTCGGTGGGCGGCGGCGCCGGGATCGCCAGCACCAGGTCCACCGAGCGGATCTCGCCCAGCGCGCCCGAGGTGACCAGGTCACGCAGGCGCAGGTTCACCGGGTGGTGCCGGTAGTGGAAGGCCTCGACGAGCCGGCCGCTGGATTCGCGCGCAACTGCTCGTACCCTGCGAGTTTCCGCTGCGTTGCTGCTCAGCGGCTTCTCGCTGAGCACGTGCTTGCCGGCGCGCAGGGCGGCGATGTTCCACTCGGCGTGCAGCGAGTTGACCAGCGGGTTGTAGATCATGTCGATGCCGGGGTCGGCGATCACCTCGGCATACGTCTCGTGCACCCGGGCGATGCCGTGTTTCGCGGCATACTCCTCGGCCCGCGCGCGGTCACGGGCGGCGATGGCCACCAGCTCGTGCCCGAGCACCTGGGCCGGGGTGACGATGGCCTGGTCAGCGATCCGGGCGGCGCCGAGGATTCCGATGCGCAACGGACTCACCTCCGTGAAGTGTTACCGAGCCTCTCATAGTTGCGCTAGGCTGCGCCTTAGAACATTTGTTCGAGAGCAGTTTGTTCGGAGAAGCACCGTCGCCGCACCTTCCCCTGCGGCACGCACCTCGGGGGACCGCGCATGGGCACACGGCAGGCTTGGACCGGCGACGGCCGCATCAACGGCGTGGCCGACGCTCTCGACGCCCTGCAACGTGTCAACGCCACCGCGCAGCAGCGGGACAACACCGCCGCCCTCGCGCACGCCGTGCAGACCGCCGACGAGGCCGAGCTCGCGCCGGACGTCTCGCAGATCCTGCCCGCCGACCCCGCCCTGCTGCCGCTGCTCCCCTGGCCCGGCGGGCTGCGCAAAGGCGCCACCGTCGCCGCGGTCGGCTCCACCTCGCTGCTGATGCTCCTGCTGGCCGGCGCCATGCGCGACAACGGCGGCTGGGCGTGCGTGGTCGGCATGCCGTCGTTCGGGGTGCTCGCCGCGGGGCAGGACTACGGGGTGCCGATCGAGCGGCTCGCCCTGGTGCCCGACCCCGGCCCGGATTGGCCCACGGTCATCGGCACCCTCCTCGACGGCATCGACCTGGTCGTCGTGGCCCCGCCCGCCGACGTCCCGGAAGGGCTGGCGCGGTCGCTCTCCTCGCGGGCCCGGCAGCGCGGCGCGGTCCTGATCCCGACCCGGGCCTGGCCGGGCGCCGAGCTCACCATCGAGGTGACGGCCCGCCGCTGGCACGGGCTCGGCCAGGGGCGCGGCCGGTTGCGGCACTGCGAGCTCGAGGTCCGCTCGGCCGGGCGCGGCAAGGCCGTCCGGGCCCGGTCCGCCACGCTCAGCGTGCCGCCGGGCGCGGCCGCCCCCCGGGATCCGATTCCGCCGCCGCCTCCGCGGCCGGCCCGCGTCAACGCGGCCGATCTGGTGTGATCCGTTACACACCGTCACTGCAAATGACAGCAAAAACGGGTTGAGGAATCGATTTGCGTCATCGGTGTTTCCGGCCCTTGTCAGGCTCGTCAAAGGCTGCCTATTCTCGCCAGGAAAGCGCTTACCCAGTGCTCAGAGGCTTGCAGCGGCGGCATCCCCATACACCGCCGTCAATGACGCACGTCCCCGACCCAGGACAGGTGAGACGAGAATGAAACGACCGTCCAAACTGCGACTTCGCGCGGCGCTGGCGGCCACCGCCACCGCGGCGGCCGCAGGCGCGATCGCCGTCACGCTGCCGACGCAACAGGCATCAGCGGCGGTAGGCGGCGTCACCGGCTTCGCGACCGCCAACGGCGGGACCACCGGCGGCGCCGGCGGCACCCGGGTCCGGGCCACCACCGGCACCGCGATCCACACCGCCCTGTGCACCCGGGCCAGCAGCAGCACCCCGATCATCATCGAGGTCGAGGGCACGATCAACCACGGCAACACCGCCAAGGTCTCCGGCGACAGCTGCAACACCGCGGCCGGCCTGATCGAGCTCAAGCAGATCAGCAACGTCACCATCGTCGGTGTCGGCGGCGGGGCGGTCTTCGACCAGCTGGGCATCCACATCCGCGACTCGAGCAACATCATCATCCAGAACGTGACCGTGAAGAACGTGAAGAAGTCGGGTTCGCCGACCTCGAACGGCGGTGACGCGATCGGCATGGAGAGCACGGTCCGCAACGTGTGGGTGGACCACGTCACGCTCGAAGCGTCGGGTGGTGAGTCGGAGGGCTTCGACGGCCTGTTCGACATGAAGAACGACGTCGAGTACGTGACGCTGTCCTACAGCATCCTGCGCAACTCCGGGCGCGGCGGCCTGATCGGCTCCAGCGAGACCGACACCGGCAGCGGGAACATCACGTTCCACCACAACAAATACGAGAACATCGATTCGCGTACGCCGTTGCTGCGCGGCGGTGTCGCGCACATCTACAACAACCACTACGTCTCGCTGCACGAGTCCGGGATCAACTCGCGGGCCGGGGCGAAGGCCAAGGTGGACAACAACTACTTCGAGGACTCGAAGGACGTCCTCGGCACGTTCTACACCGACCAGGCCGGGTACTGGCAGGTCAGCGGCAACATCCTGGACAACGTGACCTGGTCGGCGCCGGGCACCGACAACAAGCCGGCCGGGCCGAACCTGACCTCCACGACGACGGTGAGCGTGCCGTACTCGTACACGCTCGACAACGCGTCCTGCGTGCCGAACATCGTGAGCCAGACCGCCGGCGCGAACAAGGGCCTGCAGGTCTCGACCGGGAGCTGCTCGGTGACCACCGGCCCGACGTCGAACCCGCCCTCCTCGCCGCCGCCGTCCTCGCCCGCGCCGTCCTCGCCCGCGCCCTCGTCGCCGGCCCCGTCGCAGCCGACCGGGACCAACCTGAGCATCGGCGCCGGCGCTGACGGGTCCAGCAAGGCCAGCGGCACCAGCTACGGCAACGTCAAGGACGGCAACCTGAGCACCTACTGGTCGCCGAGCGGCACCACCGGCGACATCTCGATCAAGTGGAGCTCGGCCAAGACGGTGTCGAAGATCAACATCCGGGAGGCGTCCGGCGCGACCGGCCGGATCGGCAACTGGCAGGTTCTCAACGGCAGCACGGTGCTGGCCTCCGGCAGCGGCGCCAAGGTGATCAGCTTCTCGGCCACCTCGCTGACGAAGATCACCTTCCGGATCAGCAGCGCCTCCGGCACGCCGCAGGTCGCCGAGTTCGAGACGTACGCCAGCTGAGTCTTTCCTAGTAGGAGGCGGCGCCGCCGGTCAGGGCGGCGCCGCCTCGGCTCTGCCGGTACTCCAGCGCCTCGGGGACCTCCTCGTACTGCAGCAGGCTGCCGGTCAGCTCCATCAGATGTTGCTTGGCCTCGGCCGGCGTCGCATAGAAGAACTCGCGCCGCTGATTCACCAGGTTGACCCGCCGATCCGCCAGCCGGGCGTGCATCTGCGCCTCGATCCCGGCGGCGTCGTCCGAGAAGAACAGCGCGTGTACGTCGAACGTGAACGGAACCGAAGCGTCCCCGAGCTCCCGCACCCGGTCCATCGGATCGAGCCGCCGGGTCATCCCCACCTTGATCATGTTCTCGCCGAACGCGCCGAGATTCGAGATGACGTAGACGTACCCGGCCCGAACATTCGCCGCCCGGTAGTCGACATCCTGGATCGCGGTGTCGATCTGCGCCAGCCGCTCCTGCAACTGCGCGGCCCCCTGGGCGTCACCGTTCGCCTGCAGCGTGGCCAGGGCGTTCGCGTAATGCTGACGCTCCTTGTCCAGCCGGGCCCGCTCCCGTTCGATCTCCTGCTGGATCCGCCGCTCCTCCCGCAGCCGGGCCTTCTCCTCGCGGTCGCGCTCCTTCTCCTCGGCCAGCTTCTCCTGAAAATCAGCGGTCAACCCCAGTTCGCGTACGCGCAACCGGTGGTAATCCTCAGTGATCCGAATGTCCATCGTCCGGCCCAGCCGGGCGATGGTCGCGGCCACCTTGCCGAGCCGGTCGATCGCCGCCTCCAGCTTGTACGGCTTCAACGTCCGCACCAGGTTGTCAGCCTCGGCGTTGTAGGCGCGCAGCATCAACTTCGAGTAGTCCCGCAGCATGGCGCGCCCCTGTGACTCCGACCCGTTCACGGTCCAGCCGCTCGCGGTCGCCACCGCGCCGCCGTCGGTCTTCGCCATGGCCTTGACCTGGTCCTGGAGCTGGGCGAGCGCGTCTTGGTAGGCGACCGCATCGCTGAGCGGATGCTGATACCGGTAGACACCCGCCTCCTGCAAGAGCACCCGCTCCTCGGTCACCACGACCTGCTGCCGCAGCTCATCGAGCCGCGCCCGCAACTTCGCGTGCTCCGCCTCGGCGGCGACTGCGCGTTCGGTGATCTCCCGGTCCAGGCGGCCGCGATACTCCTCGAGCTCCTGAACGGCGAACACGCCGAGCCGTTCCATCTCGGCTCGCAACTGATCGTTCTCCGCGCGCAGCCGGGTCACTTCGGCGGCCAGTTCACGCGCTTTGCCGCGCGCCCCGAAGAACGGCACGTCCGCCTCAACAGCCGGCGCCGCCTGCGCTGCCGCCGACGCCTGCGCTGCCGCCGACGCCTGCGCTGCCGCCGACGCCTGCGCTGCCGGCGGGGCCTGCGTTATGAGCGGCGCCTGCGCTATGAGCGAGGCCTGCGCTGCCAGCAGCGCCGGATCGGCCTCCATCCCGGACGGCGCTGCGTCCACCTGCGGCACCACGGGCGGCGCCGGCGTCTCAGAAACCCAGAACTGCCATCCGGGCGGCACCGGCCCCCACGCCGGATCCGGCGCCCACCCGGCCGGCGGCTTCCACCCCGGCGGCGGTGCGGGCCAATTCGGCGGCGCCTGGAATCGCCACCTCGCCGGTGCCGTCTCGCTCCCCCGCTCCGACACCGCCGCCGAAGCCGGAGCCGACGCCGGAGTCAGGGCCGAATCTTGAGCCGGGGCGACAGCCGGAACTGAGGTCGGCGCCGAAGCCGAACCATGCGCTGAAGCCGAGCCGTGCGCCGAACCCGAGCCGTGCGCCGAAGCCGAGCCATGAACCGAGGCGGGAGCCGCGGAAGGAACGGACGCCCGGGCCGAAGCGACCGGCGCGCGGGCCGGCTGCAGAGGCTCCGACGTCCTATGAGAAGCCGCCGGCACAGCAGCCTGTTGGTTCACCACCGGGGCGGACGTCACCGGCATGGAGCGCGCCGGTGCGGCACCGGACAGGGACGACGCGAGCCAGCTCTCCGGCAGGTCGTGCGCGCGGGCCGCGTACAGAACGACCTCGGTCTTGATTCTGTTGCCCTTGACCACCGCACGGGCCGCAGTCGCGAGATCTCCGGCGGCGAGGTGCCGGATCGCCGGCAGCAGGTCGCCGCTCATCTTCGGGGTGAGCTGTCCGACCCGGGCCCCGTCGAGGCGCACCTCGACGACCGTGCGTGAGCTGCGCGCCAGCTGTTCGGTCACCTCGTGCAGGGTCGCGTGGACCCAGCACTCCCCTTCCGGTCGCAGCCACGGCGCCAGCGTGTCCAGGTGTTTCTCCTCGCCGGTCACCTGGATCGCCGCGCCGGCCGGCAACAGCGAATGCGGGACGCCGGGCGGCTGGTTGGCCGGCACGAGCATGTGCGGCTCGGCCAGATCGAGCCGCACCGACGCGGTGACGTCCCGGCCGGAACCCGCCGCCCAGAGCCGCGCGGAGACCTGCGGGGTCCATCCCCGGGCCAGCAGCGCGGACAGCACGGTCGAGTAGCGGGCCGCCTCCTGACGTGGCAGGTAGCCGAGCTGCCGCGAACCGGCCCAGACGCCGACCGCGTTCCGGTCGTGCTTGTTCGTGCCCTCCGGCAGCAGCTGCACGGTGGCCGTCATCTCGGAGCCGCCCGCGCGCAGCGCCGACCCGAAGAGGGCGCGGATCGAGGTGACGTAATGCGATTCGCCGGCCACGTCCATGCCGGCCCAGCCCCGCTGGCCCCAGAGATCGAACGGCAACGACATGGCGGACAACGTACGGCGAATATGTGATCGACTACATTGGCCGGTCGGCCCTCCCGGGATGGCCCGGGAGGGCCACGTCACCGGTCAGCGGGTCAGAACCGGTTCCAGTACGTCGTACACGTGCGTGTTCGGGTGCTTGCCCGTGAACCTCTCGGCCAGCGGTCCGAAAGCGGTCACCGGCACGTCCTGTCCGGTGTGCCCGGTGGTCGTCCAGTCGATCACGAACTGGAACGAGCTGCCCTGCACCGCGAACGGCCCGTCCTCCACCGAGGCGCCGCTGCCGGACTCGTCCTCGGCATCGACGTCCTCCACGGCCAGACCGCCGGTCTCGTGGTCGCCGGTCACCACGACCAGGGTGTCACGGTGGTTCGCCGCGTAGGCCCTGGCCACCGCGACCGCCTTGTCCAGTTCGCCCATGGTCTGCAGGGTGCGGATGCCGTTGTTGCGGTGCGCGAACTCGTCCACCCCCTCCTCCTCGACCATCAGGAAGAAGCCGTCCCGGTCACCGGACAGCCGTTTCAGCGCCTCGCGGGTCATCGTGGCCAGGCTGACCACCGGGTCGTAGATGTCGCCCTGCCCTTCGGCCCGCTGCTGGAACATCTCCTGGTTGGCGAAGAGCCCGAGCACCTTGCCGGACCGGGCAGCGGCCAGTTGCGCCGGCGTCGACACGTACTGGTAGCCGGCCGCCTGCGCCTGCGCGATCAGGTTGCCCTGGGTGCTGCGGCTGCCCTCGGTCGGGTCCTCGGCCGGCTGGTCCGGGTAGGCGCCGGGCGTCCCGGCGGGCAGCCACCAGTCCTCGCCGCCGCCCAGGATGATGTCCGGTTTCGACTTCTCCAGGTACTGCCGGGCGATGTCGTCCTGCGCCGCCCGGTCCACCGAGTTCGAGAAGAACGCCGCCGGGCTGGCGTCGGTCACCTGTGCCGTGGTGACCAGCCCGGTCGCCTTGCCGGCTGCTTTGGCCTGCGCGCCGAGGATCGGCAGCGGGTTGCCGTCGGTGTCGACGCTGATCGCGCCGTTGTAGGTCCGCACGCCGGTCGCCCAGGCGCTCGCCCCGGCCGCGGAGTCGGTGATCGCCGACTCGGGGTCGTCGGGGCTGGTGGTGAGCTGCCCGGAAACCGGCAGCTTGTCCATGGTGAGCTGGCCGTCCATCCCGGCGTAGTACAGCCGGGCGGCCTCGCGGTGGGCGGCCGCCATGCCGTCACCGTTGATGAAGATGACGTTGCGGACCCCGGGACGGCCCTTCTCCGGCGCCCCGGCGCCGGCCTGGCTCAGCGGGTTCACCAGGGTCAGACCGGCGGCAGCCACCGCTCCGGCCACGACCGGCGCGGCCAGCCAGCGCACAGCACGAACGAACATGTCTCCTCCTCCAGCGTCGTCGATGTAACGGAGGACCCGATGACGGGCATCGATGTCGAGTTAACGCCCCCAGCCATCGTCCGTCGCACCAGCCGCCGGAAATGCGACAACTATGCGGATGGGCAGACCATCCAAGATCAACACCATCCGGAGTACGCGTGACGAAAAGTCCCCGCTCTCCCCGAGCGATCAGGCACGCCTCAAGGCCCCAGCGCCCCCGCCGGGCTGAAGCACGGGGTTCAGCTGTCCCGCAGGGCTGCTTCGCAGCCCGCGAAGCAGCCCTGGTCCGTCAGCCGCCCCACCGAGCTGACCCCAAACGCTGCCTCGCGGCCCGGAAGACAACCCTGGCCGTCAGCCGCCCCACCGGGCTGACCCCGAACGCTGCCTCGCGGGCCGGGCCGGGCCGAGGACGACGGCTGGCGCGTATTGCTCGGCTGGTTGACTGGGCTGTTTTGCGGACGCGAAAACAGGCGTGTCGACCGGCCGGTCCACGTGCTTCAGCCCGGCCGTGGCGTTGGGGCGTCTCGCCGTGCCAGGTCGCTTGGGTGAGCGGGGACTTTTCGTCGCGCGTACCCCGGATTTTCAGAATTCGTAGCTGTGCAGGCCGGCATGGCCGGCCGGAAGCAGGCAGTCGTCGTGCTCGTCGGGGCAGACGCGGTCGCAGGGTTCGAGGCGGAGCACTTCGCCGCGCTCGGCGTCCCAGCTCGCCCACCACCATTCGTCGCCGCCGTCGGCGGCCAGCGCGAAGGCGACGTGGCGGCCGCCGTGGTCGGCCGCGAGTTCGCAGCGCAGGTCGCGTTGTGGCAGGCCAACCCGGTGCCGCAGGCCCAGCAGGACCTCGAAGTCCGCGTGCGGCACGGTGGTGGCCGCTGCGCATCGCGTCCCCTCGGGGGCCGCCTGCGAACTCCGGTCCGCCATCGTCACGTGCAGCAATGTACCCAGATCATGCAGGCTCGCATCCCCGGGCCCGTCCGTCGCATCGGCGGACGGGCCGCCGGCTGCGCCGACCGGTCGGAATCGGCCGGGCACCGGGGGTCACTGCTGGGCGCCGAGCGTCACCTTCGCGCTGCCCGGTTTGCCGTTGCGTGTGTAGTCGACCGTGACGACGTCGCCGGGCCGCTTGGTCAGGGTGACGGCGGCGAGGTCGTTGGTGCTCGTAACCGGCTTACCGTCGATACTGGTGATCATGTCGCCGGTCTGCAGGCCGGCCTTGGCCGCCGGGCCGCCGGGCACCACCGAGCGGACGTAGACGCCGCCGGGCTGGCCCTGGGTGGGCGGCACCGTGATGACGCTGACGCCGAACCAGGCGTGGGTGACCGTGCCGGTCTCGATGATCTCGTCGGAGACGAGTTTCGCCAGGTCGACCGGGATCGCGAAGCCGAGGCCGATGTCACCGGCGCTGCCGCCGCCGCCCGCCGAGCTGGGGATGGTCGCGCCGGCCGAGGGCACCCCGATCAGCTGGCCGGAGCAGTTGACCAGCGCGCCGCCGCTGTTGCCCGGGTTGATCGCGGCGTCGGTCTGCAGCGCTGAGACCAGCAGCGCGCTCTCCCCCTCGTCGCCCGGCACCTCGATGGTGCGGTCCAGGGCGCTGATGATGCCGGAGGTGACCGTGTTGGACAGGCCGAGCGGGGCACCGAGCGCGACCACCGGCTGGCCCACCACCACGTCCTTGGAGGAGCCGAACGGGATGACCGACAGGTTCTGCTGCCCCTCGACCTTGATGACGGCCAGGTCGGCCTTCGGGTCCCGGCCGGTGATGGTGGCCGGCACGCTGCGGCCGTCGTTGAACAGCACGCTGACCTGGCCGCCGTTCGCGGCCACCGAGATCACGTGGTTGTTGGTGAGGATGTAGCCGTCGTCGCGGATCACCTCGCCGGAGCCGGTGCCGCCGGCCTCGCCGCTGCTCGCGGAGATCGTCACGACCGAGGGCAGCGTCTTCTCCGCCACCGCGGTGGCCGCGCAGGTGGCGGCCTTGTCGGAGCCCACGCCGAGCGAGGAGCCGCCGGACGGGCTGCCGGACGACTGGTTCGCGTTGACCACGACACCGCCGATCACCGCGCCCAGCACCGCGGCGATCGCCGCACTGACCCAAACCCGCCAGCCCCAGTCGGAGCTCGTCGCCGGAGCGCTGTCGTTCGCGGTGTCCATCTTCTACCGTCCTTGTGCCGTCGTTAACCGCCCGTCCGTCGTCCAGCAAAGGACACCGCGTCGCGGGTGACATCCCCCGTCAGGGGTGAGCGCGGCTCAGGTTCACCCATCACGAACGATGCGCGGCACCGGCGCAGCGAGCGACGTTGAGGCCATGGCTGATACCGAACAAGGGCGGGACACCGCCGTGACCGGTCAGGCGCCGGCCCGAGCTGGACTGGTGCTGACCGCGCTGATCGTGGTCGCCGCCGTGGCGAACCTGAACCTGTCCGTGGCGAACGTGGCCCTGCCGTCGATCGGCCGGGCCTTCGACTCGTCGCAGACCACCCTGGACCTGATCGCGGTCGGCTATTCGCTGGGCCTGGCCGCGTCGGTGCTCTACCTGGGCGCGCTCGGCGACCGGTACGGGCGCAAGATGATGCTCCTGCTCGGCATGGGGCTCTCCGTCCCCGCCTGCCTGCTGGCCGCGTACGCCCCGTCGGACGCGGTGCTGTTCGGGGCCCGGATGCTCGGCGGCTTCTCGGCCGGCCTGGCCTACCCGACCACCCTGGCGCTGATCACCGCGCTGTGGTCCGGCGCCGGGCGGACGAAGTCGATCGCGCTCTGGTCGGCGATCGGCGGTGGCATCGCCGCCCTGGGGCCGCTGGTCGCCGGGGCGCTGCTGCAGAACTTCTGGTGGGGCTCGGTCTTCCTGATCACCCTGCCGCTGGTGGTGCTGGCGCTGCTGCTGGCCTGGTTCCTGGTGCCGAGCGGGGTGAACGAGACCACTGATCCGGTCGACAACCTCGGCGGCATCCTGTCCGTGGTGCTGGTCGGCTCGCTGATCCTGTCGATCAACTTCGCGCCGGTGCCGAACAAGGGCACGCTCACCCTCGGGCTGGCCGCGATCGCGCTGGCCGCGCTGATCGGGTTCATCCTGCGCCAGCGTGCCGCCGCGAACCCGCTGTACGACCTGAAGGTGGCCGGCCGGCGAATCTTCTGGGTGGCCGCCTGCGCCGGGGTGATCGTGTTCGGCTCGCTGATGGGCTCGGCGTTCGTCAGCCAGCAGTACCTGCAGAACGTGCTGTCCTACTCGACCCTGGAGGCGGGCGCCGCCTTCCTGCCGGCCGTGGTGCTCATGGTCCTGGTGGCTCCCCGAAGCGCCGTGCTGGTGGAGACCCGCGGCGCCCGGTTCACCCTGCTCTGCGGGTACGTCTCCCTGCTGCTCGCCTTCGGCTGGATGCTGGTGTTCTGGCAGGAGGACAGCCCGTACTGGCAGATCGGCCTGGCGTACGCGTTCATCGGCATCGGTGTCGGTCTGGCCGGCACCCCGGCGTCGCACTCGCTCACCGGCTCGGTCCCGGTACGCCGCGCCGGCATGGCCTCCGGCACCGCCGACCTGCAGCGTGACCTGGGCGGCGCGATCCTCCAGTCGATCTTCGGCGCGCTGCTGACCGCCGGGTACGCCTCCGCGTTCGCCGCCACGCTGGCCACCGCTCCGGACGCGCAGAACATGACCAGCGAGATGGAGAACGTGCTGACCAAGTCGTACTCCAGCGCCGCGGACGCGGCTCAGCAGTACCCGCAGTACGCGAACGAGATCACCGCCGCCGCCAAGAGGTCCTTCCTGGACGGCGCGGACTGGGCGTACACGGCCGGGATCATCGCGATCCTCGTCGGCGCGGTGCTCGTCTACTTCCTGTTCCCCCGTAAGGAGCAGGAGCAGCAGCTCTTGGCGGACTACCACGCCGAGGACAACGGATAGGGGAAGAGCGCATGCACTCCGACGTGATCGTGATCGGGACCGGCGCCGGTGGCGGCACCCTGGCACACCGGCTGGCCGGCACCGGCAAGCGGGTCCTGATCCTGGAACGCGGGGATTACCTGCCCCGGGAACGGGACAACTGGGAATCGACGGCGGTGTTCGTCAAGGGTAAGTACCGGGCGCCGGAATTCTGGCTCGACAAACACGGGCACGAGTTCCCACCCGAAGTGAACTACTACGTCGGCGGGAACACCAAGTTCTACGGGGCGGCGCTGTTCCGGCTGCGCCCGCAGGACTTCGGCGAGATCCGCCACCACGGCGGGGTCTCCCCCGCTTGGCCGATCAGCTACGACGACCTGGAGCCGTACTACTGCGAGGCCGAGCATCTGTACGGGGTGCACGGGTGGCACGGGGAGGATCCGTTCGAGGGGCCGGCGAGCCGGCAGTATCCGTACGCGCCGGTGCAGCACGAACCGCGGATCCAGGAGCTCAGCGACAGCCTGGAGAAGCTCGGCCGGCACCCGTTCCACCTGCCGATCGGGGTGAACTTGACGCAGAACGCGGCCGGGAACGCGACCCATGACAGCGCCTGCATCCGCTGCAACCGGGTGGACGGCTTCCCGTGCCTGCTCAACGCCAAGTCCGACGCCCAGGTGCGGTGCGTCGACCCGGCGCTGGCGCACGACAACGTCACGATGATCACCAATGCGTACGTGGAGCGCCTGGAGAGCTCCAGCCGCGAGGTCACCGCGGTGATCGCTTCAGTGAACGGCGAGACGCAGCGGTTCACCGCCGACATCGTCGTGGTGGCCTGCGGCGCGGTGAACTCGGCGGCCCTGCTGCTGCGATCGGCGAACGACCAGCACCCACGCGGCCTGGCCAACGGCTCGGACACGGTGGGCCGCCACTACATGCGGCACAACAACCTGGCCGTGATGGCGGTGTCCCGCGAGCCCAACCCGACCCGCTTCCAGAAGACCCTCGCGATCCACGACTGGTATCTCGCGTCGGACGAGTGGGAGTTCCCGATGGGCGGCATCCAGATGCTCGGCAAGTCCGACGCCGAGCAGATCCGGGCGAACGCGCCACGGATGGCCGGCAAGGTGTCCCCGGAGATGCCGTTCGAGGTGCTCGCCCATCACGCGGTCGACTTCTGGCTGTGCGGCGAGGACCTGCCCGACCCGGCGAACCGGGTCACGCTGGAGTCCGACGGGCAGATCCGGCTGACGCTGGACGAGAAGAACAACTTCGAGGGCGTCAGGCGGCTGCAGCACCAGCTGCAGAACATGCTCGGCGACCTCGGGATGCACCCGCACCGGCTGCTGGACCACAGCATCTACCTGCACAAGGGGATGCCGATCGGGGCGACCGCGCACCAGGCCGGGACCGTACGGTTCGGCACGGACCCGGCCAGTTCGGCGCTGGACGTCAACTGCAAGGCCCACGAGCTGGACAACCTCTACGTGGTGGACACCAGCTTCTTCCCGAGCATCGGGGCGGTGAACCCGTCGCTGACCGCGATGGCCAACGCCCTGCGGGTCGGCGACCACATCGCGTCACGCCTGAGCTGAGCTTTCCGTGGCGGGGGCCCGCGACGTGGCCGGGTCCTCGCCCAGCTCATCCTGCTGATCCAGCCAGAACAGCAGGATCAGGGCCGGGATCACCAGAATCAGGGCGCCGACGAACCAGATCAACATCCACCGCAGCGTCGCCGCCTCGGCGGCCCCCTGCGAGACAGTCAGCGAGAACGGCAGCAGGTACGGATACTGCGCGACCGCCCACGCCCCGACCAGGGCAGCGATCCCGCCCGCGCTGACCAGCCGGGGCAGCCACGTCCGGGCGCCGGTGGCCAGCCGGAACGAGACAGTCAGCAGGATCAGGCTGAGCAGCAGCAGGATCCAGCTACGCTGCACCACCCGGTCGAACATCTGCTTCTCGTCGAAGTACAGCGAGATCAGCACACCGACGCCGATCGCCAGGCCGGCGATGCCGGCGCCGATGGCCCGGATCCGGAAATAGCCGTACAAGGCGCTGACGCCGTGCCGGAGCGCCTCGGCGTGCAGGTAGACCGCCGAGACATACGCCCCGATGGCCACCACCAGCAACCCGATCAGGATGGCCGTGACGTTGAACCAGCTGGTGACCTCGTTGCCCGCCGCGTCCCCGACCGGGATCCGGCCGGTGAGCACCGCGCCCACCGCGGTGCCCAGCCAGAACGGGGTGAGCACCGAGCCGATCCCGAACACCCAGCCGGCCAGGTGCCGCATCCGGGCCCGGGCCGCGTCCTTGCTCATCGCGAAGCCGGCCGCGCGCAGCACGATGCCCAGCAGCGCGAGCGCGAGCGGGATGTACAGCGTGGACATGATCGACGCGAAGGTGCTGCCGAACGCCGTCCAGCAGACCACCAGCACGTAGATCAGCCAGACGTGATTCGCCTCCCAGACCGGGGTGATCGCGGTGTCGATCAGGGCGCGCGGGCGACGGCCCCGTTCCCGTCCACCGGCGGTCAGATCCCAGAATCCGGCGCCGTAGTCGGCGATGCCGGTGCACGCGTACAGGGTCAGGGCCAGCACCATGATGCCGGCGACAGCGGTGCTCATCGCTCCACCACCTTGGGCCGCGGCCCGTAGACGGCCAGGTCGTCCTCGGTGTGATCGGTGTTGCGCCAGCGCCGGGACATGGCCCGCAGCACGGTGATCGTGCCGATGGCCAGGCACAGGTAGAGCACGGCGATGGCGGTGAAGCTGATCCAGAGGGTGCCGGCGCCGATGTCGGTCACCGCGTCCTCGGTACGCATGATGTTGTAGACGATCCACGGCTGCCGGCCCACCTCGGTGACGATCCAGCCGGCCTCGATGGCGATGTAGGTGAGCACGCCCGCACTGGCCGCGAACCACAGGAAGACCCGGTTGTCCGGCACGTCGCGCTTGCGCCAGTAGGCGATGAAGAACCAGAGCGCCAGCAGGATCAGGACGGTGCCGACGCCGACCATGATGTCGAACGCCCAGTGCACGATCGTCACGTTCGACGGGCGGTTCTCCGGCGGGATCTGGTCCAGGCCGGGGACGTACGTGTCGACGCTGCCACCGGCTAGCCACGAGTTCAGCCCGGGGATCGAGATGCCGCCCTCGACGGTGTTCGTGGCGCTGTCGTACCGGCCGAACAGCACCTCCGCCTGATTGGTGCCGGAGGTGGTGACCGCCTCCATGGCGGCGAACTTGGCCGGCTGGTCCTCGAAGACGGCGACCGCGGTCCGGTCGCCGACGATGAACTGCACCGGGGTGAGCACGGTGGCGACGGTCAGCGGAATCAGGATGCCGAGCCGGTGGTAGCGGTCGCGGCGGCCCTTCAGCCAGCCGACCACGTAGATCGAGGCGACGGTGAACCCGGCGGCCATGTACGCGGCGACGATGAAGTGCGCCAACTCGTACGGAAGCGCCTGGTTGAAAATCGCCTTGATCGGGTCGACGTTGATCACCTGGCCGTTCGCGTCCAGCTCGAACCCGGCCGGCATGTTCATCCAGGCGTTCGCCGAGATGATCGAGAACGCGCCGCCGAAAGCCACGAACGGGATCGGCAGGCCGAGCCAGAAGTGGGTCCACGGCTTCAGCCGCCGCCACCCGTAGATGTAGACGGCGACCAGGATCGCCTCCAGGAAGAACAGGATGCCCTCGATCGCGAAGGGCAGGCCGAAGACCTCGCCGAACCGGCCGGTGAGACCGGGCCAGAGCAGGCCCATCTCGAACGACAGCACGGTTCCGGAGGCGGCGCCCACCGCGAAGGTGAGGCCGGCCGCGTGCGACCAGCGCCGGGCCAGCATCAGCGACACCGGGTCGTTGCGCTTGAGGCCCTTGTAGTTGGCGATCAGCATCAGCGTCGGCAACGCGATCCCGAACGGCACGAAGATGATGTGGAACATCAGGGTCAGCGCCATCTGCTCCCGTGCCGGCAACAGCTGGGCGGGAGCGGCGAGCAGGTCCGGATTCACCGCTCCACGATGGGTCAGCGCCGCGTTTGCGCACCTCATCCATCCGGGGTGAAGCCCCTCGGGTATGACCGTCCGACCATGTCGGGATGACCGAGACGAAACGAGTCGTCATCGTCGGCGCGGGGTTCGCCGGGGTGGCCTGTGCACGGCGGCTGGCCGCCGAGCCGCGCGCCCGGGTGACGATCGTCGACCGCAACGGATACCACCAGTTCCAGCCGCTGCTCTACCAGATCGCCACGGCCGAGCTGGCGCCCCGCGACATCCGGTTCGAGCTGGACGAGATGTTCGCACGGCACAGCAACGTGGAGACGCATACCGGTGAGGTGGTCTCGCTCGACCCGCACGCGCCGTCGGTGACCCTGGCCGACGGCAGCACCCTGCCTGCCGACGTGCTGGTGCTCGGCGCCGGCGCGCAGCCCAACTTCTTCCACACACCCGGCGCCGACCAGCACACCCTGCCGCTGTACAGCCTCGACGACGCCGAGCGGGTCCGCGGCCGGATCCTGGAGCTGTTCCGCGACGCCGCGGCCAAGCCGGAGCTGATCGACGAGGGCGCGCTCACCTTCGTGGTGGTCGGTGGTGGCCCGACCGGGGTGGAGACCGCGGGTGCGCTGGCCGAGATCGTGCACGACGTGATGCCGCACGTCTACCCGCACCTGGCCATCGCCGGCGCGAAGGTGATCCTGGTCGACCTCGGGCACACCGTGCTCACCGCGTTCTCCGAGGACGCGCACGGCTATGCGGTCAAGCAGCTGAAACGACGCGGCGTCGAGCTGCGCCTCGGTGTCTCGGTCAAGGAGGTCACCCCGGACGGTGTCACGCTCAGCGACGGCACCGGCATCCCGACCCGACTGGTGGTCTGGGGCGGCGGCCAGATGGCCGCACCCCTCGCCTTCCGGTCCGGCCTGCCACAGGGGCGCGGCGGCCGGATCGACGTACGCCCGGACCTCACCGTCTCCGGCTTCCCCCGGGTGTACGCGCTCGGCGACGTCGCGAACATCCCGGCCGGCGACGGTGACACCCTGCCCCAGCTGGGCAGTGTCGCCCAGCAGGCCGGCGACTGGGCGGCCGGCAACATCATCGCCGACCTCGAGGGCGAGGCCCGGCAGCCGTTCCACTACCGGGACAAGGGGATCATGGCGATGATCGGCCGCAAGGCCGCGGTCGCCGAGATCGGCCCGCACCGGCACGAGCTCAAGGGCCGGTTCGCCTTCGCCGCCTGGCTCGGTGTGCACGCCCAGTTACTGGCGAACGCCGGCGCCGAGATGCGCGCGTTCGTCTCCTGGCTCGACGACTTCTACGTACGGCCCGCGCACCGCTCGGCCGAACTTCTGGATCCCGCCACGATCGATCAGCCACGCATCCGAAAGGGCGACTGAGATGGCAACGAACACACGGGGTGACGTCTTTGTCATCTTCGGCATCACCGGCGACCTGGCCAAGGTGATGACCTTCCGCTCGCTGTACCGCCTGGAGCTGCGCGGACTGCTGGACTGCCCGATCATCGGGGTGGCCGTGAACGAGTGGTCGCACGCCGACCTCGTCACCCACGCCCGCGCGGCGATCGAGGGCACCGGCGAGAAGATCGAGGACGAGGCGTTCGAGCGGCTGACCAGCCGGATGAGCTACGTCAGCGGCGACTTCGGTGACGCCGCCACCTACCGCCGGGTCGGCGAGGCGATCGGGGACGCCACGGCGCCGGTGTTCTACCTGGAGATCCCGCCGTTCCTGTTCGGCCGCGTCACCGCGGGATTAGCCGAAGCCGGACTAATTCGTGGCGGACGAGTTGTGGTGGAAAAACCGTTCGGCCACGACACTTCATCGGCGATCGCACTGGCCGCCGAGATCCACCAGCACGTGCCCGAGGAGCAGCTGTTCCGGATCGACCACTTCCTCGGCAAGATGGGCCTCGAGGAGCTGGTCTACTTCCGGTTCGCCAACACGCTGCTCGAGCCGATCTGGAACCGCAACTACGTCGAGTCCGTCGAGATCACCATGGCGGAGAGCTTCGGCGTCGAGGATCGCGGCCACTTCTACGACCCGGTCGGCGCGGTCCGCGACGTGGTGGTCAACCACCTGATGCAGGTCGTCGCCGCGGGCGCGATGGAATCTCCCGCCGGCGCCGACCCGGACACTCTCAAGAACGCCCAACTGGCGCTCTGGAAGGCCATCCCGGCGGCGGACCCGGCACACTACGTGCGCGGCCAGTACGACGGCTACCGCAGCATTCCCGGGGTCGCGGCCGACTCGCAGACGGAGACGTACGCGGCGATCCGCCTGGACATCGACAACTGGCGCTGGTCCGGGGTGCCGTTCTTCATCCGCACCGGCAAGCGGCTGCCGGTCACCCAGACCGAGTTCCGGCTGGTCTTCAAACGCCCGCCCAAGCTCGGCCTGCGGATGCCGGGCCTGTCGCACCGGCCCGAGCCGGACGAGCTGGTGGTCAAACTGGACCCGTCGACCGGGCTGCGACTGCGACTGCAGGCCCACCGGTCGGATGCGGAGGGACCCGAGCCGGTCACCCTGGACATGGAGTTCGCCCAGGAGGGCGGCGAGGGGCCGACGCCGTACGAGGTGCTGCTGCACGCCGCGCTGCTCGGCAACAGCACGCGCTTCCAGCGTCAGGACGGGGTCGAGGAGACGTGGCGGATCATGCAGCCCCTCATCGACAACCCGCCGCCGGTCGAGTCGTACGCTCCCGGCAGCTGGGGCCCGCCCGGCGCCGACCGGCTCGTCTCCGGCCACGGCGGCTGGCACGGCCCCTGGGTCGCCTCATGACCGTTTGTGCCAGGATGGGCCGGTGGATGCCGACGCGTTCGCCGGCCTGATCTCTCCGCTGCGTGCCGAGCTGCACGCGCACTGCTACCGGATGCTCGGCTCGGTCCACGACGCCGACGACGCGCTGCAGGAGACGTTGGTCCGGGCGTGGCGGGCGATCGACCGCCTCGACGACCCGGCGAACGTCCGGCCGTGGCTGTTCCGGATCGCCACCAACCGCTGCCTCACGCTGCTGACCGGCCGGGCCCGCCGGGAACTGCCGGTCGACGCCTCGGCCGATCCGGTCTGGCTGGAGCCGTACCCGTCTCCCGAGACGCAGACCGTGGCCCGGGAGAGCATCGAACTGTCCTTCGTCGTGGCGGTGCAGCAGCTCTCCGCTCTGCAGCGGGCCGTGCTGCTGCTGCGTGACGTGCTCGGGTTCAGTGCCCGCGAGGTGGCCGACCAGCTGGACACCAGTGTGGCCGCGGTGAACAGCACCATGCAGCGGGCCCGCAAGGCGCTGCCCGCGGTCACCCCGCAGGAGACTCTGCCCGAGGCGACGGTCCGCGAGGTGGCGAGGCGTTACGCGGCCGCCTGGGAGGCCGGCGATGTCGACGGCATCGTCGGCATGCTCACCGAGGACGCGCGGTACTCGATGCCGCCGCTGCCCGCCTGGTACGCCGGACGCCCCGCGATCCGCGCCTGGCTGCTGGAGCCCGGTGGCCCACTCGACAGCCGCTGGCGGTTCCTGCCGGCTGCGGCGAACGGGCAGCTGGCGTTCGGCACCTACCGCTGGGATACGGCGCGGAGCGCGTACGTCCCCTGCGGTCTTGATCTGTTGCGGTTGCGACCGGACGGCATCGCCGAGGTGGTCTCGTTCCTCGACGCCGACTTCAGCATTTTCGGATTGCCGATGGATTTGGCGTCCCTGCCGGGTTGTACCGGTGAAAGGAGCTGACCATGGACAACGAGAAGACCATCATCGCGCTGATCGAACGCTGGGTGGCCGCCATCCGGAACCGTGACCTGGACGGGGTGCTCGCCGACCACACCGGCGACATCGTGATGTTCGACGTGCCGCCGCCGCAGGACGGCGCCCGCGGCATCGACGCCTACCGGGAGACGTGGCCGCCGTTCTTCGAGTGGATCGAGAGCGGGAGCATCTTCGAGCTGGTCGAGACCCGGGTCGTCGCGGGCGCCGACGTCGCGTACGCCCATCTGTTGTTGCGTTGCGGATCCCCGGCGGACCTGGCCCGCCGGCCGGACCACCGCCTGCGCATCACCCTGGGGCTGCGCCGCGAGGCCGGCCGGTGGCAGATCGCGCACGAACACCACTCGTTCCCGCTGGATCCCCAGCCTGACTCTCAGCCGATGTAGTCGGCCAGGTGCTGCCCGGTCAGCGTGGACCGGGCAGCCACCAGGTCGGCCGGCGTGCCCTCGAACACGACCTTGCCGCCGTCGTGACCGGCGCCCGGGCCCAGGTCGATGATCCAGTCGGCGTGCGCCATCACGGCCTGGTGGTGCTCGATGACCAGCACCGACTTGCCGGCGTCGACCAGCCGGTCGAGCAGGCCGAGCAGCTGTTCGACGTCGGCCAGGTGCAGACCGGTGGTGGGCTCGTCGAGGATGTAGATGCCGCCCTTCTCGCCCATGTGGGTGGCCAGCTTGAGCCGCTGCCGCTCACCGCCGGACAGGGTGGTCAGCGGCTGGCCCAGGCTGAGGTAGCCGAGGCCGACGTCCACCAGCCGCTTCAGGATGGTGTGCGCGGCCGGGATCCGGGCGTCGCCGGCGGCGAAGAACTGCTCCGCCTCGGCCATCGACATGCCGAGGACCTCGCTGATGTCCTTGCCGCCGAGGTGGTAGTCGAGCACCGACGCCTCGAACCGCTTGCCCTCACACACCTCGCACGGCGTGGCCACGGTATCCATGATGCCCAGGTCGGTGTAGATGACGCCGTTGCCGTTGCAGGTCGGGCAGGCGCCCTCGGAGTTGGCGCTGAACAGGGCCGGCTTCACCCCGTTCGCCTTGGCGAAGGCCTTACGGATCGGTTCGAGCAGCCCGGTGTACGTGGCCGGGTTGCTGCGCCGCGAACCCTTGATGGCGCCCTGGTCGATCGCCACCACACCCTCGCGCCCGGCCACCGAGCCGTGGATCAGCGAGCTCTTGCCGGACCCGGCCACCCCGGTGATCACCGTCAGCACGCCCAGCGGGATGTCCACGTCGACGTTCTGCAGGTTGTGGGTGTCGGCGCCGCGCACCGGGAGTTTGCCGGTGGCCTGGCGGACGTCCTTCTTCAGCGAGGCCCGGTCGTCGAGGTGCCGGCCGGTGAGGGTGCCGCTGGCCCGCAGCCCGTCCAGGGTGCCCTCGAAACAGATCGTGCCGCCGTTGCTGCCGGCGCCCGGCCCGAGGTCCACGACATGGTCGGCGATCGCGATCGCCTCCGGCTTGTGCTCCACCACGAGCACTGTGTTGCCCTTGTCGCGCAGGCGCAGGAGCAGCTCGTTCATCCGCTGGATGTCGTGCGGGTGCAGCCCGATGGTGGGCTCGTCGAAGACGTAGGTGACGTCGGTGAGCGCCGACCCGAGGTGGCGGATCATCTTGGTGCGCTGGGCCTCACCACCGGACAGGGTGCCGGCCGGCCGTTCCAGCGACAGGTAGCCGAGGCCGATCTCGACGAACGAGTCGAGGGTGTGCGCCAGCTTCGCGATCAGCGGGGCTGCGGACGGCTCGTCGAGTCCGCGTACCCATTCCGCCAGGTCGCTGATCTGCATGGCGCAGGCGTCCGCGATGTTGATGCCCTTGATCTTCGACGACCGGGCGTGCTCGGCCAGCCGGGAGCCGCCGCAGTCGGGGCAGGCGGTGAAGGTGATGACCCGCTCGACGAACGCGCGGATGTGCGGCTGCATCGCGTCGACGTCCTTGGACAGCATCGACTTCTGGATCGACGGGATCAGACCGGAATAGGTCAGGTTGATCCCGTCGACCTTGATCTTCGTCGGCTCCTTGTAGAGCAGATCGTGCAGTTCCTTCTTGGTGAACTTGCTGATCGGCTTGTCCGGGTCGAAGTAGCCGCAGCCCCGGAAGATCCGCCCGAACCAGCCCTCCATGCTGTAGCCCGGAATGGTCAGGGCGCCCTCGTTCAGCGATTTCGTGTCGTCGTACAGCTCGGTGAGGTCGAAATCGGTGACCGAGCCGCGGCCCTCACAGCGCGGGCACATGCCGCCGGTGATGCTGAACGAGCGCCGCTCCTTGGTGACCACACCGGCCTTCTCGATCTTCACCGCGCCGGCGCCGGAGATCGAGGCGACGTTGAACGAGAAGGCCTGCGGCGACCCGATGTACGGCTGCCCGAGCCGGCTGAACAGGATCCGCAGCATCGCGTTGGCGTCGGTGACCGTGCCGACCGTGGACCGCGGGTTCGACCCCATCCGCTCCTGGTCGACGAGGATCGCCGTGGTCAGGCCCTCGAGCACGTCCACGTCCGGCCGCGCCATGGTCGGCATGAAGCCCTGCACGAACGTGCTGTAGGTCTCGTTGATCAGCCGCTGCGACTCGGCGGCGATGGTGCCGAAGACCAGCGAGCTCTTGCCCGATCCGGAGACCCCGGTGAAGACCGTCAACTGGTGTTTCGGGATCTCGACGCTGACGTCCTTGAGATTGTTCACCCGGGCGCCGTGCACGCGGATAAGGCGTTGCTCGCTCATGTGCGTCCCCCTGTCGCTCAGCTGTCCTGGATCAACCCGAGGACGTTGCCGTCCGGGTCGGCGAACGTGGCCACCGTGCGGCCGGGCCCGACCTGGTGCGGGGCCTCCTTCACGGTGGCGCCGGCGTTCGTGACCTCGGCCAGCTTCGCCTCGATGTCCGCAACGTGCCAGTAGGCTACCGGGCCGGTCATGCCCTGCGGGCCCCCGTTCGGGACCAGGCCGATGTGCTGGCCGTCGACGTCGTAGCCGACGTACCACTCGCTGTCGGCCTGCGGTTGGACGCCGAGCAGGGCGGTGTAGACCTCCTTGGCCTTGGTCAGGTCCGCGACCGGGTGCAGCACAGTCTTGATCATCATCTTCTCCTCTTCGCTCTCGAAGGCGCGGTTACGAAAGCCACGCTAGGTGCGTGGCCGAGGCCCGCGCTTCTCGAATCCTGACGAGCTACTGGATGGTGATCGGGTTGACCACGTCGGCGGTGACCGTGAGCAGTGTGAACACGGCCCCGATGATGATCGCCGCGTAGGTCACCGGCATCAGCTTGTAGTAGTCCACCCGCCCCGGATCCGGCCGCCCACGCCGCGCCGCCAGCCACGAGCGGGCCCGCTCGAACCACCAGATCGCGATGTGCCCGCCGTCCAGCGGCAGCAACGGCAGCAGGTTGAAGAAGCCCATGAAGACATTCAGACCGATAAAGATCATCAGTACGGTGGACCAGAGCCCGAGCGACGCGGCTTCCCCGCCGATCAGGCTGGCGCCGACCACGCTGATCGGCGTCTCCGGGTCCCGCTCGTCGCCGGTGATCGACCGCCACAGCGCCGGAACCTTCGCCGGGATGCGTTTCGCCGCCTCCACGGTCTGCCCCGCCAGCCAGCCCGAATAGGTGACCGTCGCCCCGAACGCCGCCACCGGCCCGTACGTCACCTCGCGCGGCGCGCTGACCTGCAGATCCACGCCCAGCGCGGCCACCGTGCCGGCCGCGCCCGCCGGGTCGTCCAGCGGCGCCCGCTGCACCGCGCTCAGATCCGCGACCACCGTGCCCGGCCGCCCGTCCCGCGTGAAGGCGATTTTTGCCGGCCCCGGCAGCGACTGCCGGACCACCCGCACCATCTCGCCGTACGAGCCGATCGCCACCCCGTTCACCGAGGTCAGCACGTCACCGTCGCGCAGCCCGGCCTTCCTCGCCGGCGACACCGGATCCCCCGCCGCACAGGCCCGCGCCGCCTCCGGCGTCACACACTGCCCGACCACGATCGCGGCCGGCTGCGCGTTGAACTGCGCCGGCGTCTGCGGATAAGCCAGATTCGGTACGCCGACGAAGGCCGCCGCGAACCACAACGCGACGATCGCCAGCAGGAACTGCGTCATCGCCCCGGACGCCATCACCACGGTCCGCTTCCACAGCGGGAACCGCCACATCGCCAGATGCCGGTCGGCGGGCTCGACCGGATCATCCGGCACCATGCCGGCGATCTTGCAGAAGCCGCCTACGGGGAGGGCCTTCACCCCGTACTCGGTCCCGCCCCTCCGCCAGGAGAAAACCGTCGGCCCGTAGCCGACGAAGAAACGCTTGACCCGCATCCCGAACCGCTTCGCCGACAGCATGTGCCCGGCCTCGTGCAGGCTGTAGGAAACCAGCACCGCCATCGCAAACGCGATCGTGAACAGGACCCTCGACATCAGCTTCCCTTCGCCGGTGCGGGCCTCCACCCTAAAAGAACGCAGCCCCCCAGGCGGTCTCCCCGGTCACCCTATTTCCCGACACGGAACCCCGGTTTCTCGGCACGCGACCCCGATTTCTCGGTGCGCGACCCCGATTCCTCGGTGCGCGACCCCGATTCCTCGGTGCGCGACCCCGATTCCTCGGTGCGCGACCCCGATTTCTCGGTGCGCGGCCTTCCTCGGCGCCGGCCAACCCACCCGGCTAGCAGCCGCGCACCGCCTCAGGGCCGCATCCGGTGCGCCCACGCCAGCCCACCACGCCGAGCTGGCACCACGCACCCACCAGGACCGCATTCGGTGCGCCCACGACAGCTGATCACGCCCAACTGGCTTCCGCCTGCCGACCGGGCCGCAGCCAGCGCCAGCGGCAGCCGGCCGAATTCGGCTGGCGCCGCACCGAACGGCCGCATTTCGCATTTCCAGCGCCGACGACGGTTCGGGACGCTCAGCCGTCGCCCATGCATCCGAAACGCGCTTATCTGCGTGAGCGGCGGCTCGCAGCGACCGGCCGCCATACAGGCAGGTCCCAAGCCCCGGATTACCTGCGTAAGCGGCGGCCCGCAGCGACCGGCCGCCATACAGGCAGGTCCCAAGCCCCGGATTACCTCCGTAAGCGGCGGCTCGCAGCGACCGGCCGCCATACAGGCAGGTCCCAAGCCCCGGATTACCTCCGTAAGCGGCGGCTCGCAGCGACCGGCCGCCATACAGGCGGGTCCCAGACCTCGGATAACCTGCGTAAGCGGCGGCTCGCAGCGACCGGCCGCCATACAGGCAGGTCCCAAGCCCCGGATTACCTGCGTAAGCGGCGGCTCGCAGCGACCGGCCGCCATACAGGCGGGTTCCAGCCGTCGGGTTACCTGAGCCGGCGGCGGCTCGCGTGCACCCAATGCCACTTAGCTCCCGCGTGCGCCCAATGCCACTTGGCTAAGTTGATCATGATGGTTGAGATGCCGCCGACCGAACACGCCCGGCTCATCAAGATCAAGCGTGCGGATTGTGGATCTCCCCGGCTGGTTCTCACGGCCGTTCACGAGGCCCCGCAACAGCCATGAGAGCCAGCTGGATCTCCGTGGCTGGCTCTCACGGCGGTTCAAGCACTCCGTAAACAGCCACGAGAGCCAGCCGGATCGCCGCAGCTGCCAGCCCGAACTGTTGATCATGAGGCTGGGCGCAAACCCTTGGCCAAGGACGCCCGGCCGCGCATCGGAGCGCAAGATCAACTTAGGCTCATTGGCATCGGAGCACGCTCGGCCGTCGCGCACGCATCCCATTCGGCCGCCATGACGATGCCAGTGACGGCCGGGCTTGGCGAAGCGCTCGGCTGGCGCTTACGCACGCAACCACGGGCCGTTGCAGCGCGGGCAACGGCTGTCAGGCTGGCTGGCTCCGGCGCGACGGAGAGCACAGGCCACCAACGGCGCTTGCCCGGCTGGCTCCGGCGCGGTGAAGCGCGCAGGCCAGCCACTGCGAGGACCGGCTGGCTCCGGCGCGGCCTAGAACGCAGGCTGCCAACTGGGCTGGACCGACTCGGTCGGGTGTGGCGGAGGGCGCAGGCCATGAGCTGCGCCGGAACCGGCCGCGCTGGTGCGCCGGCTTGATGCGGGCCGCGCGTTGGTGGGGTGAGCGTGCGCCCGTGCGATTTCCCGGCGGGCGCGTTGTGGGGCTGGCGTGGCTGGTGGTCGCGTGGCTTGGCGGGACGGCGTCGATTTTGTAATGAGGTGTAGGCGTACCGGGGAAAAACGATCAGACCGGGACGGCCGTGCGGTCCTCGGCCACCGCCTCGGAGCGCGTCTGGATGCGCAGGCTGAGCAGGGCCAGCAGCAGGCCGACGACGGTGAGGGCGACGCCGATCCAGGCTGACGCCATGTAGCCCCAGCCGGCCGCGATGGCCGCGCCGCCGAGCGCGGCGCCGATGCCGTTGGCGATGTTGAGGGAGGACTGGTTCACCGCAGCGCCCATCAGCTGGGTGCCGGGGGCGGCGGCGATCAGCTGGGCCTGGAGGGCGGGGACGATGAAGAGGCTGGCGGCGCCTACCAGGAAGGCGCCGATGAAGAGACCGGCGGGGTTTGCGGCGGTCAGGGCGAAGAAGCCGGCGGAGGCGAGCAGGCCGACGAAGCCCAGGAGGACGCTGCGGCGCAGGTTGCGGTCGGCGGCTACGCCTCCGAAGGCGATTCCTACGGTCATGCCCAGGCCCATCACGGCCATCACCCACGGTACGGTGCCGGCGGACAGACCGGTGACCTCGGTGGTGACGGGGGCTACGTAGCTGTTGACGGTGAAGAAGCCGCTGGTGCCGATGGCTACTACCAGGGCTACCAGCCAGACGTGCGGGGAGCGGAAG
Source organism: Actinoplanes sp. NBC_00393 (assembly GCF_036053395.1). Taxonomy (NCBI): domain Bacteria; kingdom Bacillati; phylum Actinomycetota; class Actinomycetes; order Micromonosporales; family Micromonosporaceae; genus Actinoplanes; species Actinoplanes sp. NBC_00393. The sequence goes on along the minus strand of NZ_CP107942.1, from coordinate 1,507,255 downwards.
GCGCGCAGTTCGGCGCGGGGTGAGCCGCCGGGGGCGGCGGCCACCGCGGGCACGGTGGCGAGCACGGCCAGGAGGGTGGCGGCGAAGACTGCGGCAACCGCGAGGTACGCGATGCGCCAGCCCTGCTGCTGTCCGAGGGCGGTGATGAGGGGTACGCCGAGCAGGTTCGCCGCGGTGAGGCCGCCGATGACGATGGCTACGCCTTTGCCGTGGTTGCCGGGGCCGAGGATGGTGGCGGCGAGGATGCCGGCGGCGCCGAAGTATGCGCCGTGGGCGAGAGCGGCTACGAACCGGCCGGCCAGGACCAGCTCGAAAGTGGGGGCCAGGGCGGAGGCTGTGGTGCCGACGACGAAGAGGGCGAGCAGTCCGAGTACCAGGCGACGGCGAGGGGCCCGGGCGGTGAGTGCGGCGATGGTGGGCGCACCGACCACGACGCCCAGCGCGTAGATGGTGATCATCCAGCCTGCGGTGGCTACGGCGTCCGGGGCGGACCGGGCGTAGGCGTCGGGCAGCAGGTCGCGGGCGATCTCGGGCAGCAGGCCCATGGCGGCGAACTCGGTGAGGCCGAGCCCGAAGCCGCCCAGCGAGAGGGCGAGCAGGGCCGCCCAGCGGCGGCCGGCGGTCAGTGTGTCCACGGAGATCAACTCTAGAACGTTCTAGTTCGCGTGCCGATAGAACGTTCTAGTGATCACAAAGTAAGCTTTCCCGGTGCAGTCAGCAGACCGCAGGACTACGCTCGCCGACGTCGCGGCCGAGGCCGGGGTGTCGGTGGCGCTCGTGTCGATCGTGATGCGCGGTGCGCCGGGTGCCGGGGCCGCCACCCGGGAGCGGGTGCTCAAGGTGGCCCGCCAGCTCGGCTACCAGCCGGACAGCCGGGCCCGACTGCTGCGCAGCGGGCGCACCCGGCTGCTCGGGGTGGTGTTCGACGTCCGGCATCCGTTCCACGACGATCTGCTCACCGGGCTCTACGACGCTGCGGGCCGGGTGGGGTACGAGTTGACGCTCAGCGCCGTGACCCCGCGGCGGAACGAGCGCACCGCGATCGACGGGCTGCTGCAGGACCGGTGCGAGGCGCTGGTTCTGTTCGGCGGGCGGTTGCGGACGGCCGAGCTGGCCACGATCGCGGCCCGGCTGCCGGTCGTGGCGATGATGCGCGGGGTCCGGCATCGTGACGTCGACGTGGTGCGCACTGATGATCCGCTCGGCTCGCAGCAGGCCGTCGACCATCTGGTGGCGCTCGGGCATCGGGACATCGCGCACGTCGACGGCGGTCTCATTCACGGGTCCGCGGAACGTCGCCGGGGGTATTACGAGGCCATGCGCCGGCACGGGCTGGCGGATCAGGTGCGGGTGCTGTCCGGCGGCGCCGGTGAAGAGGACGGCGCACGAGCTGCGGCGGGGCTGCTGGCTTCACCGCCGACCGCGGTCACGGTGTTCAACGATCTGAGCGCGGCTGGGCTGCTTGATGTGCTGCGCCGCAACGGGCTGGACGTGCCGGGGGACATCAGCGTGGTCGGGTATGACGACAGCAGCTTCAGCCGGCTGGCGCATATTGATCTGACTACGGTCGCGCAGGATGTCGAGGCCATGGCGGCGGGTGCGATCTCCCGGGCGGTGGAGCGGATCGAGGGGGCGGTGGTCGAGCGCCGGGAGGTGGTCATCGCGCCGCGATTGGTGGTGCGAGGCACCACCGGGCGGCCGGACGGGCGCTGACCTGCTCGGGGCGATAGGCCCTGACCAGCTCGGCATGAAAGGCGCAAGCAGGCGCGGACCGCGCCCAGGAGACGCTGACCAGCTCGGCATGAAGGGCGCAGGTAGGCGCAGGCCGACGCGGCGCGCGACCGGGAAGGGTGATCAGCGCGGCTTGCCGCGGATGGCGATGATCGCGTTGAGGCTGTGCTGCCGGGTGCAACGTTCGAGCTCGGCCGGCGAGACCTCGTCGTCGCGTAGCTGGCGCAGCAGCTCGTCGTGCTCGTCGACCGCGCTGGCCAGTCGCTTGGCTGGGTAGAGGGAGACCAGCACGCGGGAAGCGTCGATCCGGTCCCAGAGACGGTCCAGCGACTCGATCAGGTAATCGTTGTCTCCCCGGGCGTAGATCGCGCGGTGGAAGCGGCGGTGCAATGACATGACCTTCTCGTGGTCCATCGGCCCGGCGACCTGGGCGCGCAGCGCGTCGTTGTAACCCTGCGCCTCCTTGATCACGCCGGCGGTGATCCGGCGGCGGGCTCGGGTCACCGCGTAGCCGTCGAGCAGGGCGAGCATTTCGACGAGCTGTTCCCAGGCCTCGCCGTCGAGGGTGTTGACCCGGGCGCCGACGTTGCGTTCGAAGGTGACCAGGCTCTCGGCTTCGAGCCGCCGGATCGCCTCGCGCACCGGGACCGGGCTGACGTCGAGATCACGGGCGATGACGCTTAGCACCAGGCGGTCGCCGGGGGCGTAGCGGCCGTGGACGATGTCCTCGCGGAGCGCTCGGTAGACCGCCTCGTGCTTGGACAGACCTCCCGAGGAGAGCTGCAACGCGACACCCCCTCTGGACGGCCGGAAGCTGATCGTATATCGTCGTGAAATCGTATACGATCTTGCCGGTACCGGGTGACCGGACGGGGGAAGATCCAGCCTCGCCGATCTGCGGGCGAACGGTTGGGTCTACCGGCAAGTGGGGGCCTGGGGCCCGGGCCGACTGGCCCGGGCCGCGGCCGGCGGTCCGTCTCGGTACGCCGGCCCACCGCAAAACAGCAGGCTCTCAGAGCTGGATCGACTTGATCTGGGTGTATTCCAGGATCCCGTACGGGCCGAGCTCCCGCCCGTGCCCGGACTGCTTGTAACCCCCGAACGGCGCAAGCGGGTTGAACGCCGCCCCGTTGATCTCGACCTGTCCGGTCCGCAATCGGCGGGCCACCCGGACCGCCCGGTCCCGGTCACCCGACCACACGCCACCGGCCAGCCCGTAGTCGCTGTTGTTGGCGATCCGGACCGCGTCGTCCTCGTCCTCGTACGGGATCAGAGCCAGCACCGGCCCGAAGATCTCCTCGCGCGCGATGGTCATCTCCGGTGTGACGTCGCTGAACACTGTCGGGCGTACGAAATATCCCTGATCGACCGGCGGCGAAGCGCCGCCGCAGACCAGCTTGGCGCCCTCTGCCTCGCCCCGCGCGATGTAATCGCGGACCCGATCGCGCTGCGTCGCCGAAACCAGCGGCCCCAGCGCGGTGCCCGGATCGAACGGGTCCCCCACCGTGATCTGCCCGGCGACCGCGGCCGCGATCTCCTCCACCACCGGCAGCGACTGCCGCGGCACCAGCATCCGGGTCAGCGCCGAACAGGTCTGCCCCGAGTTGATGTAGCACTTGGCGATCCCGTCGGCCACGGCCTGCTTCAGATCCGCGTCGTCGAGGATGATGTTCGCCGACTTTCCGCCGAGCTCGAGTGCGACCTTCTTCACGGTCGCCGCCGCGAGCTCGCTGACCCGCCGCCCGGCCCGGGTCGACCCGGTGAACGACACCATGTCCACATCCGGATGCCCGGCCAGTGCCTCCCCGACCACCGGACCGTACCCGGTGACCAGGTTGAACACGCCGGCCGGCAGCCCCACCTCGTCGAGGATCTCGGCGAGCAAGAAGGCGCTGAGCGGAGCGACTTCGCTGGGTTTGACCACGATGGTGCATCCGGCCACCAGCGCCGGCGCCACCTTGGCGGCGACCTGGTGCAGCGGGTAGTTCCACGGCGTGATCGCCGCGACCACGCCGACCGGCTCCCGTTCGATCAGCGAGTTCCCGATCCGCTGCTGCCAGGGCAGGTCCTCGACGAGGTGCTGCATCGACGCGAACGTGGCGGCCGGCAGTCCGGCCTGCACGCCCATCGCGAACGGCAGCGGCGACCCCATCTCCCGCGCGATCAGCGCCGCGATCTCCTCGGCCCGCTGCTGCAACCGCAGCGACACCGCGCTGCACAGCGCGACCCGGTCGGCGAGCGGCGTCGCAGCCCAGCCGTCGAAGGCCGCACGGGCCGCGGCCACTGCGGCATCGGCATCAGCCGCGGTGCCGGCCGGGACCTCGGCAAAGACCTCTTCGGTGTACGCGTTGACGACCTCGATCATCTCGTCCGAGGTGGACGGTACCCACTGCCCACCGATGAAAAGGTTCTTCACAGCGCCGCCTCCTTGATGTTCTCGGCGGTCCTCGACGCCAGGGCCATGATCGTGATCATCGGGTTGGTGCCGGACGGGGTCGGGAACGCCGAGGCGTCACCGATCCACACCCCCGGCGTGTCGTGCAGCTCGCCGCGCGGGTCGGCCACGCTGGTGGCCGGGTCGGCGCCCATCCGGCAGCTGCCCATCTGGTGCGCGCTGAAGATCGTGGCGCCGCCGGCCCGCAACGGCACCCGCTGGGCCCGGGCGATGTACGCCTCCAGGTCATCCCCGTACCGCCAAGGTGGAATACCCCGGGCCAGCAGCCGGATGCCGCGAGCCCCGGCCGCGTGGTGCAGCCGGATCTGCGCTTCCAGAGCGCGGTGCGTCATCCGGACGTCCCGTTCGTCGGTCAACTCGTACCAATGCACGGTGTTGCCGGACGCGTCCAGGGTGACCCGGCCGTGCCCGTGATCGCGGATCAACCCGATGTACGAGCCGTTGTTGCGATAGTCGGCAAGCGCCTGCTTGTGCTCGGCCCCGCTGGTGAACGGCAGCGCGGAAGCCCCCAGCCCGGTGCTGTACTGCACGCTCTCCATCAGGAAGCCGTAGCCGTCCTCGACGTCGGCGAACTCGTTGACCAGCCCGGCCTGCGGCGCGCCCCACCAGGCCTGCATGTCCGTGCCGTAATCACCCATGGTGACCGTGCACGGGTGCAGCCGCAGGTAGTCCCCCACCGCCGGCCCGCCGATCCCGGTGCGCAGCAGCACACCCGGCGATTCCAGTGCTCCGGCAGCCAGAACGACGACCGGCGCCCGTACCGTGACGGCTGCTCCGTCCACTGTGCGGCCCTGCGCCCCGGCGGCCCGGCCGTTCTCCACCAGGATCTTCTCGACGTGGCAGCCGTCGACCACGCGGGCGCCGTGCTCGGTGACGGCCGGTTCCAGGTAGACCTTGAGGGTCGAGCGTTTCGCCCCGGACGGATCCCCGAAGCCGAGGTGCCCGGCGATCGCCGGGTCGTGCCGTTTCTCGTCCCAGTTGCGGTAGATGGTGGCGAACGACCAGCCGAGCGCGTCGGCGCCCCGATGCATCGCCTCGTGCACCCGGTTGAACTCGGAACACTGGTCGGTGACCGACAACTCGCGCCACACCGCGTCCAGGTGCTTGTCGAACGCCGGCGTCGCCACATCACTCAGACCGTGGTCCTCGGCCCACTGGCGGCGTACCCAATCCTTGGTCTTCAGGCAGTTGGTCCAATTGATCACGGTGCCGCCGCCGAGCCCGGCGCCGGCCATCAGCGTGACGTTCAGATCGGCGGTCGGGTTGGGGCCGCCACGCCAGTAGGAGTTCTGGTACGCAGCGAGTTCGAGCTGGTGGAAATCGGCCTCGGTGCGGTAGCGGCCGGCCTCCAGAACGACCACCCGGGCGCCGGACGCGGCGAGCCGGCCGGCGATCAGGCCACCGCCGGCGCCGGAGCCGATCACCACGACGTCCGCGTCCAGCTCGAGGTCGCCGTCCGGCCGGATCGGGGTGATGGCCGGCTCGTCCGGCGGCGGAACCGCGGAGACCGCGCCGGGATAACCGAGCCGCGTCCAGTTCGGATTGCGCCCGGACGCGTCCGCGGCGCCATAGGTGAGCAGCAGGATGATGCTGGTCAGCGAGCCGATGCCGGCCGCGGCCTGCGCCGAGGCCAGCGACAGCGTGGTGAGGATCTGCTCGCGCGACTCCTGCGAGGTCGTCGGGCGGAAGCCCTGCGCGCCGAGCACGTCGAGCAGGCCGCCGAGGGCCAGCCGCTGCTCTTCCGGCATGGCCGCCAGCATCGTCAGCACGCCCTGGTCGGTGCCGACGTCGGTGGCGCGGCGGCGCCAGAAACCGTCGGAGTCGTCCGGATGTGGGAGGGAAGGGACCACGGTGTCGCAGAGCAGCCGCAACACCTGGGTCTGGGAGGGAGTGAGGATCTCGGTCACGAGGCGGTCCTCCTACTTCGGCCTTCGGCGGAGAAGGTCGGTGGCCGTACGAGACCATCAATGTACGGCCTCCGGCACGCTCCTCAGTGGATTCTTCGTTGACTAGATGCGTGACGGGGGTGTGTAGATGCTGCGCAGATACCGTGCACGCGGCGGGCTGTGGGCGGATTCGGACTTAACGTCCGGGTGGTGGAGACAGTCGATGTTCTCGTGGTGGGTGCGGGTCTGGCCGGCCTGCAGACCGCCCGTCTGCTGGCCGAGCACGGCCTGAGCGTGCAGGTGGTCGAGCGACGCCGGTCGCTTACGGTGGGCATTCGCACGACCGGCATCTTTGTACGGCGTACGCTGACCGATTTCTCGTTGCCGGACCATCTGCTCGGGCCGGGCATCCGGGACGTGCTCCTGTATCCGCCGTCGCGGCGGGCCCCGATCCACCTGACCAGTGACCGCGACGAATACCGGGTGGCCGACATGGCCGGCGTCTACGACCATGCCCGGCGGGCGGCGGAATCCGCTGGGGCGCGGGTGTCGCTGGGCGTCCGCTATCCGGAGGAAGTCCGCGTCTCCCCCAGGTTCCTGATCGGCGCCGACGGCGCCCGGTCCCGGGTGGCCCGCGACCTCGGCCTCTCCCAGAACCGCCACTTCCTCATCGGCGCCGAATTCGTGCACCCGGTGGCCCCTGGCAGCGTCCCGGCGTTCCACTGTGTCCTCGACCCGCACGTCGCCCCCGGCTATCTGGCCTGGGTGCTGGACGACGGGCATTCCGCGCACATCGGCGTGGCCGGCTACCCGGGCGCCATGCGCGCCGGGGTGCGGCAGGCACTGGAGTCGTTCGCCGCCACCGCGCCCGGCCTGCGGGACAGCCTCGGCCCGGTGACGCGGCGTGGTGGCCCGATCCCGGTCGGCGGGGTGTTGCCCCGGCTGGCCTGCCCCCGCGGCCTGCTCGTCGGGGATGCGGCCGGGGCGGTCTCCCCGCTGACCGCCGGCGGCCTGGACCCGTGCCTGCGCCTGTCCGCCCTGGCCGCCGCCGTGACCGCCGAATATCTGCACACCGGCGACCCGTCTGTATTGCGCCGCTACGACGGGGCCTCGCTGCGCACCCGCTTCCGCGGCCGGCTCCTGCTGCGCCGCGCCTATGCGGCTGTCCGCTCTCCGGCCCTGACCGAGGCCGCGTTCGCGATGCTGCGCCCGCGCGTCGGTCGTGCCCTGGCCGCCCGGGTCCTTTTCAACGACGGCTCCTTCCCCGACGTCCCCGTACCCGTACCCGGCTGACCACCAGCGCTTTCTCAGCCGCCGCGAAGCAGCCCTGGCGGTCAGCCGGGCCACGAGGGCTGACCGGCAGCGCTCTCTCAGCCGCCGTGAAGCAGCCCTGGCGGTCAGCCGGGCCGCGAGGGCTGACCGGCAGCGCTTTGTCAGCCGCCCGCGCGGCCCACGCACTCAACACGGCCTCGGCCGTCGCTCACGCTTGTCATGCCGCAAACCCGCCTGACGTCGGCCCGACCACCCGAGCCGTCGCTCACGCTGGAAATAAGCAGCCCGAGGCCCGCCTGAGCGGCGGCCGAGCCGAACGAGCCGCCACCCACGCCGGTAACAAGAGCCCGGAAACCCGCCTGAGCGGCGGCCGGACCGAACCAGCCGCCACCCACGCCCGCAACAACAACCCCGAAACCCGCCTCAGCGGCGGCCGGACCGAACCAGCCGCCACCCACGCCCGCAACAACAACCCCGAAACCCGCCTCAGCGGCGGCCGAGCCGGACGAGCCGCCACCCACGCCGGTAACAAGAGCCCGGAAACCCGCCTCAGCGACGGCCGGACCGAACCAGCCGCCACCCACGCCCGTAATGAGGGACCGGAAGCCGGTGCGACGGCTGGGCCACAAGTTCGGCTGGCGCTGAGGCTGTTCGGCGGCCCACGAAACAGCACTCAAAGCCAGCCGTGCAAGTTCGGCCTGGGCGCGGCGCGGGTCGTCAAGACCTGGTGGCGTGCAGGCGTTCGATGGTGCCGGCCTTGAGTCGTTCGGCTTCGGCGACGGCGAAGCCGGCGGACTCGACCAGCGGCCGCTGCCGGCGGGTGAAGTGCTCGCCGGCGGTGGCGATGGTGATGCGTTCGAGCAGCCACTGCAGCGCGCGGACCGGCGGCCAGGTGCTGGCTACATGGTCGAGCAGCAGCAGGCGGCCGCCAGGGATCAGGACGCGGTGCATCTCGGCGATCGCGGTGCGCGGCTCGGGAATGGTGCACAGTGAGAGCGCGCAGACCACGGTGTCGAACGAGCCGTCCGCGAACGGCAGCTGCTGGGCGTCGCCTTCACGCAGGTCGGCGCGGAGGCCGAGGTCGGCGGCTCGGCGGCGGGCGTGGGTGAGCATCTCGGGGCTGAGGTCGATTCCGGTGATCTCAGAGTTCGCCGGGAGGTGCGGCAAGTTGCGGCCGGTCCCGACGCCCACGTCGAGGATGCGGCCGGTGGCCCGGGCGCCGAGCCATTCCCGGCCGCCGGTGAACCAGTGCCTCTCCAGGAACGCGATCTGCCGGTCGTAGTTCGGCGCGCTGCGGTCCCAGACCCGGCGGGCCTTGGCGGTCTGCTCCGATGCGTCCACGGCTTTCACCGTAACTGCTGGCCGCAGCCGGAACCGCCAACCGGGGGCCGGAGGGACCGGCGCGGGGAGGCGGTCCGGGAGGAGGCGGTCCGGGGCGAGGCGGTCCGGGGCGAGGCGGTCCGGGGCGAGGCGGTCCGGGGCGAGACCGGGCCGGGGCGAGACCGGGCCGGGGCGAGACCGGGCCGGGGCGAGACCGGGCCGGGGCGAGACCGGGCCGGGGCGAGACCGGCCGGCGCGGGGCGGCGCCGGGTGAAGCTGAGGCCGCTGACTGCGGTGGAGGCGGGGAGCCGGGCAAGGGTGGGGGGTGGCCGAATGACCGACAGCGCAGGTGGACACCGTGCGGCACCGTGGAGCGATGGGGAAGCTGGAGCGGATCCGGGAAGGGCTGGCCGGGGCCGGGCGGATGCTGGACGGGCCGTTCGGGGCGCGGCGGGTGACCTACGCCGACTACACGGCTTCCGGCCAGGCGCTCGACTTCGTCGAGGATTTCATCCGGGAGCAGGTGCTGACCGGTTATGCGAACACGCACACCGAGGCGTCCGCGACCGGCGCGCAGACCGGCGCGCTGCGGGAGGAGGCCCGGGCGATCATTCACCGCAGTGTGGGCGCCGGCCCCGAGCACGTGGTGATCTTCTGCGGGTCCGGGTCGACGGCTGCGGTGGCCAAGCTGGTCGGCATCCTCGGGCTGCGCATTCCGGAGAATCTGGATGATCGGTACGCCCTGAGCACCCGAATCCCCCACCACGACCGCCCGGTGATCTTCGTAGGCCCGTACGAGCACCATTCCAACGAACTCCCCTGGCGCGAGTCGATCGCCGACGTTGTGGAGATCGAGTCGGACCACACCGGCCACGTCGACCTGACCGCCCTGGACCGCGCGCTGACCGCCTACGCCGACCGCCCGCTGCGCATCGGCAGTTTCTCCGCGGCCTCCAACGTCACCGGCATCCTGACCGACGCCGCCGCGGTGTCCCGGGTGCTGCGCGATCACGGCGCTCTCTCGGTTTGGGACTACGCCGCCGCCGGCCCGTACGTGCCGATCTCGATGACCGGCAAGGACGCCGTCTTCCTGTCCCCGCACAAGTTCGCCGGCGGCCCGCAGACCCCGGGCGTGCTGGTCGTGGACCGGCGCCTGATGACGAACCGGGTCCCGGTCACGCCGGGCGGCGGCACGGTGGCCTACGTGGACCCGACCGGCCACCGCTACCTGCAGGATCCGGTGGCCCGCGAGGAGGGCGGCACCCCGGCGATCGTCGAGTCGATCCGCGCGGGCCTGGTCTTCGCCGTGAAGGACAGCATCGGCACCGACCTCATCGAGGCCCGCGAACGCGAACTCTGGCAGCGCGCCCGCCACCGCTGGACCGCCGAGCGCAACATCCAGATCCTCGGCGACCTGGACGCCGACCGCCTGTCGATCGTGTCGTTCCAGATCCGCGCCGGCGACCGCTACCTGCATCACAACTTCGTCGCCGCTCTGCTCAATGACCTGTTCGGTATCCAGGCCCGCAGCGGCTGCTCGTGCGCCGGCCCGTACGGGCATCGGCTGCTCGGCATCGACGAGGCCCACTCGCGCGAGTTCCGCGGCGAGATCCTGGACGGCTGGGAGGGCATCAAACCGGGCTGGACCCGGCTGAACCTGAACTACTTCATCTCGGACGCGGTCGCCGATTTCCTGATCGAGGCGGTCACGCTGATCGCCCGGTACGGCGCCCGGCTGCTGCCCGACTACCGGTTCGACCCGCGGACGGCGCGGTGGACGCACGTCCGGCACGTGCCGCCGCCGGTCCGGCTCGCCGATCTGCGACTGTGCGACGACGGCACAGTGTCGATGCCGATCGCGCCGACGGCCACCGCAGGTGAGGACGCTCTGGCCGGTTACCTCGACGAGGCACGCCGGATCCTTGTCCGCAGAACCGAGCCGGCTGACGGCGTACGCCTGAATCTGCCCCTGGGTTTCGAGAAGCTGCGCTGGTTCCTGCTGCCGGACGCCTGCCTGGATAGATGAACGTCGAGCGACCTAACTCTCGGCATTCGGGCACGCCTGCAACCTCTACGGGTAACGCCGTTCCCGTGACCGAGACCATTGTGATCCTGACCCTCGTCGTCGCCACCGCAAGCTGACCGAGGACGAATTCCGCAAGATCGCCCGGAGGTTGACCGATCACTCCCGGCGCAACCCGGTCACCTCGCACGACATCGAGGCATGATCAACAGCTCGGTTCTGCAGCAGGCTACGCCGGAGGATGTGGTCCGGGTGTCGGCTCATCTGGCCGCGGGTGGCTGGCCCCTCGCCGACCCGCCGGCCGACTGAGCCGCTGGTCGACCGCGCCGAGCCGCTGGTCGACCGCATCGAGCCGCCGGTCGACCGCATCGAGCCGCTGGTCAACCGCATCGAGCCGCTGGTCGACCGCATCGAGGCGCCGGCCGATCGCGTCGAGGAAGCCACGGACCGGGCCAACAGTCAGCAGCCCGCTGGCCGCACCGGCCCATTCTCCGGCCGCCGGGCCCAGCGCCTGCTGGGCCCGGCGCATCGCCGCCCCATCACCGGCATCCACCGCGGCCTGCGCAAACAGGCACCAGAGCGCCTCGGCCAGCAGCCCGGGCGGCGGATCAGGCAGGTCACCCAGGGCGACGCCCGGGCTGAGCAAGGGCCGGACCCACATTTCGTACGGACCCCAGGCGCCTTCATCGACCAACGGCAGCCCGCGCCGCAGCCGGACGCCGAGCAGCGCGAGAGACAGCAGCCCGTCCCGCATCCCGGGCATCCCGGCGTTGTCGAGGCGGGCCGCGGCCGCCCGGTAAGCCTGCTCGACGCGAGCCAATTCGTCCGGGACCTCCGCCGCCCCGCCCGGAACCGGGGCTGCGCCGGCCGACGGAGCCATACCGAGCGCAAAGCCGGCCGGCGGAGCCATACCGAGCGCAAAGCCGGCCGGCGGAGCCATACCGAGCGCAAAGCCGGCTGGCGGACCAGTACCGGGCGCCAAGCCGGCCGACAGAGCCTCACCGGCCGCTCCACCCGTCATGTCGGCCCGCAACGCCCGGTACCACTCCGTGAAGACGCCGACCAGCGGTAACGAATGCCTGGCCGCGAGGGCATCAGCCGCCGCCGCGTGCCGGTCGGCCTCGGCGAACGAGGCCACGGCTGCCTGGGCCTGCATCCTGATCAGGTGGCCGAGGACCTCCGCCGGCCCCAGCGCGTGCCGCCCGGCAACCGCGACGATCTCCGCGCCGATCGCGTCCCGCCGGCCCGACTGCCCGGTTCCGCGGCAGCTCTGCAGGAACACCCCGTTGAGCGCGAACACCAGCAACCCGGGATCGTCGAGCGACCGCGCGATCGCTTCGGCCTCCACCGCGCACTCCCACGGCCGGGGATCGGTGACACCTCGCGATTCGACCGCGACGGTGGCCAGCAACCGGGCCCGCGCCGTCGGATGCGCCCCGGCAGGCAGCGCGGCCAGGGCACGCTCAGCCGCGGCCACCACCGCGGCCGCCTGCGCCGGATCATCCACCCGGGTCCAGATGGCCGGCACGTCGTAGGCGCCGATCACCCGGGCCGTCAATTCGGGATCGTTGAGTTGCTCAGCAGCGGCGACCGCTGCCGCCCGCTGCTCCCGGGCCGCCTCCAGCCCTTCCGGCCCGGCGACCGCCAGGTTCCGCAGCAGCCCGACCGCCGCTTCCAGCCGGGCGCCGCCGTGCAGCACCCGGTCGTACGTCGCCGCGGCCCGCGCCCAGACCGCTTCCGCCTCCGGGTGATCGAGGTGCGGCTTCTGCTGGAGGATGTCGCTCTCCAGCTCGCGCAGACCCGGACCCGGATCGATCCCGAGCTGCCCGGCGAGCAGCGTGCGGGCCCGGCGCAGCACCGCGAGCGCATCAGCCTGCCGCCCGGACCGGTAGAGCGCCAACGCCAGCAGCCGCCACCCCTCCTCCCGCCACGGGTGCTCGGCCACGTGCGCGTCCAGGTCGGGCACCGCTTCGGCAGCGCGACCCACCTCGAGCCGGGCGTTCGCCAGGCGTTCGACGGCGTGCAGCCGCAGTTCGGTCAGGCGGGCACGCTCGGGGCGGACCCAGGCGGCGTCCGGGAAGTCCGCGTACGCCGACCCGCGCCACTCGGCCAGTGCATCGGTGAGCTGGGCGAGCGTGGCGGACGGGTCGACGGCGGTCTGCTCGAAACGCCAGGCGTCCACGTCGCCGGTTGTGGGCTTCAGCGCGTACCCCGGGCCTTTGGTGATGAGCAGAGCCGCCGGCGCCCTGGGTGGCCGATCCGGTTCCAGCGCGCGCCGCAGGGCCGCCACGAAGGTGCGGACCGCGGCGACCGCGCCGTCCGGAGGCGCCACCCAGAGATCGTCGACCAGGGCGGTGACCGGGACGACCCGACCGCGGGCGACCAAGAGCCGGGCCAGCACCGCGCGATGCATCGGGCCCTTCAGCGCGACCGGGCGGCCGGCCGGATCCTCGGCGGCCACCGGTCCCAGCACACCGAACCGGATCCGCACGCAGGTCACGCTACCGCCGTGCTCATCCAATGCTCATCCGGACCCGCGACAGTTTCTCCCATGAACTTCGAACACCTGCGAGTCCCCGTCGCCGAGGGCGTCGAACTGCACACCGCCGTCGCCGGTTCCGGCAGCCCGATCGTGCTGCTGCACGGCTTCCCGCAGAGCCATCTGATGTGGCGGCACGTCGCCGCCGACCTGGCCGCCGACCACACGGTGATCTGCCCGGACCTGCGCGGTTACGGCGCCAGCGACAAGCCGGCCGAGGACGGCCCGGACACCTACAGCAAGCGGACCATGGGCGCCGACATCGTCGAGTTGGCCCGGCGACTGGGCCACGACCGGTTCGCGCTGGCCGGCCACGACCGGGGTGCGCTGGTCGCGATCCGCACCGCCATGGACCACCCGGACACCGTCACCCACCTGGCGTCGCTCGACGTGCTGCCGACGCTGGACATGTGGGACGTGATGCACGGGACGAGCGCCGCCGTCGGCTTTCACCTGTACCTGATGGCCCAGCCGCCCGGCCTGCCGGAACGCATGATCGCCGCGACCGCCGACGAGTTCTTCGGCCACTTCCTGGACCTCTGGGCGAACGACCCTGCCGCCATCCCGCCGGACGTCCGCGCCGCCTACCTGGACGCTTGCCGGAACGCTGTCCCGTCGATCGTCGCCGACTACCGCGCTTCGGCCGGCATCGACGTCGAGCACGACCGCGCCGACCGCGAGGCCGGCCGGGTCCTGCCGATGCCGGTCACCGTCCTGCAGCAGGACTGGGGTTCGATGCTCGGCTTCGACGCCGCCGCCCGGTGGCGGGCCTGGGCCCCGGACCTGCGGCACGTGCCGGTCAGCTGCGGCCACTTCATGGCCGAGGAGGCCCCGGATCTGGTGACACAGGAGATCCGCAAACTCCTGACCCGCTGAAGCCAGCTGACGCTCAGCGCTGCCTCCCGGCCGCCGAAGCAGCCCTGGCCGTCAGCCGAGGTTCGCCAGCTGACGCTCAGCGCTGCCTCCCGGCCGCCGAAGCAGCCCTGGCCGTCAGCTGGGTTTGGAGTTTGGTCGATTGCCCAATACGATTGGCCTGGACGATCGACCAGGGAGGCGACCACATGGTGACCGCGACCGAACGAGGCCGTGAAGTGCGGGAGCGCATGCTGCGCGCCGCATCCGAGCTGATAGTCGAGCGCGGGTGGACTGCCACCACCACCCGGGTGGTGGCCGAGCGCGCCGGCGTGGCGCCCGGCCTGGTCCACTACCACTTCCGCTCGGTCCAGGCCCTGCTCACCGAGGCCGCCCTGGACACCGCCCGCGCCCTCACCGCGCAGGTCACGCCACTGTTGGCCGGCACCCGCAGCGCCGCCGACGCGGTGGATCGGCTGTTCCGGGCGCTCGACCCGCACACCGGCACCGACCCGGCCTCGGTGCTGCTGGTCGAGGCGTACCTGGCGGCCACCCGGGACGAGCAACTCCGGCAGCAGCTTGCCGAGGTGATCCGCGACTTCCGCCGCGACCTGGCCGACCGGCTCGCCGCCCACGGCGTGCCCGGCCCGGAGACCACCGCGGCCGTGGTCGCCGCCGCTGTGGACGGCGTGATGCTGCACCGCGCGCTGCTCGGCCCGGAGCGCGGCGACACCACCACCGTCCTGCGCCGCCTGGTCCGGTCCCGATGAGAGCGATCGTCTGCGGCGCCGGCATCGCCGGTCTGGCCCTGGCCCGGCAGCTCGACACGGCCGGCGTCGAGGTCGTCGTGATCGAGCGCTCCCCCGGCCCGCACCCCAGCGGCTACATGATCGACTTCTTCGGTCCAGGTTACGACGCCGCCGAGGCGATGGGCGTGCTGCCCCGCATCCAGCAGCTCGGCTACCGGGTCGACGAGCTCGCCTACTGCGATGACACCGGCCGCCGCCGCGCCGGCCTGAAATACTCCGAGTTCGCCCGCGCCGCCGGCGGCCGTGTCGTCAGCATCATGCGCCCCGATCTGGAGCAGGCCCTGATCAGCGATGTCGACGTCCGTTACGGCCGCAGACTCACGGCGATCGACAACCGGGCGGACGGCGTCACCGTCACGCTGGACAACGGCGAGACCCTCACCGCCGACCTGCTGGCCGGCTGCGACGGCATCCACTCGGCGACCCGCGCCCTGACCTTCGGCCCGGAACGCGATCACGTCCACTACCTCGGTTTCCACACGGCGGCGTACACGTTCGACGATCCCGTCGCGCACGCCGAGGTCGCCGGCCGGTTCTGCATGACCGACACGCTGCACCACACGCTCGGGTTCTACGGCTTGCGCGACGGGCGGGTGGCGGTTTTCGCGGTGCATCCGGCCGACGACCCCACGCGTCCCGCCGACGTCCGTGCGGCGCTGCGCGACGAATACGGTGACCTGGGCTGGATCGCGCCGCGGGCGCTGGCCGCCTGCCCGCCGTCCGGCGAGGTCTACTACGACCAGGTCGCGCAGGCGATCGTCCCGGCCTGGAGCAGCAGCCGGGTGGTTCTGCTGGGCGATTCCGCGTACGCCGTCTCGCTCCTGGCCGGGCAGGGCGCCTCGCTCGCGGTGGCCGGCGCGAGCGTGCTGGCGCGCGAGCTGACCAGCCGCGCATCGATCGATGCGGCTTTTCTGGGGTACGAGCAGACGCTGCGCCCTCTCGTGACCGCAACCCAGGACCGGGCCCGTCGCGGCACCCGCTGGTTCGTCCCGCGCACGCCCGCCCAGCGCTGGCTGCGCCGCACCGTGCTGCGCGGGGCGGGCCTGCCGTTCGCCGACCGCCTCCTGGCGAACGCGGTGATCGGCAAGGCGACTGCACTCTGATCAGCTTTCAAGAAGCGCAGCTCCGGCCCGGCTTCCTAGCATGGAGCGCATGGCTGAGAAGACACCCGCGGCGTTCAGTGACGAGGAGAAGGCCGCGATGAAGGAGCGTGCCGCCGAGGTGAAGGCGGCCCGTCGCGGCAAGAGCAAGGCCGATCCCGAGGCCGCCGTGCTAGCGAAGATCGGCGAGTTGCCGGAGGCCGATCGTGCCCTGGCGGAACGGGTCCACGCCATCATCAGGGCCAGCGCACCCGAGTTGACGCCGAAGCTCTACTACGGGATGCCGGCGTATGCGAAGAACGGCAAGGTCCTGTGCTTCTTCCAGTCGGCGGCGAAGTTCAAGACGCGGTATTCCACGCTGGGCTTCGAGGAGATCGCGAACCTCGACGAGGGAACCATGTGGCCGAGCGCTTTCGCGATCACCGAACTGACCGCTGCGGACGAGAAGCGGATCGCCGATCTCGTCAGGCGGGCAGCCGGCTGATCGGACATCGGTGAGCCGGTATGCTTCCCGCCACGCACCGTAACGATCAAGTCGGGAGTTGATGTCGGTCATGTCGCTGGATGCCGTTTCCGTCGCTCAGGAGGCGTGGGGTTCCACCCCGGCCGGCGCGGTCGACCGGTACACCCTCAGCAACGGCAGCGGCCTGCGGGTCAGCGTCCTCACCTACGGCGGGATCGTGCAGTCGATCGAGGTGCCGGACCGGGGCGGCAACACCGCGAACGTGGCGCTCGGCTTCGCCTCGATCCAGGGCTACCTGGACAACCCCGGCCCGTACTTCGGGGCGATCATCGGCCGGTACGGCAACCGGATCGCCAAGGGACAGTTCACCATCGACGGGCTGGCGGTCCAGGTGCCGGTCAACGACGGTCCGAACAGCCTGCACGGCGGCACGCCCGGCTTCGACCAGCGGATCTGGGAGGCCACGGTCACCGACGACGGCGCGCTGGTGCTCCACCACGTCAGCCCCGACGGCGACCAGGGCTTCCCGGGCACGCTGTGGGTGACGGTCACCTACCGCCTCACCGCCGACAACGGCCTGCGGATCGACTACCGGGCCACCACCGACACGGCGACCGTGGTCAACCTGACCAACCACAGCTACTTCAACCTGGCCGGTGACGGCTCCGGCAACGTGTACGACCACGTGCTGCGCATCGACGCCGACGCTTTCACGCCGGTCGACGCCACTCTCATCCCGACCGGCGAGATCGCCCCGGTGGACGGCACGCCGCTGGACTTCCGTACTCCCACCGCGATCGGCGAGCGCATCCGCGAGGACCACACCCAGCTGCGCTACGGCAGCGGATACGACCACAACTGGGTGCTCAACAACCCGGAAGCCGGCCTGCGGGTCGTCGCCCACGTCGCCGAGCCCGGCACCGGCCGAAGCCTGACCGTGCACACCACCGAGCCCGGTATGCAGTTCTACTCCGGCAACTTCCTGACCGGCACGTTCGCCGGAGCCAGCGGCCACCTGTACCGCCAGGGCGACGGCCTCGCCCTGGAGACCCAGCACTTCCCGGACTCCCCCAACCACCCGCAGTTCCCCACCACGGAGCTGCGCCCCGGCCAGACCTACGAGTCGACCACGGTGTACGAGTTCGGATGGTGATCGCATAGGGTCGCTGTCATGACGACTGCGAACGCCATCATCCCGGACGATCTTCGTGACCTGCTGGAGCGGCCGCTCTTCGCCGACCTGGCCACGGTTCGGGAGGACGGCAGCCCGCAGGTCAATCCGATGTGGTACGCCTGGGACGGTGAGGTCATCCGCTTCACCCACACGAACTTCCGGCGCAAGTTCAAGAACATCCAGGCGAACCCGGCCGTCGCGATCTCGATCATCGACCCGGAGAATCCGTACCGCTACATCGAGGTGCGCGGGGTTGTGGAGCGCATCGAGCCGGACCCGACCGGCGCGTTCTACATGGAGCTGGCCAACCGGTACAACGCGCCGTTCGGCACCGACGCGCCGAAGGACGCGCCCGACCGGGTGATCTTCGTGGTGCGTCCTACCGCTGTCGGGAAGCGCTGAGGCTCGGTGTGATGTCGGTCCGGACCACCGCCATCGCGATGGCCAGGGCCTCCCGGACGTCGTCGCAGGTCGGGCACTCGGCCGCCGGGCAGCCGGTGTGCCGGGCGGCCAGGTTGACGACCGCGGCGTGGAAGGCGATCACCTGCACCTGACGTTGTTCCCGGGCCGGGAGCCCGTCGAAGATCCGGGCGTACCGGTCGACGGCCGGCTCGGGGACATCGAAGTGTTCCGCCATGGCGCTGGTCCGCAGCGGCAGCGTGTCCTCGGCCGGCACCGCGATCACCTGCCGTTCCCGGCGAACCGGTGCCACAGTCGTGGCCGGCGTGGCCGCCGCCGGCCGACCATCTCGGCGAGCTCCATGTCGACCAGCTCGCGGCAGCCGGCCAGCGCGACGGTGAGCGCCGCTTTCAGCCCGTCACAGGTTCGGCAGACCGCCCGGCTGCAGTCGGCGCGGTGGTCCTGCGCGGTCCGCACCAGGATGGACGCCATGCCGCCCTCCGCGTACCCGAGCGGGCCGCACTCGCGCATCCGGGACCGGTAGCGGACCACCGAGTCGTCCTCGACGCCGTAGGCCTGCGCCGCCTCGCTGATGCTGCGGAGTGCTTCCTCATACACGTTCGCCCTCGCCTGCACGTTAGCCCCCGTCGCTCGGCGTGATGTTGATGTACACCGCAAGCTACCTTCGCCGGCCTACCGCCACCATGGACCGGAAAGCCGATGTCAGGGCAACGAGCCCTCCAGGACGGTTCGGGTGATCGGTGGACGGCCGAAGCGGCCGAGGATCTCGTTGGCCAGTTCCACGATGGACAGCGGGTTCGGGCTGCCCGGCACCTCGATGCCGGCGGCCAGCAGGCCCGGCGGCAGGGCGCCGGCGTCCAGCAGGGTCCGCCATTCCCGCGGCCCGAGCCGCAGGAATTCCAGGCCGGTCAACCGGCCGATCTCCAGCGGGTCGGCCAGGGTGCCCGGGTAGGCGGTCAAAGTGCGCAGCCGAGTCAGACCCATCACCGGTACGAGACTCAGCGGCTCGCCCTGCCAGACGCCGATGCCCAGCACCTCCAGGCGCGGGTCCACGGCCGCCTCGATGCTCGGCAGACTGCGGATGTTGATCCGGGCCACGACCGGCGGCTCGTCGGTGCGTTCGGACCGCCACGACTGGCGCCCGTTGAGCACCATGTCGGTGAGCGACTCGGCGAGCAGTGCGGCCCTGATGTTCTGCTCGTGGTCGATCATGATGATCTGGCCGATGTGGCCGCCCGGTCCCGGGGTCAGATCGATGGCGAGCCGGTCACCGCCGCCGTTGTCGCCGAAGGCGATCCAGCCGGGTGAGCCGACGAGGCCCTGCACCGCGGCGCCGGGCGGGGTGACCACCGCCTCGGTCGCAGCGAACTGCCAGAGGCTCGGCCGGGACGCCGCGTCAGCGATGTACACCTCTTCGAGCGGGAACAGCTCGCAACCGACCGCGTCCGACGCCCGCTCCGCCGCCTCGTAGTCGTCTCCCCAGTCCTTCCACTGCCCACGGGTCACCCGGTAGAGCGCCTTGAGTTCCTCCGGCATTGCGACACCGAGACGCGCCTCGGCCGCGGCGATCTCCGCCTCGGTCGCCCCGATGGCGCCGGGGATCCGATCGCGCAGCGTCCGCTCCAACCGGCCCGGATCCGCTGACGGCGCGGGGGTCGCCGTGGGCGCCGGCTCCGGCAGGCGCCGCCACGGCTCCGGCACGGCACCGTCGACCAGGACGAGCGAGCCCGGGTACGGCCCGAGCCCGGTCTCCACGGCAGGACCGTTGTCGATCAGGTGCAGCACCCGGCGTCCGGGCGCCTGCGCCTCCACGACGAACGAGAGGCCCTCCCGGCCATCGGCGATCAGCGCGTCCCGCACCCGGCCGACCGCATCCCACTCCTCCTGCATGTCGGACACCTGGGCGGCCCGGCCGGGAACCCATTGCGGCTTCGGCACCGGCACGCTCCAGGAGCCACGGCTGATCTGCCCGGCCGCGTGGCCGCCGGGGTCGAGCCGGATGAGTTTGAGCAGGGGAAGCCAGGTCGCGAAGTCATCGATCACGGGCGAAGATTATCGTTCAGGCGTGAAACCACTTCCGATCTCCCCGACCAGCGGCAAGGTGCAGATCGGCGCGCGGCTGCGGGCCGCCCGGCTGCGGCAGGGGCTCACCATCGACCAGGTCGCGGCGAGCGCGGAGGTCAGCAAGGGTTTCGTCAGCCGCATCGAGCGCGACGAGACGTCCCCGAGCGTGGCCACGCTGGTGACCATCTGCGAGGTGCTGTCACTGCCGGTCGGCGCGCTGTTCGAGGCGCCGGAGTTCGACCTGATCCGGGCCGGTGACGCGGCCCGGATCCAGCTGGCCGGGGACGGCTCGGACGAGCGGCTGCTCACCCCGCGCGGGCAGTCCCGGGTGCAGGTGGTGCGGTCGGTGGTCGAGCCGGGCGGCACCGGCGGCGCCGAGCTGTACACGCTGAACTGCGAGCTCGAGGTGCTGCACGTGCTCGACGGGGAGCTGGACGTGTTGTTCAGCCAGCACACGGTCCGGCTCGGGGCCGGCGACTCGCTGACCTTCTCCGGCCGGGAGCCGCACAGCTGGGTCAACCCGGATGCGGAGCGCACCGCCGAGGCGATCTGGGTGATCATCCCGGCCGCCTGGAACGTCTCACCGTAGGTCGATGGCGACCGCCCGGACCGGTGCGCCGTCAGCGCCGGAGAGGGCGATGGGCAGGCAGGAGACCAGCGGGTTCGGGAAGTCGACGAGTTCCAGGTTGCGGAAGTTCTCGCCGATGACTCCGCCCGCCTCGGCGATCAGGTGGTGCACCGGGTAGCCCTCGCCGGGATGGGCGCTGTCGGGCGTCTCGTCGAGGTTGACCGCGTCGATGCAGAACGTTCGGATCCCCCGGTCGAGCAGGCGACGGCAGGCGTCGGCGTCCAGGAACGGGTGGTCGTAGTAGGCCGGGGTGCCGTAATGCGCTGACCACCCCGTACAGATCAGGGCGATCGTGCCCGGCTCCAGGCGAGGCGCCGCCGCGCTGATGCGCTCCCAGGTGATGCGCCCGCGTGCCCCGGCTCCGCGGACGTCGATCAGCGCGCCGGGGCCGGTGAACAGGCTGAGGTCGAGTTCGTCGATGCGCGGTGCGTCGTCGCGGAAGTGGTAGGGCGCGTCGACGTGGGTGCCGGTCTGCGAGCCGAACTCGACGTGGAGCAGGTTGTAGCCCTCGCGGTCGACCGTCGCGTGCCGGGTGAAACGGACTTCCGGGTCGCCGGGGTAGACCTGCGTGCCCGGGCCGACCGGAATGGACAGGTCGACGATGCGCATTGTTTCCTCCTTCGAACTTCTTAGCAACAAGTGTTGCCTGTGAGGCAACTCGGGTCTAGCTTCTGCTCAACCCCGTATCGAGGACGGTCGACAGTGAGCGAAACCCCGAAGACCTTTGTGATAGAGACCTACGGCATCGACACGATCCGCGACGAGGACCGGACGTCCCGGCCCCGTGACCTGTTCCGCATCCAGTTCGGCGGGGCGAACACCTTCGCCACGATCATCCTGGGCACGTTCCCCGTACTCCTCGGTCTTTCGCTGTGGCAGGCGGTCGCGGCGACGGTGACCGGCCTGCTGGTCGGTGCTCTCATCCTGATGCCGATGGGCCTGTTCGGGCCGAAGACCGGCACCAACAACGCGGTCTCATCCGGCGCGCACTTCGGCGTGCGCGGCCGGGTGGTCGGCTCGTTCCTGTCGCTGCTGACCGCCATCGCCTTCTACTCGATCTCGGTGTGGGTCAGCGGTGACGCGGTCGCCGGCGCGCTCACCCGGCTGTTCGGCATGCCGGACAACGACCTGGTCCGCGGCATCATCTACGCGGTGCTCGGCGCGCTGGTCATCGTCGTGGTCGTGTACGGCTACCAGCTCATGCTCGCCGTCAACAAGATCGTCGTCGTCGCCAACACCGCACTGATGCTCCTCGGCGTCGTCGCCTTCGCAGGGATGTTCGACTTCGGCTACGACCCCGGCCCGGAGGCGTACGCGCTCGGCTCCTTCTGGCCCACGTTCGTGCTCTCCGCCCTGATCGTGATGGGCAACCCGATCTCCTTCGGCGCGTTCCTCGGCGACTGGTCGCGCTACATCCCGGCGGACACACCCGTACCCCGGCTGCTGGGCGCGACCTTCTTCGCCCAGCTCGCCACCCTGGTGCCGTTCCTGTTCGGCGTCGGCACCGCCACCCTGGTCTCCGGCGAACAGGACTACATCTTCGCGCTCGTGCAGGTCTCCCCCGCCTGGTACACGGTCCTGCTCGTGGTGATCGCCTTCCTGGGCGGCATGTCCACCGGCGTGACCTCGCTCTACGGCACCGGCCTCGACTTCTCCTCGGTCTTCCCGCGGCTGAGCCGGGTGCAGGCGTCGCTGTTCATCGGCGTCCTCGCGTTCGTCTTCATCCTGGTCGGCCGGCTCGCCTTCGACCTGATCGACAGCGTGAACGCGTTCATCGGCGCGATCGTCATCTGCACCACCCCGTGGATGATCATCATGACCATCGGGTACATCGTCCGGCGTGGCCACTACGACCCGGCTGACCTGCAGGTCTTCAACCAGGGACGGACCGGCGGCCGGTATTGGTTCACCGCCGGCGTCAACTGGCGCGGCATGGCCGCCTGGATCCCGGCGGCGATCGTGGGCCTGATGTTCGCGAACTATCCGCCGCTGATCGAGGGCCCGTTCCGCAACAGCGCGGGCGGCGTGGACATCAGCCTGCCGGTCACGCTGGTCCTCGCTGCCGCGGCCTACCTTCTTCTTCTGTACGCCGTACCCGAGCCCCGCTACGTCTTCGGACCGGACGGACCCCGCGGGGTGCCGGCCACGGACGGTGTCGCCCCGGAGGTCGTGGACGACGCCGGAGCCTCGGTGCACCGGGTCGCCCGCCGATGAACGACCCACGGATCACCGAGAACGGCCGGATCGGTCAGATCGACGCCACCGTGGTGCCGCGGTTCGCCGGGCCGGCCACGTTCGCCCGGCTGCCCCGCGCCGACGAGGTGTCCGACCTGGATGTGGCGGTGATCGGGGTGCCGTTCGACGCGGGCGTGAGCTACCGGCCGGGCGCGCGGTTCGGGCCGGCCCACGTCCGGGAGTCGTCGCGGCTGCTGCGCCCGTACAACCCGGCCGCCGACGTGTCGCCGTTCGCTGCCCTGCAGGTGGCCGACGCCGGCGACCTCGCGGTGAACCCGTTCGACATCGGCACGGCTGTACAGCAGGTCCACCACGGCGCCCGCTCCGTCCTGGAGCGGGCGCCCCGCCTGGTCACGATCGGCGGCGACCACACCATCGCACTGCCGCTGCTGCGGGCGATGGCCGAACGCCACGGCGGCCCGATCGCCGTGGTGCACTTCGACGCGCACCTGGACACCTGGGACAGCTACTTCGGCGCCGACTACGTGCACGGCACCCCGTTCCGCCGCGCGTCCGAGGAGGGCCTGATCGACCGGACCGGGTCGATGCACGTCGGCATCCGCGGCCCGCTGTACGCCTCGACCGACCTGGCCGACGACGCCGCGCTCGGCTTCCAGATCGTGCACAGCCACGAGATGGACGACATCGGCGCCCGCGGCGTCATCGAGCGGATCCATCAGCGGGTCGAACAGCGGCCGGTCTACGTGTCGCTCGACATCGACGTGCTCGACCCGGCGTTCGCCCCCGGCACCGGCACCCCGGAGGCGGGCGGCCTGACCAGTCGGGAGCTGCTGACCATCCTGCGCAGCTTCGCCGCACTGAACCTGGTCGGCGCGGATGTGGTCGAGGTGTCCCCCGCGTACGACCACGCGGAGATCACCGGGATCGCGGCGGCGCATGCCCTCTACGAGCTGCTGTCGGTGATGGCGCTAACCGGCCGGCGCCCGGGCCGTGCAGGTCCTTGACGGCCACTGCCCGGCCGGTGATCGCCATGCCGATCGCCTCGATCGGGCCCGCCACCTCGGCGCCGGCGCCGCTGCTCCAGTCGGCGTCGGTGGCGGTGAGGCGGAGCCCGTCGAGGCGGCCCGGGGCGACCAGAGCGGGCGCCACCCGCGGCGAGGTCAGGTAGTCCAACAGGATGCGCCAGTGCTCGGCCGGTACGTCGGCGGCCAGTCCGAGTGGGCGGGCGATGTCGCGCAGGTGCAGGCAGGTCTCGGCGAACGGGCCCATCGGCCCGACCCGCGGCGGGTCCACGTGGTCGGCGGCGTGTTCCCGCAGCAGTGTGACCAGCTCGTCGCGGGGTCGCCGGGCCAGCTTCCGGGTGAAGTGGTCGACGGTCCGGTCGGTGTCGCCGCGATACCGCAGCGCGGCCAGGAAGAAACGCCCGAAGCCGACCAGCATCGGCTGGACGAAGTGGGCGGCCATGTGGTGCACGGTCCAGCCCTCGCACAGGGTTTCGGTCGCCCACTGGTCGTCGTCGAGGGATTCCAGGAAGTCCGCGATCATCAGGCGGTTGGCGGTGGTCAGCTCGTAGATCATGCGGTCCTCCGGCGGACGTCCCGGTTGAGCGCGGTCAGCACCTTCAGCGCCGCGGCGATCTCCGCCGGGGTGCAGTCGGCGGCCAGGCCGGCCAGGGTCTTGAGCTCGTCCTCGCGGATGCGGTCGAACAACTCGGCGCCGGCCGGAGTCAGCGTGATCAGCACCGAGCGGCGGTGTGCCGGGTTCTCCTTCGCGACGACGTGACCCAGATCGATCAGGTCGTTGACGTGCCGCTGGACACCCTGGCGGGCCAGATCGAGCCGCTCGGCGACGGCCGGCACCGGGGCCGGGCCGTGCTCGGCGAGCACCTCGAGGACGGCGCGCATGCCGACGGTCAGCCGCTCCGGGCGCAGGGACGCCTCGACCGCCCGGGCCGAGTTGAGCACCAGGGGGCGGACTTGGCGGAGGACTTCGTACAGCGCTGCGCCCTTGTCATTCATGACAACAATGATGTCATGTTGGCGGCAGGTCGGCCAGCACCAGCCGGAGCGCGCCGGGCGCGTCGGTCTCCTCGTGCACGTGGCCGTCCCGGGTGCGAACGACGAACCGATCCGCAGTGGACGCCGGGGTGACCACCGGATGGTCCCGGCCGAAGCCCAGCGTGAAATGGCTGGTGAACGGCTGCGGTTGTCGCAGCCTCGGCTCGTGGAACGCCAGCGCGACGAACGCCCGCAGCTTGGCGCCGATCGGGTCGTCGCAGTGATTCTCGTACAGCCAGAGCCAGCGCGACTCCGCCCGGTCGCCGCGCTCACGGGCCTCGGCCAGCGCCACCGAACCGAGGAACGGGAAAGCCGCCGCGACCTCGCCCGGCCGGGTCCCGGCGAGCCACATCCGCGCCGCCTGCGCAGCCACCGCCAGATCCGGAGCGAACCCCTGCAGCGCCGTGAACCGGCCGGTGCGCAGTGCCAGGTAGAACTGGCGCTGCCCGCGGCGGGCCGTCAGGTCCGCCCGCAACTCACCACTGGAAACGCCGGCACGGCGATGCCGGCTCAGGTCGCCGTCGGGCTGAACGTCGAACGTCACGCCCTGCCGCTCGAACTCCGCCCGCCAAGCCTCCGAGGCGTCGCCCGCCTCGACGATGTCCGGATACCAGCGCGCGTCGTCACCCCACGGATCCATCACACCGCAGCGTAGTTGCGCAGCACCCGGAGGGCTTCCGCCGCGTACGGTCCCTTGGTCTGCAGACCGGACGCCTCCGGGTCCAGGCGCTGGGCGCCGACCCGGCAGAAAGCGCCGGCGTCACCGGCGATCACGTTCTCCGCGGCCGGGTCGCCGAACTGCCAGGACGAGCCGTCCGGCGCGGTCAGATCACAGAACACCGGCACGGTGGGCAGGCCGGTGAGCCGGAATGCGTACGGGAGAGTGCTGTGCCCCAGCCAGGCGATGTGCCGCAGGCGCATCGTGTCCGGATAGTCGATGCCGAGCGGCGTGGCGATGTCCAGCGCGTGCGCCCAATGCTCGGCCAGCCGGGTGGTGGCCAGGGTGCGCGGCTTGATCCAGTTGGTCACCCAGCGCACCGGCTGGCCCGGGTCGGCGGCCCGCAGCGCCTCCACACAGGCCCGGCGGGCGGCCCGCCACCGGTCGAAGACCACCGCCGGATCGGTCCGGTCGGCGGCGACCAGCGCTGCCATCGCCTCGTCCACGGTGCTGCCGAGACGCTGCCACTCGATCGCGTTCCCGTCGCCGTGCACGGTGGCTGCCACCGCCTCATCGGTCTGCGCCAGATGCAGCGCGACGTCGGCAATCGTCCAGCCGGCGGCTGCGGACGGCGCAAGCCAGTCAGCCGGCACGAGCCGACTCAGCACCGACTCCAGGCGCAGCTGTTCAGCTTCAAGGTCATCGATGACATTGGCGGCCACGCGGCCATTATGCAACCCCGCCACACCCCTGCGCCCAGCCGTCACTCCTGCCCGCCGATCATCCCCCTCCCGACTGTCACCCACCCCACTCCCCAGCTGTCACCCACCCCTTACCACCTGGCCTCGTTGTGGGTCGCAGCCCAGCTGTCACCCAGGGCTGCTTCGCAGCTCCCGAAGCAGCGCTGGTCGCCAGCCGCGTGGTTCGGCTGACCGCTAGAGGGCTTTCGGCGTCGGGGTCTCGCCGCCGGTCCGGGGTCGGCGGCCGTCCGCCGCTCGCCTCGAGCGCGAGATGTGCCGGATGGCCGGCCGGGTCGCGGTGCAGGCGCGCACCAGCCCTCCCTTTTCGATCCAGCCGAACCCGCACCGCTGGCAGAACACCGCGCGCGGTGCCGGCGCTCTGCAGCGGGAGACCTCCCGGGTAACGGCCACACCCGTGGCGGGTGTACCTACACCCGCCACGGGTGTGCCGGCGTCCGGAAACTCATACGTCACCGGCCGCCGTACCCTGGCCCCGCCAGGCGGCGCCGAAGGCGGGCTCTCAGACGCCCGACCCCCGACCCCCGACGAGACCCGGCCCGCCTCCGTCCCGCCCAGCAAGCAACAACCACCGTCAGCCGGACTGCTCGGCTGACGGCCAACGCTGCCTCCCGGCCCGCACGCAACACCCACCGTCAGCCGCGGTTGCTCAGCTGACGGCCAGCGCTGCCTCCCGGCCCCGCACGCAACACCCACCGTCAGCCGCGGTTGCTCGGCTGACGGCCAGCGCTGCCTCCCGGCCCGCACGCAACACCCACCGTCAGCCGGGGTTGCTCGGCTGACGGCCAGCGCTGCCTCCCGGCCCTGCATGCAACGCCCAGCGTCAGCCGGGGTTGCTCGGCTGACGGGCAGTGCTGCCTGCCGGCTGCGGAAGCAGCGCTGGTGGTCAGCCAGTCCGCTCAGCTGTCGACCGGGGCTGCGGCGGCGAGGGCGGGCGCCGGCAGGGCAAGGCGGGGGGTCAGGCCGGGTCGTAGGCGCCGGCGGCGATCTCCTCGGCCAGGGTTCGGTGGGTGGGCTGCCAGCCCAATACGCGCCGGGCCTTCCCGCCGTCGGTCTGCTGGGAGAGCAGCAGCGCCCGGCCGAACTCGCCGAGCCGGGCAACCGTGTCTGCCGGGTCCTCGGGCACGACGCGGCCGCCCAGCCCGAGGCGGTAAGCAGCAGCCTCGCCCAGCGAGCGGGTCGTCGGGTTGTCACCGCTGACACCCAGGAACGTCTCGCCATGACCGGCCCGCTCGAGGGCAGCCACATAGAGCCGTGCCAGGTCGTCGACGTGCACGGTCGCCCAGTGCTGGCTACCGTCACCGATCAGGCTGAGCCCCGAAGCGGACCGAGCAGCGCCGGTCACCAGCCGTGGAATGCCGCCACCATGGCCGTATACGACACCCGGCTCGATGAGCACCGCACGGATGCCCGTTGCCGCAAGGACTCGCCGGTCCACACTTTCCCGCCATGCGACGATCGGCGGCGCCGACCGCGGGGTCTCCTCGGTGATCGCGTCACCGGACCCGTGCACCCAGACACCGCCGGTGCGGATGAAGGTCCCGTCCAGCCCGGACAGCACCGCGTCAGCAAACGCGTTCTCCGCATCGGCGCTGCTCTCGTCACCGGGGCTGGCCGCGTGCACGACCGCGTCGCTCTTCTCGGCAAGCCGCCGGACCAGCACGGCGTCGCGCATGTCACCGATCACCGGCTCCACACCGGCGCCGGCGATGCGGTCGGCGGCCGAGGACGTACGCACCAGCGCGGTAACCGTGTGCCCCGCCCCAGCGAGTGCCGAGCGGACTGCGGATCCGATGTAACCGGTCGCGCCGGTCAGAAGAATGTTCATGACAAGCACCCTCCCGCGCCCCAGTCATCGTGTCCAACGAATGCTCTTGATAGCCGCCATCGCCCCGAGCGATAGAGTGGCCGCATGGAGCAGCGCCAACTGGAGTTCTTCATCGCCGTCGCCGAGGAGCTCAACTTCACCCGGGCAGCGAAGCGCACCCACGCCGTACAGTCCACGGTCTCCGCCAGCATCCGGGCGCTGGAGCGTGACCTGGGCACCCCGCTCTTCGACCGCAGCACCACCCACGTCACGCTGACCGCCGCCGGCCGGGCACTGCTGCCGGAGGCGAAGAACGCGCTGGAGTCGCTGGACTCGGCGCGCGCCGCCGTCGAGGGCGCCGGCCTGGGGCTGCGCGGCAGTCTCCGGGTCGGCACGCTGGCCGGTCTCGCCGTCGTCGACCTGCCCACCCTGGTCGGCGGCTTCCGCAAGAAGCACCCCGGCGTGCGCCTGCACATGACCGTGGCCGCCGAGGGCAGTTCCGGCCTGCTCGACAAGCTGCGCTCGCACCAGCTCGACGTGGCCTTCGTCGGCGTCGACACCCTGCACGTGGACGGCGTCGACCTCACGCCGATCGCCACGTTCCAGCCGCGCCTGCTCGTTCCGGACGACCACCCCCTCGCCACCGAGAAGCAGGTCAGCCCGGGCGACCTGGCCGGCGAGCTGTTCATCGACCTGCCGACCGGCTACTGCAACCGGATCCGCTCGGACAACGACTTCCGCCGGGCCGGCCTGACCAGGACCGTCGTGGTCGAGGCCACCGACCTGACAACCATTCCCCGGTACGTCGAAGCCGGTCTGGGAGTCGCCCTGGTCCCACCTTTGCGGGCCGAGGCCGGCGCGAGAGTCGTACCCATCGAGCTTGATCCACCGGCGACGCCGTGGACGCTCGCGCTCGCCCGGCCGTCCGCGATCCCGCCGAGCCGCGCCCTGCAGGCGTTCCTCAGCCTGGTCCCCGCACACACCGACACCACCGGCGAGTATTGACCTATCGGGGCAGCTGCGCCGTGGGCATCCGCTGCTGGCGGGGCATGCGCCGATAAAGGCGCTGCCGTTCCAGGGCGATCCAGTCCCGCCCGTCCGCGGCCACCGCCTCCAGCACCCGCAGCGCGCTGGTCACGCCGGCCGCGTCCGAGGCGAGCTCGGCGAGCTGTTCCGCATCCTCCCCGAACTGCTCGAGCGGCTCCCCCGCGAAGTCGTCGAGCAGCACCTCGATCGTCTGGTTGCTGATCAGGCCGAGCTGGAAGGCCTGCCGGCCGCGGCCCACCTCGGTGACCCGCACCGAGCCGATCGCGCTGTACCGGAACGTGGTCCGCCGGATGGCGGAGAATGTGCCGGTCGCGAAGTCGAGCCGGGCCTGTACCTGCCGCACCCCACCTTCAGTGAGCAGGAACAGCAGGACGGTGTACGCCGAATGCCGGTACGGACCGCCCACATACCGGGCGTGCCGGCCGCGCGGCGCCGCCTCGGTCAGCGTCAGGTGGGTGAGGATGTCGCGGTTGGTGAGCCGGTACTCGCTCATCACCTCGCGCTTCCACAGTGCCAGGTCGAGGCTGAGCCACCGACCCATCTCGGCGTCGGTCGGCCGGTCGGCGAGCCAGTCCACCCAGCGCTGCCAGGCAGCGCACTCCCCGGCCCAGCGCCGCTGGAACTCGAGAGAGTCGAGGGCGATCCGCCGCCGCTCGCCGAAGAGCGCCAGGCCGCCCCGGAGCACCAGCCGGGTGCCGAACCAGAGCAGCGGCGCCGCGAGCGCCAGCGCGTAGAGGGTCAGAACGCTCATGGCCCACAGCAGCACGATCGCGGCGGCGGCCAGGGCCACGATCCCGGCGATCGGGGTGGGCGGCCGGTGCGGGCGGCGGAAGTCGTCGAGGGTGCCTTCCCGCCAGCGGCAGGCGATGTCGTCGGCATGGTGGTGCACGAGCCAGCGCACCGCTCCGGCGCGGACGCCGCGTACCCCGTACAGATCGATCAAGTCACCGTGCAGCGCCTTGCGCAGCCCGCGCGTGTCCTGCCAGAACGCCTCGCGCAGATGCTGCTCGCGCGGTTGATAGACGCCGAAGACCGTGTCGATCATCGCGTTGGTGGCGTCGGCGAAGCCGGCGCGCATGGTGTCGCCGGCCGGGCGCAGGAATCCGGCCCGCGTTCCGTGACTGAACTCGGCCTCCTCGGCCGCCTGCCGGCTACGCCGGAACGCCCGATCCACGCCCTGCCGGACGATCGCGTAGCCGCCGCCGGCCACCAGCACGAACACCGCCACGCCGGCCACGATGTGGGTCTCGGCCGCGGCCAGCGCCAGCAGCGCGAGGCCGGCCACGCTGAGCAGGCCGCCGCCCGCCAGGGGAAGCACGGTGGGCTGCGCGGGCGCCGGCCGGGCGGTCTTGACGACCGGCTCCGCCGGATCAGGTTCGAAGAATTTCGGTACGCGCGCCAGCCGGCCCGGTTCACCCCGGCTGATGCGTACGTGCTCCGCGTTCAGATCCTCGACATGGTCCCGCACCACCCCGGACAGGGCGAGACTCAGGTGCCGTTCGATGGCGAACCGGTCGACGTCGGGCAGCGAGGCGTACGCGCGCAGCGCCGCACCCAGCCCCCGCGGATCCGGCTGACCGTCCGGCCCGACGACGAGCAGCGCGTTCACCAGGGCCCGGATCGTGTCGACGCATCGCCACCACCGCCCGCCGGCATGCCGTTCGGCCATCGCGAACGCGTGCTCGAGCCGGGCCACGTCACCGCCGCCGAGGCTGGTCAGGGTGCGCCCGCTGAGCAGGGCGAGCACCCAGTGGTAGGCGACTTCGGCGGACCCGTACCGGTCCTCGGTCACCAGCGCCCGGATCCGCCGGCGCGCCTCCCCCGGCGCCCCGCTCTCCAGATAGCCGATCGCCACCTCGAGTTTCTGCTCAGGCGTCAGGGCGTGCGGTTCCGCTGCGTAGGCATTGCCGTGCAGGGCGTGAGTGGCCATCGCCGCAATTCTGTCCCCGCCATCGGCCCCGGCAAGCCCGCCGAACGTCGGAAGCACTCCCACCACGGCTCTGACCAGCGCGGCAAGCGACCGCGCTGGTCAGATTCCCTCGATCGGGGGTCACGCCCCCGGGCGGATCAGCTGCGGTAGACGCCGAGCTCGTAGAGCGAATATCCGTACGACGTGGCGCGGCTGGTGCCGTTGACCCGGACGTAGCGGCCGGAGCCGGAGACGTTCAGCTGGTCGAAGCCGCCGTTGCCGGTGGTCGTCGAGTGCAGCGTGGTCCAGTTCGAGCCGTCGTTCGAGGTCTGCACGGTGTACGCGGTCGCGTACGCCGCCTCCCAGGCCAGTTGGACGGTGTTGAAGGACTGGACCGAGCCGAGGTCGACCTGCACCCAGGCGGTGTCGACCCACTCGCTGGCCCACCGGGTGCCGTAGTCGCCGTCCACCGTGTAGGACGGCAGCTGCGGGCCGTTGGTGCCGGTCGGCTGGTACGACGACGCGGTCACGGTCTTGCCGCGGGCCAGGTTGGTGCCGGGCAGGGTCGGCGGGACGACCTTGAACGAGCGCTGTTCGATGCCGACGTTGCCGTGGCCGTCGTAGGCGTACACATAGATCTTCCAGACCCCGAGGGCCTCCGGCGCGCGTACGGTGAATTGGCCGTTGCCGGTCTGGGTGAAGCTCAGGTGGCGCAGGCCCCGGTTGGCCGTGATGTGCTTGTCGCTCGCCATCAGGTTGTAGCGGATCAAGTCGCCCTGCGGGTCGGTGGCGGTGGCCGACACGGTGAAGGTGCCGCCCGCCGGCACGGCGGTCTGGTTACCCACCGTCATCGCGGTGATCTCCGGCGGCGTGTTCGGCGCGACCTGCCCGGTGTAGGCCTGCCGCATCGCGTGATAGCCGAGGCGCCGCCACCCCCCGGTGGTGGTGTTGAGCCACACCCCGCCGAAGTCGTTCTCCAGGCCGTAGTGGAACTCGGTGGCGCCGAGCGCGACACCCGGATGCCCCTTGATCGCGTTCCAGCTGTACGTGTACCCGGCCTTCTTCTGCAGGTCGGTGGGCTCGTTCGGGACCCCGTTGACGTCGTTGGGCACCTCCCACTCACCGGCCGGCCCGCCCTCGGTGAGGATGTACGGCTTGGTGTAGCCGCCGGCGATCCAGTCCCGCTTGACCGTGTCGATCGCCCCGTACGAGTTGACCGCGAGCAGGTCGAGTGCCGGGGCGTGCGGCTTGTAGTAGGTCCAGGCGTGGGTGTACGCGTCCGTCGAGGTGACCGGGTGGTTGGCGTCAGCGGCGTGGATCGCTTCGGCGATCTCGTTGACGAACTTCGCGTACGCCACCCGGCGCGCCTCGACGACCTCGGCGGAGAGCCCGTAGTTCTGCATCTCCAGGATGACCTCGTTACCGACGTCCCAGAGAAGCACCCCCGATCGGTTCTTGAGCTCGTTCACCTTGGCCACGATCTCGGCCTTCACCGCGGTCTTGTAGGCGCTGTCGTTCACGTAGTCGGCGCCGTGGTTGAGCCACAGCCCGACGATCACCTTGATGCCGTGCCGGGCGGCGGTGTCCAGCAGCGACGGCGTGGCCGCGTCCGGTCCCCAGATGCGGATCGTGTTGACGCCCATGTTCTTCAGGTCGCGCATGTACCCGTCTGCGGCGGCCTGCGGCGGCCCGTAGGTCATGCCCTTGACCTCCCACGGGCTTCCGTTGACCGTGAGCTGCCAGTTGCCCTGGCTGCCGGTGACCTTGACGACGCTCGGCCCGGCCGGCACCGGCGGGTCGGTCATGGCCGGCGCCGTGCTGCCCGTCGCCTTCGCAACCGTCACCGAGTCGATGCTGAGCACCCCGCCCGACGTGGTGTCCGCGGTCGGCGTGGTGAAACCGGCGATCGCGTTCGGCAGCGAACCGCCGATCGCCAGGTCGAAACGCAGGTAGAAGCCGTGGTGCACGGCCGCCTCCCACGCGGCGACGCCGACCTGCGACTCCCGCACGACCCAGGTCTGCCGCCCGTCGAGGTAGAAGCGGATCTCCTCGTCGGTCTTGGTCCGGTCGATCACCTGCGTGTACTCGTGGAAGCCGGTCTGGCAGCCGGTGCACGAGGCGAAACCGGAGGACCGGCCGTCGTACTCGTTGCACGGCCCGCCCGGCGCAGTGCCGCAGTGCAGCGTCTGGGACAGCTGGTTGCGCCCGTTGGCGTTCGTCATGATGTCGGTCTCGCCGACGCCCGGCCAGTTGGTGAAGTTGCCGCGGTAGGCGGCGCCGGTCGCGCGGAAGCCCGGCCAGTAACCGGCGGCGTTCGCGACGTCCGGCTGCTTCAGCACGGCGGTGAACTTGAGCTGTTCACCGCGCGCCGGGGCGAAGTCGGTGCGCTGCGTCTCGATCCGGCCGGAGGTCCACTTGCCGGCGCCGTCGCGGATCGCCCGGATGTTCAGTTTGCCGCTGCCGTCGAGGTAGACGTTGGCGGTCGAGTCGGAGGCGGTCTCGACCGAGCCGGTGCCCCAGTTCGCGGCGCCGCCGGGGTACTGGGTGCCGGTCCGCTTGAGCCAGTTCGCGGCGCTCGGCGAGGTGTTCGCCGCTCCGTCGAAGGTGTCCGTCCAGATCGTGGTGAAGTTGCCCGGGACGTCGGTCGGGTCCGGTGTCGGCTCGGTGGGCGGCGTGGTCGGCGCCGAGCCGCCCAGCACTTCGAACTCCCACAGCGAGTAGCCGTAGCCGCTGCTGCGCGCGGTGCCGTAGAGACGGACATAACGCCCGGTCCCGCTGACATTTATCGTCTCGGTGCCTCCGGCACCGTTGGCCTGGGTGTGCAGGGTGGTCCAGGCATTGCCGTCGGCCGAGGTCTGGATCTGGTACGCCTTGCCGTACGCGCCCTCCCACCGCAGGACCACCCGGCAGATGGACGTGCCGGCGCCCAGATCGACGCGCAACCACTGGGGGTCGGCGAACCGGCTCGACCAGCGGGTCCCCGGGTTGCCGTCGACTGCTTTCTCCGGGCCGGTGTCGCCTCCCTCGGAGGTGGACGCGGTCGCCGGTTTGCCCTTGGCCACGTTTTCCGTGCAGTTGCCGGGCGTCACCGAGCCGATCGAGCCGTAGACCTTGAACTCGTACAGCGAGTAGCCGTAGCCGCTGCTGCGCGCGGTGCCGTGGAGCCGCACGTAGCGGCCGGTGCCGGTCACATTGATCGTCTCGGTGCCTCCGGCACCATTGCTCTGGGTGTGCACGGTCGTCCAGGCATTGCCGTCGGCCGAGGTCTGAATCTGGTACGCCTTGGCGTACGCGCCCTCCCATTGCAGGACGACCTGGCTGATGGTGGCGGTGGACCCGAGGTCGACGCGGATCCACTGCGGGTCGGCGAACTGGCTGGACCACCGGGTCCCGGCGTTGCCGTCGAACGCCTTGTCCGCGCTGACGTCGGCGCCCTCCTGCGACGAGGCGGTGGCGGGCTTCCCCTGTGACAGCAGGGTGTCGGCGGCACTGGCCGCGGTCGTCACCGCCACACCGGCGAGGCCGAGCAGCACCGCGAGCACCGCGGCCACACTTATTCTTCTCATGATCACACCCAACGGGGAAATTTTTTCCGGGTACGGAAAGCGCTCTCCAAGCGAGGGCGATTGTTTCGCCCATGTTGCCGGTCGTCAATAGACAGCATTGACATCAGTGGTTCCGGAACCGGAGACTGCGGCCGTGAATGCGAATCCCCGGATCCTTCTCGCATGCGCCGCCACCTTCGCGCTGTTCGGATGCGCTTCCCCTGCTCCCACGGCGCCGTCGCCCGGCCCCGCCGCCTCCTCCGCGCTCTCGGCCGCGTTCGGCGGCACCGACCGCTCATGGATCGAGATCAACATCGCGATGGACGAGGAGTTGCTGCCGCTGCTCTCAATGGCCGCCACGAACAGCGCCGATTCCGCGGTTCAGCAGCTCGCTGTGCAGGTCAGGGCGGTCATCGACGATGAGCTGAGCACGTTGCGGCAGCTGCACGCCGAGGCCGGGCTGCCCGCGGAGAACCCGCACAAGGGCATGCCGATGCCCGGCCTGGTGACACCCTCCCAGCTCGCCGAGGCCGGCGGGCAGCGTGGCCCGCGATTCGACGAGACTCTGCGCGAATGCCTCCGGGCGCACCTGGAGCAGAGCCTCCAGTTGGCCGGCAGCGAACGTACGGCCGGGAGCGAACCACGCACAGTTGCGCTCGCGGAACGCATTTCCACGAGCCGCGAGAAGTTTCTGCAATCGCTCGATTAATAAGTGTTATCGAGTAGCCCGGCCACCGTCGGCCGGGCTACTCGCGTACCTATGCGGGCAATTCGTAGTTCTCGTTCAGGGCCGCGCCGCGCTCCGGCTTGTAGAGGTCGAAGCCCCGCGGGTTGCACTGCAGCCCGCCGTTGATGCAGTGCCGGACCAGCGCCGCCAGCACAGCCGGGTCCCAGACGTTGTAGACGTCGTAGTGGAACGAGTACCCGCGCCCGCTGGAGAACCGGACCTGCGACATGTCCCCGCTGACCGGCCAGGCCATCTTGAACTCGATCATCGGCACGGCGACCGGGTGCGACGCCGGGCAGACGCCGTTGACCGGGTACGACATGTGGCTCTTGTGATCCGGCGTGTCCAGGTGCAGCCCGTTCCAGCAGCTCGGCGCCTGGTAGCGGACGTTCAGCTGGGTGCCGGCCGGACAGTTCGCCGGGATGTCCCAGTTGAAGGCGCTGTTGCCGCACTCGAAGCCCTCGACCGCGCCCGGCGCGTACCGGAATTCGTCGAGCGTCGCGGTCGGGCTGCCGACCACGTATCGCAGACCCGGCGGGAACGGCCGGACGCTGCGGTAGTCGATCACGCCGCTCTTGTAGTAGATGACCTGCGGTCCGTCCGGTTGCACGGCGGTGTTGCCGTTGAGCAGCGTCGGCATCCAGTAGCCGGTCTTGTCACCGGGCGTGATGCACGACGTGCCACCGGCCTGCAGACTCTGCAGCGTGGAGTTGGCGTTCGTGGTGCGGTTGCCCATGAACGTGTGCGAGTGCGAGGCGCCCGGCAGGTTCGGGAAGACGATCGGGTCGTCGTTCAGGTTCGAGCGGCTCACCGAACAGTTCGCCTGGAACTCGCGGTGGGTGACCGGCGGGTTCATCGCGGGCGGGATCGCCGTGGACGGGACGACGCCGGTCACCGGCGGATTCGCGTTGACGTAGCCGGCCCCGCCGGTGGGCTGCGGGGTGGCTGACGAGGTGCCGAAGACCTGGAACTCGTACAGGGAGTAGCCGTAGCCGGTGCCGCGCTGGGTGCCGTACATCCGCACGTACCGGCCGTTGCCGCTGACGGTCAGGGTCTGGGTGCCGCCGGTCGCGGTGGTCGTGCTGTAGATGGTCGACCAGGCGTTGCCGTCGGGCGAGGTCTGGATCTGGAAAGCCTTCGCGTACGCCGTCTCCCACACCAGCTTCACCTGGGTGATCGCGGCGGTGGCGCCGAGGTCGACGCGGATCCATTGCGGATCGGCCCACTGGCTGCCCCAGCGGGTGTCGGCGCGGCCGTCGAAGGCGGCGATAGCGGGTGACTCGCCGTTCTCCAGGGAGCTGGCGAGGGCGGGCCGGCCCTGGGAGAGCAGGGTGTCCGCCGCCTGCGCGGACTGGTTGCCGACGAGCGCCAGGGCGCCGGCCAGCAGGACGGCGCACACCGGCGCCAGGATTCGTTTTCGCATGGGATCTCCAACGGGGATGCAGGACGGATCGCTTGGAGAGCGCTTTCCAGTGTTGGGCCGCTTCATCACGTACGTCAATGTTCTGGGGTTCCGGAACGTGCCCGGCCGGGCCGTTCCGGCAAGCGCTCTCCGTGCTATAAATTCGGGCATGCAGAGTGAGCGGCTGCCCACGCTCGAGGACGTGGCGCGCGTGGCAGGCGTCTCCCGGTCGACGGTCTCCCGCGTCATCAACGGGATCCGCAACGTCGACCCGCAGCTCCACGAGCAGGTGTGGAACGCGGTCGACCAGACGGGGTATGTGCCTAATCTCCTGGCCCGTTCCCTGGTCACCCGGCGCACCGGCACCGTCGCGCTGGTCGTCTCCGACTCCGAGACGCACGACGACGACCCGTTCATGAGCCGCTTCTTCTCGGATCCGTATTTCGGTCGCGTCGTCGGCGGCCTGATGAGCGTGCTGCGCCCGCTCGGCGTCCAGCTGGCGCTGCGCATGGTCGGCGCCGCCGGCCACAAACAGCTCGTCGGCGACCTGCGCAACGGCCAGGCCGACGGCGCTGTGGTGCTTTCCCTGCCGGCCCACGACCCGCTGCCCGGCATGCTGGCCGACGCCCGCATTCCCGCCGTGCTGATCGGCCGTCCGGCCTCCCCGGTCCCGATCAGCTACGTCGACCTGGCCAACGAGACCGGCGCCGCGCTGGCAGCCGAACGCCTCGTCGCCCGCGGCTGCCGCCAGATCGCCATGATCTCCGGCCCGGCGGATGTGCCGGCCAGCGTCGACCGCGACTCCGGCTTCCGCCGCGCCCTGGCCCGCCACGGCCACGCCTGGGTGCCCCAGGAGGTAGGAAACTTCACCCAGGACAGCGGCGCCGCAGCGATGCGCGCCCTGCTGGCGGCCCAGCCGAATCTCGACGGAGTCTTCGCAGCAAACGACCTGATGGCGCTCGGCGCCCTACTCACCCTGCGCGACGCCGGCCGCCACGTCCCGGACGACGTAGCCGTAATCGGCTTCGACGACAGCAGCGCGGCGGTGGCCGCCCGCCCAGCCCTCACCACGGTCCGCCACCCTTTGGAAGACATGGCCGCCGAGGCCGCACGCCTCCTGCTGACCAGGCTGGACGACCCTGCGGCCCGCATCGCCTCAGTCATCTACGAGCCCACGCTGGTCCTCCGCCAGACCGCCTGACCGCCCTCCGGCGCGCAGCCTTTCGATCCCACCCTGGGCGCGCATCCTCCGCACGCATCCCTTGCCCGCCCGCGCAAACTCCGCCCTCTGCGGGCGCTCCCTATCCCTGGTCGCAGCGTTTCCCGGCTCCGGATGCCGGCGAGCCGACCCCGTCGCGGCGCGTCTCGGCCCTCCGCGGCTGCGCATCTCCTGGCCTGCGCTGGGTAGTAGCAACCAGGACGACAGGCGGAGGTGGATTCATGTCCGACAACCGGGACGGCGTGTCCGGCAGCAGCACGGACCAGCACGTCGACGGCCTCGAGGAAACCGGAACGTTCGTCACCGACGAGCCGCCGGGTGGTGACGTGCCCGCCCACGGCAGCAGCAACGCCGGGATCAACGCCACCCGGGCGAACCGTGTCGAGCCCGAGACCGAAGCTCAGGACGAAACCCGGGATCGCGCCTAGGTCTCCTGGGTCTACCGTGCCCAGGTGCGGCCGTCTCTAGAGGCGGCTTCCGCCGGTGTCGGCCAGTTCGGACCAGGCGCCACGGGCCAGCCAGCGGTCGCCGAGTTCGCAGGCGGCGCGTTCGTCCCAGTAGGCATAGGCCTTGCCGCGCGCGGAATGCCAGGCGATCCAGCGGCCGTCCGAGGTCGATCCGAACCGGACCGTGACCGTCCCGGAGCGCCAAGCCCGCAGCCAGGTCAGGCCGACGAGATCCTGCACGTGTATCCGTTCCGCCCCCATACCCGCGCAGGGTAACGCCCGCTGCCGCACATATCGCGGATTTCGCCCACATCGGAGCGTCGCCCTACCGTTCCGTCTCGGCAGCCATGTCCGGGCAGGCGGCGGGCGGCAGGCAAGGGGCGGCCGGCAGCGGGCACCGGACGGGCGGCCAGCGGCAGGCATCGGCGGCAGGAAGCGAGCAGGCAGCCGGCGGCGGGCAGCGGGTGGCCGGCGGCGGGCAGCGGCAGGCAGCGGGCAGGCACCGGCGGCAGGAAGCAGGCAGGCAGCCGGCGGCGCGCAGCGGGCGGCCGGCGGCGCGCAGCGGGCAGCGGGCAGCGGGCAGCGGGCGGCGGGCAGCATGGCGATTGTCGCCATGCCGCCCGGGAGCAGATCAGCCGGTATCACCGCCCTCCGCGGAGTCTGATTCCGGCGGTGAGGGCGGCAGTTGCCGCTTCGCGGGTGCGCCCGGTGCGCGGTACGCGATTTGCACGTCAATCTTGATGTTCGCGGGCAGAACGGTCGTCAGGCGGATCTTGAAATCGACGGGTCGGTGGCTGGGGTTTACCTTGAGGATCAAGGTCAGTACCGACACGAATCCCAAGAAGGCCAGGAGAGCCCCGATCCACGGATAGGGCTCCCACACGTTTCTGGGCCGCTACTCGCCGGACTTCACGTGGAAGTCGGCCTCTCTCGCGATGCGGTCGTCGGAAAGTCGTGCATGGTTCCTCCCGGACTGAAGGCCTCGGGCTCTCACGCGAATCCACCGGATCCCAAACCCTTGAATCCGGTTGCCGTTGCACCTCGCCGACACGGGCGAGGTGTTCCCCTGCGCGAAGCATGGGGTACGGGAACCGAGGCCATTAGGTGATTCCGGGTGAATCGTAAGCATTTGCGAGCTGTGGGGAAGGGAGACCCGCCGACAGCGGATCGAGAGGGATTCGAGAGCCGCGAGCGGGACCATGGATACAACCGGGCGGGGTCTCACGCCCCAAGCAACGGCCCCGCCCGGCCCGCGCACAAGCCGGCCACGCAAGAAAGCCGGCCGCGCACAAAGCAGGCCGCGCAAAGCAGTCCCCCACGCCCGGTGCCAACGCGCCTACGCTACGACGATGACCACACCCGACTACGACGAGTTGTATCGCGGCGGTGGAGACGGTCTGCCCTGGGAGATCGACGCTGTCCAGCCGGCCCTGGTCCCGGTGCTCGGCGAGGTGACCGGCCCGAAGGTGCTCGACCTGGGCTGCGGCACCGGCGAACTCGCCATCGCGCTGGCCAGGCGCGGCCACCAGGTCACAGCGGTCGACATCTCCGAGGTCGCCATCGACCAGGCAAGGGCCAAGGCGGGAAAGGCCGAGGCGGGGAAGCCCAAGGTGGGTAAGGCCGAACCAGGAAAGGGCGAGGCGGAGAAGGCCGAGGCGGGAAAGGCCGCTGCCGCCAGGGGGAAGGCGGGCGCGACGGCCGCCGGCCTCGATATCGACTTCGTGGTTCAGGACGCCACCCGGCTGCGGCTGCCGCAGGCGCCGTTCAACGCGATCTTCGACTCCGGCCTGCTGCACAACCTGCACCGCTACGGCGGCGCCGACGACTACCTCGCGCAGCTGCCCGGTCTGGCTGCGCCGGAGGCCGAGCTCTTCCTGCTCGCGGTCTCGGCGAAGGCCGGCCCGGGCTGGACCCTCACCGAGAACCACCTGAGGCGGTTTTTCGAGGAGCACTGGACCGTCACCCACCTCGACGACGTGGAGATCACCGCGCAGGTCGACGGCGAGGCCTTGAAACTGCCCGGTTACCTGGTCAGGGCAACAGCGCTGCCACGTCCGGCTGCTCCTTGACGAGGCCGTCGGTCACGACGAGCTGGGCCAGGGTGTCCACCGACGCCCGGTTGATCTCGGCGGGCCAGCGGGGCAGGATCAGCGCGTCCCGGGTCTCCGGTGGGATCTTCGTGTACGACCCGAGCACCTCCCGGACCTCGTCCTGATGCCCGTCCGCGTACGCCAGCGACTCCTTGATCGCCTCGGTGAACCGGGTGACCAGGTCCTGGTTCTCCGCGATCAGTTTCTGCGAGGTGAAATACATCGCGACGGTGAGGTTCGGCGCGGTGTCGACGTAGCTCGACGCGATCCGCCGGGCCCCCGCCGCGATGGCCGACTGCTGGAACGGCTCGACCACGAAGATCGCGTCGACCCGCCCGGCTTCCAGCGCGGGCACCTGGTCGGGGAAGGCCAGCTCGGTGAATTTCACCGCTGCGGCGTCGCCACCGTCCTTCTTCACCGACGCCTTGACGCTGGTCTCGACGATGTTCTTCAGCGTGTTGGCCGCGACCGTCTTGCCGGCGAGATCCTTCGGCGACTTGATCGGGCTGTCCGCCTTCACATACAGCGCGCCGAAGTCCTTGCCGTCCTCGCCGGTCGAGTTGTTGCCGTTGGCGACGACTTTGATCGGCACCTTCTGGGTCTGGGCGATCAGCAGCGAGACGGTGTTGCTGAAGCCGAACTGGAACTGGCCGCTGAGCACGCCCGGCACGATGGCCGCGCCGCCCTGGGCGGTGGTCAGTGTCAGGTCGATGCCTTTGTCGCGGAAGATCCCCTTGGCCTGACCGAGATAGATCGGGGCGACGTCGACGATGGCGATGACACCGACGTTGACCTTGTCGAGCTGGCCCGAGGCGGTGGCCTCGGGTTCGTCATCCGATCCGCCGCAGGCGGTGACAGCGAGGAGCAGCGCGGCGAGAACCGCGAGAACAGGGCGTCGTCGCATCGGAACTCCTATGTCGGCCGACCGTTCGCCGCTGATCCTATCGACATCTGTTGATCGTCACGGTCCCGATTCAGCAACGCCGCGTCGTGCTCGTACACCCAGCCGAGCCCGTTGAAGGACCAGGCCTGCCCGCCGGCGGCCAGCTGCCGGTCCCGGTCCCGCTGCGCGGGCCCGTCCGGCAGGTGGAACCGGGTCTTGTTGCCTGCCGACATCTCCTGCAACCGCGACGTACGGGCCAAGCGCTCCCCTTCATAACGCCGGAGCGCCGCCTCCACGGCCCGGTCCTGCCGCAGGCACTCCGCGAGCGTCGCCCCGTCCTCGATGGCCTGCGCCGCACCCTGCGCCATGAACGGCAGCATGGCGTGCGCCGCGTCGCCGAGCAGGGTGACCCGCCCAGCCGACCACCGGGGCAGCGGCGGACGGTCGAAGAGCGCCCACACGTACGTCTCATCGGCCGCCCCGATGATCTCCCGGACCTGCGGATGCCAGCCCTGGTACGCGCCCAGCGCGTCCGCGATCGATCCCCGGTCGGTCCACGACTCCCGCGTCCACCGGTCCTGCTCGATCACCGCCACGAAGTTGACGAGCCGCTTCCCGCTGATGAAGTAGTGCACGAAGTGCTGCCCCGGCCCGAGCCAGATCTGCGCAGTGACCTCCAGCTCCAGATGCCGCAGCCGATCCGCCGGCACCACACCCCGGTACGCCACACAGCCGGTGAACCGTGCCCGGTCAGCACCGAACAGCCCCTGGCGCACCGCGGAATGGATGCCGTCCGCACCCACCAGCACGCCGACGTCGGCCGACCGCCCGTTCGCGAAGGTGACGGAGATTGCGTCGGCGCGAGCAGTGAACCCGGTCAACCGGTGCCCGGTGTGCACCCGGGACGCGGGCAGTTCCGCGGCCAGGGCGGCGAGCAGGTCGGCCCGGTGCATCTGGTAGTGCGGAAACCCGTACGTCGCCTCCAAGGCCTCGGCGAGCGGCGCCCGCAGCAGCGTGCGGCCGTCGTCCCAGCGGCGCTGATGCCACGCCAGT
Source organism: Actinoplanes sp. NBC_00393 (assembly GCF_036053395.1). NCBI lineage: Bacteria > Bacillati > Actinomycetota > Actinomycetes > Micromonosporales > Micromonosporaceae > Actinoplanes > Actinoplanes sp. NBC_00393. Next base: position 1,464,722 of record NZ_CP107942.1, on the reverse strand, counting down.
GGCTTTACACCGGTGGCCGCTAGCGCGTCGGCCAGGCCGAGCCGGTGCAGCAGGCGCGACGCGTTCGGGCTGACCTGGATGCCGGCGCCGACCTCGGAGAGCCGGCCGGCCTGTTCGTAGACGTGGACGTCGAACCCGGCCCGCAGCAGGCAAAACGCGGCGGTCAGCCCACCGATCCCACCACCGATGACCGCGACCGACAGCGGCTTGTCCCCCATCCGCTCGATGCTTCATCGACCCGGGTCACGATGCAGCCGGATCAAGGACAGCCGGTCGCTCGTAGCAGTACTCCAGACCGTCCTCCTCATCCCATTGTTCGCCGACCTTGACGAACCCGTACTGGGAGGCCAGCCGGTAGGACGGCTCGTTGCCGGGGCTGATGCTCACGCGTACCCGATGAATGTGCGGATCGGCGGCGGCGCGCTGCAACAGCGCTTCCAGCGCGGCCCGCGCGTAACCGCGCCGACGGTGTGCCGGATCCACCGCGTACCCGATCTCCACCATGCCAGATCCGTCCGGCGGCTCGTGGAAGCCGGCCCGGCCCACCGCGAGGGTGCGCTCCTCGTCCCAGATGATGCCGGTCACCCAGCCGGCGCTCGCCGGATCGGTCTCGCACTGCCGGACCCGCATCGCCCACACCGGGCGGCACTCCGGGCCGGCGAGATAGGCGGAAGCCGGCACCGGGCCGGCGGCGTTGGCCGCCGCGAGGTCACCTTCGGCGAGAGCTCGAAAGACAGGCAGGGTCAGATGCACGATGCGTACGCGTGGCGCGGGATCATCAGTCACCGGGCCAGGCTGCCCGAACCCTCGGCCACGGGGAAGCGGTTTTCCTGGAACGGCTTCGCAGCCGGAACGGTGCAGCTCACACTCCAGTGGAAGCTGCCCTCGCAGACCACCGCTCCGTTCTCGCCGGTGATCGTGGTCGTGGTGGTGAACCGGACCCGGGTGGCCCCGGCGAAGATCTCGGCGAGCTCCTGACGAGCCTCGTCGTCCAGGGCGCAGGTGGCGATCAGGCGGCCGCGTGCGGGCGCACGGAACCGCAGCGACGCGGCACCGCCCAGCGGCACGATGCCCTCGAAGGCCGCCGCGCTGGGTGCGGCGGAGATGATGGCCGCGAGCCCGGCCGCGTCGATCAACGTGATCAGGCCGCTGGAGTGCAGGGAGCCGATGACGTTGGTCAGCTTCGGCCGGACCTGCACCGCGACCACGCCGACGGTGTCCGCGGCCCGCAGCACTTCCAGACCCATCGTCCGGTGTGCCGGGATCGGGCCGAGCAGCGATCGGGCCAGATCGGTCAGGTCCATCCCCACAGGCTTCCCCGGTGTGATGAACGTAACCTGTCGCCTTTTCAACGGCCGGCCGGCGGTTGCGCTTCGACCTGGCGTTTCGATCATCAGGGGCGGGGCATGCGTCGAGGTATGACTGCCACCCTGAAAGCTCTGGTCCTCGGATGTTCGCTGAAGAAGTCGCCGGCCCCGTCCAGTTCGGAACTGCTCGGCCGGGAGGTGCTGGCCGCGCTGTCCGACCACGACGTCGACGGTGAGCTGATCCGGATCGTCGACCACGACGTGCGGTTCGGGGTGTCCACCGACGAGGGTGACGGCGACGAGTGGCCGGCGATCCGGGAGAAGCTGCTGGCCTCCGACATCCTGGTGATCGCGACGCCGATCTGGATGGGCCAGCCGTCCAGCGTCTGCAAGATGGTCCTGGAGCGGCTGGACGCCGAATTGTCCGAGACCGACGAGCAGGGGCGGCTGCTGACCTACGGCAAGGTGGCCGTGGTGGCGGTGGTCGGCAACGAGGACGGCGCGCACCACGTCACGGCCGAGGTGATCCAGGCGCTGAACGACGTCGGGTTCACCATCCCGGCGGCGGGCGGCACCTACTGGGTGGGCGAGGCGATGCAGACCGTGAACTACGACCAGGCCGGGCCGAAGCCCGACACCACCGGCAAGGCGACCAAGACCCTGGCTGTGAACGCGGCACACCTCGCCAAGCTGCTGGCGGCCCAGCCCTACCCGGCGGGCTGACCGGCCAGGCGGCGCAGCGCGACGCCGATCAGCACCAGGACGATGCCGAGGCCGGCGGCCAGCAGCGCGACGCCGAAGGCGACCACCGAGGTGAACAGCGAGGCCTGCAGGAACGACGCCGTCATCACGGACTCCCGGTTGGGGTCGTCGCGTGGCAGCTCCGCGTACGTCTTGCCGCCGGCCATCTCGCTGGCGTGCTTGCCGATCACCATGGCCTCGGAGTACGCCTGCCATGGCTGGGTGACGTGCTGACCGGCGAACCAGTCGGCGTCGTCCGACACGGTGATCTTCTGGTCGGCCAGTGTCGAGCTGACCACGCTGTAGGTGGCCACGCCGGCCACGAAGAAGATCGCGCCCGCGATGATCACCAGGAGTCCGAGTAGCGGGGCCGCTCCGCCCCGGCGCGTGGTGGCTGCCATGGTCGACACCTTTCCGGCGCGCTCAGCGCCCGACATCGTCCGGAATGGATGAATCAGGCGGCCAGCCAGGCCTTCGCCTCGTCCAGGCCGGTACCGGGGAACACCCGCGCCGCACCGGGCACCAGGAAGCCGAACAGGCCGAGCGCGTGCCGGACCCAGTCGGCGTCGGAGACGATCGCCATCCGCTCCCACGCCTTGTGGTGCTCGGTGCCCGGCCCGAGACCGAACTTCAGGTCCTCCCAGAACGCGCCCGGCTGGAACCAGCCGAAGTCCTGGTCGATGACCAGGACCAGCCGGATCCCCTGGCCGCCTTCGAGCGCGGCCTGCAACGGCGGCCGAAAGACGCCGAGATACTCCTCCCGGGTCACCGGCCCGGCGAACCGGAAGCCCAGTACGCCGTCCGGCAGCCCACCGAGCTCCTCGATCACTTGCTGTCCCCGGCTGCTTTGACGTCCTGCTCGATGTCCGCCGGGTCGGCCTTGAGCTCCTTGGACTTGAGCTTCTCGGCCTTCGCCATGGCGCGTTCCACCTTGGCGCCCATGTCCGAGACGGCGACCACGACCAGGCCGGCCTGGCCCTCGTCGAGGTATTCGCCGAGTTCCTTCAAATCGTGCCGGCTCATCCCGGCCGCGGCGTGGCCGGCCAGCGCGCCGAGCAGCGCCCCGCCGCCGGTGGTGGCCGCGAGCAGGCCGCCGCCGATGGCCGCGAACGGGAACAGCGCCACGACGAGGCCGGTGGCGAGGCCGAAGCCGCCGCCCAGCACCCCGCCGACCCGGGTCGGTGTCTCGTGCTTCTTGACGATCTTGGTCTTGCCGTCCGCCTTCCGCTCGACCACCGCCGCGTCGTACGCGTCGATCAGGTTCGCCTCGCGGTGCAGGTCCTTGACGAGCTGGTAGTCCGCCTCCGCCGCGTCCACGCTGGGGTACACGCCGACGTAGGCGATGAACGTGTCGAATGCCATGATCTTCCTCCCGCTCCCCACTGGGTCGGAACCATGGTGATCGATACGGGAGCCGGCCGCCTCACCCCGGGGAGGTGACTACCCGGTCACGGCCGGCGTGCTTGGCGGCGTACAGGCAACGGTCCGCCTCGGCCAGCAGATCCGCCTGGCTCGCTCCGGCGTACCCCTCGGTGCTCACCGACCCGATGCTGACCGTGACCGGCAGCTCCCCGGTGATCGGCGCCCAGCCGTAGGCGGCGACCCGGCGCCGCACGGTGTCCAGCAGATGCGGCGCCTCCCCCGCGCCCACCCCCGGCAGGACCAGCAGGAACTCCTCGCCGCCCATCCGGGCCAGGAAGCCGTCGCCGGTGAAGCCCGCGACCAGCTCGGCGACGGCCATCAGCACCCGGTCGCCGGTGTCGTGCGACAGCGTGTCGTTGATCCGTTTGAAGTGGTCCAGGTCGAGCAGCGACACGGTCACCGGAACGCCGTCGGCGGCCGCCCTGCTCAGCGTGTCCGGCAGCCGCTCGTCGACGTAGCGGCGGTTGTAGAGGCCGGTGAGCGGGTCGCGGCGGGCCTGCTCGCGGTAGCGTTCGGCGTCCCGGCGGGCCTCCGCGGTCTCGAAGATCGCCTGCCGGGCCCGGGCCCGCGCCTCCAGCTGCGACGAGCGCAGCTGCTCGCTCTCCGCGTGGAAGCTCTTGTACTCCTCGAACGCGGCCTGGTAGTCGCCGGTCGCCGCGTACAGTTCGGCCTGCTCGGCCAGCAGGCGGACCGCGACGCCGGTCAGCTGGTGCTCGGCGCACAGCCGGCGACAGCGGTCGAGGCTGTCCTGCGCCCGGTCGTAGGCGCCCAGGTGCCGCTGCGCAACCGTCAACGTGAGGGCGGCGTCGGCGGCGTCGTGCGTCTCGTACCAGTTCGGCGCGTCGTCCAGGTCGCGCAGGATCGCCTCGGCCTCGGCGTACCGTCCGGCGCTGATGTGGATGTTGGCGACCGTGTCGCGCTCGACGATCAGCAGGTCACGGCCGATGGCCGCAGCCGCGCCGTACATCCGGTCGACGGCGGCCAGCGCGGTGGCGGCATTGCCGGCTTCCAGTTCGGTGTACGCCAGATTGTTCAGAACCAGCAGCTGCCGGGTCAGGTCCCCGATCTCGACGGCGATCCGTTCCGCCTGCCGGTAGCGTTCCCGGGCCTCGTCGGTCGACCCGTTCTCGGCGAGCGAGTTGGCCAGCCGGATCAGGTGGATGATCCGCAGCCCGGGCGACTCGTCGTCGCCCAGCAGTTCCACCGCGTTGAGCGCGTGCTCCAGGCTGGCCGCGTGGTCGCCCAGGTAGTGGAAGGTGAGCGCCAGGTGGAAATGACTGCGGGCCAGCAGTGGCCGGCAGTCGTGCCGCCGTGCCCACTGGTGGGTGCTGATGAAGACCCGGGCCGCGTGGTCGACGTCGCCCTCGCGGCGCCGCATGTCGGCCTGCACGAGCCGGGCCCGGTGGCCCAGCACGACGTCGCCGAGCCGCTCCGCCGCGTCCAGAACGGCGGTGGCCCGGGCGAGTAGGGCCGCCACGTCATGACCCTCGTGGTTCTCGAGGTCATCGAGTTCGGCGGCTACTTCCAGGGTCACCGCAGCCGTATCGGCACGATTTCCCGGGACTGTAGAAAGAAAGTTCTCAGGTCGGGTGCGACCACGCCGATGTCTCGCCACCGTAACGCAACCGGCACGCTACGGAGGACGCACATGAGGCGTACCAGGAAAGTTGTGCGGACCGCCGTGGCGGCGGCCCTGCCCCTCGCTCTGATCGGCGGCAGCGCGTACGCCATCCGGCCCGGGATCGCCGAGCCGATGGGCCGTGCCTGGTCCGGACAGTGGCTGACCACCTCGACCACCACCGGTACGGGCACCACGCTCAAGGACGTCCGCACGATCATCGGCGCGGACACCGGCGCGGCGGCGAAGCTGACCGGCGCGGGTGTCGGCGTCGCGCTGCTGGACACCGGTGTCGCCCCGGTCGCCGGGCTGCCCGCCTCGCAGATCGTCAACGGGCCCGACCTGTCCTTCGAGTCGCAGGCGGCCAACCTGCGCTACCTGGACACGAACGGGCACGGCACCCACATGGCCGGCATCATCGTCGGCAACGACACCGCCAGCGGCACCAAGGGCGTCGCCCCCGGCGCGCAGCTCACCTCGCTCAAGCTGGGTACGGCCAACGGCGCCGTCGACGTCTCCCAGGTGATCGCCGCCATCGACTGGGTGGTGGAGCACCGCAACGACGACCCGGACAACCCGATCCGGGTGCTGAACCTGTCGTACGGCAGCGGCGGCAACCCGTCCGCCGCCACCGACCCGCTGCAGTACGCCGTGGAACGCGCCTGGAAGGCCGGCATCGTCGTGGTCGCCGCGGCCGGCAACGAGGGCAACGCCGAGGCCAAGATGACCAACCCGGCCACCGACCCGTTCGTCATCTCGGTCGGCGCCACCGCAACCAAGGGCACCGTCTCCACCGCCGACGACGACCTGGCGGCCTTCACCAACAGCGGAACCAGCGGCAAGGCGATCGACGTGCTCGCGCCGGGCGAGTCGGTCCTGTCGCTGCGGGACCCGGGTTCCAGCATCGACGACGCGTATCCGGCCGCGCGCAGCGGCACCACGCTGTTCCGCGGCAGCGGCACCTCGCAGGCCACCGCGGTGACCTCGGCGGCCGTCGCCCTGCTGCTGGAGGCCCGCCCGTCGCTCACCCCCGACCAGGTGAAGAACCTGCTCAAGCGGGGCACCGTGCTGACCACCGGCAAGGCCGGCACGCAGAAGCTCAAGCAGATCAACGTGAACACCGCCCTGGGCCTGGCCCCGGCCTCCGACAGCACGCAGAGGTTCGCCTGGTCCACCGGCAGCGGCGAACTCGACGACGCCCGCGGCGAGAGCCGGGTGGTCAGCAACAACGTGGAGCTGACCGGCGAGTACACCGTCTTCGGCCCGTTCCACAGCGCCAACTGGGCGGCCATGGCGGCGGCCGAGCGGTCCTGGATCGGCGGCACCTGGATGGGCACCACGATCGCCGGCGACAGCTGGAACGGCACCTCGTTCGCATCGAAGACCTGGGGTTCCGCGGTCTGGCCGGTCATCCCGTGGGGCGGCAACCGCACCTGGGCCGACCCGAGCTGGTCCGGCCGCGCCTGGTCCGGCCGGGCCTGGTCGGCCGACGCCTGGACGGGCGCGCGCTACGCCTCCACCGACGACTGGAGCACCGCCCTCTGGGGCTGAGTTTCCCTTCTGGTCACGCCCGGCACATCAGTGCCGGACGTGTTCCGTTTCCAGAGCGACCACCGCTTCGGTACGGCTGTGCACGCCCAACCTCGCGAAGGCGTTCTCCAGATGCTTGCGTACGGTGTGCGCGGACACCCCGAGCCGGTGACCGATCGCGCGGTTGGTCAGCCCGCGCCGGACCAGCGCGAGGATCTCGCGTTCCCGCCGGGTCAGGTCCGGGCCGGGCTCGATGATGCGCCGGACCGCGGCGTCCAGGTGCGGCCGCAGCAGCGTCAGCACCAGCCGGTCGTGCTCGTCGAAGGCCGGCCCCGGCCCACGGTCGAGCAGCAGCACGTTGGTCTGCCCGGGCGGATGGCTGAGCTTGACGCCGATCTCGTGCTCCAGACCGCTGGGCCGGAAGTACTCCGCATAGAGCCCGGTACGCCGCCAGGCCGGCCCGTCCAGCACATCCGTGATCGCGCAGACCGGCACGTGCTCCCCGGCGCCGTGGCAGAGCGGATGCTCGTGGTAGTGCTCCCAGAACACCGCGTCGAGCGCGGAGTCCGTCTCGGCGACGTCGGCGGGCAGGGTCGCGCCGTCGAGCACCCGCCGCCCGGCGATGTCGAGCCGGGACCACGACACCACGTCGCACGAGGTGGTCGCGGCGACGACGGCGAGCACCTCGGTGATGGTCAGGGGCGGGCCGCCGGTGGCCAGCAGCCGGCGCACCGCGGTCGCGTCGAGATCGATGCCCACGGCTCACCGTACGACGAACGTCGTATGGTTCCTGTCGCCCAGCGGACGCAGCGTTCAAGGCATGCAACCAGACATCCTTGACGGCCCCTGGCAGAGCCGGCCCGCCTTGACCATCGCCCGCGGCGGCCTGATCGCGGCCACCGCTGGCGCCACGTACGCGATCGGCGGCTTCACCACGGCGTTCGGCGCCGAACACGACTCGGTCGAGCGGCTCGACCGGGAGAGCGGCCGGTGGCGGCTCATCACACCGATGCCGACCGCGCGCGGCAACCCGTCGGCGGCGGCCGTACGCCGGGACATCTACGTGCTCGGCGGCTTCGTCCGCGGCAAGACCGTGGACATGGTCGAGATTCTCGACACCGGGTCGGGGAGCTGGCGTACCGGGCGGCCGCTGCCCGGCGCCCGCGGCGGCGCCGGTGCGGCCGCGATCGGCGACCGCATCTACGTGGTCGGCGGGTTCGACGCCGACGACGTGGCCACCGCGGCGGTCGCCGTCTACGACGTGTCCGACGACCGGTGGCGCCGGCTGCGGCCCATGCCGACCCGCCGCGGCCTGCTCAAGGTCGCCGTGCTCGACGGCGACCTGTACGCGATCGGCGGCGCCGACGACGCGATGGTCTTCCAGTCCGCCGTCGAACGGTACGACCCGGCGACCGACACCTGGCAGTCCGTGGCGCCGCTGCGTTCCGCCCGGGGCAACCCGGCGGTCGCGGCCGGCAACCGGCGGCTTTTCGTGGTCGGCGGGGCGAGCGCGGACGGTCCGCTGCGCACCACCGAACTCTATGATCCGCGGGCGGACCGCTGGCGTACGCTGCGCCCGCTCCTCGCGGTCGGCCGCGCTTCCTTCTCCGCCGAGCTTCTTCCCGGCGGCACGCTGATCGCCTTCGGCGGCTTCGAGATCGAGGGCGGCCAGCCGACGGCCAGCGCCCGCGTGGAAGCCCTGCGAGTCGGTCAGCCCGCCTCGGACAGGTAGGCGTCCAGCACTGGGTCGGTCGGCCAGCTGACCCGGTCGGCCTCCTCGCCGGTGCAGGTCAGCAGCGCGACGGTCACCGTGGCCGGGCCGCGGGCCAGCACCTGCCAGGTGCCTCCGCTGTCGGCCCAGCGCTGCAGGACGGTGACGGGTTCCGGGGTCGCCATGCCTCCATCATCCTGCTCCACCTCCACCAGACGTGAGACGTGTCTGGACGGCGGCTCGCCCTCACCAGCCGCCACCCAGACATGCTTCGCGGGTGTTGAAGCGTGTCTGGACGGCGGCTCACTCTCACCAGCCGCCACCCAGACATGCTTCGCGGGTGTTGAAGCGTGTCTGGACGGCGGCTCACTCTCATCAGCCGCCACCCAGACATGCTTCGCCACCTGCGCAACACGCCTGAGCGGCGGCCCACGCCGACCAGCCGCCGCGCAGGCGCGGAAGGCGGCACCCGGCGAACGACATGGCTGGCGCGACCGGGCGGGACACCGGGTCAGAACGAGCCCGCCGATCCGGCCGGGGTGGTGTCGTGCTCGGCGACGGTGTCGTCCAGGCGGGTGCCGCGGGTCTCCGCCGCATAGCCCGCCACCGCGAGCGCGGCCAGCAGGAACGCCGCCGCGAACGCGGCGAGCGCCACGGGCAGGGACAGGGCGATCAGGGCGCCGCCGGCCAGTGGGGCGGCCACCGCGCCGATGCGGGCGAAGCCGCTGGCCGCGCCGAGCCCGGAGGCGCGCAGCTGGGTCGGATAGCGTTCCGGGGTGTACGCGTAGAGCGCCGCCCACGCGCCCAGCGTGAAGAAGTTCATCAGTCCCGCCGCGACGAAGACGAGCGTCGTCGAGTCGGCGATCGCCCAGGTGAACGTGGCGGCCGCCGCAGCCGCCAGGTAACCGGCCAGCACCGGCTTGCGGCCGGCCCGTTCGACCAGCCAGGCCGCCGACAGGTAGCCGGGGAGCTGCGCCAGGGCCAGGAAGAAGACGTACTGGTAGCTGCGCAGGAAGCCGTATCCGGTGGCGAAGATCTGCGGCAGCCAGGAGAAGATCCCGTAGTAGCCGAAGCCGATGAACAGCCACACCACCCACAGCAGCAGCGTGGTGCGGCCCAGCGCCCCGCGCAGCAGGGCCGCCGGTGTGGTGCGGCCCCGCCCGGACGGCAGGGTGAGCCGCTGTTCGACCGGTGGCGCGCCGTTGGCCCGGGCCACCTGGTTCACCAGGTCCCGGGCGCCGTCGGCGTCACCCCGGCTGAGCAGGTAGCGGGCCGACTCGGGCACCCGTGACCGGGCCCAGAGCACGAGCAGCGCGGCCGCCGCGGAACTGCCCAGCAGCCAGCGCCAGCCCAGCGTCGGCATGATCAGCAGCGCGAGACCGGCCGCGGTCACCGTGCCCACCGCCCACCAGCTCTCCAGCAGCACCAGCCAGCGGCCCCGGTCCTTGGTCGGCAGATACTCGGTGAACAGGGCGAAGTCCAGCGGCAACGCCCCGCCGAGGCCGAAGCCGGTCAGGGCCCGCAGCACCGCCAGCCACACCGGGTCGGTCGCGAACGCCGACGCCACCCCGAACACCGCGAAGATCGCGATGGTGAGCTGGAAGCCGACCCGCCGTCCGACCCGGTCGGCCATGATCCCCCAGAACCAGGCGCCGACCAGCATGCCGGCGAAGGTGGAGGTGACCACGGCGCCGGCCTGGCCGGAGGTCAGACCGAACTCGCGCGTGATGCCGGGCAGGGCGAACGAGAGTAACAGGATCTCGGCCGCGTCCGCCGCCCAGGTGACCCCGCAGACGAGGAAGAGGCGGCGCTGGAACGGCCCGAACCCGACCCGGTCGATCGCGTCCTGGATGTGCACGTCTCACCTCTCCGAAGCGCCTACCCGCTGTTCAGCTCGCGGAGCCGTTCGAACGCCGCCTTCGGCTCCCACACCTCGGCGTCGTCGGCCGTGGCCGGCCGGACCACTTTGACGATGCCGTAGCTCGCCATGTCCAGGTCATAGGTGGGATCTTCCCGGTACGGATTCGACGGCTCACTGAAGGCGAAGACGAAAGCCGCGTCGACACCCTCCCGCGCGTAGATTCCCCGCAATTCGCCGATATAGTCCGCCTGCACCTGTTCATCCCGCCGGTATCCGGGCTTGATGGTCGGCGGATCACCCCACTTGACGATCAGGAAGCCACCGCCGCCCTTCTGGTCCGCCCCGGTGAACGTGCAGCAGCCGAACTCGGTGATCACCACGGGTTTGCCGTGCCGCCGGTACCGCTGGAGCTTCTCGACGTATGTCGAGGCGTTGCTCGCCTGCCGGTAATAGTCGACGCCGACATAGTCGAACAACTGCCAGTCGACGCCTTCCCACTCCCCCGACGAATAGGTGATCGGCCCGTGGAATCGTTCCCGGGCGACCGCGCAGGCCTTCCGGAGATGGGCGTTGAGCCGGACGTTGAACACCGGCATGAGGAAGTAGGTGACCATCAGTCCGCGGATGCGGGTCATGAAGCTGCGGCCGGGCAGGATGCCGCGCATGAACAGGCTCAGCTCGCAGCCGACGTTCAGCACGATCCGGCCCGGATGCGCCACCCGCAGACGTTCGGCCAGCTCAGCGGCCTGCGCGAGGTGTTCCAGAACAGCCGCGGGCTTGGCGTCGACGAGCCGGGGCTGCAACCAGACGTCCATTCCCTGGGCCAGCGCGAATTCGGCGGCCTCGCGCAGCCGGTCCAGATCCGTGCCGAGCACGGTTACCGCGTCACATCCCAGGTCGCCGGCGATGGCGCGCATGTCCCGCTCGACGTCGCTGGAATGCCAGAACTCCCGGGACAGCGAGCCGGGCACGAAATTGATTCCGGTGTCGTAGTTGATTCCCCGATGCGACAGCGCATTCACGGGGTCGATGGTGTCACCGGCGTACCAGTGGGGCGACCAGCACGGTTGCCACTCCGGCCGTGACGATGGCGAGCAGCGGTGAGGTCACCTCGGCGAGGGCGCCGAACACCAGCGGGCCGAGGCCCTGCAGCGCCATCAGGCCGGTCGACAGCAGGGCGAACAACTGTCCGGTACGCCCGTCGGGCGCGGCCTCCAGGAACGCCCGCTGCAGGCCCAGACCGTACGCGAAGCCGGTGCCCGCCAGCACGAGCAGCCCGGCGGCGACCGGCAGTGGCGGCGACAGGACCAAGCCGATCAGCGGCGCGCCGAGCAGGACGACGAACGCGGCGGCGTACCGTTCCCGCAGCGACGGTCGCAGGAACCGGCCGACCACGAAGTTGCCCAGGAACATGCCCGCCGCGGGTGCGCCCATCAGCACCGCGCCCGCGGCGGCCGGGAATCCGCGTCGTGCCGCGTAGGCGACGAACAGCGCCTCGGCCCCGACGACGAACGCCGCCGGCAGCCACTGCGCCAGCAGCAGCCGGCCGATGACCCGGTCCCTGAGCAGGCTGATCGCGCCGGTCCAGCTGTCCCGGACCGTTCCGCCGCGGTCCGGCGCCGGCTGCTTGACCGACGCCGGCAGCCCGAGCCGGACGGCCACGGCGGCGACGACATGCAGGCCGGCGGCGAACAGCAGGGCGGGGCGCGGGCCCAGCGCCGCGACGGCTACGCCACCGCCGGCGAGACCCAGCAGCTGCGCGGCCGAGGAGGACATGCTGGAGACCGAGCGGCCGAGGACGTACGCGTCGCCGGTGAGCCGTTCGGCGATGACCCGCGCCGCCGACCCGGCGAAGACCGGGGTCCAGCAGGCGATCGCCGCGACCAGACCGAGACTGATCGGTACGGGCAGCACGACCAGACCGAGCACCGCAGCGAGGACGGCCTCCACCGCGTACCCGATGGTGATCAGCGGCCGGGGGCGCAGCCGGTCGGTGAGCGAACCGAGCAGCAGACCGCCGACGAACTGCGGCGCGAACCCGGCCGCGAACGCGAGCGCGCTCAGCAGGGGCGAGCCGGTGCCCGCGTAGACCAGCACGGACAGCGCGAAGATCTGCAGGGCGTTGGCGCCGATGGCCAGGGTCCGCGCGACGAACAGGGCGCGGAAGGTCCGTTCGGCGAACACCTCACGGTAGGTGGCGGGCCGGTCGGTCACGGTCATGGGTGGAGCGTGCCGGGGCGTACGCCGTACCTCTAATGTTTCGTCGAGGGACGTAAGGTCGAGGGGTGATCCGGTTCGAGGTCGGCGCGGAGGACCTACTGCAGACCAGGTTCGCGTTGTCGCCCGTCTTCGAGCTGCAGCACCTGATCCGTGGGCTGGCCGGGCCGCACTCGCACGGCGTACCCGAAAGGTGGCTGGGCCGGCTGCGGCCGCGCTTCGCCGCGCTGCGCGATGACCCCGCCCTGGCCGCGATCCTCACCCTGCGGCTGCCGCGGTCGGGCGCGAACATCCTGTCGCCGCCGCCGCGGCGGCTCGCCCAGACGATCAACGACGACCTGACCGCGCTGCTCGCGACGCCGCCGGCGGTGGCCCGCGCGGAGATCGACTACTACCTGCAGCGGCGCCCGGACGCCACCGGACCCGCCCGGTCGGTGCTGACCTCGCCGGGCGTGCTGGACCAGCTCGCCGGTTTCCTGGCCACGGCTTGGGCAGCGCTGCTCGCCGACGACTGGCCGCGGCTGCGCCTGCTCTGCGAACGCGACGTGGTGCACCGTTCCGGCGAGCTGAGCCGCTCCGGTTGGGCGGCGGCCCTGGCCGGCCTGCACCCGAAGGTCCGCTGGCGTTCCGGCGGCATCGACCTGATCGGCCGCGTGGGCGGCACGACCGTGCTGGGCGGGTCCGGCCTGCTGCTCGTCCCGTCGGTCTTCGTCTGGCCCTCGTTCGCGGTATTCGCCGACGAGCCGTGGCCGAAAGCGATCGTCTACCCGGCGCGGGGCGTCGCCACCCTGCTGGAGCACGGCCCACCGTCGGCGCCGGAGCCGCTGGCGGCGCTGCTCGGCCGCTCCCGCGCCCAGCTGCTGGCCGCCCTCGCCGACCCGGCCAGCACGAGCCAGCTGGCCCGCGCCTACGGCATGACCACCGGCGCGGTCGGCGACCACTTAGCGGTGCTGCACCGCGCCGGGCTGCTCAGCCGCGCCCGGTCCGGTCGGTCCGTCCTCTATCAGCGCACACCGCTCGGCGATGCCCTCGCCGATTCCGACAGTTTCGGACGTGGTTGACATCTATTGCGAAAGTTGTCAATGTTCGTCCACCACGTTTCGTGTGTGAACCTGTGTGCGTCTCCGCCAGGAGGGCTCGATGCCGACCACCGCTCGCTTCCGCCGCCCAGGCAGCGCTCTGCTGGGCACCCTACTCCTCACGCTTGTATCTGTGAACGTTCCCACATCGGCTTCAGCAGGGCCTAAGCCCTCGGACACGTCGTGCGCCACCACCGGCTCCGCCGACTTCGGAGTCGACCTGGCGGGCGACGGCTGGAAGTTCAGCACCGGCGACGACGTCGCGTGGGCGGATCCCGCCTTCGCCGACAGCGCCTGGCGGGACTGGACCGTCCCGGACAACTGGGGCGCCCACGCCGACCTCGCCTCGTACGACGGATTCGCCTGGTACCGCAAGACATTCACCCTGCCCGAGCGGCCGGCCGGGGTCAGCGACTCGGCGGTGGTCGCCGCGCTCGGCAAGATCGACGACGCGGATCAGGCGTTCCTCAACGGCCAGGAGATCGGGCGCACCGGGGGCTTCCCGCCGTCGTTCGACTCGACCTGGGAGGTGCCGCGCGAGTACTACCCGGCGGACGGGCTGCTGCGATGGGGTGGCACCAACGTGCTCGCGGTGCGCGTCTACGACGGCACTGGTGGCGGCGGCTTCTACCAGGGGCCGGTCGGCCTGTTCACCAAGGCCCGGCTGCGGTCCCTCGCGGGGATCACCGGGACTGCTGCTACGCGTACCCAATTGGCGCACGCCTGTGCCGTGCTGAGCCGGCAGCATCGCGCCGTGGCCGCCGGTGATCTTCGCGGGTATGCCGCGACTCTTGCCCCCGGTTTCTTCCACCAGGGTGACACCGCCGGACGGCGGCTGAGTGAGCTGCGGGCCCTGCTGAAGAACGGCCCGGTGACGCTGACCGACGCGCAGGCCGAGGTGTTCGTGGACGCCCGCGGCCGGCTCGTGGCGGACACCATCCGCACCTGGACCGGCCTGCCGCCGACCCGGGAACTGCTCTACCTGGACCCGCGCCGCCAGCTTGAACTCGGCGACCAGGCGCGCTTCTTCCGCGACGACTACGCCTCCGCGGCGATGGGCCGGCGGGCGCAGTTCAACGTGTACCTGCCGGCGAGCTACACCCGCACGAACGCCAAGCGGTACCCGGTCGTCTACATGCTCAACGGCGTCAACGGCAGCAACATCGAGTGGGAGGCACGCGACATCGACAGCGTCCTCGACAAGCTGATCAAGGACAACGGCCTGGCCGAGATGATCGTCGTGTTCCCGGACGGCGGCAGCGGCTGGTACGTCGACACCGCGGCCGGCAACTACCGCACCATGATCGTCGACGAGATCGTGCCGCTGGTCGACCGGGCCTACCGGACGATCGCCGACCGCGACCACCGCGGAATCAGCGGCATCTCGATGGGCGGGCAAGGCGCGTTCACCCTCGGCCTGGGCAACCCCGCGGTGTTCAGCTCGATCGCCAGCCACATGGGCGCCCTGAGCCTGCCGCCGCTGGCCGGCACCCCCGCCGAACAGGCCGCCAACGCCGGGCTGCGGCCCCTCACCATGGTCGCCGCGATGCCGGCGGCGGACCTGAACCGGCACCGCTACTACTTCGACGGCGGCGACGCCGACGAGTACCGCTTCGGCGCGGCCGCCCAGCAGATGAGCACGGCGCTGGCCACCAAGGGCGTCCGCCACGACTACCAGCTCGGCCCGGGCCGGCACGACGACGCCTATTGGATGCCGAAGCTGGACCGCTCGTTCGGCCTGCACAGCGAACAGTTCCGGACCCACTGAGTCACGTCGGTGGTCCCGGCGAGGAATCGCCGGGACCACGTTGTGACGCACTCACTGCTGCGGGCCGCTCCCGTTTCCGGCGGCGGTGTCGGCGCCGGCGAACTGCCGGTCCGCCCTACGCTCCAGTCGTTCACGTAATGCGTCGAAATGGTCGGTGCGCTCGAAGTTGTCGCTTTCCTCGGCCTTCCTCGCCATCAGGTCCTCGAGTTTCTCAGCAGCAGCTTTCTGTTCCGCGACGATCTTCCGGACCACTTCGAACAGCTCCTTCTCGGTCATCTCGGCCGCGCCGTCGGCTACCGGGCTGCCCATGAGATCGGTCAGGATCGCGGTCCACTGCTTGCTCATCTTCTCGGCGTACTCGGCGCGCCGCACCTGCACGTCATGCTCACAATCGAGCTTGATCAGCTGCTCCCAGTAAGGCTGCACAGCCTGCTTGACCTGATCGTCCAGCTCCACCCAGATGTGCGGCCTGCAGCTCAATGCCACGCCGTTCCAGCTGAATTTCCAGGCGCCCTTCTCCTTGAGTGACTGTTGCAGCGCTACTTCCAACTCCCGGGCGCGGTGCGGCGCATGCTGCCGCGCGTGTTGTGCGGCGAGTGCCTTGAGATGCCGGACAGCAAACGGCATATGGCCGTCCATGGCGCTGCTCAGCTGATCCTTGTAGAGGCCTTCGGCCTCCCAGATGAAGGTGGCGTACACCTGGAAGGTGTAGATATAGCCATCGGCCGGGACCACCATCGGATTCTGCAGCTTGCGCCGCCCGCTCAACCGGCCCGGAGGTGGCGGCGGCGGCGGAGGCGGTGCCGGCGAGACGGGAACCGGCAAGGCTTCCGGTTCAGGCTGTGGTGGGCTGAACAGAGCAAGGAAAGCCCGCCACATCCGGCCGAGCCAGGCGCTGAAGCGCAGCCATCTGCTTACCGACGGGGACACCGGTCCGTATTCGGTGCTCACGAGTCCCGCCTCCTCTCCTGCATCCAGTCGGGTAGCCCGTCTTTGAAGCCGGGCATTCTCTTCAGGTAGAACAAGATCCGTCGGCGCATCGCCGGCTTCGGGACCATCGCGTCCAAGAGCGCGATGAGATAGGGACGAAATTCTTCTGCCGACTCGCCGTACCGGATCCATCGCGCCAGTGTCATCGCGGCTGTCGTTGCGGTGCCGGCCTCGAAGAACGCGACGAGCCAGAGGTGGCCGAGATCCTCGATGCCGATGCTCCCCTCGGCGAGCCGCGCGAGAAGATCCGGCCGGCCGTCCGGCGCCTCCGCATCCACCCTGGCGGTCAGGGCCAGCATTGCGCCTACGGCGTGCACCTGAAGGAGCGGTGTCCCTTTGGCCCAGACACGCAGTTCGGCAAGGATCCACCCTGCCCGGTCGGGCCGATACAGTTGATTCACCGCCTCCGCGACCACCCGCCGCCGCTTCTGATATGCAGTGCCGGCAACCCGGGCAAGGTCGTACATGCTCCATGCGAGGACGGTCTGCTCGAGTCCGCTCGCATAGACGCGAGCGGCCGTGTCGCTCTGATAGTTGCTCCGGCTGGAGCACCATTCGCTCAGTTTCGCGCGGACCTTGGGCCCGACGTCGCCGGCCATGTCGGAGAGCCGCATGGTCCACGCCGCAGCCTGGCGGACGTCGGGTTTCGGCGAGGCGGCCCACCTGTCGACCAGGTCCTCATGCACGCGCTCGAAGTCGTAGTGGACGAGAAGTCCCGCGGTCTCCGCAGCGGCTCGCCGCATGGTTTCGTCGCCTTCCGAGACCAGACGGTCGAGCCACTTCAGCAGAGATCTCCGGGTGCCGTCGAAGTCGTGCCAGGCGACGTCGATGATTGCTCCGCGCAGGCCCGCGTCCCTGATCCAGGCGATCCTGGATCCACCGAGCGCGGCGTTGCCGGCTTCGCGCCCGGCTTCCCAGTCCTTCTTCAGCACCGGCCCGAGCAGTTCCGGAACCGGATGCTGCAGCGCCATGCTGCCCCAGTCAGGCCGGAGCGCAGCGCTGTCGATCTCGCGGAGGAGCAGATCAGCCGCTTCGAACACGTAGTGCAGTGGACGGCGATAGAACACGGCATACGACAGCCGGAAGGCGCGTTCGTGTTGACCGGCTCTGCGGCCTTTCGCCGAGGACTCACTCGTGCCGGGCAGCAGGATGGCAGCGGCTCGCTCGCGCCGTTTGGGTTGAGAACGGTTGAGGATCGCCGACAGACGCTCACTGCTGGCCGGATGCTCTCGGGCAATCGCATTCGCGAGCGCGACGCTCTCCTTGGGACCGTAGACAGCCTTGAGCGCGGCCTCGACCTCGTCGGTGAGGTATCCGTCGATCACCTCGGCCTCCACGTCAGGCAGCGCATTTGTCAGGTGACTGCGGAAGACTTCGATCGGTTCGGGCGCGTGGTGCCGGACCTCACCTCCGTGCAGGTCCGATCGCCTCGGTTCCTCGTCCTTGATCAGCAGCAGGCTGGAGGACCGCTGACGAAAGAGAGCGGCCAGCTTGCGCATCACGTCGATGTGGCCGTCGCCGGGTAGCCGCAGCAGGAAGCCGCTGTCCTCGGCCAGTCGGGACGGTTTGGCGAGCAGGGCTTCCGGTGTGACATCGGTGGGCAATGCGATCTCGAAAACGGGACCGCGTTTGTGCCTACGTCCCAGGGCGGCACGGGCGGTGCTGTATCGGCCCGAGTTCCGGGGCCCGACGAGGCAGGCCGTCGATCGTCGCGACAGCATGTCATCGAGCTGGTCGTCGACATCGGTAGCGACGTAGACCGACAGCGCGGGAAGCTTACTGATGATCGGGTCCAGCGGTTGCTTCCCGAAGTAGTTGTGCATCGTGTTGTTGTTGCCGAGTTGCGCAGGCCCGTGGGTCGTCGTGCCGGTGTAGAGATCACCGAAGATCTCGCTGGCGACATGCCGGTCGATCAGTAGGGAGTCCGGGTCGATCGCAGCGGCGTCGCCCTCCTCCACCGGGCTGCCCACCGGCGTGGGCGTTGCCTCGGGGACAGTCGGCGGCTCCGGCGCGGGCTCCGCCGGTGTCTGCTCGTCGGCGCCGCTCGCCGGTGATTCGTCGACCGGAACCACATCGGCGCCCGGTTCTTCCGGCTTGTCGTCATCCATCGGAGTTCCGCATCGTGTTGTGGTTGCCGAACTGGGTGGGCCCGTGTGTGGTGATTCCGCTGAAGGACTGGCTGACCGGCACCTCGGGTGATGTCGTCGGGGCCGGCGATGAATGGGCCTGGGTCGGCGCGCCTGCGGCATTCTCGCCGGGGACGTAGATCCAGGCGGCGGCGCTGAAGCCTTTGTCCGGGATTTCGGCGCGGACCTGCGCGAACTGGTCGGGGCGCAGATCGCCGTAATGCTCGATGACCTCGCGGTACAGCGAATCCGAGACGATGAGCGCCACGTTCGCGCCGGTGAAGGTCCGCAGTGCCTGTTTGAGCTGCGGCGAGTCGACCAACCGGCAGACGTGGACGACGGCGTCGCTCGGGAATCCGTTGGCGCCGTCCAGGTGGACGAGCCCTTGATGGACGGCGAGGCGGAGCCGGACCTTCGCCTCGGTGGCGAGCCCCTGGTTGTGTTCTCGTAGCAGCTGATCGGCAACCGGGGCGAGCCGGGCCGCGACGGTCCGCTCGCTGGTGCCGGCCGGCAGGACTGCCAGTTCTCCGTCGCCGCCCTGCTGGATCTGCCAGTCGACGCGGTTCAGCCCGACCGCCGTGGTGGCATCGTCCATGATCCGCCGGAACGCCAGCTGGGCGCGATGCTGCAGGACGTTGTTCCGCCTGCTGTAGCTCTCCATGTCCGCCGCGACGAGGACTCGGCGATGCGGATCCGGTATCTCGGGCACGAGCGTCCACCCTCCGGTGACGGGGTCGTTGTGTCCCCTTCTCTCTACCGGCCGCACCCCGAGGCGATTACGTATATCTATGGGTTGTCCGGAAGCCGATCGCGGAGCCGGAACACATACGAAGATGTATTCGCGTCCGGGAATCGGCGGTGCACTGGACGCATGACTGCTGAGGATCTCCGCCCGTACCGCGATCTGCGACTGGCCCTGGACGCCGCCGCGTCCCTGCAGGCGACGATTCGTCACGCCGACATGAAGGCCCAGATTCTGCTCGGCCTGCATGGCGGGATGGCAGTAGCCGTTCTTCAACAGGCACCCATGCTGGGCCGGCTCGACAATCCCGCCCTGAACGCCCTGGCCGTCATCGGGGCGATCGCCTGGCTGGCCGGCGTCGCCGTCAGTGGTTGGCATCTGCTGGCGACGCTGGCTCCGCGGCTGACCGGGCCGCCGGGAACGAATCGATTCGCGTTCCCGGCCCGCCCGCCCGAGACGGACGACATCGCGGAACAGCGGGATGAGGCGTGGAGCGCCGTGTCCACTCTGGCCGATATCGCCCTGGCCAAGCATGGACGGGTTTTGCGGTCCCTCCCTGGCCTGTGTGTTGCGTCGGCATCGGCCGGCTTGATCGTGGCCCTGGCCGCCGTCGTGATCATCACTACCTAGCGAAGCGGTGGCATCGCATGCTGTAGTCGAGCCAGCGAGTTGTAGTGAGCGTGGAGGCGCGCTTGACCGAAGCATCCTGGCTGCCCGGCACATTGCTGAGCCGCCTCGACGAAACCACCCGCCGTGAGTTCCTCCAGCTGGGGATCCCGCGAACCGCCGCCGCGTCGAGCGTTCTCCTGCAGGAAGGCGTCCAAGAGTCCCATGTCATCCTGCTCAGCGACGGTCTGACCAAGGTAACCGCGGCCATGACCGACGGCCGGCACGCCCTCCTGGATGTCCGCGTCTCCGGCGATCTGGTCGGCGAGATCTCCGCGTTGAACGGAACGCCCCGGTCGGCGACCGTCACCACCTGCCGCACGTCGACGATCCGGATCATCCACCGCAACGACTTCCGCGCGTTCCTGCGGTCTCATCCGGACGCCGCCATGGCGATCGCCGGCATCGTGGCGGACCGATTGCGCCTGGCGAACCGCCGCCGTGTCGACTTCGCCTCGTATCCGGTCAAGGTGCGCCTTGCCCGGGTCCTGTGGGAGATCTCGACGGCGTACGGATATCGCGACCGCGACGGGATCGTCGTCGACATTCACCTCACCCAGTCGGAACTGGCAACCATGTGCGGGGCTGCGGAGATCACCCTGCAGAAGGCGATGCGTGAGCTACGCGCCTCCGGCATCGTTGGCACCGGCTATCGGCAGGTGCTCGTTCGCGATCCCGCAGCCCTTCAACACTGCGCCGATGTCGACTGAGGGTCACCCACCAGAGGCAGCGGTGTTCCGGTACGCGGCGACGAGCTTGGCGTACACCTCGGCGCTCGGTTTGGGGGTTCGGGCGAACGTCTCCCGGTCGACCTCGTGCAGGCCGAGCTGGTGGCCGTAGCCGAAGATCCACTCGAAGTTGTCGAGCAGGGTCCAGTGCAGGTAGCCCAGCACCGGCACTCCCTCGGCGATCACGGCCTGCAGGGCCTCCAGCGCGGGCGGTAGGAAGGCGGCGCGGAGCGTGTCGTCCGGGGTGCTCATGCCGTGTTCGGTCACCAGGATGGGGACGCCGGTTTCAGCGTGGACGTAGCGGATCGCGCCGGCGAGCGACTCCGGTTCGATGCCGCTGCCCATCTGGTTGCGGGGGACGTCCGGCGGCAGCGGGACCGGGCCGTCGCCGTCGTAGAACAGGCGCTCGTAATTCTGGACGCCGATGTAGTCGTCGGAACGGGCCAGCTCGAGCCAGCGCTCGTAGACCTCGGAGCGCTTGCGGTCGCGTACGCCGGCATCTGAACCCACGGCGACGTCGTCGGCGACCGCCAGCGAGAAGCCGACCGGGAGGGAAGGCTGCAGGGTCTTGATGGCGGCGCGTGCGGCGCGGTGGCCGGCCTCCATGCCGTCGGCCATCGCGTCCATCTCTTCGGGCAGCATCACGTTCGCGGCGCGATAGCGGGGCACGCCGGCAGCCGCGCTCGCGGCTTCGAGCGTGGTTCGTTCCAGGTCGCGTACGAACGACGGCAGATCCATCCACGTCAGCAGGCGGGCCAGGTTGGGCTCGTTCATCGTCACCGCCACCGCGATCCGGTCGCCGAAGCGGGCCGTGACCTCGGTGCAGTAGCGGGCGAAGAGCGTAGGCGCCTCCGGGTTCAGCCAGCCGCCACGGGCGGCGAACCAGTGCGGCGACGTGAAGTGGTTGTAGGTGACGACCGGCGCCAGACCGGAGGCCAGGCAGTGGTCGACGATTGCTTCATAGTGGTCGAGCTCTGAAGAGGAGAAGACGCCGGGTGATGGCTCGACGCGGGCCCATTCGACCGAGAAGCGGTAGGCGTTCAGACCCAGGCCGGCCGCCAGATCCACGTCGGAACGCCAGCGGGCGTAGCTGTCGCAGGCCGGCCCGGAGGGCTCCCGGAACACCGTGGGCTGCACGTTCTCCAGGAACCAGGTGTCGCTGAGCGAGTTGCCACCCTCGGTCTGGTGGCCGGCGCCGGAGACGCCCCAGAGGAAGTCAGGCATCGAGCTCTCGCAGGGTGTCCTCGATCCAGTCGGCGGTGTAGGCGGCGACGTGCGGCAGGTGGTCCAGCCCGCAGTGCTCGGTCGCGCCCTCTTCCGGCGTGAACAGGCGCAGGTCCTTCTTCGGCGCGTTCACCGCCTGCTCGAAGGACTGGTGCGCGTAGGCCACGTTGATCTGCCGGTCGTTCGTCCCGTGCGTGATCAGCAACGGACAAGTGATCTTGTCGACGACGCCGTTGAGATTGACCCGTTCGGCCTCGGCGATGAAGGTTTCGATGTCTGGTGAGCCCCAGACCCAGAGCACATGCTCCCAGTAGTGCGGCACCGGGTTCTCACCCTCGCGTTCGAGCCGTTTCCGCTGCACCTCACCCCAGTTGTGGTTGGCGCCCCAGGCCACCGCGAGCGCCAGTCGCTTCTCGAAGGCGGCCGCCCGCGGCACGTAGTAGCCACCGAGCGACCACCCGACCAAACCAATCCGGTCATGTCGGACATCGGGCCGGCTTTCCAGATACGAGACGCAGGCCGCAGCCCAGTCCTCGCTCTCGACCCGCGAGGTGAGCCCCTGGAGACGCAGCGCCTCCCCCGACCCCGGGCAGTCCACCTGCAGCACCGAGATCCCCCGGGCGGCCATCTCCGACGGCCAGCCCGACGTGTACATGTGCTCCTTGGTCGAGTCCAGCCCGTTCCACATGATCATCGTCGGCACGGGCCGGTCGTCGGTCGAGGCGTTGGTGAAGTACGCCGGCAGCGTCGTCCCCTCGAACGGGATCTGCACCCGGGTGGTCCGCGGGTCGATCAGCTCGAAGGACTTCTCCATCACTTCGAGCAGGTGCCGGTACGTCGGCACGCGCAGCGGCGACGAGTTCGACAACATCCGCTCGGCCTGGCACAGGTAGGCGCCGGCGCGCAGATACTTCTGTCCGGCCGTACGCAGATGTCCTGCTTTCTCGGCCTCGATGGCCTGCTGCTCGACCTGGTCGGCGACCTTGCGCCACGACTGCATGAACTGCTCGGTGCCCACGTCGGACCCCTGCGCCGCCAGGTCCCGGATGGGCCGGCAGGCCCGGTCCACCTCGTCGATCGTGCCGCCGGAGTTGAGCGTGGCGACGACGCCCAGATTCCAGATGTAGTTGCCGGGGAAGTACTCGAACATCGCAGGTCCTTACGCAGGAGGGGCGATCGCGTCGGCGATGCCCTTGTGGGAGACGTGTCCGGTGAGCCCGCCGTCGACGACGATCTCGGCGCCGGTGATGTAGGCCGCCGCGTCGGAGCAGAGGAAGACCATCAGCCCGGCGACGTCGTCGACAGTTCCGGTACGACCGAGCGGGATCTCGGCCAGGGCAGCGCCACGGAAGGCGGGCGAGGCGTTCTCCATGAGCGGTGTCTCGATGAGCCCGGGCAGCACGGCGTTGACCCGGATGCCGCGCGACCCGAGCTCCAGCGAGGCGGTCCGGGTGAGGCCGCGCAGCGCCCACTTGCTGGCCGTGTACGCCGCTGCGACGTGCCCGGACACCGCGGCCACCGAGCACACGTTCACAATCGACGAGCCCGGCGGCATGAGCGGGACCAGGGCCTGAATGCCGAGCATCGGCCCGGTCACATTGATCGCGAAAGTCCGGTCCCAATTGTCCAGATCAACATGGGGCAGTCGTTCCCGCCCGGCCACCCCGGCGTTGTTGATCAATGCGTCGACCCGGTCCAACGAGCCCGCAAGGGTGGCCCAGCCACTGGGGTCACGGACATCCAGGTGGACGCCGTCAAAAGGGAGCACGTCGGTGGCGATCACCGTCGCCCCGGCGGCCCGTAGAGCAGCCACCTCGGCGGCACCCTGCCCACGGGCGCCGCCGGTGACCACGACGACCTTGCCGTCCAGTCGGAACATGCCGGCTCAGACCGGCGGCGCGACGAACAGGCCGCGGTCCGGGTCGTTGAAGCTGTCCTTGGCGATGATCTCGCTCATCGGGTCGGCGGTCCCCCACTGGTCCTGCACGTTCGGGTCGGCGATGTCGTGCAGCTCGGGATGCCACTGGTCGGTCTCGAGGCGCTCCAGCTCGGTGGTGTACTCCATCGTGTTGCCGCTCGGGTCGAGGAAGTACGTGAACGTGTTGTTGCCGGCCAGGTGCCGTCCGGGGCCCCAGATCTTCTTGATGCCGGCCCGCATGACCCGGCCGGTGCCGCGCATGTACTCGTCGAGGCCGCGCATCTCGAACGACACGTGATGCACCGAGGTGTGCGGGCCGCGCGCGATGGCCAGGCTGTGGTGCCAGTCGTTGCACCGCATGAAGTGCATCATTTCGCCCATGTGCTGGCTCCACAGCGTGTCCGACAGCTTGAAGCCGAGGTGCTGCTCATAGAAGGCGCGGGTGCGGTTCGGGTCGTTCGAGTTCATCACGGCGTGCGAGATGCGCACCGGAATGGCCTCGCCTTCCTCGACCGCCCGGTGCTGCCGGGTCTCCACGTCCGAGGAGATCTCGATGGTCCGGCCGTCGATGTCGAAGAACCGGAAGCCGTAGCCGCCGCCGGCGGTCTGCAGCTTGCCCGGCTGGGTGGCCAGCTGGATGCCGTCAGAAGCCAGCTTGGCGGCGAGCGCGTCGACGGCGGCCGGGTCGGTCGCGCCGAAAGCGATCAGGTCGAGCCGCTTCTCGGCGGCCTTGCGCAGCCGGATGATGTACTGCTCCGGCGAGCCCTCGGCGGCCAGGTAGGACAGGTCGCCGTCGGTGCCGACCTCGGTCAGGCCCCAGGTGTCGCGGTAGAACGTGCGCTGGGTCGCGTAGTCGGGCACGGCCAGATCGACGTGCCGCAGGTGGGTGATGCCGTGCTCGTTGAGGTGGGACATGACTCTTTCCTTTCAGCCGAGAACTGAGCCGCCGCCGTCGACCACCAGGTGCGCTCCGCTCACCCAGGCGGATTCGTCCGAGGCGAGGAAGACGGCGGCGTTCACGACGTCGTCGGGCCGGCCGTGCCGGCCGAGGGGGATGCGGTCGAGGACGACGCTGCGCAACCGCGAAGGCGGGTCGGCCAGCATCGGAGCGGTGTTGGGGGTCTCGATCAGACCGGGACTGATCACGTTGGCGCGGATGCCGTGCGGGCCGCCCTCGACGACGAGTTGCAGAGTGAGGGCGATGACGCCGCCTTTCGCGGCGCTGTGCGCGTTCTGCGCCATGAACTCGACACCGCGGGTGGCCGCGATCGACCCGACGTTGACGATCGAACCGCCGCCTTGCCGGCGAAGGTGCGGCCAGGCGGCACGGACCGTGTAGTAGACGAGGTCGAGCTCGTTGCGCATGGTGAAGTCCCAGTCGGCGACGGTCAGCTCGTCGAGCGTGCCGAACCGCTGAGCGGACGCGTTGTTGTAGAGGATGTCGATGCCGCCGTGCACCGCCACGGCCTCGTCCACCCACTGCCGGGCCTGCTCGGGATCGCCGAGGTCGACGCCGCCCATCACCCGGATATCGCCGTGGGAGGTTGCCGCCGCGTCGAGGTCGCAGCCGATCACCCGCGCGCCTTCCGCCGCGAACCGGGCCGCCGCAGCCGCGCCGATGCCTCCGCCGACGCCGGTGATCAGCGCGATCTTGCCGGCCAGCCGCCCGGTCATGGTTTCCCCGCGCGGTCGAGCAGTTCCACCAGGTTGCCTTCCGGATCGGCCACATAGGCCATCCGGATGCCGGGTTCCGGGGACGGTCGCGGTGACATCCGGTCACTCGCCCCGACTTCCAAGAGACTTGCGTACGCGGAACCGACATCCGCCACGTCCAAGGCGATGTGCCCGAACCCGCGCGTGAGAGCCGCCTCGATCGGGTTCGCCGGCGACGGGTGACCGGTGCTGCCGGCACGTTCGAGCAGCTCGATGCGGTAGCCGTCACCGCGCAGCATGACGCCGCGGAACTGATGTTCCGGGATCTCGAAGGAGAACTCGCTGGTCAGACCGAACGCGGTCGCATACCAGTCGCGCATCTTGTCCAGGTCACCGACGGTGAGGCCGACGTGGTCGAGCTTCATGCGATCACCACCGTCCGCACGTTGGTGAACTCGCGGACGCCCTCGGCGGACAGCTCCCGGCCGTAGCCGCTGCGCCCGATGCCACCGAACGGCAGCCGCGGGTCGGAGGCGACCGGCGCGTTCACGAACAGCGCCCCGGACCGGATCCGCTTGCCGACCGCCAGGGCATGTCCCTGCGTGCCCCAGACCGAGCAGCCGAGACCGAACTCGGTGTCGTTGGCCAGCTCGATCGCGTGCTCGTCGTCGCGGGCTCTGACCACGGCCGCCACCGGCCCGAACGTCTCCTCGACGAAGGCAGCCATGCCCGG
This sequence comes from Actinoplanes sp. NBC_00393, assembly GCF_036053395.1. Lineage (NCBI taxonomy): Bacteria > Bacillati > Actinomycetota > Actinomycetes > Micromonosporales > Micromonosporaceae > Actinoplanes > Actinoplanes sp. NBC_00393. The sequence continues at coordinate 1,438,688 of NZ_CP107942.1, read as the reverse complement.
CGTGACGTGGTCGAGGACGGTCGGTTCGAGGCGACAGCCGGAGCCCGTATTCCCGCCGGTCAGCAGGCTCGCCCCGGCGGCCACGCTCTCGCTGATCTGCCGCACGGCCGTGTCCCGCAGGTCGGCTCGGGCCAGCGGACCGATCTCCAGGACAGCCACCTCGCTGAGCAGCGCGGCCACGAACTCGTCCGCGACGGCGTCGACCACGACGAAGCGTTTGGCGGCCACGCAGCTCTGCCCGGCATTGCCGAACCGGGAGCGGACCGCCGCCGCAGCTGCCGCGGTGATGTCGGCGTCGGCCAGCACGACGAACGGATCCGAGCCGCCGAGTTCCAGGACGGTCTTCTTCAGCGCGGCGCCGGCCGCCTGGGCGATCGCCGATCCGGTGCGCTCGCTGCCGGTAAGGGTGACCGCGGCGATCCGCGGGTCGGCCACGATCCGGGCACTCACCGACGGCACCCGGTCGGCCTCGATGACCAGGGACCGGAACAGCCCGGCGGGTGCCCCGGCGTCGAGGAACAGCTGCTCGATGGCGAGGGCGCAGCCGGTCACGTCCGGGCTGTGCTTGAGCAGGGCCGCGTTGCCTGCCGACAACGCCGCGCAGGCGAAGCGCAGGACCTGCCAGAACGGGAAGTTCCACGGCATCACCGCGAAGATCACGCCGAGCGGTTCGTAGGCGACCCACGACAGCGAGCTGCCGGATTCAAGAGGCTTGTCGGCGAGCCAGCCGGGTGCCAGATCGGCGACGACCGAGCAGTTCCAGGCGCACTTGTCGATCTCGGCGAGCGACTCGGCCAGGGGTTTGCCCATCTCGGCGGTGATCAGGGCGGCGTACTCGTCGCGGCGCTCGGTCAGCAGCTTGCCGACGGCTCGCAGCAGGGCAAGGCGGTCGGTCAGTTCGACATCCGCCCAGGACCGTGCCGCCGCGGACACCTCGCCGAGCAGAGCAGCCACTGCCGCGTCGTCGTGGGCGGGGTATCTAAGCAGCTCCCGGCCGGTCGCCGGGTTCCGCGTCACGACCTCGGACATGGTCACACCTCCTCGCGGACCCGGCGGCGGGCGGCGACGATCGGCGGCACGGTCTCGGTGCCGGCGACGATCCGGTTGCGGATGGTGCCGAGCCGCTCGATGGTCATCTCGACGACGTCGCCGACCTGCAGCGGTGGCGGGGTCAGCTCGCCGGTGCGGCCCCAGCCCTCGGCCAGGGCGCCGGAACCGCAGGTTCCGGAGGCCAGGACCTCGCCCTTCTTCACCCAGGAGGCGCGGGACGCGTACGAGACCAGGTGCTCGAAGGACCACCCCATGTGCCCGGACCGGTCGCTGCCGGTGACCGTGCCGTTGACCTTCACGGTCATCTGCAGATCGAGGAACCCGTCGGCGTCGCGGAAGTCGTCGAGCTCGTCGGCGGTGACCACCCAGGGGCCGATCGTGGTGGCGAAGTCCTTGCCCTTGGACGGGCCGAGACCGAGCTTCATCTCGCGGCCCTGCACGTCGCGGGCGGACCAGTCGTTCATCACGCAGTAGCCGCCGATCGCCGACCGGGCCTGCTCCGGGGTGACGTTGCGGACGTCGCGGCAGATCACCGCGGCCATCTCGAGCTCGTAGTCGAAGCGCTCGGTGTCCGGCGCGATGGCCACGTCGTCGTAGCCGCCGGTGACCGCGTGCGGGGCCATGAACAGGAAGGACGGGGCGGCGTACCACTCGTCCGGCACGAATTCGTGCCCCTGCATGCCCTTGCCGACGCCGGCCACGTGCTGTTCGAAGGTGAGGAAGTCGCGCATCGCCACCGGGTAGACCGGCGGCAGCAGCCGCACCTGGGCCGGGCGCAGTCCGTCGCCGCGGGCGGCGGTGTCGGCCGCTGCCTCCCGGTCGACGCGGTCCGCCGCGAGCAACTCCACCAGGTCGGTGCCGTCCGCGAACGGGTGCAGCCACCAGTCGGGACCCTCACCGACGACCAGGCCGACCCGGCGGACGCCGTCGGGCTCGGTCGCGAGGCGGAACGCTGCCAGTCTCATCTCAGATCAGCCGATCGTGGTGTAGAAGGCGCGCTCGCGCTTCACGAGCACCGGGATGGCCTGTTCGAGCGCGTACGTCTTGAAGTGCTCGGACGCGCCGTGCGCGGCGTAGGCGTCCTCGTCGTCGTAGATCTCGAAGAGGCGGAAGACGCCCGGCTCGGCCGGGTCCTGGTACGCCTGGTAGAAGCGGTTGCCCGGCTCCGCCCGCGACAGCGGGGTCAGCTTCTCGACCGCGTCGAGCACGACGGCCTCCTGGCCGGGCTCGGCGGTCCACGTGGCGCTGACGACGTATGCCATGAAAAGTCCTCCTCATTCCGGTGACGTCCTCACGCTAGGTGCGCGACAGCTGACCGGAGAAAGCACCGACGGCGATGCCTGGCATCACTGCGGAGCGGGTTCCGCCTTTGCGCAGCTCCGTGTTCTCTGTGACCCAGCACACGTCTGTTAACAGCTGTCGCTCATAGCCCCGGGAGTTGACATGGATCTGAAAAATTACGGCCGCGCTGCCGCCCTCTCCGTCGGCAGCCTTCTCCTCGTGACCGCCTGCAGCTCCGGCGGAACCCAGCCGGCTGACGGTTCCGCCGCTGCGGGTTCGGGCAACGCCTCCAAGACCATCGTGTTCTCGCCGCTCGCGTTGAAGATCCCGGCCATGAAGGGCCTCTCCGAGGGCGTGCAGGGATACGGCAAGGGTCACGGCTACGAGGTCCTCGTTCAGGACCCGAACCTCGACCCGCAGAAGCAGCTCACCGACCTGAAGAGCGTCATCGAATCCGGCCGGGCCGGCGGCGCCTGGGTGATCGCGGTTCAGCCGGCCGCCCTCTCCGACCTGGTGAAGACCGCCCAGGAGAAGAAGGTGCCGTTGCTGCTCAACGGGGTGCCGGAGGACTTCGGTCTGTCCGGCATGCAGCCCGGCATCACCTTCGACAAGATCGACTACGCCGCCCAGGGCAAGGCGATGGGCGAGGAGCTCGGCAAATGCATCAACGAGAAGCTCGGCGGCAAGGCCAAGGTCATCATGACCGTCAACGTGGCCGGCACCGCGGGCAAGGCCGAGGTGGAGAAGGCGCAGAAGGAGGCCCTCGCCGCGACCGCGCCCGGAGCGGAGATCGTCACCGAGGTGATCGCCAACGAGCGGGCCAAGTCGCAGACCGACATCGGTAACGCGCTGCAGGGCAACCCGGACGCGAACGCGCTGCTCGGCACCAACGACGAGGCGGCGCTCGGCGCGCTGGGCGCGTACGCCGCGGCCGGCAAGGAGCTGCCCTGCGTGACCGAGACCGGCGGGAACGACGAGGTGCTCAAGGCGGTCAAGGACGGCAAGATCTACGCCTCGGTGGCGCTGCAGTTCGAGGCCGACATGGTGCAGTCGTTCGACACCCTGACCGCGATGATGGCCGACCCGAGCGCCCCCGGGAAGCAGATCACCGTGCCGCAGAAGGTGATCACTCAGGGAAGTGGGCAGTGACGGTGACCGCCGCGCCTGTGGAGAAAGCGGACGCGCCGGTCCCCACCGGCCATGACATGCCGCGGGCGGTCTCCGCGCTGGTATTCGTACGCGATCGCGGCATCTTCGTGCTCTGGGGCCTGATCATTCTGGCCTTCTCGTTCTGGTGCGCGCCGTACTTCGCCACCCTGGACAACGCCCTGCTGATCGCGAACGCGGCCGCCCTCACCGCGATCTTCGCCGCCGGCGTCGGCATCGGCGTGATGACCGGCGTGCTGGACCTCTCCCTGCCCGGCACCGCCGCCTTCGCCGCCTGCGTCGCCGGCTGGCTGATCACCAACGGTCAGCCGGTCTGGCTCGCCCTGATCGCCGGCCTGGCCTGCGGCGTCCTGGTCGGCCTGGTCAATGGCCTGATCGCACTGCGCGGCTTCAACCCGATCATCGTCACCATCGGCACCCTGTCGGCGCTGTCCGGCCTGGCCGCGGTGATCGCCGGCGGCTACACCTTCCCCGGACTGACCGGGCTGCAGTTCATGGGCACCGCCCGGTACCTCGGGGTGCCCGCCCCGGTCTACATCGTCGGCCTGCTGTTCCTGGTCGGCACGGTGTTCCTGACCCGCACCCGGGACGGCATCCGGCTGATGGCGGTCGGCGGCAACGCCGAGGCGGTCCGCCGCTCCGGCATCCACAGCGACCGGTACAAGGTGCTCGGCTTCGTCATCTCCGGCCTGTGCGCCGCCCTCGGTGGCCTGGTCACCGCGGCGATCACCACCGAGGCCACCCCGGAGGCCAGCCCCAGCATCATCTTCAACGCGCTGACCGCGGTCGCGCTGGCCGGCGTCGCCCTCACCGGCGGCCGCGGCAGCCTGCCCCGGATCCTGGTGGGCGCGCTGATCCTGGCCACCATCGCCAACGGCCTGACCATCCGCGGCATCCAGCCCTACTGGGCCACCGTCACCACCGGTGTGCTGCTGCTCGCCTCGCTGCTGCTCGAGCGGGTCGTGCAGACCAGCGTGTCGAACCGTCTGATGGCCAGCGCCAACCTCTCCGTGCACAAGAAGCAGGTCTGACATGACGACTCCCGCGCTCGAACTCAGCGGCATCGACATGCACTACGGCTACGTGCGCGCGCTGGCCGGTATCGACTTCCACGTCAACCCGGGCGAGGTGGTCGGACTGCTCGGCGACAACGGGGCCGGCAAGTCCACCCTGCTCAAGGTCATGTCCGGGGCACACCGGCCGAGCGGCGGCACGATCCGCGTGCACGGCGACGAGGTGCAGTTCCACTCGCCCAGCGACTCGGCGAACGCCGGGATCCAGATGGTGTACCAGGACCTGGCGCTGGTCGACCCGCAGGACATCTCGACCAACCTGAACATCGGGCGGGAGATCCTGCGCAAGGGGCCGCTCGGCTGGCTCGGGTTCGTCGACCGCAAGGCGATGCGCAAGCGCTCCGAGGCCGAGCTGGACCGGCTCGGCGTACGCACCGCCCCGATGACCCGCCCGGTGGAGATGCTCTCCGGCGGCCAGCGGCAGGTGGTCGCCCTGGCCCGCGGCGCGATCCGGGTCTCCGGCGAGGCCAACGGCGTGCTGCTGCTCGACGAGCCGACCGCGGCTCTCGGCTACGAGCAGACCAAGCAGGTCGAGGCGCTGATCCGGCGAATGGCGTCACAGGGTGTCGCGATCGTGCTCGTCACCCATAACCTTCCGCTGTGCTCCGAGGTCGCCGATCGGGTGGTGGTCCTCAACCGCGGCAGCAAGGTCGCCGACATCGCCGTGGCTGAGACCGAACCGGACCACATCGTCGGGTGGATTACCGGCGCCCGCCCCTCCCAGTTCGTCTGATTCCGTCGTCGTAAAGGAGTTGAAATGACCTCCCGCGTCCTCGTCGTCGGTGGCGGCATCACCGGTGGTGTGCTGGCCCTGGCCCTCGCCCAGCGCGGCGTGCAGGTGGTGGTCGCCGAACTGCGCTCGTCGCTCGGCGGCGTCGGCCACGGCATCACCCTGCAGGGCAACGCGCTCAAGGCGTTCCACGCCGTCGGCATCTTCGAGGAGCTCGCCGAGCACGGCTACTCCTTCGACAAGCTGCGGATGTTCCGGGCCGACGGGGTGCAGCTCATGGAGATGCCGGCGCCACCGATGGGCGGGGACGCCGTGCCGCCGACCATGGGCGCGCTGCGCGCCGACCTGGCCGACATCCTGGGCCGCCGGGTCCGGGAGGCGGGCGTCGACGTACGCCTCGGCACCACGGTCACCGAGCTCGACGACCGCGGCGACTCCGTGGTGGCGACCCTGACCGACGGCAGCACCGAGACGTTCGACCTGGTCGTCGGCGCGGACGGCATCCGTTCCGCGGTGCGCAGGATGATCGGCATCGAGGCCCAGCCGCAGCCGGTCGGCATGGGGATCTGGCGGGTGGTCGCGCAGCGGCCCGAGGCGATGGACAGCTCCGGCGTCTACTACGGCGGCCCGAAGTACAAGGCCGGCTACACGCCGATCTCCGAGGACCTCTGCTACGCGTTCCTGCTGGAGGAGAACCTGGAGCGCTCCTTCGTCGGAGAACACCCCAACGGCAAGATCCTCAAAGAGCACGGCCAGGGGTACGGCGGAGTCTGGGGCCAGGTCCGCGACAGTCTCCCCGACGACGCCGTCGTGAACTACCAGTACATCGAGTCGATCCTGCTCGACGGCCCGTGGCACCGCGGCCGGGTGATCGTGATCGGCGACGCGGCACACGCCTGCCCGCCGCTGATCGCCCAGGGCGCGGCCATGTGCGCCGAGGACGCCGTGGTCCTCGCCGAGATGCTGACCAGCGGCGATCCGATCGACGAGGTGCTGCCGGCCTTCTACGCCCGCCGCTTCCCCCGGGTCAAACTGGTCCTGGACAACAGCCTGCAGCTCGCCGAGTGGGAGATCCACCCCGACACCCCGGGCGCCGACCCGGGCCGGGTCATGGGCCAGACGCTGCACGCGATGTGCGCTCCGGCGTGAACGGCCTGCTGTTTCCCGGCGACGAGGGTTTCGAAGCGGCCCGCGTCGACCGGATCTTCAACCGCCGGCTGCCCGGTCGGCAGCCGGCGGCGATCCTGCGGGCCACCACCGAGCAGGACGTCGTCGACGGTGTGCGGCTGGCCCGCGAGCGCGGCTGGCAGGTCGCGGTCCGCTCCGGCGGGCACAGCTGGGCGCAGTGGTCGATCCGCGACGACGCCCTGGTCATCGACCTGGGCGGGCTGCGGGAGATGAGCTACGACACCGCTTCGGAAATCGTCTCGGTCTCGCCGGCCGTACAGGGCGGATTGGAATTGGCGCCGTTCCTGGAGAAGCAGGGCCGGTTCTTCGTGGGCGGGCACTGCCCGTCGGTCGGGCTCGGCGGGTTCCTGTTGCAGGGTGGGCAGGGCTGGAACGCCCGCGGCTGGGGCTGGGCCGCCGAATACGTGGTCGCGGTGGACGTCGTCACCGCGGACGGTCGACTTGTGCGTGCCTCCGCCAGCGAGAACGCGGACCTCTACTGGGCCGCCCGCGGCACCGGGCCCGGGTTCCCCGGCGTGGTCACCCGGTTCCATCTACGGACCCTGCCGCTGCCGGCGTACATCGCGCAGACCGTCCAGGCTTACCCGCTGGACGACTTCGACGAGGTGATGACCTGGTTGCACGACATGCACCACACTGTCGCGGGCACCGTGGAGATCGTCGCGCTCACCAAAACGGATATTTCGCTTTCACCCGACCCCGTTCTGCTGGTCACCGCCGTCGCCCTAGTCGACAATGCGGCGGAAGCTCACCGCGCCTTGGCCACATTTCGGAAATGTCCGGCACGCGGCCGGGCGCTGCTCGACCTCGACGCCGTCCCGACCACCCTCACCGAGCAGCGGGAACGGCAGCTCGCCGACAACCCGGAAGGTCACCGCTGGGCGGTCGACAACGCCTGGCTCACCGGTCCCGCCTCGGACGTGGTCCCGGCGATGCGGCGCGCATACACCACGCTGCCGAACGACAAGGCCTTCACCATCTGGTTCAGCATGGCCCCGCTGCGCGAGCTGCCGGACATGGCGTTCTCCGTGCAGTCGGAGATCTACCTGGCCTCGTACGTGCTGTGGGAGGACCCGGCCGACGACGAGCGGCACCAGGCGTGGCTGGCTCAGGCGATGGCCGACCTGGAGCCGGTCACCGCGGGCCACTACCTCGGGGACAGCGACATGCGGCGCCGGCCGCTGCGCTACCTGTCCGAGCCGGCCCGTGAGCGCTACCAGCAGGTGCTACGAAAATACGACCCGGAGCGCCGGTTCACCGGCTACCTAGAATGACGGCCAGCTCGTCGAGGCGGGCGAACAGCCAGCGGTGCGCGGGATCGGAGAGCCGGTCCCGCGCGTACCAGTAGCCCTCGGCCAGCAGCACCTCCCCGAACGGCGGCTCGATCATCGTGATCGGGCCGTCGTCGGCCAGGTGCAGCCGGGCCAGCCGCTCCGGGACCACGGCGACCAGGTCGGTGCCCTCGATGACGAACGCCAGCGGCAGGAACCCGGCCACCTGCAGCATGATCCGGCGGTCGATGCTGTGCTCGCCGAAGACCCGGTCGACCGGGGTGAGGATGCCTGGGCCGAAGGTCGCCACCGCGTGCGGCACCTCGGCCAGGTCACGCAGGGTCAGGCCGCCGCCGGACAGCCGGGGGTGCCGCCGGTCGGCGATCAGCACCATCCGGTCGCGCCACAGCAGCTTGCGTTCGCCCATGAACCCGAATCCCAGCGGCGCCACCAGGGCGTCGTGCTCCAGCAGGATGCGTTCCGACGTACGCGCCTTCGGTCCGATCCTCTCGATGGCCAGCCGGACCCCCGGCGCGGAGGCCGCCAACAGCCGGACCAGGGGCTCGTGCAGCACCGACACCGCGTAGTCGCTCATCGCCAGCCGGAACGTCCGCTCGCTGGTGCCCGGGTCGAAGTGGTTCTCCAGGTCGAGGGCGCGGGCCATCAGGCGTACCGCGCGCTGCACCTCGGGCAGCAGATCCCGCGCGAAGGGGGTCAGCTCGTAGTCGCGGCCCGCGCGGACCAGGAGCTCGTCGTCGAACCGGCGTCGCAGCTTGGCCAGGGCGGCGCTCATCGCCGGCTGACCGACCTCCAGGCGGGCGCCGGCCCGCGTCACGTTGCCCTCCTCCAGCAGCACTCGCAGAAAGAGCAACAGGTTGAGATCGGTACCGCCCAGAGTCATGAGAGGGCCTCCTCGTGCATGAGACTAGAGCCGTGAAGGAACGGCTGCGTGAGGTCGATGCGAACCTGCTGCTCTCGCTGCACGCCCTGCTCGAGGAACGCAACCTGACCCACGCGGGCGAGCGGATGACGATGAGCCAGTCCGCGATGAGCAGCGCGCTGACCCGGCTGCGCAAACACTTCAACGACGAGCTGCTGGTCCGCTCCGGTCGCGGCTTCGACCTGAGCCCGCTCGCGGAACGGCTGCGGCCCGCGGTGGCCGAGGCGGTGGAGGCCGCCGAGGCGCTGCTCGGCACCCAGCGCGAGTTCGACGCGGCGTCCAGCATCCGGCGCTTCGGCGTCAGCATGTCCGAGTACGCGATGACCGTGCTCGCCGAACCGCTGATCCGGCTGATGGCCGAGCAGGCGCCCGGCTGCTCGATCGCCCTGGACACCCTCGACGAGCACGGCGCCTTCGAGACCCAGCTGATGCGCCGCGACCTGATCATCGGCCCGCTCGGGTACGACTTCCCCGGCCACACCCAGCCGGTCTTCACCGACCACCTGGTCTGCATCGTGGCCCGCGACCACCCGCGGCTGGCCGGCGGCGCGCTGACCCTGGCGGATCTGGCCGCCATGCCGCACGCGGTGGCCGCGTTCGTCGCCGCCGGTGAGCACAAACGCCCCCTCGAGATCGAGCTGGAACGGCAGGGCATCGCCGACCGTACCGTCCTGGTCCAGGTCACCAGCCTGCTGACACTGCCGTTCGCGGTCGGCGGCACCGAGATGTGCGCGTTCGTGCCGTCCCGGCTGGCCCGCCGCTGCCTCGGCATTCTCGACCTGGCCATCGCCGAGACACCGCTCGCCACGGTCGGGATCACCGAGGCCGCGCACTGGCATCCCGGCCGGGAGAAGGATCCGGGCGTCGCGTGGCTGCGCCGGTTGCTATACGAGGTGGCGGTCGCGGTGGAGACCGAATAGGCAGACCGCGCCGGCACCGACCGACGACACCGCCATCACCAGGGCCGGAACCACGGCCGAGGACGCGCCGCCCAGGCCGACCAGCGGGGACACCACGGCGCCCAGGGCGAACTGGCTGAACCCGAGGACCGCGCTGCCGGTGCCGGCGACGGCGCGTACCGGCTCCATCGCGAGAGCCGCCGAGTTGCCCATGATCCCGCCGTTCGCGGTCACCGCCGCGAAGATCACCACGAGGTACGTCCAGACCGGCGCCTCCGCCAGCGCGAGCACCAGGAACAGGCAGGTCGCGCTGACCTGCACCGCGACGCACCAGCGGATCATCCGGATCGGGGCGATCCGGTGGGCGAGACGCCCGGCGACCGCACCGGCGCCGATCAGACCGGCCGCGTTGACGCCGAAGACGACGCCGTAGCCGATCTCGGACAGACCGATCACGTCCTGGTAGAGGAACGGGGACGCGGCGATGTAGGCCATCATCACGCCGAACGAGAGCGCGAACACCGCCACCGGTGGCCAGAAACCGCGGCTGCCGAGGACCTGTCGCCACGCGGGTTCCGCGGGCGCGGTCGCCGGGCGTGTTTCCGGGACGACCAGCAGCACCCCGGCGACCATGGCGAGGCAAAGCACCGCCACCGCCCAGAGCATGCCCCGCCAGCCGACCGGGCCGGCGAGCAGCGCGCCCACCGACGGGGCCAGCACGGGAGCGACGCCGCCAACCGTGAGCAGCAGGGTGAAAGCGCGGGCGGCGGCTCGTCCGGCGGCCAGGTCCGCGATCACGGCACGGCCGATGACCATGCCGCCCGCGCCGGCGAAGCCCTGGACGAACCGGGCGGCGATCAGGGTCTCCAGGTTCGGGGCGAGGGCGCAGGCTATTCCGGCGGCCGCGCAGACCGCGGTTCCGGCTATCAACGGCACGCGTCGCCCGTACCGATCTGCTAATGGACCCATGACCAACTGACCCAGAGCGAGCCCTACCAGGAAGGTGGTCAGCGTCAGCTGAACGCCGCTGGCGTCGGCGCCGAGCTCGGCGCCCATCGCCGGGAATCCGGGCAGGTAGAGGTCGGTGGCGACCGGCGCCACCGCCGCGAGCGAGGCCAGCACGATCAGCAACGGCCACCGGATCTTCGTCACTGCGGCAGTCAACTGTCGCGCCTGCGGATCCGGAACGCTCGTATCACGCATGCCAGCGATCGGTGTCAGCGATGGTGGAAACCGTTGTGCGGCGCGCGGATGGATGCCCCAATGAGTGCAGAACGCACTCGAAGGAGGAACACGTGACCTGGGACGACGGCAGCCCCTACGTGGATCGCCTGGCCGACGGGATCCACGCCTACATCCAGCCCGACGGCGGCTGGATGGTCAACAACTGCGGCGTGATCGTCGACGGCGGCGGCACCGCGGTGCTGGTGGACACCACCTCCACCGAGCGCCGCAACCGGGCCGTGCTGGCCGAGGTCGCCAAGGTGAGCAACGGCGCGCCACGCGCCGTGGTGAACACGCATCACCACCCCGACCACACCTACGGCAACGGCTTCCTGCCCGCGGAGACCCTGGTCATCGGGCACGACAAGTGCCGCGACGAGGTCCTCGCCGCCGGTCTGGAGGCCACCAAGGTGATCACCGCGCCGGAGTACGGCGATCTGGTGCTGCGCCCGCCGAACGTGACGTTCAGCGACCGGATGACGATGCACCTGGCCGAGTTCCCGATCGAGCTGCAGCACGTCGGGCGTGCGCACACCAGCAACGACGTGGTGGTCTGGCTGCCCCAGCAGAAGGTGCTGTTCGCCGGTGACCTGGCCTTCGCCGGCGGTCAGCCGTTCCTGCTCGAAGGTTCGGTGGCCGGCTTCCGATCGGCGATCGCGCACATGCGGGCTCTGGCGCCGTCGGTGCTCGCGCCCGGTCACGGTCCGGTCTGCCGTGGCGACGAGGTCGGCGTGCTGCTCGACAACCTCGACGCCTACGTCGCTTTCGTCGCCTCCGTCGCGGCCGACTCGTTCGCCGCCGGTTTGTCGCCGCTCGAGGCCGCGATCAAGCATCGCGACAACCCGTACAAGGACTGGGCCGAGACCGAGCGTTTCGTCGGCAACCTGCACCGGGCGTACTCGGAGCTGGCCGGCAACCCTCTCGACACCCGGCTCACCGTCCCGTCGGTCTGGCCGGACATGGTGAAATTCCACGGCGGGCCGATCCCGTGCCACGCCTGAACGCTCCCCGCCGGGTGGTCACCGGCCACACCCCCGACGGCGTCTCGGTGGTCCTGTCCGACGGCCCGGTGCCGGTCAGCCGCTCGCTGCCCGCCGACGGCGTCGCCTTCCACGAGATCTGGAACACCTCGGGCGCGCCGGCCCGCATCCTCGCGGTCGAACCGTCCGAGCCGACCGAACGCACGCTCGCCGTGCCACCTCCCCCTCGCGGCACGAAGATCCGCATCAACGAGTTCCTGCCCGGCCACCTGGATTCCCAGGGCCGCCAGTCCCCCATGCATCGCACCGCGTCCATCGACTACGGCATAGTCCTCGCCGGTTCGATAACCCTGCTCCTCGACGACTCCGAGGTAACCCTGCACGCCGGCGACGTGGTCATCCAGCGCGGCACCGACCACGCCTGGGCCAACCGCGGCAACGTCCCGGCGCGCGTCGCCTTCATCCTGGTCGACGCCGAATTCGACGACTCCCTGGCCGCCACGCTGCCAGAGGGCTTGGACGGCCTGATGCGCGGAGGCCCAACACCCTGATTTGTACGATTTGACGATGAGTCCCGCCTAGCCGCGCGATCAGCTGCCACTCCGGGCCGACGCCGCGACCGCCGGGACCGCCAGACATTCCGCGGCCACCCGCCAGCCACCAGCGCGCCGCCCGCCCGGCTCGCTCCCCCGACTCCTCATGCCACCCGGCGCGTCCTCCGGCTCGTCCCCCACCCGCCGATCACGGACCTTCAAACGGGCCCGCCGGGCGGCTCGCCGGCGCCAGCCGCCCACTACGCACCCATCCAGGCCTCCGAAACCCGCCTCCCGGACGGCTCGCCGGCGCCAGCCGCCCACCACGCACCCATCCGCGCCTCCCAAACCCGCCTCCCGGGCGGCTCGTGGGCACCAGCCGCCCACCACGCACCCATCCGACCATCGAAACCTGCCTGCCGGGCGGCTCGCGGCCACCAGCCGCCCACCACGCACCTATCCGCGCCTCCGAAACCCGCCTGCCGGGCGGCTCGCGGCCACTAGCCGCCCACCACGCACCTATCCGCGCCATCGAAACCCGCCTGCCGGGCGGCCCGCGGCCACCAGCCGCCCACCACGCACCCATCCGCGCCTCCGAAACCCGCCTCCCGGGCGGCTCGTCGGCGCCAGCCGCCCACCACGCACCCATCCAGGCCTCCGAAACCCGCCTCCCGGGCGGCTCGTGGGCACCAGCCGCCCACCACGCACCCATCCGCGCCTCCCAAACCCGCCTCCCGGGCGGCTCGTCGGCGCCAGCCGCCCACCACGCACCTATCCGGCCATCGAAACCTGCCTGCCGGGCGGCTGCTGGCACCAGCCGCCCGCCACGCATGTTCCGGCGAGAAGGCGCTGGGTGAGGGCCGGGCTACGGGTGGGCGGGGCAGCCAAGGGGCCTGCGTGTGGGTAGGGTCGGACGGATGGGGCTGGACCACCTGGCGATCTTGCGGCGCGACCTGGCCGCCTTTCACGGGTTTCTCGGGGCTGACCTGGGCGTTCCGGTTGCGCATTGCGGGGACTGGACCCTGCGGGATCTGGCCGCGCATCTGGGCCAGGGGAACCTGTGGGCGGCTGCGGGTATCACTGAGCGGCGCGGCGATCATCGGCCGCCTGTGCCCGAGGGTGAGCTCGGGGACTGGTTTGCGGAGACTGCTCGCATCCTCACCAGCGCGCTCGAGGCTGACCCGGCTACTGAGGCGTGGACGTTTGCTCCGCCGCACACGGTTGGGTTCTGGCGGCGGCGCCGATGTCTGGAGACGGTGGTGCACCGGTGGGATGCCGAGCACGCGCTCGGGGTGAGCAGCGAGCTTGATCCGGCGCTCTGCGGGGACGGGGTGGCCGAGGTGATCGAGGTGTTCATGCCTCGCATGATCAAACGGGGCCTGCTCGTCGAGCCGACCAGCGCGGTCCGGCTCACGGCGACCGATCTGGGTGAGGGCTGGACGCTCGGCAAGGGAGGGCCGGTCGCGGAGCTGAGTGGGACGGCGCCGGAGTTGATGCTCGCCCTGTGGAACCGGCGGCCCATGCCGTGGGACACCCTCACCGGTGACGAGGCCGCTGCCCGGGAGGTGCTGCGGGGACCGCTCGTGCCCTGAATTCGGTGGCTCCCGGCTCGTCGGCGACACAGAATGCAACGGTGATCGAGGCACGGACGAGCAACAGTGGCGGCCACGTGCCGGCTCTCGCGGCGATGATGGTGGCGGCGTTCTGTTACCTGACGGTGGAGACGCTTCCAGTCGGGCTTCTGCCGGATATCGCGGGCGACCTCGACGTCTCGCTGTCGGCGGTGGGTCTGCTGGTTACCGGGTACGGGTTGACCGTCGCCATCTTCTCGGTGCCCCTGACCCACCTGGTCAGCCGAATCCCTCGCCGCTATCTGATCACCGGGTTGCTGGCCCTGTTCGTCGTCGCGACCGGTGTTTCGGTGCTCGGCGGGTACTGGCTGCTGCTCGGCGGCCGCGTCGTCACCGCTCTGTCGCAGGCAGTCTTCTGGTCGGTGGCCGCACCGGCTGCGGCCGCGCTGTTCCCTCCGCAGGCGCGGGGCCGGGCGGTGGCGGCGGTGTTCGGCGGTTCGTCGCTCGCCCCGGTGCTGGGTGTGCCGGCGGCGACCTGGCTCGGGCAGCAGGCGGGGTGGCGGACGGCGTTCCTGGCGGTGGCCGGGCTCGCGCTGATCGCGATGGTCGGTGTGGCCGTGCTGCTGCCGACGACGGCCCCGCAGGACGGGCACGCCTCCGCCGGGGCCGCGCCGGACGCCCGCGCGTTCTGGCTGCTGATCACCGTCACCGGCATCGCGATCACCGGGGTCTTCACGGCGTACACATATCTCATCCCGTTCCTGACCGAGATCGGCGGCTTCTCGGCGTCGGCGGTGAGCGCGCTGCTGCTGGTCTTCGGGGCGGCTGGGCTCGGTGGGGTGGCGATCTCCGGGTACCTGGCTGACCGCAGGCCGCGTCTGGCCGTACTTCTCCCGATGGTGTTGCTCGCGGTCTCCCTGCTGGGCCTCCATCTGGTCGGCGCCCACCCGGCGGCGGTGGTGGCGCTGGTCGCATTGTGGGGATTCGCGATCCCGCAGGTGCCGACGACGATGCAGAGCCGGGTGCTGGTCGTCGCGCCGGGCAGCACTGATGTCGGGTCGGCCATGATGGGGTCGGTGTTCAACCTCGGCATCGCCGGCGGGGCCCTGCTCGGCGGGGTTCTGCTGCCGCACGCCGGGTTGCGCGGCGTCTTCCTCACCGGCGGGCTGGTCCTGGTGGCCGCCCTCGCCGTCCTGGTCGCCGGGCCGGCAGTGACCCGGCGCCGGGACCGGCGTGACACTCCGGCGACGGTCGCCTCGTAGCCGGCCGGCGGCGGTGGGCTCGGGCGACGGTCGCCTCGTAGCCGGCCGGCTGGCCACTGGGGGGTGGGCGCGGGCCGCTTGCGATCGCTTGCCAGGATCGGGCGGTGATTCGCCGTTCCGCCCCGCTCCTCGGTGCCGCCCTGATCCTGATCCTGATCTCCGTGGCCTGGGTGGTGGTGCCCCGGCTGTTGCCGGCCGGGCCGCGGCCCGCGTTCCAGATGCCGGTGGCCTGCGGTGAGACGTGGATTCTCGGCACCTATCCGGGGCACGACGATTTCGACATCGACTTCTTCCCGGCGAAGGGTTCGGCATGGGGCCGGCCGGTGCTGGCGTCCTTCGCGGGTGAGGTGATCGAGGCCGGTATCAACGGCACCCTCGGCGAACGGACGCCGGAGAACCCGAAGGGCCCACACGGCCTGGGCGCCGGGTACTGGGTCAAGATCGATCACGGCGGGCGCTGGGAGACGCAGTACCTGCATCTGTTGGAGCCGCCACTGGTCGAGGTCGGCGACCAGGTGGAGACGGGTCAGCAACTCGGCAAGATCGGCAGTACGGGCAAGTCGGGGGCGCCGCACCTGCACTACGAGCAGCGCCGGTCGCGGGAGAAGGTGGAGGCCCACTTCGACGGGGCCGCGGCCGGGATCACGTCGGACGACCGGGAGTACTCGGTGCGGCGTACCAGTAAGAACTGCCCGGGCCCCACCTGAGACAACCGTGTGGTGTCCCACCTGCGTATCGAGTCACCTGGAGGCCTGGATGATCTCGTGCTGTGCGGCGCGGCCTTGCGCGGTGGGCGTGAGTGGGTAGACGTGCACGGCGCCGGGGCAGACCGTGAGGCGGCAGTCGGTGGCGCGGTCGCGCAGCAGCAGGGTGTCGGGGTAAAGCAGGTCGCGGGTGCCGATGTAGGTGTGGATCGGGGCCAGGCCGGTGAGCGGGCCGTTGATCGGGCTGAGCCGTGGGTCGGCCGGGTCGTGGCCGCCGGCCCAGGCTTTGCCGGCTTCGCGCAGGCCGATGCTGCTCAGCCACGGGTCGTGGGCTTCGGCGGCGGGGATGCCGGGGTTGGTCAGGGTCAGGTCCAGCCATGGGGCGATCAGGATGAGGCTGCGGGGCTGAGGGAGCCCGGCTTCGGGGAGGGTCTGGGCGAAGCCGAGGGCCAGGCCGCCGCCGGCGGAGTCGCCCATCACGGTGACCGGGCCAGTGAGCTGCTGATAGACGGCGGTGATGAACGGGTACGCCTCGCGGAAGGTGTGCTGTGGGGCGAGGCCGTAGTCGGGGACCTCGACCCGGAGGCCGGCGTCGGCGAGCCGGGAGACCAGCGCCCAGTGTTGCGGGGCCATCGGGCTCAGGTAGCTGCCGCCGTGCAGGTAGAGCACGGTGGCCGGGTTGTCCGGCGCCACGGTGTAGTTGGTGAAGCCGTCGATCTGCCGGGTCCGCACCTCGTGCCGGCGGTGCAGGTGGGCCGGCGGCGGGGACGGTGGTTTCGGCGCGGCGATCCGCTGGTGGGCGCGGGCCACCGTGGCCATGGTCGGTTTGGCGGTCAGGCGCAGGTAGCCGGCCACCGCCCGCATCGGCAGGGTGATCATGGCAGCACGCTCCAGACAGGCGCAGCGAGCCCGAGCCCAACGGGCAGCCGCGCAGCGACGGGGAGACCGGCGGTGCTCATGCGTCGCCGAAGAGTCGGCGTTCGTAGCGGGCGACCAGGACCGGATACCGGCGGGGGAACAGCCGGACCAGCCGGTCGACGGCCTTGGCGTCGGCGCCGACCAGGACGCGTGGGCGGCCGGCTTCGACGCCGTCGAGGATGATGCGGGCGGCCTGCTCGGCGGGCATTTTGAGCAGTTTCTCGTTGTATACGCGTACCCTCGCTGCCTGTGCGGCGGTGAGCGGCGCGGTTGCGCTCGCGATGTTGGTCTTGACGCCGCCGGGGTGCACGACCGTGACCTGTACGGGGTGGCGGCCCACCAGCATCTCGGTGCGCAGCGCCTCGGTGAACCCGCGCACCCCGAACTTGCTAGCCGCATAGGCGCTGAGCGTGGGCTGCGCCATGAACCCGTTGAGGCTGGACACGTTGATCACGTGCCCGTCCCCGGAGGCGATCAGGTGTGGCAGGAACGCCTTGGTCCCGTGGATGACCCCGAACAGGTTGACCGCGAGCGTCTTCTCGTAGACCTCCCACGAAGTGTCGAGCACACTCTGCCCACCGCCGCTGACCCCGGCGTTGTTGTAGATCTGGTGCACGACGCCGTAGTGGGAGACGACCGCGTCCGCATAGCCCTCGACCGCCGCGCGGTCGCCGACGTCCAGGGTCGCGGCGTGCACCTCACCCGGCAGCAACGAGACGGTGCCCTTCAGTCCGGCCTCGTCGATGTCGGACACGGCCAGGCGGGCCCCGCGGGCAGCGAGCAACAGCGCGAGTGCACGCCCGATGCCGGAGCCGGCGCCGGTGACGACGGCGACCTTGTCACGAACGCTGCTCATCGGGTTTCTCCCGTCGGGACCGAGGCGGCCAGGTCGGTGGTGAGCCGGACGAGCTGGTCGACGACCCCCGGCGCGAGGTGATGGCCCATGCCGGTGATCTCCACGTGCCGGGCGCCCGGGATGGCTGCCGCGGTGGCCCGGCCGCCGCTGGGATGCACCATCAGGTCGCGGTCGCCGTGGATCACCAGGGTGGGTGCGGTGATCCGGCGCAGCTCGGCGGTCCGGTCGCCGCTCGCCTGAATGGCGCTGACCTGCCGCGGGATGCCCTGCCGGGCCACACCGCCGCCGGTGCGCTCCCACAGCCCGGCCGCCCAGGCGCGTTCGACGTCGTCGTCCGGCGGGAAGCCGGCCGATCCGATGTGCCGCAGCATCGCCAGGTGCCGCTGCACCGACTCGTCGGCGGTGCGGGCCGCCCGGCGAGCCATCCGGAGCAGCGTGGACCGGGCCGGCTGCCCGACCCGGCGGTGCCCGGTGGTGGAGAAGATCGAGGTCAGGGTGGCGACACGGTCGGGATTCCGGGCGGCGATGGTCTGCGCGATCATGCCGCCCATCGACATGCCGACCAGGTGGGCCCGCTCGATGCCGAGGTGGTCGAGCAGCGCGAGGGTGTCGGCGGCCATGTCACCCAGGTTGTAGGCGTCGGGCCGGGGCCGGGCGAACAGCTGCCGCAGCCGGCCCGGTGGTGGGGTGTCGATGCGCGACGAGCAGCCCGCGTCCCGGTTGTCCAGACGGATCACCTGGAAGCCGGCGTCGAGGAAGCCGTCGATCATCCGCTGCGGCCAGCTGGTCAGGTCGAGGCCGAGCCCGGCGATCAGCAGGAGCGGCCGGCCCTCTCCGGAGACCCGATAGCAGATCCGGGGGCCGCCGGGCACGTCGAAGAACTCGTCGCTCATGCCCGCACCAGCGCGGAGAACCGCAGCTCCGGGTCGGTGACGCCGGCGGCGCGCAGCAGTTTGACGTCCGAGGAGTAGCTCATCGAGGTGAGCCAGGGCATCCGGTCCCCCTGTCGTGGCAGCTGGTCGACGGCCCGCCGGATGTACCCGGCGCCGAAGTCGAGGAACGGCCGGGTCGGCATGTCCGGGTCCGCGGGTGTGGGGGTGCAGCTGTCGTAGCCGTGCTGGTCCATGTGGGTGAGCAGCCGGCAGAAGTGCTCGCAGAGCAGGCCGACCTTCAGGGTCCACGAGCTGTTCGTGTACCCGACCGCGTAGGCGAGGTTCGGCACGCCGGAGAGCATCATCCCCTTGTAGGCGATGGTGTCGGCGAGATCGACCGGCCGCCCGTCGACGGTCAGCCGGGTCCCGCCGAAGGCCTGCACGTTCAGCCCAGTCGCGGTGACGATCACGTCGGCTTCCAGGGTGCGGCCCGAGGCGAGAAGGATTCCGTCCTCCGTGAAAGACGCGATCTGGTCGGTCACCACGTCCGCACGGCCGTTGCGGATCGACCGGAAAAGATCCCCATTGGGTACGGCGCACAGGCGCTGGTCCCACGGCCCGTAGGGCGGGTTGAAATGCTCGTCGACCGGATAACCCGCCGGCAGCTGCCGCGTGTTCACCCAGCGGATCAGGCGCCGGGCGGCGTTCGGATAGCGCTGGCAGAACTGCCAGACCAGGCGGCCCTTCACGATGTTCTTGCGGCGAATGATCGGGTACGCCCGGTCCTCGCCGAGCAGCCTGCGCAGCCGGTTGCCGAGGGCGTCCTGTGCCGGGACCGGCATGACGTAACTGGGCGTGCGCTGCAGCATCGTCACGTGCGCCGCGGTCTCGGCGAGCGCCGGCACCAGGGTGACCGCGGTCGCGCCACTGCCGATCACCACGATCCGCTTGCCGCTGTGGTCGAGGTCGGCCGGCCAGTGCTGCGGGTGCACGATCTCGCCGCGGAACCGGTCGCGGCCCTCGAAGTGCGGGGTGAAGCCCTCGTCATACCGGTAGTAGCCGCCGGCCGAGAAGATCCACCGGCAGGTGAGCTCCTCCCGTGCGCCGGTGTCGGTGCGCTCCACTTCGACGGTCCAGCGGGCCTGCTCCGACGACCAGGACGCGGCGACGACCCGGTGGTGATAGCGGATGTGCTGGTCGATGCCGTGGTCGGCGGCGGTCCGGCGCAGGTAGGCCAGGATCCGGTCGGCGGTCGCGATCGACTGGTCGTCGGTCCATGGCGCGAACTCGAACCCGAAGGTGTGCAGGTCCGAATCGGATCGGATGCCTGGGTAGCGGAACAGATCCCAGGTGCCGCCGCTGGCGGCGCGGGCCTCCAGGATCGCGTAGCGGCGACCGGGGTGCTCGCGCTGCAGGTAATACGCAGCGCCGATGCCGGAGATGCCGGCGCCGACGATGACGACATCGAGGTGCATGGCGCCCATCATGCGCGATCTTCAGCGCGCCGTGCAGTGACACTATGTCACTACCTGAGGCCGAGATGGTGCAGACTGCACTGCATGGCCTGGGAGCTGCCGTCGAAGCCGGTGCGCGAATTGATCCGGCGAGGCGCCGAGATCGTCCTCAACCCGGCGCCCTCCTGGCTGGCCGAGCTCGACGAGGCCGTCCTGGCCGGCAGCAACATGCAGGCCATCGCCGCCGACCCGGTCCTCGCCGCCGGCACCCGGCGCACCAACCGGGCCAACCTGGCGACCTGGGCGGCGGCCAACATCAACGACCCCGGCGCACGCGTGCCGGTCATCCTCAGCGAGGCGGCACTCGCGGTGGCACGCGATCTGGTACGCCGGGGACTGAACGAATCAGCGCTGGACGCCTACCGCATCGGGCAGGGAGTGTCGCTGCGCCTCTGGACCCGGATCACCTTCACCCTCACCGATGATCCCGCCGAGCTGCGCGAGTTGCTCGACGTCTCGTGCCGGTCCATCTCCACGTTCGTCGACGACACGGTGGCCGCGATCTCCGCCCGGATGCAGGCCGAACGCGCCGACCTGACCCGCGGCAGCCACGCCGAGCGGCGCGAGACCGTCCTGCTTCTGCTCGACGGCGCCCCGATCGGCCGGGCCCGTGCCGAGGCCCGGCTCGGATATCCCCTGACCGGTACGCACACCGCCGCCGTGGCCTGGTCCGACGACCCCGACTCCGACCTGGGCGACCTGGACCGGGCAGCCGATCTGCTCGGCGCGACGACGCTCAGCGTGACCGCCAGCGCGGCGACCCGGTGGCTGTGGCTGCACGGCCGCGCGGACCCCGTACAGCTGCGGTCTGCCCTTGGCGCCCTGCCCACCGTGCGCCTCGCGCTCGGCCCGGCCGGCACCGACCTGGACGGCTTTCGCCGCAGCCACCTGCACGCTCTGACCACCCAGCGGATGCTGGCCCGGCTGGCGTCACCGCAGCAGATGGCCACCCACGACGAGGTCGAACTGGTCTCTCTGATCACCGACGATCCGCAACGCGCCGACGACTTCGTGAAACGCACGCTGGGCCGGCTGGAGACCGCCCCACCGGAGATCGTCGACGCGGTGCGGGTCTTCATCGCGTCACAGTGCAACGCCTCGCGCGCCGCCGAAAGCCTGTTCACCCACCGCAACACCCTGCTACGCCGTCTGCAGCGGGCCGACGAGCTGCTGCCCCGCCCGCTGGCCACCGACAGCGTCCACGTCGCCGTGGCTCTGGAGGTGCTGCACTGGCGTGGCCGCTGAGCCTCAGACGCCGACCTTGCGGTTGGAGGGAACCAGCTGGTGCGGCTCGGTGTCGGTGTCCTCCAGGCCGAAGCTGATGATCTGGCGAGGGTGGATCCGGATGAGCCCCGGGTCGTCGATCGCCTCGGCGGTGCCGCGGATCTCCAGGCAGCGGACCCGCCACGGGTTCGTCGACGGCAGGTCGTCGACGACGAACGCGACCTGACCGTTCGCCGCGACGTTGCGGAACTTGCGGCTCGCCGTCATCCGGTAGCCCGGGACGTCGATGGTTCCGGTCTCCGGGTTGTAGCGGTAGCCGACCGGGCTGTTCTGCAGGGTCCCGTCCGGGCGCAGGGTGGCCAGGCGGCCCAGATGTTGCCCGGCGAGGTACTGGATCTCGATCTCGGTGAACGCCATGACCGCGAGCCTTCACCTTCAACCTTGCTTGAGGTCAAGGTCTACGGTGCAACCCATGATTCCGAAAGCCGTGCTGCGTTCGTTCGGGGCCGACGGGACGCCGCGACCGTTGGCCGGCGGGCAGGGCACCTCCTGGACCGCGGGTGACCTGGTGTTCAAGCCTGAGGACAGCACGGCCCATGCCTGGCTGGGTGAGGTGTTCGCGCAGGTGAAGCAAGACGGATTCCGTCTCGCCGAGCCGGTCCGCGCCCGGGACGGCGCCTGGGCGCACGACGGGTGGACGGCCACCAGGTTGGTAGCGGGCAGTGCGCCCGACTACGGCTCGGCCCGTACCTGGCAGGAGATCCTCACGGCGGGCCGGGCCTTCCACCGGGCGGTGGCCCATCTGCCGCGGCCGGGTTTCATGGACGAGCGGGACGATCCCTGGGCGGTGGCCGACCGGGTGGCCTGGGGCGAGCGCACGATGCGGTTTCACCCGTTGTTCGCCCCGGTGGCGCGGCGGCTGCGGGAAGCCCTGGAACCGCTGGGCGAACCCCAGATCGTGCACGGTGACCTGACCGGGAACGTGCTGTTCGCCCCGGGTCTGCCGCCGGCGGTCATCGACGTCTCCCCGTACTGGCGGCCGCCCGCCTACGCAGACGGGATCGTGATCGCGGACGCCCTCTGCTGGCACGGCCTGCGGACGACGCTGGACGTGCCGGCGGCCGCGATCGCGCGGGGTCTGCTGTTCCGGATGGCCACCGGTTTCGGCGACATACAGGACGTCCGCCGGTATGAGCGGGCAGCCGATCTAATCCTCGGCGGCTGAGACGACCGACGTCGGCCATTCGTGGCGGAGTACGGCGTACAGATCGGAGTCTCGCCAGCCGTCACGGATCAGCTCGGTCTCCCGCATCCGGCCCTCGTATCGCAGGCCCAGCTTCTGCAGCACCCGTGCGGAGGCGACGTTGCGCGGATCGCAGGTCGCGAAGACGCGGTGCCGCCCGTGCTCACCGAACGCCAGATCGACCAGCAGACGCGCGGCCGTGGTGGCGAGCCCGCGGCCCCACCGGCCGGGATGGATGCCGTAGGAGATCTCAGCCTGATGCGACCCGCGCAGATTCAGCTCGCCCATCCCCACTACTGTCTCGCCGTCGAGGAACACGAAGACGAAGCGTGTCGTCGACGGCTGCGCCGCAGTGCGTACGAAATCCCGGGTCTGCTCCGGCGTGTTCGGGCCCCACGCCTGATACCGGCACGCCTCCGGCAGCCGGGCCCAGTCGTGCACCGCCGGCCAGTCGTCGAAGGTCAACGGCCGCAGCCGCAATTCTTCCGCCACACCCGCATTCAACGCGGTGACGCCGCCGCCCGCCGCCCGCCCGCGGTGCGGCATGATCATCGGCATGTCGCACCTGCGCAGGATCGGGTTCTGGCCGCTGTCCGGCTTCCCCGACCGGCCCTGGATGGAGCACCCCGACGAGGACGCCTTCGTGCGCAGCGCCCGCAGCGTCAGCGAGCTCTACAGCGAGGCGGTACGCGAGGCCCAAGTCCCGAACCGCCACTCCGAACTGCGCCTGTTCTGTCACCTCGACGAGAACCGGGACGACGTGCAGGTGACCGTGTTCCCGGACGTCACCGAAGGATTCGAGATGGGCGGCGCCGCCCTGCCGCCCGGGGTCGCCGCGTTGCCCGGCCCGGCCCGGGCACGCCTGGTCCTGGAGGTGTTGCACGCCGCGGTCACCCGGCTGGGCACCGTACGTGGATGGGATCGGACAGTTCTGGACGCCGCCCACGCCCACGCGCTGGCGTCCGGGCTGCGCTACCGGTGGGCCGGGCCGGCGAAGACCGGGCCGGACCGGCGGCACACCGCCCGCCCGGTGTTCGTGCTGCACGACGACGGGTTCGGCCGGGTGGTGATCGAGGTACGGCGGCGCGACGACGACCGGACGGTCGCGGTCTCGCAGTCGTCGACGGCGTTCAGCACCCTGGAAGGTTTTCAGCGCAGCGCCCGGACGTTGCGGTGGCGCAACCGTACGACCGTCGACCTCGTGCCGTGGGCCGGTCTGTTCGGCGACCAGCAGGGCCTGCTCACCCTCGACCTGACCGAGCCGGGCCCGGCAATCGAGGCCGAGCCCGAACCGGCCGGTGACGCCGTGCTGCCGGCCATCGTGGTGCGGGTGCCGGACGATGCCGGGGCGCGTATCGAGGTGGTCGGTGGCGGGCCGATGAACGACGTGCCGGCCGCCTACCAGGACACCCTCGACGAGCTGCTGGACCAGGTCCGGTCCGAGCCGTGGCAGGCGTGGTGGGCGGCGGGCGCCGAGGAGGTGCTGGAGATCTGGTACGACTTCGCGGCGGCCAAGCCCGGCGTCACGGTGCGGCACGGCAACGGGCGGTGGCGTACGACGATCCGCCGGCCCTCCTTCCCCGGAGACCCTGCCGCCCTGGCCCGCGCGGACGTCGAGGCGATGGTGGCGGCGGTCCGGCGGCGTGCCGGGCTGGGTGAGCCGCCCGCCCTGTAAAACCAGGCGCGCCGGAAGTCTCCCGTCGACATAATGGCGCGGTGATCAAGAAGTTCAATCCGCCCACCGTCCACGAGCCCGCCGGCTACAGCCACGTGACGATCTCCGAGGCCGGGCCGCTCGCGCACCTCGCCGGACAGTGCCCGCTCGACCTCGCCGGCGCCGTGGTGGGCGAGGGCGACTTCGCCGCACAGACCGAGCAGGTCGTGCAGAACTGCCTGCGCGTCCTGGAGGCCGCCGGCGCCGCACCGGCCGATGTGGTCCGCTCGGTCGTCTACGTGGTGTCGACCGACAGCTCGGTGCTGGCCGAGGTGTGGCGCCAACTCGAGGCCTCACCGCTCGCACCAGCTTTCACCAGCGCCAGCACGCTGCTCGGCGTGGCCGCGCTCGGCTACCGCGGACAGCTGATCGAGATCGACCTGACCGCAGCGCTGCCGGCCCGGTAGGGACCGGTGTTCCGCTCCTACCGCCGGCTCTTCGCAGCGCCCGGGTGTCGGTCCCGGCCGCTCTGCTGTCCGCGTCGGCAACGATCGTCCTCATCCTCTGCACCCGAGGCGGCGCACCGGCCTGGACGCTGTTCGCCGCGTACGTCGCCGGCTCCACCAGCCCCAACCTCGGCGCCATGGCCCGGGCCCGCTGGACCACCCTCTACCCGGACCGCCCCGACCTCCTGCACAGTGCGAACTCCCTGGAACAGACCCTCGACGAGGTGTGCTTCATGCTCGGCCCGGTGCTCGCCGCGCTGCTGAGCACGATGGTCTTCCCGGAAGCCGGCCTGCTCGTCGCCGCCGTGCTGCTCGCCCTCGGCACCATGCTGTTCGCCGCCCAGCGCCGCACCGAGCCGCCCGTGCACCCGGTCCGGGAGCGGGCCGGGTCGCCGCTGCGGGCCCGCGGCGTCAAGCAGATCGCGGCGACCTTCCTGTTCACCGGCGTGGTCTTCGGCAGCACCGAGGTCGTGACCGTCGCATACGCCGAATCGCTCGGACAGCCGGCCGCCGCCGGCGTGATCCTGGCCCTGTTCGCCGGCGGCTCCGCCGTCGCCGGGCTGGTCTTCGGCGCCCTGCGGATGCGCGGCCGGACCGAGACCCGGTTCCTGCTCGGCGTCGCCGGGATGGCCCTGTTCTTCCAGCCGGTGCTGCTCGCCGGCAACATCTGGGTCCTCGCCGCGCTGCTCTTCGTCGCCGGCCTGGCCACCGCACCCACGATGATCGCCAGCATGACGCTGGTCCAGGAACGGGTGCCGCCGACCCAGCTCAACGAGGGCATGACGCTGACCAGCACCGGCCTGCTCATCGGCATCTCCGCCGGCGCCACCGCGGGCGGCTGGGTGGTCGACACCGCGGGCGCCGCGGCCGGCTACGCGACCCCTGCGGTGGCAGCCGTCCTGGCCCTGCTCACGGCGCTGGCCGCCTTCGTGGGGCCGCGGTCCACCGCTTCGCAGGGGGCCTTGCTACCCCGCTGACCCGTACGGTCATCGTATGGAGACCCGTCTCGGCCTCCTCGATGCCTGGCTGATCTGGCTCCGTGGTCATCGGCTTCCACTTCGACCTGTTGGTCTCCTGAGTCCGGGTATAGAGGGGACATGACTGTCGCGCATCGCCGTATCGACGTGGACGGGATCGACACGTTCTACCGGGAGGCCGGGCCGGCCGGGGCGCCCGTCCTGCTGCTGCCACACGGGTATCCGTCGTCGTCCTTCCAGTTCCGGCAGCTCATGCCGGCGCTGGCGGACCGGTGGCGGACTGTCGCCCCGGACTTTCCCGGCTTCGGCTACACGGGCACGCCGAAGGACTTCGACTACACCTTCGACGGGCACGCGACGTTCCTGCAGCGCTTCGTGGACGCTCTCGGGCTCGACCGGTACGTCGTCTACCTGCAGGACTACGGCTCCCAGCACGGTCTGCGGCTGGCCATGGCCGCGCCGGAGCGGGTGGCCGGGTTGATCATCCAGAACGGGGACATCTACGAGGACGAGCACGGGCCGAAGTACGCGCCGCTCAAGCGGTTCTGGGACAACCCGACGGCTGAGGGCCGGGAAGCGCTGGGTGAAGCGGTCACGCTGGAGGGCTTCCGGGACGAGTTCCGCGGCGAAGTGCCGGAGGGGATCGCCGAGCGGATCAGCCCGGACCTGTGGGAGCTGTCCTGGGCGGTGCTGAACACGCCCGAGCGCCGCGAGCACCTGATCAACCTGCTCGCCGATCAGCGGCACACCCGGCAGTGGTTCGGGCGGCAGCAGGCGTACCTGCGGGAGCACCGGCCGCCCACGCTGATCGTGTGGGGACCGCACGACGGCTATATGCCGGCCGGGGCGGCGCGGGCGTACCTGCGCGACCTGCCCGACGCGGACCTGCACCTGCTGGACGGCGGGCACTGGCTGCTGGAGACCCACCTGCCCGAGGTGGTGGACCTGGTCCGCCCGTTCCTGGACCGGGTCTACACGCGGAACTGACCGACCAGTTCCCGCAGCTCGTGGGACATGCCGGCCAGCTGCTCCGCGGTCTGGCGGGAATGCACCACGCCCCGCGCGGTGTCCTGGCTGGCGGTCGCCACCCCGGTGATCCCGGCGGCGATCTGACCGGAGCCGGTGGCCGCCTCGACGATGTTGCGGCCCATCTCGGCGGTGGTCGCGGTCTGCTCCTCGACCGCCGCCGCGATCGTGGTGGAGTGCTCGTTGACCTCGCCGATGATGTCGGCGATCTGTTCCATGGCGGTGATCGCCGCTCCGGTGTCGTCCTGGATCGCCTGCACCCGGTGGCCGATGTCGCCGGTCGCCTTGGCCGTCGCCTGCGCCAGGTCCTTGACCTCGCCGGCCACCACCGCGAACCCTTTGCCCAGCTCACCGGCGCGGGCCGCTTCGATCGTCGCGTTCAGGGCGAGCAGGTTGGTCTGCTCGGCGATCGAGGTGATCAGGTTGACCACGCCGCTGATCTCGTCGCTGGAGCGGCCCAGCCGGCCGATCGTCTCGGTCGCGGCCCGCACGCTGTCCACCCCGGCGGCAGCCACTCCGGCGGCCCGGCCGGCGCCGTCGGCGATCTCGCGGATCGCGGCGTTCATCTCCTCGGTGCCGGCGGCCACGGTCTGCACGCTGCGCGAGACCTCCTCGGCCGAGGAGGCGATCATGTCGGACTGCCCGGAGGCGGCGTCGGCAGCGTTCGCGATCTGCGCGGACGTGGCGGTCAGCTCGGAGGCGGCGTCCGAGAGGGTACGGCTGTTCTCGCTGATCGCCGCGAAGGCGTTGCGCAGCACGTCCAGGGTGCGGTTGACGGCGCGGCCCATCGCGGCGAGCTCGTCGCGGCCGCTGTCCGGCGCCCGGACGGTCAGATCCTTGTCGGCGACGTTGCTGAGCACGGTGACGGTGGCGGCCAGCGGTCCGGTGATGCTGCGGGTCACCACGATCGCGACGAGGACGCTGAGCAGCAGGCAGAGCAGCCCGGCGACGACCATGAACGTCTCCGAGGTCGAGGCGGCGTCATCAGCGGCCTGCTGAGCGGTGGCCGCCCGCCCGCTGGTCAGCTCCACCAGCCGGTCGACGGACTCGTGGATCTTGTGCATCCACTCCACGGATTCCCCCGCGACCAGGGCGTTCGCTTCCCGTTCGCCGGCGCTGGTGCCGGACCGGTAGCCCTCGACGATCCGGTCGTCCACCGCCATGAACTGCTCGAACGACCCGTCAGCCGCGTCGACCAGAGCCTCTTCCTCGGCGTTGTGATCAAGCGCGTGCAGCCGGGCGAGATCGTCATGGAACGCCGCGGCTGCCGCGACGAACGACTCCCGCTGCCCGACCGCGTCATCGGTGGCGTTCTCGACGCCGCGGATCGTGTCGAACGCGTACCCGTTCTGCCATCCGTTGAGATCCGCGGTCCGGAACTTGGCCGCCAGCGCCGCCTGACTCGTGGCGTTCGCCGCCGCCACCTCGTCCGTCGCGACGCGGGCGCGGTCCTGGCCCCAGAGCCCGATCCCGATCGCCGCGAACATGCAGAGACAGATCGCCGTGAACGCGCCCCCGAGGCGCATGCCGATCTTGACGGTCCGGAGAAATCGCATCATCACCGCTGACGATACGGACTAACCACAGCATCTCGGGCTATTTCCATCTGAGCTTGCCGCTCACGCTCCTTCATCGGTACGCGCGACGCCGTTCCGCCGCATCGTGCCCGTCCCCCACTACGACGCGACCGGCAGCCGCTCCCGGCCGCAACGCGGCCGCCGGGCTGATGCAGGTGGTCCGGCTGGCCCTCAGGGTCGTTTCAAGGCGTCCGGAACAGCCCTCAGCGCCAGCCCGTTCGCCTGCCGGGGCCGCGCTGGGGCCCGGCGTGCGGATCGGTCGCGAGGGTGACCCGCTGCATAAGCCCGGCGGGGGCGCTGGGGCCCTGCGTTGCAGGTGGTCGCTGGGCGAACGGCAGAGCGCATGTCACGCGTACCGATAAAAAAGCCGCATCGCTGGAGTCGCGCTGCGGCCTAGAAACCGATCGGCTCGCGGATGATGATCACCGTGCCCCGGTCGGGGAAGCCTTCGCGCTCGAGGATCAGAATGCGGCCCAGGAAGGAGGTCTGGCCGTAGCGTTCCTGGAGGCGCTCGTTCTCGCGGGGCACGCTGTAGGTGCGCAGGTCGGCGGAGATGCCGGAGACCCGCAGGGTTTCGCTCTGGGCGGTGAAGACCGTTCGGTCGCGCCGCACGAGTTCGGCGACGAGGCGGCGGGCGTCCTCGGCGGTGTCGACCACGTGGGTGGCCAAGCCGTTGCCGCGCAATGCCTTGGCGGCCCGGGTCTACGCCCGACGGGAACGGATCAGCGCCAGCCCGCCCAGAAGCAGGCTGACCACCCCGAGGGCGACTGCGAGGACGGCGCCGGCCAGGCCGTTTCCGGTGCCGAGGCCGCCTGCGGCGTTGGCCGCATGCAGGGCGCCGACGATGGAGCTGAGCAGGCCGGCGGCCAGGGCGACGATCGCGGTGTTGCGCTGCGCCCGGGTTATCGCGCGCCATCCGAGGACGACGCCGGCCAGGCCGATCACGGCGAGCAGGGTGGGTAGCAGACGCCCGGTGCCGAGCATGATCTCTCCTTCGGTCGTTTCCACCGATCGTCGCGCCCGTCGCGAGCCGGCCGCGTCTGCCGGAGGGCGTAAGGAAAGACGCTTTTCGACGTACGAGCCGGGGTGGCCGGGCGGCCTATCATCGCGGCATGCGGTTGTTCCGCCCGCCGGTCTGGGCGCAGGATCTGCTTTTCGCGCTGTTCATCACGGTCATGCAGGTGCAGGGCACGCTGGCCAGCGACAACGCAGGGCAGAAGACCCTTCCCGGTACGGGGTACCTGCTCCTGATCCTCAGTGGTGCAGTCATCGTGGTGCGCCGCCGGTGGCCGGTCCCGGTCTTCGCCGTCACCGCGCTCGCCAGCGTGACCTACTACGCCCTCGACTATCCGGACGGGCCCGGCTGGCTCGGGCTGTTCGTGGCCCTCTACACGCTGACCGCCCTCGGCGACGGCCGGCGGTCGCTGTTCATCGCCGGCGGCGGGATCACCGTGCTGACCGTCTGCTGGCTGGCCGCGGCGACCGACATCGAACCGCGGGCCGCGATCGGCTGGGTGTTCTTCCGGATCGGCGCCTCGATCATGAGCGCCGCGCTCGGTGAGAGCGTCCGGTCCCGCCGGGTCATCGCGGCCGACGCGGTGGAACGCGCGGTACGGGAAGGGCAGGCGCGGGCCGACGCGGAACGGCTGCGCATCGCCCGGGAGGTCCACGACACCGTGGCGCACGCCATCGCGATCATCAACGTCCAGTCCGGCGTCACCGCCCACGTCCTGGACAAACGGCCTGAGCAGGCACGGGAGGCGTTGCGGGTGATCGAGGAGACCAGTTCGCGGGCGTTGGAGGAGATGCGGGCGGTGCTGGGCGTACTGCAACTTCCCGGTCTGGAGGGCATCGACGACCTCGCCGACCGGGCCCGGCAGGCGGGGCTGGAGGTGGACGTCGCGGCCTGTTCCCTGCCCCCGGATGTGCCGAAAGTGGTGGGGAGCGCGGTGTACCGGATCGTGCAGGAGTCGATCACCAACGTGATCCGGCATGCCGGGGCGACCCGGGTGACGGTGGCGCTGGACTGTGGCGCTGATGCCGTGCTGGTGCGGGTCGCTGATGACGGCGCCGGCCCGGCCGAAGCGGAACGGCCTGGCCGGGGGCTGCTCGGGATGCGGGAGCGGTGCCGGCTGCTCGGCGGGGAGTTCGACGCCGGGCCGGTGCCGGGTGGCGGGTTCGCGGTGACCGCCCGGCTGCCGCTGGTCCCGGCATGAGCATCCGGGTACTGCTCGCCGAGGACGAGAAGTTGGTGCGGTCCGGGTTCCGGTTGCTGCTCGACGTCGAGGACGACATCGAGGTGGTCGGGGAGGCTGCCGACGGGGCGCAGGCCGTGGAACTGGCCCGGCTCACGTGCCCCGATGTCGTGCTGATGGACATCCGGATGCCGAAGGTCGACGGGATCGAGGCGACCCGGCGGATCGCTGCGGTACCCGGACTGCAGCGGGTTCGCATCCTGATCCTGACCACCTATGACACGGACGCGTACGTGTTCGAGGGCTTGCAGGCCGGTGCCAGTGGGTTCCTGCTGAAGGACGCCGGACCGGCGGAACTGCTGCACGGCATCCGGGTGGTGGCGGCCGGCGATGCCCTCTTGGCACCGCGGATCACGCGGCGGTTGATCAGCCAGTTCACGGCGCGGCGGACTGCTTCGGAGAGGTTGGGGGTGCTGACCGAGCGGGAGCGGGAGGTGGTGGCGCTGGTCGGTCAAGGGTTGCGCAACGATGAGATCGGGGCGGCTTTGTTTCTCAGTCCGGAGACTGCCCGGACCCATGTGAGCAGGGCGATGGGGAAGCTTGGGGCCCGGGATCGGGCGCAGTTGGTGGTGATCGCTTACCAGACCGGCTTGGTCACGCCGTAGCCGCTGGCACGGCAGGGCAGCTCAGGCTAGACGGATCGTGGCCAGGGCTGCGGTTACCAGTAGGCCCAGGCCGTTCGTCGCCCAGTGGAGGGCCGCCGCGGCGAGCAGGCTGCCGCTGCGGCGGCGTAGTTCGCAGAGCAGCAGGCCGGCTACCGCGGTGAAGGCGACCGCTCCGGCGACGGCCAGGGCTTGGCCCGCGGCGTCGGTGCCGAGCGCTGCGCCGACCGCGCCGTTGGCCTCGGCGAGGCGCAGCGAGGGCAGGATGTGCCAGAGGCCGAACAGCACCGACGAGGTGACGCTCGCCCAGACCGCGCCGCGGCGGCGGTTGACCAGGCCGAGGAGGACGCCGCGGAAGGCCACCTCCTCGAGGAGCACGGTGCCGAGGGGCACCACCACGAAAGCGGTCATCAGGGCCGCGCTGATGTGCAGGTGGTAGCGGACGTCGTCGAACGCCGGCCGGGTAGCGGGGATGGCGACGCCGATCGCATAGACCACGGCGACCGCGAGGACGGCGCCGACGGCGTACTTCAGGCCGGGCACCAGCGTGCGCCGCGAGAGGCCCATGTCGTGCCAGCTCAGGCCGGCGCGCCGGCCGAGCAGGACGAGACCGAGCGCGACGAGCGGGCCGGCCACCAGCCCGGTGTGCGGCGGACCGAACTTCGCGGCGACGTTGACCGCGGCCAGGATGACCACGACAGCGCCGAAGACGAGCAGCAGCCGCTTGCGCGACGGGTGCGCAGCCGGTCCGCCGGGCACCAGGCTGGCGGGAACCAGAGTGCCGGCCGCGGGGCTGCCGGAGGCCGGGCTGGCGGAGGCCGTTGCGCTGGGGACCGGACGGCTGGGGACACGGAGGCGATCAAGGGCGACATTGGGCATAGCGGGCTGAAGGCTACCTGCCACGGACAGCCCACATCGGGCGAATGTAACGCTCTGTGAGGTTAAACTCGTCGCCCATTGGAGTCATCCGTCGTCAGGGCGACCCCTTCCGACGGGCCCGCCGCACTCATGGATTACCCGCGGCGGGCCCGCTCACACCACGCTCTACCGGTGTTCCAGGGCCAACCGTGGCAGGCGGCGGGCCAGCCCGGCCGGCAACCACCAGGCCCGGGCGCCGAAGAGGTGCATCGCGGCCGGCAGCAGCAGGCAGCGGATGACCACCGCGTCGATCAGAACCGCCACCGCCAGACCCAGGCCGAACTGCTGCAGCATCCGGTCCGGCGAGAGCACGAACGCCCCGAACACCACCACCATGATCGCGGCCGCGGCGGTGACCACCCGGCCGGTCGTGGCCAGGCCCTCGCGGACCGCACCACGGGCGTCACGGGTGCGTTCCCACTCCTCGTGCATGCGGGCCAGCAGGAACACCTCGTAGTCCATCGACAGCCCGAAGACGATCGCGAAGATCATGACCGGGACGTACGCCTCGATCGGGCCGGGTGGCACACCGAACGCGCCGTGCTGGAAGACCAGGGTGATCACGCCCATGGCCGCGCCCACGCTGAGCAGGTTGAGGATCGCCGCCTTCACCGGGATCAGCAGCGAGCGGAACAGCACGAGCAGCAGCAGCGCGGACAGACCGACCACGACGCCGACGAACAGCGGCAGCCGCGCCGCGATCGCGGTGGACACGTCGATGACCGCGGCGGTCGGGCCGCCCACCAGCACCGTCACGCCGTTGTCGCGGGCCACCGGGGCCAGCACGTCGTCGCGCAGGGTGGCCACCAGTTCCTCGGTCGCCTCGTCCTGCGGGGCCGACTCCGGGTAGGCGATCACGGTGGCGACCCCACCGTCCGGTGCGGGGATCGGCGGGATGACGGCCGCAACCCCGGGCGTGGCAGCCATCGCCTGCTGGACGGCCTCGGCCGCCGGCTGCGCGGCCTGGTCACCGGCGTCCACGACGACCACGAGCGGGCCGTTGAAGCCGGCGCCGAAGCCTTCGGCCAGCAACTCGTACGCCCGGGTGCTGGTCTTGCTGTCGGCGTCGTTGCCGGCGTCGGCGAAACCGAGGCGCATGTCGAGCACCGGCGCGGCCAGCGCGAGCAGGGCGATCAGCGGCAACAGGACGGCCGGCCATGGTCGGCGGGCCACCGCGTCGCTCCACCGGCGCCACTGCCGGCCCTCCTCACGGGACGCCCGGCCCGCCTTCTCCCGCCGGCGAGCCATGGTGCGTTCCAGCCGGGCGCCGAAAAGGCTCAGCAGGGCGGGCAGCAGGGTCAGCGCGGCCAGCATGGTGACCAGCACCGTCACGGCGAGGGCGACGGCCACGCCCTGGAGCGCGCCGAGGCCGAGCAGCACCAGCCCGAGCAGCGCGATGATCACGGTGGTGCCGGCGAAGAAGACGGTACGCCCGGCGGTGTCCAGCGCCCTGCGCACCGCTTCGGCCCGGTCGGATCCGCTGGTCAGCTCACTACGGAAACGGGAGAAGACCAGCAGGGCGTAGTCGATGCCCACACCGAGGCCGACCAGGATGAGCAGCGGGGTGGTGAAGTCGGCGACGGTGGCCACGTGCGAAGCGAGGGTGACCAGGCCGATCGCCGAGCCGACCGCGAAGATCGCGATGACGATCGGCAGGCTGGCGGCCAGCAGCGAGCCGAAGAGCAGGACCAGCACGACCAGCGCGGCGAGCAGCCCGGCGCCCTCGGCGGCACCGCCCTCGGCCTCGTCGGCGGCGCGGGCCGGATCGCCACCGACCTCGACGGTCAAGCCGTCTCCCCCGGCTCCGCGTGCGGTGTCGATGATCCGGCGGGTGTCGTCGGCCGGCATCGCCTCGGCAGCGACGTCCAGCGTCACCGTCGCGTACGCGATGGTGCCGTCCGCCGACACCGCGGACTCCGGCACGACCACGTCCACCACGTGCGGCAAACCCCGCACCGGACCCAGCATGGCGTCGACCGCACTCCGGTCGACGCCACCCGGATCCTGCACGACGATCTGCAGCGTGGCGCCGGCCTGAGTGGGCATCCGGTCAGCGAGCACGTCCTGGGCCTGCTGCGACTCGGCGCCGGGCAGCGTGAAGTCGTTGCGGAAGTCGCCGCCGGCCAGACCGGCCCCGGCCGTGACCCCGGCCAGGACCAGCATCCACAGCAGCAGGGCGGTCCAGCGGCGCCGATAGGACCAGTCCGCCAACCGTTCGAAAACGCTGCGCCCTCTGATCCGGGTGGGAGCCTCAGCCACCGTTCCGGTCATTTCTCCTCCGTCGAGCCGATGGTCGGTTCACGGAACGTGACGCTAGGGCGGCAGGACGCTTCGCCGAAACGCTCTGGAGTGGGCTTCGCTCGTACCCCCTGAGGGGGATGTCGAATGCTTCCTGCGAGGGACTCGGCCCGCGGGATCACCGCCGTACGCTGGCCGGGTGAATATTCGGATCGGAGCGCCGAGCCGCGCGGCGGTGGACGCTGTGGCGGCACTGACCGCCGCTGTCTTCACTCTCGTGATGCTGCACGAGGGCGGCCTCGGCGCTGCGGAGCCGGGCTTCCACCCGCTCGATGCGATGGGGGTCGTGCTGACCCTCGCCTCCACCCTTCCGCTGCTGTTCCTGCGGCACGGGCCCATCGCGGTCTACGCCCTCACCGCGTTCGCCTCGCTGCTGCTCCTCGGCCTGGACTACGGCCTCGACGTGCCGCCCGGCCCGCTGATCGCCACCTACGCGATCGCCGAGACCGTGATCAGCGAGGAGGCGCCACAGCGGCGGACGCTGGCGGCGGCCGGCGTCGCGGCCTTCCTGCCGATCGCGGTCGCTCTGATGGTTCTCGACGGCAACTCGTTCCTGGCCATGTCGTCCGGCGTGATCGCCTGGGTCGCGATGTTCGGGCTGGTGTGGACGGCCGGTGACCGCAGCCGCCTGCGGCGCGAGCGCATCTCCGAGCTGGTGGTGACCGGCCGGCTGCGAGAGATGCAGCATCAGTCGCAGCAGCATGTGGCCGTGGCTCAGGAGCGCACCCGGATCTCCCGTGAGCTGCACGACTCGGCCGGGCACGCGATCAACGTGATCCTGGTGCAGGCCGGCGCGGCCCGGCTGCTGCACGAGCGCGATCCCGAGCGCTCCCGCGCGGCCATCGAGACGATCGAGGAGGTGGCACGGGCGACGATCGTCGACATCGACCGGCTGGTCCACGCGTTGCGGGAGCGGGCCCCGCTGGCCGGCCCGGCGCCGGCCAGCACCGCCGACCTCGAGGAGCTCGTCGACCAGCACCGGGCCGGTGGCCTGCGGGTGTCGACCGCGTTCGAGGGCGCGCCACGCGGGCTGCCCAGCGGGGTGGCCTGGGCGGCGTACCGGATCTTGCAGGAGGGGCTGACCAACGCGGCCCGGCACGGTTCGGGGCTGGCCGACGTGCGGATGGCGTACGGGCGGTCGGCCGTCGAGATCGTGGTGCGCAATCCGGTGGGCAAGGAGTCGCGGCCCGGCAGCGGTCTGGGCATCGTCGGGATGCGCGAGCGCGTCGCCATGCTCGACGGGACGCTGGAGGCGAAGGACGAGGGCACCGGGGTGTTCCGGCTACGGGCCCGCTTGCCGTACGACCCGCCGATGCCGGCCGGATTGCTGGCATAGGAATGAGCGGCGGACAGTTGCGGGTCTTGATCGTCGACGACGACGACCTGATGCGCGCCGGGCTGCGGGCCGTGCTCTCCAGCGACGACAGCATCGACGTCATCGGTGAGGCCGCCGACGGCCGTGAGGCGGTGACCCTGGCCGCCGACACCACGCCGGACGTGGTGCTGATGGATGTGCGGATGCCGCAGTTGGACGGCATCGCCGCCACCCGCGAGCTGAGTGAGACGGTGCCGGCGACACGGGTGCTGATGCTGACGACTTTTGAGGACGACGACTACGTGTTCGGGGCGCTGAGCGCGGGCGCGTCCGGGTTCCTGCTCAAGCGGACCCGGCCGGAGCAGCTGATCGAGGCCATTCACACGATCGCCGCCGGGGAGTCGCTGTTGTCACCGTCGGTCACGCGTACCGTGATTGATCAGATGTCCGCGGCGGCGCCGCCGGACCCGGCGATGGTCCGCCGGCTGCAGGGGTTGACCGCGCGTGAACGCGACGTGCTGGCGCTGGTGGCGCGGGGTCTGTCGAATGTGGAGATCGCCACCAAGCTGTACGTCGAGGAGTCGACCATCAAGACCCACATGAAACGGATCCTGGCCAAGCTCGACCTGCGTGACCGGGTACAGGCGGTGATCGTCGCCTACGAGACGGGACTGGTGCGACCGGGCGGCGCGCGATAAAGGCAATCTTGGATCCCCAAAAGTTCAGACGATTGCTCTAAATTGGGCGGGCTGCACCGGACGACCCCGCGAAAGGTCCCGCATGTCCATCCCCTACCTCCCCCACCGGTTCTCGTCTGCGGAGCTCGACGCCATGCGCGCGAGGTACCGGGCGGAACGCGACCGCCGCATCCGCCCGGACGGCGCGACGCAGTACCGGCGGGCGGCCGGCGAGTTCGGCTACTACGCCACCGACCCGTACACCGAGCGGGTCGAGCGCGCGCCGGTTCACGACCGGGTCGAGGCGGTGGTGATCGGCGGCGGCTTCGGCGGTCTGGTCACCGGCGCCCGGCTGCGTCAGGCCGGCGTCGAGGAGCTGCGGATGATCGACGAGGGCGGTGACTTCGGCGGCACGTGGTACTGGAACCGCTACCCCGGCCTGCACTGCGACGTCGAGGCGACCGTCTACATGCCGCTGCTGGAGGAGGTCGGTTACGTCCCGAAGTGGCGGTACGCGCCGGGCGAGGAGATCCGGCAGCACGCGGTCGCGATCGCCAAGCACTTCAGCCTCTACGACGACACGATGTTCCACACCCGGGTCACCGAGCTGCGCTGGGACGACGAAGCCGCCGAGTGGACCGTGCAGACCGACCGCGGCGACGAGTTCCGCGCCCGGTACGTGGTGATCTCCTCCGGCACGCTGACCCAGCCGAAACTCCCCGGCATCCCGGGCATCGAGACCTACCGCGGCCACACCTTCCACACCAGCCGCTGGGACTACGGCTACACCGGCGGCGACCAGACCGGCAACCTGGACAGGCTGGCCGGCAAGAAGGTCGGCGTCGTCGGCACCGGCGCCACCGCCATCCAGATCGTGCCGCATCTCGGCCGCGACGCCGAGCATCTGTACGTCTTCCAGCGCACCCCGTCCAGCGTCGACGTCCGCGACAACCGCCCCACCGACCCGGACTGGGCCGCGTCCCTGCAGCCCGGCTGGCAGCAGGAGCGGATGGAGAACTTCCTGACCATCGTCACCGGCGGGCACGCCGATGTGGACCTGATCGACGACCGCTGGACGGCCACGGCCCGGCTGCAGCGCCAGATGCTGACCGGTTCGCTCGACACCAACCTGTCCGAGGAGGAACGGGAGTACCTCGACGAGGTCGCCGACTTCCGCACGATGGACCAGATCCGGGCCCGCGTCGACCAGGTCGTCGAGGATCCGGCCGTCGCCGACCTGCTCAAGCCCTGGTACCGCTACATGTGCAAGCGGCCCACCTTCAGCGACCACTACCTGCAGACCTTCAACCGGCCGAACGTGACCCTGGTCGACACCGCCGACACCGGCGGCATCACCCGGATGACCGAGACCGGTGTCGTGGTCGGCGACACCGAGTACGAGATGGACTGCGTCATCTTCGCCACCGGTTTCGAGGTCGGCATCTCCGGTGTCGTGTCCGGCACGCTGCCGGTCTACGGCCGCGGCGGGCTGCCGCTGCTCGGGCACTGGCGCAACGGCCCGCGCACCCTGCACGGCTTCTACAGCCACGGCTTCCCGAACCTGTTCCACCTCGGCTCGATCCAGAACGCCGCCTCGGTGAACTTCGTGCACGTCCTGCAGGAGCAGGCCACCCACATCGGTGCGGTGGTCGGCGAGGCCAACAAGAGGGGGGTACGCAAGGTCGAGCCGACCGCCGAGGCGGAGCAGATGTGGGCGGCGACGATCCACGAGACCGCGCCGGACAATTTCACGTTCCAGTCCGAGTGCACACCGGGCTACTACAACGGTGAGGGCAATCCGCGGCCGGTCAACTTCTCCTACGGGCCGGGGCCGGTCGCGTTCCACGAACTGCTGCGGCG
Source organism: Actinoplanes sp. NBC_00393 (assembly GCF_036053395.1). NCBI lineage: Bacteria > Bacillati > Actinomycetota > Actinomycetes > Micromonosporales > Micromonosporaceae > Actinoplanes > Actinoplanes sp. NBC_00393. The sequence continues at coordinate 1,400,523 of NZ_CP107942.1, read as the reverse complement.
CTGGCGCAGCGAGAGCATCGACGAGGTGCTGAGCGGATCCTAGGTACGCGGCGCCGGACGGGTCACCGCCTACGCTGAGCCGATGGCTGATGATCGTGGTGGGTCGCCGGCGTTGCGGGCGGCCCGGCTCAAGGAACGGGTCTACATCACCTTCACCGCTCTGGCGGTCGTGCTGGCGCTGCGCTCCCATCACGCCACGGCTGAGCACGCCGGGTACACACTGCTCATCGCGGCGGCCGGCACGCTGCTCGCGGTCTTCGTTGCGGACGTCGTCTCGCACATCGCGGTGCACGCCGTCCTGCCCACGAGGACCGAACTGCGCGGCATGCTGCACGTGATCCGCGGCGGGTTCGGCGCTCTGGTCGTACCGTTCGTGCTGATCGGTCTTGCTGCGGCCGGCGCGTGGCCGATCGACCGGGCGCTGCGCGTCTCCACGACCGTCCTGCTGGTGTCGCTGATCGTGATCGGCTATCTGGCGGTACGCCGGGTCCGGCTCCCGATCCAGCAGAAGCTGATCGTCCTGTTCGCCGAGTTCGTCCTGGGCGCCGCCGTCGTCGGCCTCGAACTCCTGGCCCACTGATGACAATCCAGATCGCCGTCTGCGGACCCCGCGACTGCACCGAAGCCGAGGCTGCCGCGGCCCGCCGCGTGGGTGAACTGCTCGCGGAGCAGCAGGTCGTGGTCATCTGCGGCGGCGGCACCGGCGTGATGGCCGCTGTCGCCGCCGGCGCCCGGGCCCGCGGCGGCCTGGTCATCGGCATCCGGCCGAACGACAGCCGCGACGGGGCCTCCCCCGATCTGTCGGCGACGATCGTCACCGACATGGGCGAGGCCCGCAACGCGATCATCGTGCAGAGCGCCGACGCCGTGATCAGCGTCGGCGGCTCCTGGGGCACGCTCAGCGAGCTGGCCCTGGCGCTGCGCCGGGGCGGCATCCCGGTGGTGTCGCTCGGCGGCTGGCGGGTGACGCAGGCCGACGGCACACCGGTGCCCGGCATCCATCACACCGACACCCCCGAGGCCGCAGTCGACCACGCCCTCCGGCTGACGCCCACCGCCCCTTCAACCGCCCCGAAGCAACACTGACGGTCAGCCCACAAAGCCCAGCTGACACCCACCGCCCCCTCAACCGCGCGGAAGCAACACTGACGGTCAGCCCACGAAGCTCGGCTGACGCCCACCGTCCCCTCAACCGCGCGGAAGCAACACTGGCGGTCAGCCCACGAAGCTCGGCTGACGCCCACCGTTCCCTCAACGACCCGGAAGCAACACTGGCGGTCAGCCGGGCGAAGGCAACGGGTCAGGTGGAGAGGGGGCCGAAGAAAGCGCGCAAGTCCGCGACCACATCGGCCGGCGCCTCCATCGCCGGGAAGTGGCCGCCGTGGTCGAACTCCGTCCAGTGCGTGCCTTCCGGGACCGGGAGCAGCTTGGGCACCGTCTCGTCCGCGCCGAACACCGCGACACCCTGCGGCACCGACGGCGTGCCACCCCACTCCGACGAATGGGCCTGCTCATACAGGGTGTGCGCGGCCGACACACCCGACCCCGCGAACCAGTACAGGCTCACGTTGGTCAGCAGCTGGTCACGGTCGACCGGCAGCCGGGTCCATTCCTCGAACTTCTCGGCGATCCACGCCAGCTGGAAGAGCGGGGAGTCGGTCAACCCGTACCCGATGGTCTGAGGTCTGGTGTTCATGATCGAGAGATAGCCGGACCCGTCGGTGCGGAACGCGTCCATCCGTTCCAGGATCAGCTTGTCGACCGGGTCGTTCGGGTCGAGGCGGTCGGCCATGCCAGGGATGAACGTCGCGGTGGCCGCGGCGGTCGGCGGGTCGGTCACCACATGGCACCCGATCACCCGGGAGCCGTCGAGCACGGCCACCCCTCCCGACACCCCGGCGCCGACGTCGCCGCCGTGCACGCCGTAACGCTCGTACCCGACCCGGCCCATCAGCTCGACCCACGCGCGGGCGGTGCGCATCATCGTCCAGCCGGGGCCGGCCAGCGGGGTCGAGTAGGCGTACCCCGGAAGGGCCGGAATGACCAGGTGGAAGTCCTCGCGCAGCTGCGGGATGAGGCCGAGGAACTCGGCCGGCGAACTGGGGTAACCGTGAGTGAGCAGGAGCGCGGGCGCATCCGGCCGGTCCGAGCGGACGTGCAGGAACCAGATCGTTTGCCCGTCGATCTTGGTGGTGAACTGCGGATACTCGTTGAGCTGCGCCTCCGCGGCCCGCCAGTCGTACCCGGTGCGCCAGTGGTCGGCCAGCTCACGCAGCTTCGACGGCGGTATCCCCCGGGCCCAGCCCTCACCCGGTGTGTCGGCCGGCCACCGGGCCGCCGCCAACCGGTCGTGCAACAGGTCGAGGTCGGCTTGCGCTACGGCGATGCGGAACGGTTCCATCATCTTCTCCCGTCTGGTGAGGAAGCCGACGTTAGGAGCAATTGCGGATCGCTTCGTTCCGCGATTGCGGCGACTATGGGCGAATGGCGGAGACATCCCTGCGACTGCTGCGTCTGCTCTCGCTGTTGCAGAGCCGTCGCACGTGGAGCGCCGCCGGGCTCGCGGACCGGCTCGAGGTGACCACACGGACCATCCGCAAGGACGTGGATCGCCTGCGCAAGCTCGGTTATCCGGTCGATGCGCGGCCGGGCGTCGCCGGCGGCTACCGGCTCAGCAACGGCGCCAGCCTGCCGCCGATCTTCCTCTCCGACGAGGAGGCGATCGCGGTGGCGGTCGGGCTGCGCAGCGCCGCCGGCGGCTCGGTGGCGGGCATCGAGGACGCATCGCTGCGGGCCCTGGCGAAACTTCAGCAGGTCCTTCCGGCACGGTTACGCCGCAAGATCAACACCATTCGATCGTACGCGCTACGCGTACCCCATCCTGAAGGTGCGATCGACCCGTCCCTTCTCACGGCAATCGCCGATGCATGCCGGGACAACACGCGATTCCGCTTCGGTTACGAGTCGCACGGTGGTGCCGTGAGTGAGCGGGACGTCGAACCCTACCGGCTGGTCAACGACCGCCGCCGCTGGTATCTGTTCGCCTGGGACACCGCCCGGTCCGACTGGCGCACCTTCCGGGCCGACCGGATCACCCCGGTCGAGGCGCCGGGCCCGCGGTTCGTACCCCGCCCGTTGCCCCCGGACGCGGAGATCACCGCGCGCGTGGCGGACAGCGTGCGCACCGCCTCCTGGCGCTATCGCGCCCGGGTGATCGTGCACGCCCCGGCCGAGCATGTCCGCGCCCGCATCCCGGTCCCGGTCGACGTGCGCGAGCTCGGCCCGGACCGTTGCGAGTTCACCCCTGGTTCCGACGATCCGTCGATGCTCGCTCTCTATCTGGGCATGCTGGACGCCGACTTCACCGTGATTGACGGGCCCGAGCTGGCTGATGCCCTGACCCGCCTGGCCGCCCGTTATCAGCGCGCGGTCGGACAGTCCCCCGGCCCGCCGTGACATCCGCGGCGCCTTGAGCACCGCAACTCCGGCCCGGTCACGTCGCCCGGTTCGCCGACTTGCTGGAGATCGCCGCAATGAGCCGGATGCCGTTCCACGCTGCCGCGTTCGCCAGCGCGCCTACCGGTACGAACACCGCGAGACGCCACACATCGCTCACGCTTGCGGGCCAGGGAACGATCAGGTCCAGAAGCCACGACGTCGGCGCGGCGAGCAACATCGAGAGCACGCCCGTGATGGTGTAGGTCGTCCCGTCCGTGGTCAGCAGGAGCCACAGCTCGTACGCGAGCACGGCAGCCACCACCGCCAGGTAGACGCGCGAGACCCAGCTACCGACGAACCAGCGGACGATCTTCATGCGGTTGATCTTGGCGGCATCGGTGGGCCGGCGCTATAGCCTTGCTACTCGAGTGCGCCGTCCGATCAGGGGCCGATCGCCGCCGTGCGATCGACCCCTGACCGCGGTATCCAGCCGGCTCAGGCCGGGCGGGGCCGACTCGATCAGGCCGGGTTCGGGCGCAGGCCGACCGTCTCCATCTGCACCACCGCACCGGGGCGGCCCCGCTCGATCAGGTCCAGCACGGCGGTGACCAGGTCGGCGGGATGGGTGCGGCGCGGGTCCGCGGTCACGCACATGGCGCGGACGCCGTACCCGTCGGCCAGCCCGGCGAGGGTCGCGGTGAAGCGGATCAGCCGGTCCTCGGCATCCGGCGAGGAGACGACGTTGACGATCGCGCCGCCGCCTCCGGCCTGCATGGGTTCGAGGACGAGCTGGCTGAGCAGCATCGAGGCGGTCAGATCCAGGGTGCCGCTGCCGACACTGTTGACCAGGATGCCCGCGCCGCCGAGTTCGTCGGCTACGGCCACGATCCGCTCCAGGTACTGCGGGTCGCGGATGTCGGCGCGCACGGCCCGCGCCGGAACGCCGAACGCCCGCACCTGCGTCGCGCACGCCGCGGCACTGTCCGGATCGATGTCGACGGCGACGATCCCGTACCCGGCGCTGGCCAGCCCGGACGCGATCGCCCGGCCGAGCCCTGCGCCGGCGCCAGTCACCACAGCGACCTCGGCCTGCATGGGCAGCACCAGCGCACCGACCGAGTCGCCGGCCATCGTCGGCTCCTCGACCACCGGCTGCCCCACCCTCGGGTCCGGGCCGAACTCCGGCTCGTGGTCCACCCGCGGTTCGTGGTCAACCCCCGGCCCCTGGTCCACCCGCGGCTCCCGGTCCACCCGCGGCCCCTGGTCGATCATCGTTTCGTCGATCAGTTGCCGCGGCACCCGGCCGTCGCTCACCGGCGTCTGCCCGGCCACCGATCGCGGTGCAGGTTGTCGGTTCGTCGGGATGCCATCGGCCGGCGCCGAGGAGAGGCCTGCTGCCGCCCGCGACGAGGGCTGTTGCGCCACCGCTCCCCCGCCGCTCACCGGCGCTGAAGCAACCACCCGCCGTTGAGCGGGTTGTTGAGCCACGGGGGTCTCGCCGTTCACCCGCGCCTGAGCGACTGCTCGGCGCCGGATCGGCGCAGGCTGCGGCACCGGGGCAACCGGCTGTGCCGGCGGAGCGGAGGCCGGGCGGCGCGGCTCCGGCACGGAGGCGAACGCCTGCGTACCCGTGGCGACAGGGCGAGCAGCGGGCCACCGAGGTTCTGCGGAAACAGGCCGGCGCGGATTCGAAGCGGCGACGGGACGTCGCGGTTCCGGGCCGGCTGGTTGCGGCTGTGCGGTCTGCGCTGCCCAGCTCGCCCTGCGCGCCTCCTGCTTCGCCGCGACCTTCGCCGTGCGGGCCTCAGCTTTCTCGGCCGCCTTGGCCCAGCGAGCCTCCCGCTTCTCCGCGGTCCTCGCCGCGCGAGCCTCCCGCCGAGCCGCAGCGCGATCCCGTCGCGACTCCGCCGCCGTCGGCTGCACCGGGCCGCCAACCGCAGCGGCCGCTTCACCGCCGGCCGAAGCAGAACGGAACTGACCGCCGGACGCCGTGGCAGGGCGGGACCGGGCGCCGGACCCCGCGGCGGCGCTGGACCGGCCGCCGCCCTGGTCGCGGCGGCGCAGGACGGCGTACGCCGCGATCAGGGCGAGCAGCACGACCAGCAGCGGGATCAGCACCGGGCCGGAGGTCAGGACCTGGGCGATCTCCACCAGCGGCCCGCCCGTAATGTCCAGCTGATCAGGCAGGTCGATCCCCGGCAGGTCGCCCAACGTTCCTACCAGCGGGAACACGCCGACCACCAACGCCGCCGCGCCGGCGAGCGCGGCGGCGCCCAGCTGGTAGGCGCCGGCGCGGGTCTGTTCCTCGTCGGCCGTTCCGTATGGGTCGATCACCAGAAGGCCCTGGGTCAGGCCGGCCAGGGACATGCCGGCGGCGAACAGCAGCGGCACCACGATGACCGGGTAGGCGGGCAGCGCGAACACCGCGACGCCGGTGGCGAGCACCAGCAGACCGGCCTCTCCGGCGATGCCCGGCTTCAAGCCGAACAGCAGGCCGGTGACGGACAGCTGCCACGGGCTGCGTACCCAGCCGGTGAGCCGGCCGAGGAACCGGGGCTGCGGCGGTAGCACGACGCCGTCGCGGCGGCGGCGCAGGACTCCGAACAGGACCAGCAGGCTGACGATGCCCAGGAGGCCGAGGAAGATTCCGGCCTCGGCGCCGTCCGCGATCAGCTGCGGAACGAACCCTTCGAGCCCGCTCCACCAGGCGAAACTCTGCGCCGCCATGGTCAGTAGCAGGGTCAGGGCGGTCACCGTGGTGGCGTACCCGAGGGCGAACCAGAAGCCCACCGTGAGCGTGCGGCGGCCGGTCCGGGCCACTTCGGCCGCGCTGTCACCGATGGCGGCCACCTGACCCGGGTCGAAGGCCCGGCGCAGCCCGATCAGGTAGGCGACGATCCCGCCGCCGGCCAGCACGCCCGGTCGCCGGTCGTCGAGCAGGACGATGAGCAGCCCGAACCCGATCAGGTGCAGCAGGGCGACGGCACCGGCCATGCCGGCCAGGGACAGCCGGTCGGTGCGGTCCAGGTCATATCGGAGGCGGGACAGACGGGAGCGGCCCGTCGTCGTCCGATAGTCAGCCATGTCGACGTTCCCCTTCACCTCAGCCGTACGGTGAAAGGGATTCGTGGCCCGCGGCCGCCCGGATGGGCGGCCTATGAAAAACCGGGTCAGCCCGGGGATTCCACCCGCCAGCGGTGGCCGAACGGGTCGACGAGCCAGCCGCCGCGGGAGCCGTCGTCCTCCACCTTGACCGGGCGCTCGACGACCGCGCCGGCGGTGACGGCCGCGGCCACGACCGCGTCGGCATCCGGCACGATCAGGACCAGCGACACCGCTGTGCCGCCGATCGAGCGCGGACTGCGTACCCCGATCTCGGGGTGTTCGTCGGCCAGATAGAGCGGCTCGCCCGCCAGGGCGAGCTCGGCGTGCCCGATCCGGCCGTCGTCGCCGGCCCAGCGCTGAACCTCGGTCGCGCCGAACACGCCGGTGTAGAAGTCGATGGCTGCGGCCGCATCGGCGCAGCACAGGTACGGCACCAGTCCCTGCCCCATGCCGACGACCGTACCCGGATGCGGCACCCTGTGGTGGTGGACGACGTGGCCGAACTGGTCGACCGGGTCTGGCGCAGCGACGCGGCCGGCATGCTCGGCGCGCTCAGCCGGCGGCTCGGCGACTTCGACCGGGCCGAGGAGGCGCTGTCGGACGCGCTCGCCGAGGCGCTGAAACGCTGGCCGGACGAGGGCGTGCCGGACAGCCCGGCCGGCTGGCTGGTCACGACCGGCTGGCGCAAGGCCCTCGATCGGCTGCGCCGTGACGCGGTCGGCCGGGAGAAGGTGGCCCGGGTGGCTGCGGAACCGCCGCCGGAGCCCGGCGTGGACGACCGGCTCGCCACGATCTTCGCCTGCTGCCATCCGGATCTGGCCGAGCCGGCCCGGGTCGCGCTGACCCTGTACGCCGCCGGCGGCCTGAGCACCGCGGAGATCGCCGCCGCGTTCCTGGTGCCGCTGCCGACGATGGCACAGCGGCTGTCCCGGGCCAAACGCCAGCTGCGCGAGCGCGACATCCGGTTTGAGGTGCCGGAACCGCACGAGTACGCCGCGCGCCTGCCGGCCGTACTGGCAGTGATCTATCTGATCTTCAACGAGGGCTATCTGTCCAGCGGCCGCTCGGCTCAGCGGCGCGAACTCGCCCGGGAGGGCGTCGAGCTGGCCCGCCAGCTCGCCACGCTGCTGCCCCGCGAACCGGAGGTGGCCGGCCTGACCGCCCTGCTGGAGTTGCATCACGCCCGGGCCGCCACCCGGTTCGACTCGTGGGGCCGGATCGTGTTGCTCGAGGACCAGGACCGCCGTCAGTGGGACGAGGCAGCGATGGCGCAGGCGGCGCTGCGGTTGCGCGGGGCGATCCGTCAGGGCCGGCCCGGGCCGTACCAGGTGCGGGCCGGGATCGCCGCCCTGCACGCGTTCGCCGTCTCCTACGAGGCCACGAACTGGGCGGACGTGCGCTCGCTCTACGACCGCCTGTACGCGCTGGACCCGTCCCCGATCGTGCTGCTCAACCGGGCGGTCGCCACCCGGTTCACCGACAGCCCGGCCGCGGCGCTGGCCGAGGTCGACGCCCTGGCCGATCAGCTGAAGGGCTACCACCTGTGGCACGCCGCCCGCGCCGACCTGCTGGCCCGCCTGGACCGCCCCGCCGAGGCCCTGGCCGCGGCGGAGCAGGCGCTGGAGCTGGCGACGAACCCGGCGGAACGCGAGCTGATGTCCCGCCGGGTCGGCGAACTGCGGCAATAGGGCTACTCGCGCAGCATCAGCGGGCGCACCTCGAGGGCGCTCATCCCCGCCGCGAGCGGCCAGGTCGCCGCGATCCGGGCCGCCTCGTCGATATCGTCGCACTCCATCAGGACGATGCCGCCGACGACTTCCTTGAGCTCCACGTACGGCCCGTCGGTGATCACCGGCTCGCCGTTCGCGCCGGCCCGCACGGTTTTCGCGGTCTCCCGCGGCTGCAACTCGGCGCCACCCTCAAGGATCTTGCCGGTCGGCTGCCACCGCTCGTACCAGCCGTAGATCAACTTCATGACGTCCTGCTCGTCCTCCGGCGACAGGTTGGACCATTCCTGGTCGTCGCCGCAGATCAGCATCGCGAATTTCATGGTCGCTCCTCAGTTCCTCGCTTCGTGGCGGATGGCTTCGACCGGGTGACGAACGGCGGGCGCCGGTTCTCGACAGGTCCCGCCGAAATTCTTTCCGAAGTTTGCGCGTACGGTCCCGGCATGAGCGAGCGACGCACGATCTTCAGCGGTTCCACGTTCGAGGAGCAGATCGGGTACGCCCGTGCCGTGGTCGACGGCGACCGGGTGTACGTGTCCGGCACGACCGGTTTCGACTACACCACCATGACGATCGCCGACGACGTCGTGGAGCAGGCCGACCAGTGCCTGCGCAACGTGGCGGCCGCGCTCGCCGAGGCCGGCTGCACCCTCGCCGACGTGGTCCGGGTCCGTTATCTGCTGCCCGACCGCGCCGACTTCGAGCCGTGCTGGCCGACGCTGCGCCGCTATTTCGGTGACGTCCGCCCGGCGGCGACGATGCTCGTCTGCGGTCTCGCCGACCCGCGGATGAAGATCGAGATCGAGGTGGACGCCCGGCGCCGGTCCTGACCCGTCACTCCTCCCAGACGTCGACCTTCGGCAGCCCACGTTCGGCCCGGGCCGCGTCGACGATCCGCTGGATGAGGGCGGTCTTGCCGCGGGTGTAGGCGTCGATGTCGCCGCCGGCGCCGGCCAGCTCCCGCTTGAGCCGGGCATAGGCGTCGCGGTCGGCGGGGTTCCGCAGCAGGTGGTCGCGCAGCAGCCGCTGGTTGCGGGTGTCCCACGACGCGGTGGTGACCACGTGCAGGTGATAACCGTCGCGCCGGTAGAAGAGCCGCCCCGGTATGCCCGTGTCGATCCTGCGGTAACCGATCTCCTCGAGGGCGCCGTCCGCCGCCAGGACGTCGTCGAGATCGTCCGTCGCGGCCATCAGGTCGATGATCGGTTTGGCCGCCAGCCCCGGCACCGAGGTGCTGCCGACGTGCTCGGCCGCCGCGATCAGGCCTGGTAGCGCGGCGAGCACCTCGTCGATCGCGCGCTGCGCGAGCTGGGGCCAGGCCGGGTCGTAGTCGTGAATCTCGATCGCCACGCCCCGGTATATCACCCCGGTATGAGGTCCCGCTTGGGATGTATCGACGTACGTCGCTTTCTGGCTACCGTCGGGCCGGGCAACCCGCCCGTTCCCCGAATGGCAGATGGGACGTTCGCATGCGTAGAACCGCCCGGATCCTCCTCACTGCCGCCTTCGTCGTCGCCGGCATGTTCGCGCCGGCCACCGCGTTCGCGGCCCCGCCCGAGCCGACGCCCGGCACGCTGGTCGTCGGCGGCGTGCCGGCCACCGAGAACTACTCGTTCATGGTCTACGTGTCGGGCTGCACCGGCTCCCTGATCAATGCCAACTGGGCGGTCACCGCCAAGCACTGCCCGACCCCCTCATCGGTACGCGTAGGCAGCGTCGACCGCTCCAGCGGCGGAACCGTCGTCGCCGTCCGGCGCGCCGTGAACCACCCGCGGATCGACGTCAAGCTGCTCGAACTCGCCTCGTCCGTGTCGCACGCCCCGGCGCCGATCCCCACGGCTTCGGGGGCCGTCGGTACCGCGACCCGGATCATCGGCTGGGGCCAGACGTGCCCGCAGCGTGGCTGCGGCTCGGCCCCGCGCGTCGCCAACGAGCTCAACACCTCGATCGTTGCGGACAGCCGCTGCCTGGGCATCAACGCGGCCTACGAGATCTGCACGAACAACACGAACGGCAACTCCGGCGCCTGCTACGGCGACTCCGGTGGCCCGCAGGTGCGGCAGGTCAGCGGCCGCTGGGCGCTGATCGGCGTGACCAGCCGGGCCGGCAACAACAACTCGACCTGTGCCACCGGGCCGTCCATCTACGGCGACCTGCCGTCGATCCGCGCCTGGGTCAACACGCAGGTCGGCGGCCTACCCGCCTGACCCCTCGATCCAGCTGACGCCCAGCGCTGCCTCAACCGCCACGAGGCAGCGCTGGGCGTCAGCCACGAACTCCCAGCTGTCCCCCAGCGCTGCCTCGAACGCCGGGAGGCAGCACTCGGCGTCAGCCGGGAAGTAAATCGGTTGCCGCGGGCCTGGACGTCCTGATGGGGTGTTGAGGTCCCCAGAGCCGAGCAGAGAGAGAAGTGAGATGCGAGCTGCGTGCATGTCCCGCCCGGAAGGAGTCCGCACTCTCATCAAGGACATGACGCTTGTCAATTCTCAATCTCGGCATCCTGGCCCACGTCGACGCCGGTAAGACCAGCCTCACCGAGCGGCTGCTGCACACCGCCGGGGTCATCGACCACCTCGGCAGCGTCGACGACGGCAGCACACAGACCGACACGCTCGACCTGGAGCGCCGCCGCGGCATCACGATCAAGTCGGCCGTGGTGTCGTTCCCGCTGCGTGACCGCACGGTCAACCTGATCGACACTCCCGGCCACCCGGACTTCATCGCCGAGGTGGAACGGATCCTCGGCGTCCTCGACGGCGCCGTCCTGGTGATCTCGGCGGTCGAGGGCGTGCAGGCGCAGACCCGTGTGCTGGCCCGTACCCTGCACCGGCTGCGCATCCCCACCCTGATCTTCGTCAACAAGATCGACCGGACCGGCGCCCGCTTCGACGGCCTGCTCGACGAGATCGCCGCCCGGCTCAGCCCGGCGATCGTCCCGATGAGCCGCGTCGACCGGCTCGGCACCCGCGACGCCGAGGTCCGCCCGCACGTCGACCAGCTGCGGCTGGCGGATCACGACGACGAGGTTCTGGCGGCGCTCGTCGAGGAGCGGCCGGTGCCGCCGGTGCGGGTTCGGGACCGGGTGCATCCGGTGTATTTCGGGTCGGCGATCACCGGCGCCGGCGTCGAAGAGTTGATCGACGGCATCACCCGGCTGCTGCCGGCGGCGACCGGGGACGCCGATGGGCCGGTGGCCGGCACGGTGTTCAAGGTCGACCGTGGGCCGGCCGGGGAGCGGCTGGCCTACCTGCGGATGTTCGGCGGCACGCTGCATGTGCGTGACACCGCCGGGCCGGACCGGATCACCGGCATCGAGGTGTTCTCCGACGGCGCGGCCGAGACACGCAACGCGATCAGCGCGGGTGAGATCGGGCGGCTGCGCGGGCTGGGCTCCGTGCGGATCGGGGACGCTTTCGGCGTACGCGCAAACGCCGTTGACCAAGCGCAATTCGCGCCACCCAGCCTGGAGACCGCGGTGCTCGCGTCGCACCGCGCCGAGCGCGGCGCCCTGCACGCGGCCCTCGCCGAGCTCGCGGAACAGGACCCGCTGATCAATCTGCGACTGGACGAGCGGCAGGACATCTACGTGTCGCTCTACGGCGAGGTGCAGAAGGAGGTTCTCGAGGCGACGCTGGCCGAGCAGTACGGGCTGGCCGTGACGTTCCGGGAGACCACCACGATCTGCATCGAGCGGCCGGCCGGCATCGGGGCGGCGGTCGAGTTCAACAAGGTCGACCCGAACCCGTTCCTGGCCACGGTCGGCCTGCGCGTCGCACCGGCGCCACCCGGTGCCGGGGTGACGTTCGCGCTGGGGGTGGAGCTGGGTTCGATGCCGGCGGCGTTCTTCACGGCGGTCGAGCAGACCGTCCGGGAGACGCTGCGGCAGGGCCTGCGCGGCTGGGCGGTGCCGGACTGCGTGGTGACCATGACGCACTCCGGGTATTCGCCGCGGCAGTCGCACTCGCACGCCATCTTCGACAAGAGCATGTCGAGCACCGGGGCCGACTTCCGGCTGCTCACCCCGCTGGTGCTGGCGACCGCGCTGCGCCGGGCCGGCACGGTGGTGCACGAGCCGGTGCACGCGTTCCGCGCCGAGCTGCCGGGCGACACCATCCCGGCGGTGCTGCCGGTTCTGGCCCGGCTGCGGGCGGTGCCGCTGGCCACCGGGCCGGCCGAGGTGTCCGGGCAGATTCCGGCGGCGCAGGTGCACGAGCTGACCCGCCGGCTTCCGGGGCTGACCCGCGGCGAGGGCGTGCTGGAGAGCGCCTTCGACCATTACGCCCCGGTGCAGGGCCCGCCGCCGGTCCGGGAACGCACCGGGCCGGACCCGCTCGACCGCAAGGAGTACCTGTTGCGGGTGGTCCGGCGAACCGGAGCAGCCACCCGTTCGTAGTACGCCGTCCGGCCCGGACTGAAACACGTTCTCCGGGCTCGGGCGGCCCCTGCGGCCGGTGTCGCCCGTTCGGGGCGTTGACCCTCATGTTGGCGTCCGTCAATCCTGTGGCGTCGACGCGGAGGGACCCGCGTCGGCACGGAGGGAGTCCGATGGGCCAGGGTGGGCGCACGATTCGGGGCCGCGTCGTCCGGATTCTCGCGCTTCCCGTCGCCGCGATGCTGCTGTTGCTCTCGGTCGTGGTGGTCGAGGAGTTCGCCGACTACCGGCTCGCGGCGCGTACCGATCGCGCGATCACGCTGGACCTGGCGGTGCAGGCCCTGGTCGGGGAGGTGCAGACCGAGCGCGGGGTGACCGCCGGCCTGCTCGCCGGCAACGAGGCGTTCCGCGCCGAGGTGGCCCCGGCCCGGCAGCGCACCGACCGGGAACAGCAGGCGGTGCAGTCCCTGGCCACCGGCGACGGCGAGTTGGAGGACCAGGTCACCGAGGCGCTCGACCAGATGGGCGCGCTGCCGGCGATCCGCGCCGACGCCGACGGCGGTGACGCCGACCGGGCCGAGGTGTTCGACGGCTACACCGAGGTGATCGAGGAGCTCGGCGAGGTCTACTTCGCGCTCGACAACGCCGCCGACGCGCAGATGCGGCTCGGCTCCGAGGCGCTGACCATGCTGAACGCGGCGAAGGAGGTCACCGCCCGGCAGCGCGCGTTCCTGAACGGGGTGTTCTCGGCCGGCGGGTTCCGGGAGGGCGAGTTCCTGCAGTTCGTGCAGCTGCGTTCGGACCGCGACATCGCGCTCGAGGAGTTCGAGGAGTACGCCACCCCGACCGCGATCGCGGCCAAGGACTACCTGTTCAGCACCGGTCCGGCAACGCAGGCAGCCTACTTCGAGCAGCTCGCGCTCAGCTCCGGCGACGGGCAGCCGCTGCAGGCCGACCCGCAGGCCTGGTGGTCGTCGCTGACCACGGTCCTGGACGACATGTCGCAGCTGGCCCGGCACATCGGGTCGAGTCTGCGGGCCCGCGCCGAGGTGCTGCTGGACCGGGCCAATCTGCGACTGGCCGGGCTGGCCGCGGTCGTGCTGCTGTGCATCGGCGGGGCGATCTACCTGGCGACCGGGGCGGCGCGGTCGATTGCCGGGCCGCTGGCCGGCCTCGCGGCCGAGGCCAACCGGCTGGCCGGCGAGCAGCTTCCGGAGGCGGTGCGCCGGGCGGTCACCGAGGACGAGGGCGGGCCACCGGGGCCGCTGGCGGTTGCGGCCGGAGCGACGGTCGAGGTCCGGCAGGTGGCCGATGCTTTCGAAAGAGTGCAGGGTACGGCCTACGCGCTCGCCACCGAGCAGGCGAAACTGCGGCGTACGAGCGCCGAGTCGCTGGCCAACCTGGGCCGCCGCAACCAGAACCTGCTGCGCCGGCAACTCGGGTTCATCACCCGCCTGGAGCAGGAGGAGCCGAACCCGGCCGGGCTGGCCAACCTGTTCGAGCTCGACCACCTGGCCACCCGGATGCGCCGCAACGCGGAGAGCCTGCTGGTGCTGGTCGGTGCGGCCAGTCCCCGGCAGTGGTCCGGGCCGCTGCCGTTGACCGATGTGGTCCGGGCCGCGGTGTCCGAGGTCGAGGAGTACCGGCGGGTGTCGCTGCGGCGCATCGACGAGGCACAGGTGGCCGGATCGGTGGTCAGCGGACTGGCCCACCTGCTCGCCGAACTGATCGAGAACGGTCTGGTGTTCTCCCCGCCGGACATGGATGTGGAGATCCACGGGCGGGCCGTCGACGGCGGCTACCTGATCGCGGTCTGTGACCAGGGGGTCGGGATGAGCCGGGCCGACCTGGACCGGGCCAACGAGCGGCTGCGCGGCGAGGGTGACTTCATCACGGCGCCGGCCCGGTTCCTCGGGCACTACGTGGTGGGGCGGCTGGCCGCGGAGATGGGTGTCGAGGTCGAGCTGGCGCGCTCGCCGGTGACCGGGGTGACGGCACGGGTGATGCTGCCGGACGCCATCCTCGCGGAACCGCCCGCCCTGGCGGCGGCCGGGAAGAGCGCGGCCGCGCAGGGGGCGGCCGGGCAGGGGGCCGCCGGGCAGGGGGCCGCCGGGCAGGGGGCCGCCGGGCAGGGGGCCGCGGGGCAGGGCGGTCCGCACACGCCGCGCGGCCTTCAGCCGCCCCGGGGCCCCTTTCCCCCGCACGCTCCCCGGCTGCGGGCCGTCGAGGTGGATTACGTGGTCGTGGCCGAGCAGCCGGTCCTGTTGCCGTCGCCGCGCCCGCCGGCCGAGGAGCAGCCGGCGTTCCTCGCGCCGCCGACCGAGGAGCAGCCGGGGTTGCTCGCGCCGCCGACACCGGCGGGCGCCGATGCTTTCGAGGAGGCGGATGCTGTCGCTCGTACCGTGAACGGTCTGCGTAAGCGCGTGCCCCGTGCCCGCCGGACCGAACCTGCTGCGGCGCCGGCCGCCCGGCCGGAATCGGCCGCCCCGATCGCTGATTCGCCGGAGGCGTTGCGCGGCCGGCTGACGGCACTGCGCGACGGCATCCGGCGCGGCGCCGAGAATCCACCCGCGAGGAGTCTGTGATGAGCGTGCAAGCGCCGGCCGACCGGCACCAGTTCAACTGGCTGCTGGGCAATTTCGTCCAGCAGACCGACGGGGTACGCGACGCCGTCGCCGTCTCGTCGGACGGCCTGCTGATCGCCGCCTCCGCGGGACTGGGCCGGGCCGAGGCCGACCAGCTGGCCGCGATCGTCTCCAGCCTGGCCAGCCTGGCCCGCAGCGCCTCCCGGCGGTACGAGTTCGACGGCCTCAAACTCATCATGATCGAGATGCACCGGGGCTTCCTGGTGATCTCGGTGATCCCCGGCGGCAGCTGCCTCGGCGTGGTGGCCACCGGCGAATGCGACCTGGGCCTGGTCGGCTACGAGATCTCGGTGCTCGCCGAACGGTTCGGCGAGCTGCTCACCCCGGCCCTGATCGCCGAGTCACGGCAGCACCTGCCCCGATGAACCCGGCCGACGACGACCCGGTGGTGCGTCCGTTCATGCTCACCGGCGGGCGAACCCAGCCCCTGCACGACGGGCTGCGGATCGAGACCCAGCTGCGCTCGGTCCCGGCCGCGTTGTCCGCGCCGCTGCGGTTCGAGTCGCGGCGCATCGTCGAGCTCTGCCAGGCGCCGATGTCGGTGGCCGACCTGGCGGTGGCGCTGCACGCGCCGCTGGGCGTCGTGCGGGTCATCGTCGCCGACCTGATCACCCAGGGCCTGATCCGGGTCGAGGCCGCGCCGGACGTCCTGACCACCGCGCTGATCGAAAGGATCCGGGATCGTGTTCGGGCGCTCTGAGCCGGCGGTTCCCCCGCCACCGGTCGCCGTGAAGGTCGTCATCAGCGGCGGCTTCGGCGTCGGCAAGACCACCTTCGTCGGCGCGGTCTCCGAGATCGAACCGCTGGTCACCGAGGCGGAGATGACCGAGCGGTCGATCGGGGTGGACGACACGTCGGCGGTCACCGGCAAGACCACCACCACGGTCGCGCTCGATTTCGGCCGGATCACTCTGGACGACGCGCTGCTGCTGTACCTGTTCGGCACGCCCGGGCAGGACCGGTTCGCGTTCCTCTGGGACGACCTGATCACCGGGGCGCTGGGCGCGATCGTGCTGGTCGACACCCGGCGGGTCGAGGACTGCTTCCCGGCGCTGGACTACTTCGAGGACCACGACATCCCGTTCATCGTCGGGGTCAACACGTTCGACGGCGCGCGGCGCTTCGACCTGGCCGAGATCCGGGACGCGCTCGGCCTGCCCGGTCAGCACCCGCTGCTGGAGTGCGACGCCCGCCGCCGCGAGTCGGTCAAAACGGTGCTGGTCGCGCTGACCGAGCAGGTCCTCGCCCGCCGCCTGGCGCACCGGGCCGGGGTGTCGTCGTGAGACGCCTGCTTCTCCTGCTGTTGCTCCTGGTCACCGGCTGCGGCGGGGCGTCGGCCGCGATCGTCGCGCCGCCCGGGGTGCCGGCCGGCGTCGCCTGCGGAACGGTCCGGATCGCGGTGAACCCGTGGGCCGGGTACGCCGCGAACGTCGCCGTGGTGAGCTACCTGCTGCGCACCGAACTCGGCTGCGAGGTGCGGACCACGGACCTCACCGAGGAGGCGTCCTGGGCCGGCATCGCGGCCGGCGACATCGACCTGATCCTGGAGAACTGGGGACACGACGACCTGCGCCGCAGATACATCGACCAGGAGAAGGTCGCGGTGTCGATGGGTGTCACCGGCAACCGCGGCGTCATCGGCTGGTACGTCCCGCCGTGGATGAAAGCCGAGTACCCGGACATCGACAACTGGCGCGCCCTGAACCGGCATGCGCCGCTGTTCCGTACCGACCGCTCCGGCGAGCGTGGCCAGTTCCTCGCCGGCGATCCGTCGTTCGTCACCAACGACGCCGCCCTGATCACCAATCTCGACCTGGACTACACGGTCGTGCACGCCGGCAGCGAGGACCGGCTGATCCGGGCGTTCCGGCAGGCGGAGGCCGACCGTACGCCGCTGATCGGCTACTTCTACGAACCGCAGTGGCTGCTCGCCGAGGTCGACCTGGTCCACGTCCCGCTCCCCCGGCACCGGCCGGGCTGCGACGCGACCCCGGCTGAGGTCGCCTGCGACTACCCGGCCTACCACCTCGACAAGATCGGCCGGCTGGGTTTTCTGCGCTCCGGCAGCCCGGCGGTCGAGCTGGCCGAGAACTTCCGGTGGTCCAACGCCGACCAGAACGCGGTGGCCCGCGACATGACCGTCAACAAGCTCTCCCCTGACGACGCGGCCCGTCGCTGGCTCGCGGCGAACCCGCAGACCTGGCGGCCGTGGCTGCGGTGACGACGCTCAGGGTTCCTGGGAATCTTCTGCGGCATGCCAGGGCAGGCACAGCCGGAACGTGGCGCCGCCGCCCGGCGTCGGGACCGCCTCGACGCGGCCGCCGTGGGCGGTGACCAGCGAGCGGACGATGGCCAGGCCCAGCCCGGCACCGGAGGTGGCGCCGCGGGCCCGGGAGTCGTCAGCGCGGTAGAAGCGTTCGAACACCCGCTCGGCTTGCGCCTCGGGCAGGCCCGGGCCGCGGTCGGCGATCTCCAGCACCGCCTCGTCGCCGATGCGGCCCACGCCGATGCGTACGGCCACGTCCGGCCCGGTGTGGGCGTGCACGTTGCCGACCAGGTTGACCACCACCTGACGCAGCCGGGCCTCGTCGCCGAGCACCAGAGCCGGCGCAGGCGGGTCGTCAGGAGACGGGCCGGTGAGCCGGACCGGCCGGCCCGGGTCGAGGGCGAGCAGGTCGTGGCGGGCGTCGGCGGCCAGGGTGCGCAGGTCCATCGGCGCCGGGTCGAGGACCGTCCCGGCGGCCGGCTCGTCCAGCCGGGCCAGCAGCAACAGGTCCTCGACCAGGGCGGCGAGCCGGCCGGCCTCGGTGTCGATGCGCCGCATCGTGTCGTCGACCTGGCCCGGGGTGGCCGCGCCGCGCATCAGGTGCAGTTCGGCCGAACCCTTGATGCCGAACAGCGGCGTACGCAGCTCATGGCTGACATCGGCGACGAACCGGCGCATCCGGGCCTCCGAGGCGGCCCGCGCGGCGAAGGCGCCGTTCAGGACGCGGGTCAGCCGGGCCACCTCGGTGCCGGGCGGGCCGCGTTCGGGTATGCGTTCGGCCAGGTTGCCGGCGGCGATGGCGCCGGCAGTCTGCTCGATGCTCCGCAACGGCCGCAGCCCGGCGCGGATCGCCGGCCAGCCGACGCCGGTCAGCACGACCACCACGATCAGGCCGGTGACCAGGCAGACGAGCCGGACCTCGGCGACGATCGCATCGACCGCGCTCAGCGAGGCCGCGACCACGACTATGCCCGTCCCGTCCGGGCGCGCGACCGCCACCGCCCGCCAGCCGTCGACCGTGCGCGGGCCGCCGGGCGGCATGGCCGCGAAAGCCGGCGCCGGCTCGTCCGTGCTGGTCTGGGCGGCGCGCAGCACGGTGCCGTCGGCGTCGAGGTACGCCACCGCGAGCACACTGATCAGGTCGAGGCCGCTCGCCAGGTTGCGGATGGGGGCGTTCATGGCGACGTCCAGCACGTTCGGGTCGAGGCGGGCCATCACCTGGGAGAACTGCTGCACCTGGCGGTCCACCCGGTCGACCAGGTGGCGGCGCAGGGCAGCGGTGACGACGGCGTCGCTGACCACGATCCCGGCCACCAGCAGCACCGCGGTGATCAGCAGCAGGCGGGTCCGCAGGCTCATCGCCGTGGTCTCCGCAGCACGTAACCGGCGCCGCGCACGGTCTGGATCAGCCGTGGTTCGACGTTGTCGACCTTGCGCCGCAGGTAGCTGACGTAGGTGTCGACGATGCTGGTGTCCCCGGCGAAGTCGTACCGCCAGACCTCCTCGAGGATCCGCGGCTTCGACACCACCTCACCGGCGTGCGCGACCAGGTAGTGCAGCAGTTTGAACTCGGTCGGCGTCAGGCGTACCGGCCGGCCGGACCGGGTGACCTCGCGGGCGACCGGGTCCACAGTCAGGTCGCCGACCGTGCGGATCCCGTCGACCGGCACCACGCCGGAGCGGCGCAGGATGGCCTGGATCCGGGCGATGAGCTCGGGCAGGTGGAACGGCTTGGTGACGTAGTCGTCGCCGCCCAGGCTGAGCCCGTTCACCTTGTCCTCGGGGGCGTCGCGGGCGCTGAGGAACAGCACCGGCAGGTGGGCCCGCGCGGTCCGCAGCCGGCGGACCACCTCGAAGCCGTCCATGCCGGGCAGCATCAGGTCGAGCACGATCAGGTCGGGCTGGTCACGCAGGGCCGCCTCGACGGCGTCCGCGCCGGTGGCGACGGCGGTCACGGTGAACCCGGCGAAGCGCAGGGCGTCGGCGAGCAGCCCGCGAACGGTGTCCTCGTCATCGACCACCAACAGCCGGGGCGGCGTGGCTTGCACGGTCACCCCCGCCCGTTCGCCGCATGTCGGCCATCAGGCTACCGAGCAGGCCGGCCAGGCCACCACCGGCGGCGCCGGCGAGCGCCGCCCAGCCGATGGCCGGCACAAGCTGCACGGTGAGCAACTCGGCGTTGAGGATCAGGACCATCAGGCCGAGGCTCAGGCGGCCGGCGCCGGCGAGGCTCAGCGCGGCGAAGACGACGGCGAGGACCGCGCCGGCCACCAGCGCGCGGCGGCCGGCGCGCTGCCATCGGTTTCCGTCGCCGGGCGGCACGGTGGCCAGAACAAAGGCGGCAAGAATGAGGGGTACGGCCAAAGCGCCCGCCGCCGCATCAGGGAGTTGGTAGTTCGGGTCCAGCCGGTCTGCCAGCGGACCGCCGAGCGTGATCGACGACGGCCCGGCGAGCATCGCCGCGTTCCCGCCGAACAGCAGCGCCACACCGGCGAGTGACGGCCGCTGCGTGGCGACGACCGCTGCTATCGCGACGCCGGCTGCGATCGGTGTCGCCAGGCCGGTCAGCGCTGCGCGGGCGGCGATCCGGCGGTGCGGCAGGAGAGTCAGCAGGGCGCCGCCGCCGGTCAGCACGGTGAACCCGAGCAGGCCGCTGATCAGGGTGGCGCCGGTGTCCGGCCGGATCACCAGCTGGGCGTCCTGCGAGGCCGACGCGGGACCGGCCGGCACGGTGACGGCCATGGTCGCGTCGGGGGCGGCCACCACGGCGGCGAGCACGATCAGCAGCATCGCGGCGGCGCCGAGCACGCGTCGGGCGTACACAGGCATTGGCGTACCGACATGGCCCTGAAGCGTGACCGAGAAGATCAGCGCGCCCACCGCGGAGAGCGCCAGCGGCGCGATGTCGACGGTGCCGTGCAGGACCGCGCCCATCGCCCCGGCATCGAGCGACCCGGTCAGCGTGGCCGGCCCGCCGAACGCCGCGGCCAGCACCGTCGCGACAAACGGCCAGGTCACCGGAAGCCCGGCGGTGGCCAGCGCGGCCACCGCCAGAACCGCCATCGCCATGGTCGCGCCGAGCGCGGCCGCCGCACCTCGAAGAATCTGCATGGGCTGACGGTCGCGCCGAACCCTGACCGTCCCCGCAGAGTTCCTGGGAGAACTCACACCCGGCAGCTCGCCGGTCGCGGCCGCCCAGACCCTGGTCGGCACCATGCTCTACCGGCTGTTGACCCACCGGCCGCTCACCCGGCATTCGCCGACGACTCGTCGGCACCGTCTGCGGGTTACCCCCGAGCGCGACTACGCTATCGGTATCAGTTAGGGCAAAACGCCATCAGCTTCGCGGAAGCGGAAGGGTCGCCCTGGTGAAGCTTCCGAAACCGGCGCCGCAAGTGCTCACGGCCCTGCTGGGGGCCGCCGGCATCGGCTGGCTGCTGGCTCGCCGCTTGCGGGAGCGGCTGCACGAGGCGACCACCGCGGCCCGGGAACGGCACATGCTGGCCGCGATCGTCGAGCAGTCCTCCGACGCGATCATCAGCAGCACCCTCGACGGCACGCTCACCTCGTGGAACAGCGGCGCGGAACGCATCTACGGCTATACCGCCGAACAGGTCCTCGGCCGGCCGCTCAGCGACCTGATCGGGATCGACCAGCCGGAACGGCTGCGCTGGGCGCTGGCCGAGCTCGCCGCCGGCCGGCAGATCCGGATGGACGAGACGCCCCGGATCCGCAGCGACGGCACCGCCTTCCTCGTCTCGGTGATCGTCTCGCCGATCCGCGACGAGCACGGCGAGGTGGTCGCGGTGGCCGCCACCGAACGCGACATCACCGAGGAGAAGCGCGCCCTGGAACGCTCCGCCCGCGCCGCCCGGCTGGAGAGTCTCGGTCAGCTCGCCGGTGGGGTCGCCCACGACTTCAACAACCTGCTCGCGATCATCCTGAACTACGCGGACTTCCTGGCCGACGAGGTCAGCGGCGAGTGCGCCGGCGACCTGTCCCGCATCCGCGGCGCCGCCGAGCGCGCCAAGTCGCTCACCGGCCAGCTGCTGCTGTTCGCCAAGCGGGAGCCGACCGACGTGGAGACCGTCGACCTCAACCGGGTGGTCACCGACGCCGGGGACCTGCTGAGCCGGACCATCGGCGCGAACATCCGGCTGATCTGCCGCCCGCACCCGCAGGCCCTGCCGGTCTGCGCGAACCGCGGGCGGCTCGACCAGATCCTGCTCAACCTGGTGATCAACGCGCGTGACGCGATGCCGGACGGCGGCATGGTGGTGGTCGAGACCGGCTGGGCCGAGGTGTGCGACGGGGACGGCACGGGACTGGCGCCGGGACCGTACGCCCGGCTGACGGTCAGCGACACCGGCACCGGAATGACCGCCGAGGTGCGCGACCGCCTGTTCGAACCGTTCTTCACCACCAAGGCGGCCGATCGCGGCACCGGGCTGGGCCTGGCCACCGTCTACGGCATCGTCGGCGACGCCGGCGGGCACATCGGCGTGGAGTCGACGCTGGGCATCGGCACCAGCTTCCGGATCCTGCTGCCGCCGGCTCCGGTCGCCGCCGGCGAGCCGGTCGAGCCGGGAACCCCGTGCGCCGGTCACGGTGAGCTGGTGGCGGTCATCGAGGACGAGGCATTCGTACGCGACGTCGTGCTCCGCATCCTGCAGGACAACGGCTACCGCACTTCCGCCCTCGACGAGGACACCCTGGCCGACGCCGACCTGCGGGACGTCGACCTGCTGATCACCGACATCGTGCTGCGCGACGAACCCGGCCCGGTGGTGGCCGACCGGATGCGCGCCCACCACCCCGGCCTGCGGGTGCTGTACATGTCCGGCTACAGCGACGCCGACCTGCGCCGCCGATACGACCTGGCCGACTCCGTCCGGATCGTGCAGAAGCCGTTCACCGCCGTCGAGCTGCTGGCCTGCGTCGGCGAGGCCCTCGCCCCGACCGCCCCGCAACCCGGCTGACCGATCAGGCGGCGGTGCGGAAGCGCTGCGGGGTGGTGCCGCGGACCCGTTTGAAGGCGACCGTGAGAGCGAACGCGTTGGCGTAGCCGACCTGGCGGGCGATCGATTCGAGGGTGGCGTCGGAGTTGCGCATCGCCTCGGCGGCCAGATCGAGTCGCCAGTGCGTCACGTACGTCATCGGGGGCTGGCCGACCAGGTCGGTGAAGCGGCGGGCGAACGCCGCCCGGGACGCGCCGCTGACCTCGGCCAGTTCGGCGACCGTCCACGGCTTGGCCGGCGCCTCGTGGATGACCCGCAGCGCGCGGCCGACCAGCGGGTCGCCGTGTGCGCGGTACCAGCCGGGGGCGTCGCCGGCCGGGCGGGCGAACCAGGCGCGCAGCGCGGCGATCAGCGCGAGGTCCAGCAGCCGGTCGAGGACGACCTGCTGGCCCGGTTCGTCGCGTTCCACCTCGGCGGCGAGCAGGTCCATGATCGGAGACTGGACGTGCTCGCGCGGCACCCGCAGCACGGTGGGCAGCGACGCCAGCAGCCGGCCGCTGACGAAGCTGTTGACCTGGTAGGTGCCGCTGGCGATGACCGCGGCGTCGTCCGGGCCGCCGTCGCCGGCCCGCACGCCGAGCGCCTTGGTGAACGCGGCGATGCGGGCCTCGGCGGTGACGTCGACCCCGTCGAAGGTGACCAGGCGGTTGTCGGTGTGCACGTACAGCTGGGGGCGGGTGGCCGGGTCGTCGGCGACGGTGTACGGCGCGGGGCCCTGCACGATCGCCACGTCACCGGCCTCGATCAGGATGGGCTCGTCGTCGTCCGGGACGATCCAGGCGTGGCCGCGCAGCGGCGTGGCCAGGGCCAGCGGCGCCTCGTCGACGATGCGCAGCGCCCACGGTGGGCGCAACACCGACTGGCAGAAGGCGGCGGTCCGGGCGCGTACCCCGTCCAGCAGGTCTCCCAACGGGTCCATGACCGGTCAGCGTAGACGCTCAGACATGCGAACGAGCCCGGCGAACATGGATCGTCTCACTCCCTGCGATTTCACTTGAGGCATCGAAGTCAACGCAGGAGGTTGAGATGTACGCGATCACCGGAATCACCGGTCACGTCGGCGGGGCCGCGGCCCGTACGCTGCTCGCCGCGAACGAGAAGGTCCGCGCGGTCGTCCGCGACCTGGACAAGGGCAAGCAGTGGGCCGACTTCGCGGTCGCCGACTTCACCGACCGGGCCGCCCTGGCCGGCGCGTTCACCGGCGCCCAGGGGGTGTTCGTGCTGCTGCCGACCGTGCCACCGTTCACCGACGAGGCACATCGGAGCATGGCCGACACGATCGCCGGGGCGGTCGCCGACAGCGGGGTGCCGCACGTGGTGATGCTGTCGTCGATCGGCGCGGACCTGGCCGACGGCAACGGGCCGATCCGCTGGCTGCACCACCTGGAGGAGCAGCTGCGGGGCACCCGGGTGACGTTCACCGCGATCCGGGCGCCGCACTTCCAGGAGAAGGTGGAGTCGGTGCTGGACGCGGCCGTCGGCGCAGGCGTCTTCCCGGTCTTCGCGGAGTCGGCGGACGTGGCCGTACCGATGGTGGCCACCCGCGACATCGGCGCGGCCGTCGCCCGCGCGCTGACCTCGCCGCCCAGCGCCAGCGAGGTGATCGACCTGGACGCGCCGAGCTACACCGAGCGGGAGGTGGCCGCGGCGCTGGGCCGGCTGCTCGGCAAGGAGCTGAACGTCATCACCATCCCCCGGGCCGGCTGGCACGGCGCGCTGACCGAGGCCGGGCTGCCGCCGCTGCTCGCGACCGAGATCGCCGCGCTCTACGAGGCGGATGAGGACGGCCGGCTGCAGCCGCACGGCGACCGCCGGGAGCGGTGCACCACCAGCATCGAGGAGACGCTCCGGGACGTCGTTAAGATCCGGTGAACGATCGTTGAGTCCGGGAGGCCCGCGCTGTGAGTTCCGACCTGTCGGTCACCGTCGAGGATCACATCGCGGTGCTGGAGATGCGCCGGCCGCCGGCCAACCATTTCGACGAGGCGCTGATCGGGCGGGTCGTGGACGCCGCTCTGGCGCTGGACGACGACCCGGCCTGCCGGGTGATCGTCCTGGCGTCGCAGGGCAAGCACTTCTGCGCCGGGGCGGATTTCAGCGGTGGCGAGTTCGCCCTGGACCAGGCGGCCGCGGCGGAGCGGCTGTACCGGCGGGCGGCGCGGCTGTTCGACGTGCGTACCCCGATCGTCGCGGCCGTGCAGGGCACCGCCGTGGGTGGCGGGCTCGGCCTGGCCTGCGCGGCCGACTTCCGGATCGCCGAGGCCGCCACCCGGTTCGTGGCGAACTTCGCGAAGCTCGGCTTCCACCAGGGCTTCGCGCTGAGCGTGACGCTGCCGGACCTGATCGGGCGGCAGGCGGCGGCCGGGATGCTGCTGACCGGCCGCCGGGTCGGCGGCGAGGAGGCGGTCCGGATCGGGCTGGCCGACCGGCTCGCCGAGCCGGGAACCGTACGCGAGACCGCCCGGGAGCTGGCCGCGGAGATCGCCTCGTCGGCGCCGCTGGCGGTCCGGTCGATGCGGGCGACGCTGCGCGCGGACCTGGCCGCCCGGGTCCGGCAGGCTCTGGACCACGAGCTGGCCGAGCAGATGGTGCTCTGGCAGACCCGGGACAGCGCCGAGGGCATCGCGGCGAGCCTGCAGCGGCGGACCCCGGTGTTCACCGGGGAATAGGCACCGTCGTCAGCTGCTGGTAGATCGCGTGCACCGAGCGGGCGTAGCCGTCCGCGGTGTGGTTCGCGGCGCGCCCCACCGCCCGGTCGGCCAGGGCGCGGGCCGCCGCCGGGTCGTCGAGCAGGGCGCCGATCCCGGCGGCGAACGAGCCCGGCGCCGGGCCGGTCAGCAGGGTGGCGTCGCCGAGCAGGCCGTGGGCGTGCAGCAGGGGGTCGGCCATCACCACGGGCAGGCGGCACTGCGCGGCCTCCAGCAGCACCAGCGCCTGGGTGTCGGTGGTCGACGGGAACGCGAAGACGTCGGCGGCCTGATAGGCGGCGCAGACGACCGCCGGCGGTTGCTGGCCGGCGAGCACGACCCGGTCGCGAACACCGGCGTCACGCAGCAGCCGGGTGAGCCAGCGCTGCTCGTAGACCGCTCCGACCAGGACCAGGCGGGCCTGCGGCCGGGTGGCGGCGACCTCGGCGAACGCCTCGATCAGGCGGTCCATGCCTTTCTCCCGGTTGACCCGCCCGACGTAGAGCACGAGCGGGGCGTCCACGTCGATGCCGTGTGCCCGGCGGAAGCGTGCGCCGGCGGTGGCGTCGAGCGGCACCGGGGTGACGCCGGTGGGGATCACCGCGAGCCGCTCGGCGGGCACCGGCAGAGCGAGCCGGGCAGGCACCGCTGGGGTGGGGACGATGACGGCGCCGGCGTCGCGCAGCATGAACTCGTTGACCGCGTCGACGGCGTCCCGGCGCCCGGAACCGGTCGGGATCGGTGGCACGCCGAGCCGGTACGCGTACAGGCGCAGACCGGCGGCCAGCGCAGCCGCCGGCACCCGGTACGCGTCGGCGTAGGCGTGCAGGTCGGTGTGGTACGTGTGCACCACCGGCACCCCCAGCTCCCGGCCGGCGAACACGCCGAGCAGTCCGGTCGGCCCCGGAGTGTGCACGTGGATGAGATCCGGCCGGGCCTGCGCGATCCGGGCCATCGCCCCGGCCGCCCACCGCCCGTTCAGCAGCCACGCCGAGAGCCGCAGGCCGGCCAGTCCCCACGGCACCGGCACCGCGGGCAGCCGCAGCAGATGCCCGTCGCCGGCATCGGCGCGGTGTCCCGGCGCCACCGTGACGGCGTGCTGCCCCTGCAGGCGCAGGGCGGACGTCAGGGTGCGAACCGAGGTGACGACGCCGTCGCGCCGGGGCAGGTAGGTGTCGGTGAAGTGCAGCGACCGCATGCCGGGAACGGTCGGGAGTCGGCGCGAAGCGGATGTGGCCACCACGGATCCGGATCATGAAGACTGTATTTACGGACGACGATAAACGGTCTGAGACTCAGATCACAGCCCGGCCCGGCGATAGGAAGGGCATGGCGAACCTGAGCGTCCGTGCTCGTCTGACCCTGCTCGTCGTCCTCACCGGCATCCTCGCCGTGCTGGTCGGCGCCCTGAGCCTGGCCCGGATGTCGACGGTCGCGGACAGCAGCCGCGCCATCCAGACCCAGGCGCTGCTGCCCTCCAACGACGTCGCGGTGATCCGCGAGACGGTCTGGAACTTCCGGTTCCAGGCGCTGTCGATCTCGACCGCCACCGACCCGAAGCTGGCGGCCGCGGCCCAGGAGCGGATCGCCGTCGCCAAGGACAAGATCGACGCGACCATCGAGTCGTACCGGACCCGCGAGCTGGACAGCAGCCAGTCGGCCTCGCTCGAGGCGTTCGCCACCGCCTGGTCGGAGTATCAGGATCTGCGCGACCAGGCCGAGGCGCTGCGCAAGTCCGGCGACATGGCCGGGTTCACCGAGCTGCGCCTCAACGACCTGCCGAACAAGGTCACCGAGTCACTCGGCTACCTGGACGAGCTGACCGCCGCGAACGTGGCCGCGGCCGAGGAGGCGGTGGCCGAGGCCGGCGACACGTACTCGTCCGCCCGGATCACCGTGATCGCGGTGCTGGTGGTCGGCCTGGTCGTCGCGGTCGCCATCGCGATCATGGTGGCCAACGGCATCGTCCGGCCGCTGCGGCAGTTCCGCGACGTGCTCACCGGGGTCGCCGAGGGCGATCTGACCCGTCGCGCCGAGATCGGCGGCCGCAACGAGTTCGGTGAGATGAGCACCGCGCTCAACCGGGCCACCGATCAGATGCGTACGGCCGTCGGCACCCTCGCCGCCAGCGGTGATGCCCTGGCCGGGCGGGCCGGGGAACTGCAGGAGGCGTCGCGCAACCTGGCCGGCGGCGCGGACCGTACGTCCGGTGAAGTGGCCTCGATCGGCGACGCGGTCACCGAGGTCAACTCCCGGGTCGGCGCGGTCGCCACCGGCGCCGAGCAGATGGGCGCCGCGATCCGCGAGATCGCGATGAATGCGGCGGAGGCGGCCAGCGTCGCCCAGGAGGCGGTGCACGCGTCCAGCACGGCGGAGGACCTGATGGCCCGGCTCGGCCGCTCGTCGGCGGAGATCGGCGACGTGGTCAAGGTGATCACCGCGATCGCCGAGCAGACCAACCTGCTGGCGCTCAACGCCACGATCGAGGCGGCCCGGGCCGGTGAGCTGGGCAAGGGCTTCGCGGTGGTGGCCGGTGAGGTGAAGGACCTGGCGCAGGAGACCACCAAGGCCACCGAGGACATCAGCAAGCGGGTCGCGGCGATCCAGACCGACACCACCACGGCCGTCGAGTCGATCTCGATGATCGGCGAGATCATCGGGCGGATCAACGAGTTCCAGACCACGATCGCCTCGGCCGTGGAGGAGCAGAGCGCGGTCACCAACGGCATGGCCGCGGACCTGAGCGCCGCCGCCACCGGCGCCAACCTGATCGGCGACGGCATCAGCCAGGTGGTCGGCGTGACCGACGAGAACCGCAGCGGCGCGCACGCCACCCACTCGGCGGCGTCCGAGCTCAGCCGGCTCTCCGACGACCTGCAGGGCGTGGTACGCGCGTTCCGCTATTGAGGTTCTACGACCGTCGACGTACGGCCGGAGCCGCTCAAAACCGGATGCGGTCGCGCGACACCTTCGAAAGCATCGGCACTTACCGATGGATTCGGAGGAGGGAACATGCGCCTGTCTTTCTGGACCGCTGCTGTCGCGGCCCTCGCCACCGTCATCGCCGGGCTGCCGGCGGCCGCCGCACCGGCATCGGGGACCGGCCCGCCGCCGGTGATCTACGACAGCGACCTGGACTTCGACGACGCGTCGACCCTGGCCTACCTGTGCGAGGAGCACAAACTCGGCCGGATCGACCTGCGGGCGGTGACGGTGGCCAACAACGGGTTCGGCGTGCCGGACCGGACTCTGCGGCATGCGCGCAGCGTGCTGGAGCAGTGCGGGCTGCCGCAGGTGCCGGTCGCTGCCGGAGCGACCGGCGAGGGCGTCAACCCCGCTCCCCCGGAGCTGGTGGCGACGATCGAGGGAGTGCTGAGCGGGGCGCTCGGGGACGGAGCGCGTCCGCCGTACATCTCGCGGTTGAGCGCTCCGGAACTGATCGCGCGCACCGCGCAGCGATCCCGGCAGCCGGTCACGCTGATCGCGACCGGACCGCTGACCAACGTGGCGGCGGCGCTCGCGTCGCGAGCGACCGCGCGCCGCATCGAGCGCATCCAGATCATGGGCGGCGCGCTGCGGGTGCCCGGCAATCTGTACGGCTCCGCGCTGCCCGGCTTCGACAATTCGCAGGAGTTCAACTTCTGGATGGACCCGGTCTCGGCCCGCGCGGTGCTGCAGCGGGCCCGTCCGGGCACGGTGCGCCTGGTGCCGCTGGACGCCACCGCGGCCGTCCCGATCACCCAGGATTTCGTGGCCCGCCTCGCCGCCGATCAGAACGCGCCTGGCGCCCGGCTGACCTACCGGATCGTCTCGCAGCCGGATCTGGCCGCCCTGATCGACCTGGGAATCATGTACTGGTGGGACGCCCTCGCGGCGGTTACCGCGGTGCACAGCTCGATCACGCAGTTCCGTCCGGAGCGCATCGACGTCGTCCAGGACGGCGTGCAGTCCGGCCGCACCGTGCTCACCCCGGCCGGCTACCGCATCGAGGCCGCCGCAGCAGCCGACACCGAGGCCTTCGAGCGGTGCTTCCTCGACGCCCTCAACGGCCGGGCTTGTAGCAACCAGTAGGTTGCGATACGTTGGGTAGCAACCAAGTGGTTGCTATAAGGAGGTCGTCATGGCATTCCCCGACCGGATCGAACGCACCCTGCACCTCGCCCACCCGCCGGAGAAGGTGTGGGCCGCGATCACCACCGCCGAGGGCCTGGGCACCTGGTTCGGCCACCGCGCCGAGGTCGACCTGCGCGTCGGCGGCCGCATCCAGCTGGCCTGGGACAGCGGCGACAAAGCCAGCCTCACCGTCGAGCGCCTCGAGCCGCCGCGCGTGTTCGGCTACACCTGGCCGGTCTACGGGCTCGGCGAGGACGATCCGCGCCGCACCTATGTGGAGTTCACGCTCGAGCCCGCCGGCACCGGCACCGCGCTGACCGTCGTCGAGAGCGGTTTCGC
Source organism: Actinoplanes sp. NBC_00393 (assembly GCF_036053395.1). Classification (NCBI taxonomy): domain Bacteria; kingdom Bacillati; phylum Actinomycetota; class Actinomycetes; order Micromonosporales; family Micromonosporaceae; genus Actinoplanes; species Actinoplanes sp. NBC_00393. The sequence continues at coordinate 1,370,813 of NZ_CP107942.1, read as the reverse complement.
GCAGCTTCCCGACGACGGCACGCACAAGACGGCGTACTCGGGCAACACCGAAGGCTGGGCCAGCGAACTGGGCGAGCTCGTCGCGTACCTCGATGGCCGCTCCTGACCTGGAGGCGGTGGCCCAGGAGGTCTTCACCGCCCTGGCCGACCCGACGCGGCGCGGCATCCTCGCCGCGCTCGCGGCGGGCGGCCCGGCCACCGCGACCGACCTGGCCGGCCGGCTGCCGATCAGCCGGCAGGCGATCGCCAAACATCTCACCCTGCTGGCCGAGGCCGGGCTCGTGGTGGCCGAGCACGGCGAGCGGCGCCGGGTCCGCTACCGGGTGGATTCCGCGCCGATGCGGGTGGCGCAGCAGTTCCTCGCGGTGCTCGCCCGCGACTGGGACGGCCCGCTCGCGGCCCTGCAGGACCGGCTGAAATGAGGACGATGATGAACGACCTGCCCGAGGTGGTGTCCCGCGAGCAGTGGCTCGCCGCCCGCAAGGAACTGCTCGTCAAGGAGAAGGAGGTCACCCGCGCCCGGGTCCGGCTCAACGCCGAACGCCGCCGGCTGCCGATGGTCCGGGTGGACAAGCCGTACCGGTTCGCCGGCCCGGACGGCGAGGTCGGCCTGGCCGACCTGTTCGAGGGCCGGCCGCAGCTGGTGATGCACCACTTCATGTTCGCGCCGGACTGGGACGTCGCCTGCTCGAGCTGCTCGTCGGCGGCCGACAGCATCGCCGGGCTGCGCCAGCTGCACGCGCGCAACACCACGCTGGTCGCGGTGTCGCGCGCGCCGTACCCGAAGATCGCCGCCTTCCGGGAGCGGATGGGCTGGACCTTCCCGTGGTACTCGTCGTACGGCAGCGACTTCAACTTCGACTACCACGCGACGCTCGACGACCGGGAGGCGCCGGTCCTGCAGTTCTTCCGCAACGAGGCCGAGCTGGCGGCGGCCGGCGGTGGGTGGACGGCTGACATGCGCGGCACGGAGATGCCCGGGATCAGCGCGTTCCTGCAGGTCGGCGGCGAGGTGTTCCACACCTACTCGACGTTCGGGCGGGGCATCGAGGAGTTCCACAACGGGTATCCGTATCTGGATCTGACCGCCCTCGGCCGCCAGGAGGACTGGGAGGAGCCGAAGGGCCGCGCGGTCCCGCTGGGCCGGCAGGTGGGCGGCCCCGGCATGCGGCTGCCGGATGAGTACGACTTGTAGGGTGCCGGGCATGCGGATGACCGAAGCACGCCAGGGCCGCCTGATTCACGGCCTGGCGCAGACCCTGGCGGTCTGGCTGACCGCGGCGCTGGCCGTGCTGCTGGTGCCGCATCCGGCCGCTGCGTGGGCGGGCATCGGCGTGGGGCTGGTCGCCAGCGTGCTGCTCGGCCAGTGGCATCAGCGCCGTTCCCGCGCCGACACCGCGGTCGGCGCCTTCACCGGCGCCGGCCTCTGGCCGATCCTGATCGCCATCACCCTGATCGCCATCAACATCGTCTCGATGTCGACGTCCGACTACGAGTGAGCCAGGCGGCCCGGCAGGCCGACCGAGCAGTCAGGGCCGGCAATCCGCGCGGCCAGGCAGTCAGGGCCGGCGGTCCGCGGTCAGGCAGTCAGGGCCGGTAATCCGCGGCCAGGCAGTCAGGGCCGGCAATCCGCGGCCAGGTAATCAGGGCCGGTAATCCGCGGTCAGGCAGTCAGGGCCGGCAATCCGCGGCCAGGTAATCAGGGGCGGCGGTCCGCGGCCAGGTAGGCGGCCGCGGCGGTCACCGCCGAGACGGTCAGCACGGACGGCCAGGAGCCGATCCGCTTCGCCAGCGGATGCGACAGCCCGAAAGCCCCGAGGTAGGTCGCGGTCAGCGCGGCGGTCACGGCCGGGCTGGTGTGCCGGGCCCACTCACGGCCGGCCAGGACACCGCCGGCGGCGAGGACCGCGCCGCCGAGCGGCCGATTACCGGTGCGGCGGGCGATCTGCCATCCGCCGATCAGGGAACTCGCGGTCACGGCCGCAGTGGAAAGGCGCATGAACCGCAAGGGTACGCGCCGGACAGCCCGTAGGAGGCGAATGGGCACCACCCGTCATCGACAGCCCGTCCGAAATGGATAGAAATCACCGGCCCGGGGTTTCGGGAGGCTCGCCGTCTCGCCGCGGCGATCGCCGAGCAGTGCTCAAGAACCCACAGGCGTCGATGATCGCGCCAAGGTCACCCGTCGACGAGTAGCTTCCTGAATCCTCCGGTCGAGGTCTGGCTCACCAAGGCCCACAGGCTTTCGAGCGGGCTGCGGCGGCCTCTCGGATCAGCGGGTGACAGCGCGAACGGGCGGCTGAGGCCGTTATTTCGGCCCGTTCGATCGCTGAGCCGCCCGCCAGCGCTGTCTGCCGAGCGGTGCGACAGCATCACCGCACGGCCGAATGATCAATCGAGCCCGCATCCAGGCTCGAGCCGCACGACAGCGACGTCACCCCGGTTCGGCACCGGCCGTCGGGGTGGGGGCACTGTTTCTGGACCGAGCCCGCACACCGGTAGCCGGGCGGCGAACCCCGGCTTGCACGGCTGCCGACACCGAACCGATCGCCGGGGCCCGCGGCGACCCGCCGGGGCCCAGCTGTCATAGAGGTGCGGGGCGACCCGCCGGGCCCAGCTGTCATAGAGGTGCGGGGCGGGCGCCAGTCATAAGGCACAGCCGAGCCGGCGTTTCCGGGCTTTTTGATCAACCGGCTGGAAGTTGCGCACCCTTCCGACCGGTTGAGGCAGCAACAGCTCCCAGCCGGTCCCTGAGAACCAGCCTCGTGGATCCCTCAGCTGGGAGTTACGGCTTGATCCACAGACGCTGGTCACCGCCCGCGGGCTGGCCGCTGATCCGGCGTCACACAGCACCCGGATGCAGGCAACGCTTTCGACGACGCGCAAACAACCATGAGCGACAGCCGGACAAACCGGCTGACCGTCAGGGCTGCCTCCGGAGGCGGGAGACAACACTGAGTGACAGCCGGACGAACGGGCTGACCGTCAGGGCTGCCTCCGGAGGCGGGAAACGACCCTGAGTGACAGCTGGATCGGGCTGCCGGGCGGCGGGGGCCAGTTGTATCGGGACCGGCGCCATCCGGTGGGAGATCTTGAGGCCGGAACCTGGCAGGCTTCTGTGGTGCGCGCGAGCGCGCCCGGCTGCCGGCTCGGAGCGATCAAACGCATCTGGCTTGATCGATCCTGTGCTGGGACGATGACCGGCATGGGGGACCGTGGCCGGGCACGCCGGCACTGGCTGTACTGGCTCTACGCCCTGATCGGCGCGTTGCTGCTGGTGGTCGCGTTCCTGCTGCTCTACCCGGTGCGCAACACGCCGGGGTTCGGCACCGACCTGCGGATCAACATCGGCGCGAACCTGATCGACATCGTGCTGGCCGCGCTGATCCTGCAACCGCTGATCCTGTTCTTCAGCCGCAACGCGGTCCGCTGGCGCAACCGCCTGGACTACCGCGACGTCATCGCTCGCATCGCCGCGGCCGACGACCGGGTGGACATCTGGAAGCACTGGACCGGCCTGCTGGAGAACCAGCACGAGCCCGAGTTCCTGGCCGCCGTCCGCACCGCCCTCGACCGTGGTGTCCGGTTCCGGATCACGCTGACCGACCCGTCCTGCCCGGACGCCGCGGAACGGGCCCGTCAGGTGGCGCCGACCGACGCGGTTGCGCTGATGCGGCAGAACATCGAACGCCTCGACACCATCATCGGCGGCCTGCCGTCGCGGCACCGGGCCCTGTTCGAGGTGCGGATCAGCCCGGTCGGGCCGGCGCACGCCTTCTACCGGGTCGACGACTGGCTGTCGTACGGATTGTTCCGCGATCGAAGGGTGAGCGAGAGTTCTCAGCGTGAGGTCCGCGTCCGCGGTGACCTGGGCGAACTGGCTCTGGAGGCGTTCGAGAACCGATGGAACGGCCCGGGCCTGCGCGACCTCGGCGAGCATTACCGGATGCGGCTGTGCTTCACGGTCAACGGCGATCGCGTCGAGCACGACCTGAAGTACATCGCGCACGACGGCGAGCACTGGGTGAACGTCCACCCGGTCGCCCTGCACCAGGCTTTCCACCCGGACCATCAGGCTTCGGTGCCCGGCGACGGCGCCCGGCACTACGTGCTGGCCGAGGCCGCCGGGGACACCCACGAGCGGATCATGGCGCTGTACGCCGCGAAGTACGGCCCGGACCCGGGCGCCGTCCTGCTGCGTCTTCACCATCTGGGGTGATGGCGGCGGGGCCGCGGCGCGGCAGCATTGCGTTCCATGACTCGCGGCCGTTCGTGGACCATCGTCGCCGTCCTTGCCGGCACCGTCGGCACCCTGCTGGTCGCCGTGCTGGGCTGGGGGCCGGAGAGCCTGGAGAAGGTGAGCTGGGTGGCGGGAATCCTCGCGCTCGCCGCCACGCTCGTCATCGCGCTCGCCACACCGGGCGGCCGGCCTGCCGCGTCACCGGAGCCGGCGTCGCGTTCCGGCGCGGGCGCGGTCCTCGCCGCCGGTGTTCTGGCCAGCCTGTTGATCGTGGTGATGGTGGTCGGTGTGGTCGCTGTCCTGGCCTCGTGAATCCCTTTCGAGGGAAGCCGTCCGGTCGGTATCCGCAGCCGGATGAACGGTACATACCATTGTAAATGGTTCCTACGCTCCTGGGCGTGACGAATCAGCTAGCCACCGTCGCTGACGGACGGGTCGCCTTCGGTGAGGCCGTGGCGCGGGTCGCGGAGTCGCTCAGCCCGCTCGGCGCGATCGCCCGGGTGGTCGCCGAGTCGACGGCCTGCGCGGTGACGATGAAGGAACTCGACAATGCGGGCCGCCGGATCGACGCCGACACCAAGGTCACGCTCGCCCGCCTGGCGAACCGCCGCAACGACGCGGCCGCCTCACTGCAGGAACTGCGCCGACAGGTCGGGCGTACCGATCTGACCGCTGAAGCCCTGCGCAAATGCATCCGTAACATGCAGCAGGCGCTGGCCCGCCGCAGCACGACGGCGGCCGAGGCCAAGCTGTACGCCGAGCTGATCCACGGTTTCAGCGCCGACCTGCTCAACCACCACTCGCAGCAGGGTCATCAGGTCCTCACCGGCATCGACATGGTCCTCAACGGATCAGGGCGGCCCCGCCGTCGCCGGGGCCGGTGACGTGGCGCGCCGTTCGCCGGGCGGCTGCCTGCCACTGCTGGCGCTGCTGGTCAGCCCGTGCGTGATCGGGTACGGCGCTCTCGCTCTGGCCTCGCCCGCCCTGGTGCCCTACCTCTATCTGCACGACCAGGCGCAGTTCGCCGCTGACCGGCACACCTGGTACGCGTCCCTCGCCGCGGCGCCGGTTCTCGCGTTCCTGCTCGTCCGGCTGTCGAGCCCGGCGGACGGACGGTTGCGGGCGCGCCGTGACCGCTCGCCGGTGCCCCGGCAGCGCGGGCCGTTGCGGGCCCGCCGCCCGCACCCGATCCGCGGCTACCTCGACCGGGTGGTGTTCCTGCTGGGCGGCACCTCGGCCACCACGTTGTGGCTGCTGCTGAGCGGCGACGACCTACGCGGACCGGGAACCCTGGCCCTGGTCGGGGGTGTCACCGCCACCGTGGCCGTGGCGGTCGTCAGCATCCGTTACTGGGACCGGCCGTACACCGCTCCGGTGACCGTGGAGACCGTCCGCGCGCATCATCGCCGCGCTCAGAAGGAGCTGCGCCGCGTCCGCGGGGACAACCAGCGGGTGACCCGGATGATCGCCAAGCTGGAGGTCAAGCTCGCCGACGCGCAAAGTCGGCGCGACTTCGCGGTGCTGCAGAACCTGCACCACGAGTCCTACGGCTGCGCCGACAGCGTGTACGCCCACTACCGGTCGGTGGAGAGCTCGCTGGGTGTGGTCACGCAAATGGTCCGCACCGTACGGGTCAGCAGCTGGCAGCCGGCCGGCGTGGCGGTGCGCGCGGTCAACCGCAAGGCGCGGGTCGCGTTCATCGAGCTGCGCACCGAGACCGGTGGTCTGGCCGGCACGGCCGGCGAGTTGCGGGCCGAGTGGCTGCGCAACCGGGACCTGGTGCAGTCGCTCAACGCGCGCACCGCGGACCTCAAGTGCCAGATCCGCGACGGGTGCGGGCCGGCCGGAATACGCTGGTACGAGGCACTGGAGGCACGCCGTGACGCGGCCCGGGCCGCTGAGGGCAAGCCGGCGGCCGCGCGCCGTTGACGCCCCCGCGCCCCGGCCCGCTCGGCAAGTCTGAGACGCTTCCTGGGGGTACCGAACCCAGGGAACGTCGTGGAGGCGAGATCTGATGGATGCGCACGAGACGGACGCCGACGAGGTCGGCGCGGCTCCTTCGGTGGCGAGGCTGCTGCTGGAACTGCGGGCTCACGTGAGCATCGACGTACGCACCGCCGGCCGTACCGTGCAAGTCCGGCCGCAGGGCAACAACGGCGTCGCGGTGTACGTGCACCCGGGCGGCGTGGACCTGGCCGTGGAGCCGGAGCAGGCGAACGACGTGGCGATGTCGATTCCGGGCGCCTACATCAAGGACCCGGACGACCCGAACTGCTTCATCTCGGTCGAGGCCGAACTGATCGAGCCGAACTACGACACGCTGCTGGCCACCGCCGTGCAGGCGGTCGAGCTGCGCGCCGCGGTTCAGCCGGCCAAGGCCGCGAGGGCCCGGGCGACCCGTGCCCCGGCCGCGCCGAAAGCGCCCAAGGCGGCCAAGGCCCCGGCGAAGGCCCGTCCCGCGCCGCGCCCGGAGCCGCCGATCTGCCCGGTGTGCCGCCAGTACGAGCTGCTGGCCAGCGGCGCCTGCCCGTCCGGGTACTGCTGAGTCTCACCGGCTCATGTGCAGCCGGATGCTGGTGCCGTCGGTACGGGCGTGGATCCGGACCAGGTCGCACAGCTCGTGCGCGAGGATCAGGCCGTGGCCGTTCGCCGTGCGGGCGGGCGGCCGGACCCGCCCGGCATACGGATCAGCCAGGTAGCCCTGGTCGTCGACCTGGCAGACCAGCATCCCCGGCTCCGGCCAGGCGCTGACCGTACCGCCACCGGCGGTGTGCAGCAGCGTGTTCTGGGCCAGCTCGTTGACCGCGATCAGCAGGTCCTCGACGCGTGCTGCGGGCAGCCCGGCCGCTGCGGCCCGCGCGGTGAGGAACCGCCGGATCCCGGTGAGGCAGCCGAGCCGGTGGTAGCGGATCGTGTCGGCGCCGGGCGGCACGTCGGGCAGCGGCTGGTTGAAGCCCGCGGCAGCGGCGAACGGGTCGGCGAACCACGGGCTGGGCCGGCGAGCCGTGCCGACGAGCATCTCCGGATGGGTCCGCCAGGCGTCGTGCAGGCGGGACAGGTCCAGCCGGGTCGCGTCGTACGGGCAGAGGATCGCCGCGTCGCGCCCCTCGAACACCGCGTTGATCATGGCTTCGTGGGCGGCGCAGGCCGGGTACTCGATCGCGGTGCGGGCCGGCCAGACCGGCTCGGCGATGATCGACACCCGTCGGCCGTGGTGCGCGGCGGCGAATCCCAGCAGCAGGCCGGGGATGATCCGGCCCGGGTTGCGCCCGGCGACCGCCATGTCGGCGAAGAACACCGCCTCGCCGAGCTCGGTGCGCAGCTGGGACAGGTGCGGTTCCGGCACCGCGACCAGCACCGCGTCACCCGCGGCCAGGGCGGCCCGGGCGAAGCCGCCGGCGCCGCTGAGGTACTCGGCGGAGGTGCGGTAGATCAGACCGCAGTGCTGCAGGACGCCCGTCAGGCCGAGCGTCATCCGGCGGCCTCCACGATCAGGCCGGTGCTCGCGTCGGCCCCGTTGAACGACAGCAGCCGCTGCATGTGCGGGGAGCAGCCGACCACGCGGATCGCGCCGGCTGCCCGGGCCGCGGCGTCGATCAGCATGCGGACCGTGGCGCCGTCGATGAACCGCAGGTCGGCGATGTCGACGACGTGCGGCTCGCCGGTGCCCGGGGTGTCGTCGACCAGGTGTTCCAGGATCGCCCGCAGGGCCTGCCGGTTGGACAGGTCGGCCTCGCCGTGCAGGCGGACGCCGGCCGGGCTGGTGGTGCGCACCGCCCGCAGCAGCGGGACGGTTCCGGTGTCAATCTCGGCGTCGACGGTGGCCGGGTGCGCCCAGCACACCCGGCGCAGGTCGGCGTCGGCGAACAGGCGGCGGTCGTAGAGGCAGATGCCCATCGCGAAGCCGTCGGCGAAGACGCGGGTCACATTCGCCTCGTACCAGGGCAGCAGGTCGGCGCCGGGGATGCCGGTGGCGCCCCAGGACATGTCCCCGACCGCGCGCAGCCCGTGGTAGCCGGCCGCCATGGCCTCGGCCGACGCGGCCCGCCAGCCGTCGATGCTGGCCTGCGGCTCGAAGCGGCCGGCGGCGAGATAGGTGTCCTCCGCGGTCGCCATCTGCAGCTGCCCGGCGGCCAGGGCCGGCTGCGGGTCGGTGCCCGCACCGGCCAGGGCGTCCTCGATCTCCTGCTGCCCGCCGCCGTAGTAGAGGATGCGGTGCTGCCGGCGCAGGCCGGTGCGGATGTAGGCGGCGAGCGTCGCTGTGCGGACGTCATCGTCCTCGAACACCACGCACGCATGGTCGCCGAGAGTCAGGCGATCGATCGCGTCGACCTCGATCATCGGTGGCCCCTTCAGCTCGTGTCCTCCGGTGCCCCGTTGCGAGCTTGCATCCTGTTGATGCTACTGCCCGTGCGGGCCTGTTCCGCCGCTTCACACCCGCCCGGACGTGCCGATACGTTGCGATGCACCCGAATCGGCACCCTGCGCAAACGGCTTGTGTGCCGGTCCTAGCGTCGAAAGCCTGTCTCCGGGGAGGTGCCCATGCGAAGGTCGGTCAGAAATGTGATTGCGACGCTGGTCGTCGGTGTGGCACTGGCGGCGGCCACCAGTCCCCCGGCGATCGGAAAAGCCGCTCCCACCTGCGGAATCACCTGGGGCAGCCAGGAGAAGGCCGGTGGCCCGCTCAGCAGCGCCCCGGTGGTGGAGGTCCGGGCCGGCCGGCACGCCTGCTTCGACCGGCTGGTGTTCGAGTTCAACGGCTCGGCGACCGGCTTCCAGGTCCGGTACGCCGATCAGGTGCCCACCGACGGCGAAGGTGTGGATCTGGCGCCGTACACCGCCGGGGGTGCACACCTCTGGGTGACATTGCGCGCGCCGGCGTACGACGACGAGCACGTCGCGACGATCCCGGGCCGCACCGGCGACCGTACGGTCAACGTGCTGCGCTACGACACCCTGCGCGACGTCGTGTTCGGCGGTTCGTTCGAGGGTTACACCACGTTCGCGGTCGGGGTGCGCGCCCGGTTGCCGTTCCAGGTCACCACGCTGCCCGGCCCGGGCACACACAGCCGCATCGTGCTGGACGTCGCTCACCAGTGGTGAGCGCTCAGGCGGACTCGCGGATCACCACGGTCGGCTGGAAGATGACTGAGCGGGGCAGCCGGCCCGGCTCGTCGATGTGGGCGATGAGCAGTTCGGCCATTTCGGCGGCCATCTCCTCGACCGGCTGGCGGACCGTGGTCAGCGGCGGCCGGCACTCCAGGGCGGCGCTGCTGTCGTCGAAGCCGACGACGGCGACCTGGTCGGGCACCCGGCGGCCGAGGTCCTGCACGGCGCGCAGCGCGCCCTCGGCCATCAGGTCGCTGGCGACGAACAGGCCGTCCAGGCCGGGGTGTTCGGCGAGGAGCCGGTGGGCGGCGGCCTCTCCCCCGGCCCGGGTGAAGTCGCCGACCACGGCGGGCGGCTCGGGCAGGCCCTGCGCGGCCAGGTAGGTGCGGAAGCCGTCGAGGCGTTCGGCGCCGGCCGGGATGTCGAGCGGGCCGCTGATCGTGGCGAGCCGCCGGCAGCCGCGGCCGAGCAGGTGCTGGGCGGCGAGCTGGGCGCCGAGCCGCTGGTCGACGTCGACGTAGCTGACCGACAGCGGGCCGGGTGGCCGGGCGGACAGCACGGCCGGGATGCCGAGGGCGAGGACCTGGCCGGGCAGCGGGTCGTCGCCGTGGCTGCTGATCAGCAGCACCCCGTCGACGTGGCCCTGCCGCAGGTAGCGGACCACCTGGTGGTGGTCGGCCGAGTCGGTCGGCACGACCACCAGGTGTACGTCGTGCGGGCGCAGCGCGCCGGTCGCGCCGGCGGTGATCCGGCCGAAGTACGGGTCGGTGAAGATCCGGTTCAGGAAGGAGTGGTCGTCGGGGCGGTCCGGTTCGCTGATCACCAGGGCCACCGAGTTGGAGCGCCGGGTCACCAGGCTGCGGGCGGCGACATTCGGCACGTACCCCGTCTTGCTGATCGCACGCTGGACCGCGTCGCGGATCTCGGGCGCCACGTTGGCCGCGCCGTTGATCACCCGGGAGACGGTGGCCCGGGAGACGCCGGCCGCGGCGGCCACCTGATCCATGGTCGGATGGTGGCCGCCGCGGCCCGGTTTGGAGATCACGCCCACTGTTGTATCAGGGCCGTCCGTCGGTCCCGCACTTGATGATCGGGCGGATGCAGTCGTTCACCCGGCGGGCCATCTCCTCCACCGGCCAGGCGTTGAAGAAGTCGCCGTGCATCGTGTACCCGCCGCCGGAGGCCAGGCGCAGCCGGGCCGGATCGCCGGAGACCGGGTAGCGCATGACCTGCCGCAGCTTCGGCACCACCACCGGGTGGCTGGCCGGGCAGGCGTTGCCCACCGGGTACGCCATGTGGCTCTTGTGGTCGGCCGAGTCCAGGTTGCGGCCGTCCCAGCAGTGCGGGAAGTCCAGGTACGACTCCAGCATCGTGCCGGCCGGACAGTTGACGAAGTCCGGCGAGGAGCCGACGTGCCCGGCGTGCAGGCACGACCAGCGGCTGATCGTGTTGTCGGCCGGCCCGGTCGCCTTCGCGTTGCCGGCGACGATGCGCAGGCCCAGCGGCAGCGGCTGGGTCTGCGCGATCAGGTCGTCGCGCACACCCTCACCGAGGTAGTAGAAGATGCCGGTGACCGGCTCGACCGGCACGTTGTCCCGGTACAGGGTGGGGATCCAGTACGAGGACTTGTCGATCGACGGGTTGCAGTTGCTGTTCGCGTTGAGCAGCGTGTCGACCGTGCTGTAGGCGTTGGTGTTGGTGGCGCCGAAGAAGCTGTGCATGTGCGAGGCGCCGGGCAGGTTCGGGAAGATGATCGGGTCGTCCGGCAGCCGGTGGCTGAACGGGCAGTCGGCGAGGAACTCCGCGACCCGGACAGCGCCGGGCGGGATGGTCGGTGTGGTGCCGCCTCCCCCGCTGCCGTACACCTGGATCTCGTTGAGCGAGACACCCCACTGGGTGGCCCGGACGGTGGTTTCCAGGCGCACGTAACGGCCAGTGCCGCTCACGCTGATCGTCTGCTTCCCACCCGTACCGTTGGTGGTGTTGTTGATCGTGGTCCAGCTTTGCCCGTTGGCCGAGGTCTTCAAAGAAAAACTGCGGGCGTACGCGGACTCCCAGTCCAGCACGACCGAGGTGATCGTGGCGCTGGCGCCGAGGTCGACCTGCAGCCACTGCGGGTCGCTGAACGCGCTGGACCAGCGGGTGCCGAGGTTGCCGTCGACCGCGTTGGACGCCGGGAAGGCGGCCGACTCGCTGGACGACGCGGTGGCGGTCTTACCCTGCGACAGCAGGGTGTCGGCGGCGTTCGCCTCACTGGCGACCGCGAGGGCGAAGGTGGCGAGGACGGCGGCCGCCACACCGCTCAGCAAGCGTCTCATTGGTAGACCCTCACGTAGTCGACGAGCATGCGGCTCGGGAACGGGGTGCTGGCGTCGATCGGGCCGGGGAAGTCGCCGCCGACGGCCAGGTTCAGGATCAGGTAGAACTTGTGGTCGTAGATCCACGGGCCGCGGGTGTTCTCCACGGTTTCCTTGTTCGCGTCGAAGACCTGCCGGCCGTCCAGGAAGAACCGGATGCCCTTGCTGTCCCACTCGGCGGCGTAGGTGTGGAAGTCCAGCGACAGGTCCGGGGTGGCGTACTTCTGGCCGTAGCCGCCGGCGCCGTTGTAGGCCGGGGCGTGCAGCGTGGAGTAGGCCTCGCTGGTGTTGCGGCCCAGGACCTCCATGATGTCGATCTCGCCGTTGTACGGCCACGGGCGGCCCTGCAGGAAATCGTCGCCCATCAGCCAGAACGCCGGCCACAGACCGTTGCCCTTCGGGACGCGGATGCGTGCTTCGATCCGGCCGTACTGGACGTGGAACTTGTTGCTGGTGTTCATCCGGTGCGAGGTGTAGTCGCGGCCGTTCGAGGCTTCCCTACGGGCCTCGATGACCAGGGCGCCGGTGCCGTTCATCGACGCGTTGTTGCTGTCCGGCGTGTAGTACTGGACCTCGCCGTTCTGCGGGAAGCCGGGGTCGTACGTCCACTTCGCGGTGTCCGGCTTGGCGCCGGCCGGGCCGTTGAACTCGTCGGCGAAGACCAGGCGGGTGGCCGGGAAGGTCGGGTCGGCGGGCTTCGCGGGCGGGGCGGTCGGGTTGCCGCCGGTGCCGTACACGCTGAACTCCCACAGCGAGTAGCCGTAGGCGCTGCTGCGGGCGGTGCCGTACATCCGGACGTAGCGGCCGGTGCCGGTGGCGTTGATGACGTCCTTCAGGCCGTCACCGGTGGTCGTCGAGTAGATGCTGGTCCAGTTGGCGCCGTCGGATGAGACCTGGATCTGGTACGAGCGGGCGTACGCCGGGTCCCACTGCAGGACGACCTGGCTGATCTGCGCGGTGGCGCCCAGATCGACCTGGATCCAGCCGGGGTCGACCCAGCCGCCGGTCGGGTTGGTGGCCCAGCGGCTCGCCGGGTCGTTGTCGAACGCCTTGTCCGCCGTGCACGGGTTGCACTGCGGGTCGTTCTGCTCGGTGGAGGCTCGCGCGGGTTTGGCGTACGAAAGAAGTCTGGTGTTGCCGGTCGGTGGCGTGCTGTCACCGGCGAAGACCTGGAACTCCCAGAAGGAGTAGCCGTAGGCCGGCAGGCCGCGCTCGGTCATGTTGATCCGCACGTAGCGGGCGTTGCCGGTGGCCGGGATGCTCTGCTGGCCGCCGGTTCCGGTGGTGGTCGCATAGGCCTGCGTGTAGGCGGCGCCGTCGGTGGAGAACTGGATGGTGAAGGCCTTGGCGTAGGCGCCTTCCCAGTTGATGGCGATCCGGCTGACGGCGGTGGTGGCGCCGAGGTCGACCTGCCACCACTGGCTGGCGGACCAGGTGCTGGCCCAGCGGGTGCCGTTGTTGCCGTCGTTGCCCTCGCGGGCCTGGTATCCGCCGGCGGTCTCGGTGGAGGAGGCCGTGACCGGCTTGTTCTGGGAGACGACCACCTCGGCGGCCTCGGCGTCGCCGGCGGTGATGGCGACGAACGAGGCGAGGAGGCCGCTGATCGCGGCGGTCAGGGTCAGCAGCCGGCGCCTGCTGCGCGGTGGGTCCGAAACATGGACGGTCATGGTGGGGACTCCTTGGGGAACGCGTGCTCAGAGCCGTGGAAGCGCTCTATTGGAGGCCACTTTGAACCGGGTGCCATGCACTGTCAATGCCGGTGAAGCGCTTCCCCGGAACCGGTTTCAAGCATCGGCGCAGGTCATTGCGTTTCCGGCGCGTTACGGCGCGATGAGTTCCGGAACCTAACGGGTGCAGAAGTCCTTCAGCGCGCCCTCGCCGACCGGGTCGATCCACTCGAAGGTGCCGCGCAGCAGGTCGGCGCGCTGATCGACAGTGGTGACCGCGACGGTGAGCTCACCGAAGGGCATGGCGACGTGCAGCAACGTCCGCTCGATCCCGGACGGCAGCGACGGCCCGGCGTCACCGGCGGTCGCGCGCAGCAGCACGCCGTCGGCGGAGATGTCCTCGACCCGGCCGGCGACGGCCACGAGACTGCGTCGCCCGGCCTTCTCGACCTGCACGGTGCCGGTCGCCGGGTACGGCCCGGGCCGGCGCGTGGAGGCCCGCCGCTGGACCACCCCGACCGGGGCGTCACCGTGGATGCGCAGCAGGTCGTTGTGCAACTCGGCCTCGACCCAGGTCACGCCGGCGGCGGTGACCAGCTCGAGAATGCCGAACCGCCGGACCCCGAACCCGTCCAGGCTCAGCACCGGGATCGGCGGCAACTCGACGATGAACGGCGCCCGCGACTCGGCGAGGGTGACCAGGACGATCTCCTGGGCATCGGGGCAGCGCAGCGTGAGGCTGCTGCCGGCCGGCACGGTGATCACCCTCGGGACGTTACCGGCCGCGGGCGGCGCTCATCGGCGGATTCAGTCCTCTACCCTTCAGTCCTCCACCCGGAAGCCGATCTTCAGCAGCACCTGGTAGTGCGCGACGTCGCCGTCCACGACCTGCCCGCGGATCTCCTTGGCCTCGAACCATTCGATGTTGCGCACCGTCTGCGAGGCCTTGCGGAGCGCGGTGCGGATCGCGTCGTCGACGCTGGTCGGACTGCTTCCGACGATCTCACTGAGCCGGTACACGTGATTGGTCACGACAGCCTCCGATGGGTGGGGACGGCGCCCGGTTGGCGCCGCAGCCCTCCCAGCCTTGCGCACCGGACCCGCGTCCGCGAGGGATCAGCTCAGGACCAGACCGTCGAGCATCGCGGCCGGGCCGCCGCCGAACGAGGTCAGCCGGCTGCGCACCGGGTGCGGCAGCCGCGGCAGCAGGCGCATGATCTGGGCACTCGCCCAGACCTGGGCGCGGCTGCGCGGAACGAGTGAGCCGAGGACCGCGGGGCCGATCCGCCGGCTGTTCCGGACCGGTTCGGCGAGCGCTGCCTCGTAACGGCGCAGGGCCGCTTCGATCCCGTCCGGCTTGGCCCCACGCAGTTCAGCGGCCAGCACGTAGGCGCCGGCCGCGGCCAGGCTGGTGCCGCCGCCGACCGCCGGGCCGGTCCGTACCCGGCGGCGGTCGGCGACTGGCGCCGCCGGATGGTGTCCATGCTCGCTGGCCCGAACCCGTCCCTCGCCCAGGTAGCCCGGGTCCAGATGGCCATCGGCGGCCTCGGCGACTGCACCGTGGTGATGCCCGACGCCCCGGCCACCGAGCTGCGCGAGTCCGTCCTGGATGCCGCGCTCGACACCCTCTGCCTCCGCTGACCACGCCGGCCACCGCTGACCACGCCGGCCACCGCCGGCCCCTCGGCCCACCGCCGGCCCCTCGGCCGACCGCCGGCCGGAAGGCGTCCGGCGACCGGTCGTGCGCGGCATCACCGGCCTTCAGCCGGCGAGCCCGTCGTAGTACGCCTTCATCGACGGGTAATAGTCCTCGAAGTCGGGCAGCGCGGTGCCGTCGCGGGCGGCGACCAGCATGTCCAGGTAGTACTCCCAGCCGGGGCCGACCTCGCCGAGGCCGTCGGAGGGGGTCAGGTGGTGGACGAACCGCAGCTCGGTGCGGCCGTCCGCGTGAGTCAGCAGCAGGTCGAGGCGCCACACCTCGGGCATGTCAGTACTGGACAGACTGAGCCGGCGCGGCGGTTCGCACGCGTCGATGCGCATGCCGGTCCAGGGTGTGCCTTCCTCGTACGCCATCTGCACTTGAATCGTGCGGCCCGGCGCCGCGTCCCCTTTCCAGGCGCCGTACCACCTCGCGGTTCTCTCCGGCTCGGTGAGGCTGGCCCAGACATCCTCGATGCCGGCCCGGAAGGTGCGGGTCAGGACCAGGCTGTTGCCGTCGAGACGGCCGGTCGGCGTGTTGGTCATGCGGTCTCCTCCAGTCGATCGGGCGCCGCGCCGCCTTGACGGCGGTCGCGGCGGGTGCGGTGGACCTCAGTCTCCAGCGCGTCGAACCGCTGACTCCACATGGCGGCAGCGGCCGGCGCCGCGAAGCCGGCGAGCCAGGCGTTGAGCTCGTCGAACCGCGACGTATCGAGGTGGTAGCGACGCTCCCGGCCGACCGGGACGTCCTGGACCAGGCCGCACTCGCGCAGCACCCGCAGGTGGCGGCTGATCGCGGGCCGGCTGATCGGGAAGCGCTCGGCTATCCGGCGCGCGGCGAGCGGCTGCTCGCGCAGCATCTCCAGGATCGTCCGGCGAACCGGGTCGGCGATCGCCGCGGCCACGTCATCCACGCAGGAAGCGTAACCTACTGGTTACGCTTTCGCGAGCCCGGATGTCTCGGCCCATCCAGCGCGCAGGCCCATCCGGCAAGGTGATGCGTCCGGGCATGGCTACTTGGGCGGGTCCTCTGCTGCTGGCAGAACCGGGCGTCGGCGACGGCGCCGGCTCACTACCGTCGGCGTATGGAAGACGTGACGTACCGACCCCGGCCTCTGTTGCGCACCCTGCTCGGTGAGGTGCTGCGGCGCTGCCGGCTGGAGCAGGAGCGGACCCTTGCCGAGGTCGCTCGGGACGCGTCCGTCTCGGTGCAGTACCTGTCCGAGATCGAGCGCGGCCGCAAGGAGGCGAGCTCGGAGATCGTGGCTGCCGTGTGCGACTCGCTGGGCATCGGGCTGGCCGATCTGCTGGCCGAGGTGGGGCGCGACCTCACGGCGCATCGCGCCCCGGTCCTGCGGCTGGAGACGGCCCGGCTGCGCCGCGCGGCACATGCGCCGCGCGGCTCCCGGTCCGGCGATGTCGTCCTGCTGGCTGCCTGATCAGGCGGCGTTGAGCCGGTAACCGCGCGGTTCACGCCGGGTGATGACCTGGTCGGCGAGGCCGTAGGCGACGGCGTCGGCGGCCGACAGGGTCATCCGGCGGTCGGTGTCCTCCCGGATCCTGGCGATCGAATGCCCGGTGTGTTCGGCCAGGATCTGATCCATCTCGGCCCGGACCTTGGCCACCTCCTTGGCCTCCACGGCCAAATCCGGCAGCGTGCCGCGGGCATGGCCGGACGGCTGGTGCAAGGTGACCTTCGCGTGCTTCAGCACCGACCGCTTGCCCGGGGTGCCGGCCGCCAGCAGCGCCGCGGACGCCGACGCTGCCTGACCGACGCAGATGGTGGCGATGTCGCACCGGATGAAATGCATGGTGTCGTAGATCGCGGTCAGCGCGCTGAATGAGCCGCCCGGGGAGTTGATGTACAGCCCGATCTCCTGTTCCCCGGTGGACTCCAAGTGGATCAGCTGGGCGATCACCACGTTGGCGACCCCGTCGTCGATCTCGGTGCCGAGGAAGATGATCCGGTCCGACAGCAGCCGGGAGTAGATGTCGAAGGCGCGTTCCCCGCTCGGCGTCTTCTCCACGACGGTCGGGATGGTGTAGTGGCTCATGCGCTCAGTCCCATCGGCTGGCGGGCCATCGCGGGGCGTACGTCGTCGACGCTGTCGAGGACCCGGTCGATGAGGCCGTACTCGAGCGCCTCCTCGGCGGTGAACCAGCGATCACGCCGGCTGTCGCGTTCGACCGTGTCGATCGGCTGCCCGGTGTGCTCGGCGGTCAGGCGCAGCAGCGTCTGACCGAGCCGCTCCAACTGGTTGGCGTAGATCTCCACGTCCGCCGCGGTGCCGCCGAAGCCGGCCGAGCCCTGGTGCATCAGGATCTGGGCGTGCGGCAGCGCGTACCGCTTGCCGGGGGCGCCGGCGGTGAGCAGGAACTGCCCCATGCTCCCGGCAAGGCCGAGGGCCAGCGTACTGACGTCGTTGGGGATCAGCCGCATGGTGTCGTAGATCGCCAGCCCGGCGGTGACCGAACCGCCCGGCGAGTTGATGTACAGGTTGATGGTGCTCAGCGGGTCCTCGGCGGACAACAGCAGCAGCTGCCCGCAGATCCGGTTGGCGATCGGGTCGTCGACCTCGGTCCCGAGCACGATGATGCGCTGGTGCAGCAGCTGGACGGACAACTGGTCATCGACGGACCCGGTCCCGCCTGGCGTCGCGGCAGTGAATGGATGCATGGCTCTCTCCTCCGGCTCGGCCCTGCGTGCCGTCTCCACCTTCACCGCGACGGCGCCCGCCGGCCAAGCCGATCTGCGGTCAGCAGATGAGGCAGGACCGACGCCTGCGCTCGCCCCGGTTCCCTTCCGGATCGGCATCGTTCTTCCAGCGGGTCAGGTGCGTCGGCGGCATCTGTGGAGCGCTGCGCCAACCGGCGGATCGAGGCTGAGCGGTCACGGGAGGAGCAAGCCCCAGTGGATGGCCCACGGGACGAACAGCAGGCCGCCCACGGTGAGCAGGCCGAGCCGGATCCGGTCGGCCGGGCGGTGCCGGCGCAGGCCGTGGGCGACCGCGAGCGTGGCCGCCACGGTGGCGCAGGCCAGCAGTTGCAGGCCGAGCCACACGACCGGGCGGCCCAGGACCACCGGTCCGGTGATCTTCGCTGCCGTGGCGAGCAGAACCAGCAGGTACAACAGCGTGCCGGTAACGGTGGCCGGGCCGAGGACCGCAAGCCAGCGGGCTGGGCGAGAGACGCGGTCCGTCGGGCGGCGACGGACACGGCGAACGGCGGCAACCATCGGGTACGCCGCGAACGCGGCCAGCATCACCAGGAACGCCACGAGTTGGACCGCGCCGCCGTACCAGGCCGGTACGTGAATGGCCGGTGCGGCCGGTTCGGCGCCGAAGTCACCAGTCGAAACGGGCGCCTGCCGAGGGTCGGCGATCCAGCGCGCCTCCGCGTCGCCGTAGTCGGCCGACAGCTCCGGCAGGCGGTCGAAGCCGTCGTCGGCGGTGCGGTGCAGGTTGTGGTTGGTGGCCTCGACGATCCGGATGGCGTGCCGAGTGTTGCCACCACGCTCCAGCGCCTCCCGGATGAGCCGGCTGCTCTTCCCGGGCACGGCATCGCGGTCGAGGCGGCCCCACTGGGCGAGCACCGGCTGCCGCACCTGCTCCCAGTGCGGCAGCGGGTCGAAGTCGGCCTCGGCGAAGATGCCCGCTCCGATGGCGGTGCGGACCGTGGTGCCCCGCATGGTGCGGGGCAGTGATCCGCTGACGCCGGCGTGCCGCAGGTACGTGCCGTAGGCCCAGGCGGTCTGCGCGGCCGGGGTGACACCGACCGCGCCGACCGTGATGAGGAACGCGACGTCGGTGGAACGGTTCGCGGCGATGGGGGCGACGAACGCGCCTTCGGACAGTCCCCACAGGCCGGCCCGCGCCGGGTCGACGTCCGGCCGGGACCGGAGCAGCCGCAGTCCGGCGAGTGCGTCGTCGGCGAGCAGCCCGTAGTCGCGTTGCAGCATCGAATAGCCGACCGCGCGTTTGTCGTACACAAGCGTCACGATGCCGTGCCGGGCGTAAGCCCGCGCTTCCGGCATGAGATATTCCCGGCCGCGATTGCCCGCGCCTTCCAGCATCACGATCCCCGGCCGGCGCGTGCCTCCGGCGGCCTGCTCAGGCGCGAGGACCGTGCCGTGCAGGACCTCACCGCCGGCGCCGGTGAACTGCACCTCCGTGGCGACCACGTCCGTCGCTGCGAGGGCCGGCGCCGGCACGGCGATGAGCGCGGCCGACAGTGCGGCGAGTACGGCTACGGCGATCTTTCGCATTTCGCGTCTCCCAGGTCGATCTCGGTTCGGCAGAACCCAGCCTCGTCGGCGGGCCGCTCGGCAGACAGGGCAGGAACACCCGGGATCGGCGGGGTGCAGGCACCCTGTCCGTGACTTCGACAGCGATCTACTGTCGAGGCCGTGGAACGGATTCGGAGTCATGGACGTGACGTGAGTTGGCTGGTGGTGAGCGCGGCGATCGGTCTGCCCGCACCCGTGCTGCTGTTCCTTCTGATCGCATCGATACCGGCGAGCCTGGTGGCGGGCCTGGGTCTCGTCTTCTTCGCGGCCGCCATCTGGGTCACCCGCCGGCTCGCCGGGATCCAGCGCCGTCGAGCGGCCACCGTGCTCGACGTGGCGGTGCTCACCCCGTACCGGTCATTGCCCTCGGGGTTGCTCGCCCGGCTCCGGGTGATCCTGCGCGACCCTGCGACCTGGTCCGACCTTGCCTGGCTGATCTGCCAGTTCGCGGTCGGGCCGGCCTGCCTGGTGCTCTCGGTGGCCCTGTGGCTGACCGCGCTCCAATGCGTGACCGCGCCCGTGCTGCGCGCGGTCCTGCCGGAGTCGGCCGGGTACGACCCCGTGGTGCTCGAGCTGACCGGCCGGTCCCCGGTGCTGAGCTGGATCCTCGTGCCGGTCGGTATCGGACTGGCCGTCGTCGCGTACCGGTTGCCCCGGCATCTCGTCCGCGGTCAGGCCCGGCTCGCGGCCGCCCTGCTGGGCCCGAGTCCCACGGCAGTGCTGGCCGAACGGGTCGACCGCCTGACCGTCGCCCGTGCGGCCACTGTCGACGCGTCCGCCGCCGAACTGCGCCGCATCGAGCGTGACCTGCACGACGGGGCCCAGGCACGGCTGGTGGCGATGACGATGAGCCTGGGCGTCGCCGAGGACGTCATCGACGCCGACCCGGCAGTCGCCAAGGCTCTCGTGGCCGAGGCACGGATCGGCGCGGGCACCGCGCTGACCGAGCTGCGGAACCTGGTGCGGGGAATCCACCCGCCGGTGCTGGCCGACCGCGGGCTGGGCGCAGCGGTCGAGGCGCTCGTGCTCGACACCGCGTTCCCGGCCGATCTGGACCTCAGGCTGGACCGGCGGCTCGCCGCACCGGTCGAGGCCGCGGGGTACTTCGCTGTCGCCGAGGCGCTCGCCAACGCCGGACGGCACAGTGGCGCCGACCGCGTCCACGTGACCATCACCGACGCCGGCACCGCCCTGCACATCACCGTCCGGGACGACGGGCGCGGCGGCGCCGACCCGGCCCGCGGCACCGGCCTGCTCGGCATTCAGCGACGGTTGGCCGCGTTCGACGGTGAGCTGCGGGTGAGCAGCCCGGTTGGCGGTCCGACGGTGCTCGACATGGAGTTGCCGTGCGCGTCCTGATCGCCGAGGACCAGGTGCTGCTCCGCGACGGTCTCACCCGCATGCTGACCGCGTACGGCTTCGACGTGGTGGCGACGGTGGCCGACGGCACCGGCCTCGCCGAGCGGCTGGTCGAGGTTCGTCCCGACATCGCCGTGGTCGACGTCAGGATGCCGCCCACGTTCACCGACGAGGGGCTGCGCGCCGCCATCGCCGCCCGGCAGCAGGTGCAGGGCCTTCCGGTGCTCGTCCTGTCCCAGTACGTCGAGCGGCTCTACGCCCGGGAACTGCTCGCCGACCGGGCCGGTGCGGTCGGCTACCTGCTCAAGGACCGGGTCGGTGACGTACGCCAGTTCGTGGCCGCACTGCGCCAGGTCGCAGCCGGCGGCACCGTCATCGACCCCGACGTGGTCGCGCGGCTTCTGCACGGCCGCGACGCCTTGACCGAGCTCACGCCACGGGAGCAGGACGTCCTGAGACTCATGGCGGAGGGCCACTCCAATGCCGCGGTCGCCGAAAAGCTGGTCATCACCGAGAAGTCGGTCAGCAATCTGATCAACGCGCTGTTCGCCAAGCTCGGCCTGCCCCCGTCGACGAGCCACCACCGGCGCGTACTCGCGGTGCTGGCCTACCTCGACGACCGGGACCGGTGACGAGCGCCTGCCCTCCGACTGCCGGTGTCGGCTTCCGGAGCGGTCTGTGATTGCTCATCTCCCTGCGCTCGTCAGTTCTTGGGGCGATCTTTGCGGTAGACGTAATGGCGCCGATCGTCGATGGGATTGTCCGGGTTGATCTCGCCGTGGGCGACGCGAGCCAAGCCCGCCTTCTCCAGCACCCGCCACGACCCGGTGTTGTCGGCGTGCACCGCCACAATCACGCATTCGGCATCCTTGTGGTCGCCCCACAGGTGCCCCAGCGCCGAGCGGATCATCCGGGTGCCGATGCCACGCCCGACGTTTGCCGTGTCGCCGATCAGGTAGTCGATCGTCATCGCACGGGGCGGCACCGCGGTGAGCGGCGTCAGCTCGTCGAGGTACTCCGGGTAGTCGTGCAGGAACGAGCGTTGCAGCAGCCCGATCGGTGCGCCGTCGAGAAACGCCAGAAGGTCCTCGTTCGGCTCCTCACGGCGCGCGGACGGCCCGAAGTCGCGCTCCACGGCCGCCACGGACGTCTCGTGGTGCCACCAGCGGGCCACGTGCGGCTCCGCCAGCCAGCGCGCCAACAGCGGGAAGTCGTCACGGGTGACGTGTCGCCAGGTCATCATGCGGCTGACGGTAACAGGCACCTCTTACCGTCAGCATAGAATATTCGGGTGGATGACGTGGAGCCGCCGATCCTGGGAACCGAACCGCTGGTCGTGGAGTTCGCCAACACGCTGTACGACGGCGGCGAGGACTTCCTCGGCACAACCGAACTGGCCACGCTCTGGTTCACGACGGCCGGCGCACACCCGGCCCGTGACACGGCTGCGGCCAAGGCCCTGCGGGACAGCATCCACACCTTGTTCGCGGCGACGGTCACCGGCGCAACACCGCCCGCGGCCGCGATCATGCACGTCAACACGGTTGCCAGGCACGCACCGACGTCCCCGCAGATGGTCTGGCACTCCACCGGGGCGCTCGTCGCGGACAGTCGGCGAGGCGCCGCAACCGGTGATGCCGCGCTCCTCGGCAGCCTGGCCACCGCCTGCATCGAACTGCTCACCGGAGGCCAGGCCCGATTGCTGCGCCGCTGCGAGGGCTCCGACTGCTGCCTGTTCTTCGTGCAGCACCATCCGCGTCGACGTTACTGCCATGAGTCCTGCGCCCACCGTGACCGCCAAGCGAGGTACTACCGCCGACGCACGGCAAACTGACGCTGATTCATCCGCGCCGGTAGCCTCGTGCAGTGATCGAAAAGGCGAGGGTGGCAGTCGTCGGCGTAGGCAACAACACGTCAGCGCTGGTGCAGGGAATCAACTTCTACCGCAGGACGGGCAGCTCGGTCGGCATCCACCAGCCTGAAGTGAACGGGCTGGGCGTTGGCGACATCGAGTTCGTTGCGGCCTTCGCCCTCTCTGCGGGCAAGGTCGGCCAGGACCTACACCATGCGATCTTCGCGCCGCCGAACAACTTCCCGCGCCTGGGTGCGGAGCTTGCCCCATCGGGCGTCCGGGTGCAGCGCGGGCTCACGGACTCCAGCGAGATCCGGAGGGTGGCGGAGGCGCTGAGTGGGTCCGAGGTTGTGCTCTACTCTGCGCCGAGCGGCCGGCCGGATACCGCTCGGGCGTACGCGGAGGCTGCGCTGCTGGCGGGCGTGGCGTTCGTCAACACCACCGCGGATCCGGTTGCGCGGGACTCGTCGCTGCTCAAGCGTTTCGAGCAGGCCGGGCTGCCGCTGATCGGCGACGACCTGGCCAGTCAATTCGGTGCCTCCGTCGTTCACAAGGCGCTGCTGCGGATGCTGCAGGAGCGCGGCCTGACTCTGGTCAGCTCCTATCAGGTCAACCTGGGTGGTACCGAAGACTTCCGCAATCTCGCCGAGAACCCGGACAGCAAGAAGCAGTCCAAGATGAACGCGCTGGGCTCTGACAAGGTGCAGTTGGCGCCCCTGGGATATCTGCCTCACCTGAAATCGCAGAAGATCGCCCACCTCAACATCGAGGCGCAGGGATGGGGTGAGACGGCAGTGAGTCTGGACATCCGGCTCCAGGTCCACGATCCGAGTGGTGCTGCCGGTGTCAACATCGACCTCATCCGCGTGGCTGTCGACGCTCTTCGGTCGGGCCGTGGTGGTTATCCGGCCGAAACGGAGCGACACCTGAAATCCCCACCCGGGACCCAGGTCTGATCGAGCCGGCACAATTGACCTGCCACGGCGGCTCGCGGCTGGAGGCGCGTACGCCGGTTGCACCGACACGATGGATCATGTCGTCATGACAGACGTCGTCGAGATCCACGTTCCGCTGACACCGGCTGAGAACCTTGCGCCCGCCGCTTATCCGTTCCCCTGGATCGACCAGATCGAGGAATTCCTGGTGGAGTTGGAGGAGGACGGCGCGGTGGAGGTGTACGACGACGGCGAAGAGTACGGCGACGTCTACATCTTCTTCATCACCGGAACGGATCAGGCCGGTCTGCTGTCGGCCGCCTCCCGGGTGGCGACGCTCGACGGGGTGCCGGCCGGCGCGTTCGCCATGGTCACCGACGACGAGGCGGCCGAGTTCGGACTGGGACGTCGAGTCGACCTCCCGGTTGCGTGAACCCTTCCTTCGGGTGGAGGGGCGACGGAAGGTCAGCGCTGGTGTGGCAGGGTCGTCGCCGTGGAGCGGGTGATCGATGTGGGTGGCGGATCTCTCTGGGTCGAGGACTCCGGGGGTGCATTGCCGCCGGTGGTGCTGCTGCATCCGGGAGTCGGCGACGCGCGGATCTGGGATCCCGTCTGGGAGCGGCTCGAGGGACAGTTCCGGATGGTGCGCTATGACGTGCGGGGTTTCGGCCGTTCAGCGCCGCCGGTCGGGCGGTTCTCCCGGCTGGACGACTTACGCCGGTTGCTGGACCTGCTCGACGTCGGGCCGGCCTTGTTCGCCGGCTGCAGCATGGGTGGCGGCACCGCGCTCGACCTTGCCCTCGCCGAGCCGGACCGGGTCCGCGGGCTGGTGCTGGCCTGCCCCGGTATCTCCGGTGCCCCGCCCGCCCACGGCCCGGACGACGAGCCGGACAGCGCTGATCCGGACGTCTTCGTCGAGCAGGGCGTCGCCCGGTGGGCCAGGGCCGGGCGAGACCCGCTCGTCGTCGATCTGCTGCGCTCGGCGGTCCGCTACTGGCTCCATTGGGGCGGTGCCTTCTTCGCCGATGACGGCGACGCGTGGTCCCGCCTGGAGCAGGTCGCCACCCCCAGCGTGCTGCTGCTCGGCGACCTCGAACGCCCATCGTTCGTCCCGGCCTGCGTGGAGGCGGCGCGGCGCCTTCCCGGCTGCCGGCTCGTGCGACTGCCCGGCGTCGACCATTTCGTGCCGCTGCGGGCGCCGGACGCGGTGGTGGAAGCTCTGCTCTCGCTGCCGCGCTGACCGGGCGGACTGAGCTGCAGCACCGATTATCTCGGTGCGTTCGGCGTCGTGGTCCGTTGGCCCAACCAGTGGTGGATTGCCTGTTCGGGGGTGTCGCTGTCGTTGCCGCGAATCCACGCGGTATGTCCGTCCGGGCGCAGCATGACAGCCTCGAGGTCCGGTTGCTCGGGGCAGGCCGCCTCTACGACGTCGACGTGGTCGGCCCACGGCCTCATGGCGTGGTGTCCGGCCAGATCGATCAGTAACGGGCGTCCGGGTGACAGAAGCTCGGCCACCTCGGTGACGCCGGCGGCTGTGGTGAGCTGGAGGTTCGGGAACAGTCGGCCCAGCCACGGATGACTTCCCGCAGGTGTCATGTCGTATGAGGTGTCAAGGCAGGTGACGACCTCGGCGAAGGCCTGATTGCCGCCGGGGTGTGTGGCTACCCGGGTGAGCAGGTCGACGAGCGGTTGCAGTTTGTCGTCGGCGTTGCCGAGCAGCACCTGGGCGCGGGTGCTGGCCAGCACCTTCTGCCCGACGGCATGCCGCTCGGTGTGGTAGCTCTCGAGCAGATGGTCCGGTGCAGTTCCGTGAACGGTGGCCGCCAGCTTCCAGCCCAGGTTGAACGCATCGTCCAGCGCCACGTTGATGCCGATCGCGCCCGCCGGTGGGTGGATGTGCGCGGCGTCGCCGGCCAGGATGACCCGGCCGTGTACGTAACGCTCCGCCTGTCGTGAGGCGTCGCTGAACCGGGTCACCCAGCGAGGTTCGGTCAGCCGGACGTGGCGGCCGAGAGCATGGTCGACCGCTGACTGCAGGGCCGCCAGGGTGACCGGGGCATCGGGTTGCGGGTCGTCGGTGGTGATCCGTACGTAGCCGGGACGCGGAATCAGGAACACCGATCCGCCGGGCCCGGTGCTTACGCCGAATGGCAGTGCTTCGGGATCGGCGAGGGTGACATCGCCGAGAAGTGAGTAGCGGGTGGCATCGGTTCCCGGAAAAGCGATGCCGGCCCTCTTGCGGACAGTGCTGCGGCTTCCGTCGCAGCCCACGACGTACCGGGCTCGCAGGCGATGGTCGCCGACGGTGACCAGGACCGCGTCGTCGGCCTCCTCCAGGTCGAGCAATTCCTGCCCGCGCCGGATGTCGGCACCGAGCCGGGTCGCCTGCTCCTCCAGAAATTCTTCCACCCGGGTCTGCGGGATTCCGAGGGTGTAGGGGTGGTCGGTGAACGCGTCGGCGAGCCCGAGAGTCACCGGCAGCGAGGTGAAGGCGGCCTGCGGCGCCTGCCACCCTTCGGCGATGAGTGGTGCGGCAAGGCCCCGTCGTGCGAGAAGATCCAGGGAGCGGGAGTTGAGCGTGAACCCGCGGCAGAAGCCGGGCCGCTGCGCATGACGCTCGACCACTACGGTGTCGATGCCGGCGAGGCGGAGCTCGCAGGCCAGCATCAGCCCGGCCGGGCCGGCTCCGGCGATGAGAACGTCGATCATGGCGTGTCCTTCGGGTCGGACCACGTCTCGGGCCAGGACAACGTGCCGTCGCGGATCTCGTCGCGCGTCCGTTGTGTCCACGCGCGCTCGGCTTGCAGGGCGTGCAGCGCGTACTCACCTTCGATCATGAAAAGGCGGGGCAGCAGCCCGGTGCCGACTGTCTCGTCCAGCATCTGCTGGGCCTCCTCGATCTGCCGATCGAGGTGCCGGACCCGTTCGGTGAGGGCTTCCGCGGCTCGTTCCGGTCCGAGAGCGCCGAGGTACGAGACCGCGGCCATGAATTTCGGATACTCCGTTGCAGGTGTACGGATCAACTCGTCGACCCAGCTGACGAACTCCTGCTGTCCCACCTCGGTGGTCGCATAGACGGTCCGCTCCGGCCGCCGACTGTCACGCACCGTCTCGACCTCAGCGATCCAGCCGTGGCGCAGGAGGGACTGCACCGTGTCGTACAGCGAACCGGTGTTGACCTTGAAGCTGTTGTCCTTGCCTCGTTCGCGCAGCGTCGAGGCCATCTCGTAGGGATGCATGGTCTTCTCCTGCAGCAGGCCGAGCACGGCCAGTGCCAACGTGTTGGAGACCTTCCGTCGCGCCATCCTGAACCCCTCCATAGTCGGATCCGACTATAAGACACCGACTAAAGGAAGGCGAGTCGCGAATCTGATGGAAGGCGTCCGAGCGCGCGTTCAGCGGTAAGACTTGCCGTCATGAGCGTGAACGTGGGTGACGAAATGATGAGGTTGCTCGGCGTGCTACGGCACGAGCCGACGGACAAATGGGTCCGCGCCCGGCTCGGCAGCCGGCTCGTCATCGACAGCCGTGCCGCGCTGCTGCTGTGGGAACCGCGGCGCATCGTGCCCACCTACGCCGTGCCGGACAAGGACGTCCGAGCCGAGCTCGTGCCCGTGGAGCCGGCTGCGGGCAGCGACGTAGCGGTGCTGCACCCCGGCATCCCGTTCGCCGCGCACTCCACGCCCGGGCAGGCGTACGACGTACGCGAGGGCGACGACGTCCGCGAGCGCGCCGCGTTCCGCCCGGACGACGGGGACCTAACCGGTCACGTCGCGTTCGATTTCGACGCCTTCGACTGGACGGAGGAGGACGAGCCCGTCTTCTCACACCCTCGCGACCCGTTCTCCCGCGTCGACGCGCGGCGCAGCAGCCGGCACGTGCGCATCGAGCGGGACGGCGTGCTGCTCGCCGAGTCGCACACCCCGACACTCGCGTTCGAGACGAAGCTGTACCCGCGCTTCTACCTGCCCCGCGAGGACCTCAAGGCGGAGGTCCTGCCCAGCGACATGGTGACGGCCTGTCCATACAAGGGCCGCGCGACGTACCTGTCATTCGCGGCAGGGGAGAATCTGGCCTGGACCTACCCGGATCCGCTGCCCGACGCGTCGCCGCTCGCGGGCCTTGTCGCGTTCTTCGACGAGGTTGTCGACGTGATCGTCGACGGCGTGCCCCGGGAGCGGCCCGATTCGCCGGTCGCCAAGGTCATGAAGGACGAGTTCGGCGTCTCCTGAAGCGCGCAGCGCGCGTCAGCCGTCGGTGACCTGCCAGCGGGAGACTCTGCCGTCCACCACGGTGGCGGTCCAGCGGGCCGGTCCGGCGAGGGCCGGTTCGCTGCATGTCGAATAGCCGGTGACGGTCACGGTGCCGCCGTCGACATTCACTGTCACGAATTCGTTGCGGTAGTCGGGGAACGCCGCGAAGAAGCTCCGCCAGGCCTCGGCGCACGCTGCCTTTCCCGTGATCGCTGCGCCGGCCGCGTCGACGAACGTGTGGTCGTCCGTCATGAGCGCGCTGAGACCGGCGAGGTCGCGGTCGTTGATGCAGTCGTTGAAGGCATAGGCGACGGAGCGGGGGCTGTCATCCTTGAGGAGCGAGTCGAAGAAGGCGGACTTCTGCCGTTCGTACTCGTCGGGATCGCCGAGGTGGCGGAGCTTGATGTCGTTGTACGTCTGCACCAGGGCGGGGTCCGCGGCCATGCGTTCCCAGGTGCGGGTGAACCGTACGTCGTGCTCCGATCCGGCCGGAGTGACTGCCACGCCGGTCGGCAAGGCGGCCTCGACCGAGAAGGTGGCGAGCGTCGCCTGCCAGATCTCCGGGTGCACCACCTGGTAAACCGACCGCAGCGTGGTCACCACCGCGGCGAAATCGGCGGGCGGTATCCGCAGGTGCAGATCGACGTCGCCCTTCGTGAGGGCGCCGGGAAGCGAACTGCCACCGACCAGGACAAGATCGTACGGGCAGGACAGCAGAACGGTCAGCCGGTCGCGTTCGTGCCGCAGGATCGCCTGTGCCGTCGAGAGGAAATCGGAGCCGGGCCGCACGGTCATCAGCCCTTTCGGATCGCGCTATCGCTTGACTGTGTAGTGCAGGTGGAGAACGCGATCACCATGCACGATGCTGTCCGGATCCTCGAGCAGGACGGTGCCGGCGTGGCTGCCGAAGAACCGCACCCCTTTACCCAGGACCACCGGTACGAGGTCCATCGCCACCTCGTCGACGAGACCCGCCGAGAACGCCTGCCCGCCGACATCGCCCGCGGTCACGCAGACCAGGCCGTCTCCCGCCAGCTCTCTCGCGAGTCTGATGCCTTCCTCGACGGACCCTGCGGTGTGGAACGGCGCGTCGGGGAACCTGGAGAGCCACTCCTCAGGCAGCGGCCGATGGGTGATGACCACCAGTGAGTCTCCGGCTGCCGGCACACCAGACCAGCCGTCGGTGGTGTCGAACAGGTGGCGACCGATCACCGTGCATTTGACGTCGTCCCAGAACGGCTGCAGGTATTGGGCAGACGCCTGGCTCACGTTGAACGACCACTTGTCATTCGCGTGGACGGTGACGTCGCCGTTTCCGTACCAGTCGAACAGAGGCCCGACCGAATCGTCGGGGTAGGCGATGTATCCGTCCAGCGAGACCACAGCTTGCATGACGACCCGTGCCATCGTTTCGCTCCCCTGCTCTCAGCGACCGAACAGTTCGTGCTCCAGTTCGTCCACCCTAACCTCGGCCCTTCGTTAAGGGCTGTCCACGGAGTGGGCGGAGAAAGAAGAAGTGCCTTCTGATCAGGGAAAATAGGACTTGCTGAGGGTCCGATGTTCCTGTCACGGAAGGCACTTGCTGGGTGAAGGCTACCGCAACACGTCCGAAGATCACGGTGACTGGTGGCGGGCGGGGCGTGGTCGCTCACGCTGGTGCCCGGCTGCTGGCCGATCTCGCCGACGCGACCGGGTTGACCAGCGCGTTCAGTCTTGGGTTGACGGGTCTGCGGCAGCGCGGTGGCGGGCACGACCCGGGCCGGATCGCGGTCGATCTCGCGGTGATGCTCGCCGACGGCGGCGAAGCGATCGCCGATCTCGCCGTCCTGCGTGACCAGGCCGGCCTGTTCGGGCCGGTCGCCTCCGACCCGACCGCCTGGCGGCTGCTGTCGAAGGTGGACGAGGCGATGCTGGCCCAGCTGCGAGCCGCGCGAGCCCAGGCTCGGGAAGTGGCCTGGGCTCAGCACGCCGAGGTCCGCGGCGACCTGCCACAGGTCACCGTGGCCGGCCGCAAGATGCAGGGCCTGGTCCTGGACATCGACGCGACGATCGTCATCTGCCACTCGGAGAAGGAGGCAGCGACCCGGACCTGGAAGAAGACCTTCGGCTATCACCCGTTGTTCTGCTTCCTGGACAACACCGGCGAAGCCCTGTCCGGGCTCCTGCGCGAGGGCCGGGCCGGGTCGAACACCACCGCCGACCACATCACCGTCCTGGACCAGGCACTCACCCAGATCCCCGACGCCCACCGGCACGGCACCCCGGTCCTGCTGCGCAGCGACTCGGCCGGCTCCAGCCACGGCTTCCTCGCCCACATCCGATCGCTGCGCGAGCAGCACCTGGACATCCGATTCAGCGTCGGCACCGCGATCACCGAACCCGTCCGGCAAGCGATCACCGCGGCCTCCGGCTGGATCCCCGCCATCGACACCGACGGCGACCTGCGTGAACACGCCGAGGTCTGTGAGATCACCGGCCTGTTCGACGCTACCGGCTGGCCGCAGGGCACCCGGTTCCTGGTCCGCCGCGAACGCCCGCACCCCGGCGCCCAGCTGTCGCTGTTCGACACCATCGAAGGCTGGCGGCATCAGGTCGTCGCCACCGACACCCCACCCGGCAACGGCGGCATCCAGTTCCTGGAGGCCCGGCACCGGGCCCACGCCCGCGTCGAAGACCGCATCCGCACCGGCAAGGACACCGGCTTCGGCCGGTTCCCGTCCCGGCACTTCGCGATCAACCAGGCCTGGCTACAACTCGCCCTGACCGGCATCGACCTACTCGCCTGGACCCAAACCCTGCTCCTCGACGGCGACCTCGCCACCGCCGAGCCCAAGAGACTGCGCTACCGGCTGCTGCACGTCGCCGCCCGGCTCACCCGCACCGCCCGCCGGACCCGCCTCGCCATCGCCGCCGACTGGCCCTGGACCGAGGCCCTGACCAGCGCTTTCAGCCGCCTCGCGGCACTCCCACGACCCGCAGGCTGACCCAGCAACCCACGTCCCACCAGCTTCACGGAGGAACCCGGCCCTGCGCCGGGCCATCAGCATGCCAGCAACCCGGCAAACCGCATCCGAAGTCACATCAATCGATCAGCAGCTATGGACGATGAGCCAAGTGAAAGACCGAGGCTAACCTCGGCCCTTCGTTAAGGGCTGTCCACGGAGTGGGCGGAGAAAGAAGAAGTGCCTTCTGATCAGGGAAAATAGGACTTGCTGAGGGTCCGATGTTCCTGTCACGGAAGGCACTTGCTGGGTGAAGGCTACCGCAACACGTCCGAAGATCACGGTGACTGGTGGCGGGCGGGGCGTGGTCGCTCACGCTGGTGCCCGGCTGCTGGCCGATCTCGCCGACGCGACCGGGTTGACCAGCGCGTTCAGTCTTGGGTTGACGGGTCTGCGGCAGCGCGGTGGCGGGCACGACCCGGGCCGGATCGCGGTCGATCTCGCGGTGATGCTCGCCGACGGCGGCGAAGCGATCGCCGATCTCGCCGTCCTGCGTGACCAGGCCGGCCTGTTCGGGCCGGTCGCCTCCGACCCGACCGCCTGGCGGCTGCTGTCGAAGGTGGACGAGGCGATGCTGGCCCAGCTGCGAGCCGCGCGAGCCCAGGCTCGGGAAGTGGCCTGGGCTCAGCACGCCGAGGTCCGCGGCGACCTGCCACAGGTCACCGTGGCCGGCCGCAAGATGCAGGGCCTGGTCCTGGACATCGACGCGACGATCGTCATCTGCCACTCGGAGAAGGAGGCAGCGACCCGGACCTGGAAGAAGACCTTCGGCTATCACCCGTTGTTCTGCTTCCTGGACAACACCGGCGAAGCCCTGTCCGGGCTCCTGCGCGAGGGCCGGGCCGGGTCGAACACCACCGCCGACCACATCACCGTCCTGGACCAGGCACTCACCCAGATCCCCGACGCCCACCGGCACGGCACCCCGGTCCTGCTGCGCAGCGACTCGGCCGGCTCCAGCCACGGCTTCCTCGCCCACATCCGATCGCTGCGCGAGCAGCACCTGGACATCCGATTCAGCGTCGGCACCGCGATCACCGAACCCGTCCGGCAAGCGATCACCGCGGCCTCCGGCTGGATCCCCGCCATCGACACCGACGGCGACCTGCGTGAACACGCCGAGGTCTGTGAGATCACCGGCCTGTTCGACGCTACCGGCTGGCCGCAGGGCACCCGGTTCCTGGTCCGCCGCGAACGCCCGCACCCCGGCGCCCAGCTGTCGCTGTTCGACACCATCGAAGGCTGGCGGCATCAGGTCGTCGCCACCGACACCCCACCCGGCAACGGCGGCATCCAGTTCCTGGAGGCCCGGCACCGGGCCCACGCCCGCGTCGAAGACCGCATCCGCACCGGCAAGGACACCGGCTTCGGCCGGTTCCCGTCCCGGCACTTCGCGATCAACCAGGCCTGGCTACAACTCGCCCTGACCGGCATCGACCTACTCGCCTGGACCCAAACCCTGCTCCTCGACGGCGACCTCGCCACCGCCGAGCCCAAGAGACTGCGCTACCGGCTGCTGCACGTCGCCGCCCGGCTCACCCGCACCGCCCGCCGGACCCGCCTCGCCATCGCCGCCGACTGGCCCTGGACCGAGGCCCTGACCAGCGCTTTCAGCCGCCTCGCGGCACTCCCACGACCCGCAGGCTGACCCAGCAACCCACGTCCCACCAGCTTCACGGAGGAACCCGGCCCTGCGCCGGGCCATCAGCATGCCAGCAACCCGGCAAACCGCATCCGAAGTCACATCAATCGATCAGCAGCTATGGACGATGAGCCAAGTGAAAGACCGAGGCTAATCGGGCGCACGGTGACCACGGCCTCCTGCTGCACGGCGGTGCGCGAGACCGCCCAGCGCCAACGCGGTCCGGCTCTGCATCCTGCTGTCCCGGGGTCAGACGTCGATGGCTTCTCCTGGGAGCGTGCCGGCGTCGCCGTCGCGTGCGATATAGGGCCGTACGAGTCCGCTCGTGGGGGCGTCAGTGGTGTGGTAGGGCTCGTGGTTGACGACGAACGGCCGGACGAGGTCTGGCGTCTCGGCGGCGAGGAGGAGTTCGACGGTGTCGGCTTCGGCGCTGAGCATGCTTGCCAGCAGGCCGATGGCGTTGACGTCCCGGGGCAGGTTCTCAGCACGGGCGACGAAGAAGCCGAAGATCAACGAGGTGCTGACGGCGAGAACGGCGACGGCGACCCCGGTGCCCCAGCTCAGCAGCGCCAAGCCCATGTCGAGTTCCGCCGCGTAGCAGACCATGGGCGCGACCGCCGAGAGCAGGCCGACGAGGAGGGCGACTGAGACGGCGTTGGCCTGGGCCGCTGCGTAGTCGATCGACGCGAATCGGGCTCCGCCGGTGGGCTTGGCACGGCGGCTCCAGGATTGGAAACGGTGCCCGATCGCCCTGCCGAACGCGGCGGTGAGGAAAGCGAACGAGGTACAGAGTTTCAGGATCTGGCCGGGGCGGTCGTCGATGTAGGCGCGCCATTCCTCGGACAGCACCTGCGCCTCGTCGGGGTCGCGGGCCCACAGCTTTGCGGCCACCACGACTATGCGGCGGGCCACCGGGGCGGACAGCGCCCAGATGTCGTTGGCGAGCACGCCCAGCAGAACCGCGCCGACGATGGCGAATAGTTGCCCGCTCATCAGGCGCCCGCCCATCCGGGAGTCGGCCGTGGCCTTCTGCTCGCCGCGGGGCGTTGCGCTCGTCGCTCCTGGAGCAACTGTGTCGCGGTTTCCACGCCGTGCCCGGTGAGCCGATAGAAGCGGCGTCGCGGTTTGTTGATGTCGGGATGATGGTCTTCCCAGCGCGCCTTGACCATGCCGTAGTCGGTCAGCCGTTCGAGGATCTTGTAGACCGTGGGGCTGGATCGTTTGGCGGCCTTGGTGATCGCCCAGCCGTAGAGCTCGTAGTCCCGGGCCTCGAGCAACACCTCGAGGACGTCCAGGAGCGGCTCGGTCACTCGAACTGGCCCATCGGTCACCGCCAGAGGGTAGCGCTTGAGGAAGGTAGGTGAAATAAGGATCGCAGTGCTGGCTGAAGCTGCGAGGCAAACCTTCCCGGACGCGAGGAAGATCAGTGCGACGGCCACCGCCAAGATGTCGATCAATCGGAAAGTCACTGCACTGCGGGACGCATAGCGCTTCCCATTCACCGTCGACATCCCGTTGCCGGGGGCCAGCAATGTGATCATTTTCAGTTCGTCCGTCACGTCTCGATGTAACAATCGACGAGCAGCACCGTACTGCACCGGCGCACCGCGACGAGCCACACCAGGAATGCCAAGAATTCATTGACGGGCCCTACTTGCGAGTAAGAATCGCATATCCGATCACTGCAGGTAGCCGCCGTCGAACTTCAGGACATTGTCGCTGGTTGCGGGTTCTCGAAAAACGGCACTTCCAAAGAATCGATCTATGCTCCGCTGATGCGTCAATTCGGTAAACGAAGATCCACGGCGCACTGAGATCGCCGAGCATGCCCGCGACGGCGAGCCACTTCCTATCCGGGCGCGTGGCTGGGTTCAGCCGATGTGAATCAGGAGCACTTCGTCGTCGGTGAGGCTCCCGATGGTGTCGCGCAGCAGCGACAGCGTTTCTCCGAGAGCTTGACGGGCCTCTTCGTCATCGAGTTCCAGCTCGATCGGGCCGTCGAGCAGGTCCTCAGGTTCGTAGGCGGCCGGGTCGAGGCGCTCCAGGAAAGCCTTCGCGTCGCCTGTGATCAGCGTGGTGTAGTCGTAGTCAGCGTTGATGGCCTCGGAAGCTTCGCTCAACCCGGGCTCTCGAGCACCACGCCCTTCTCGTCCAGTTTGTCCAGCACGTTGAGCATCACATAGCCGGACCAGCCGTACTCCTCGCCCAGCTCCTTGCCGAACTGCTGGATCGCTTCCCCGGCGCGTGCTGAACCGGCGGCGCTGACGATCGACGGCATCCACGGGCGGCATTCTGTCAGTCGTAGGGGCCGGCCTGTTCCACGAAGGAACGGAAGCGGACCGCCGCCGGGCTCATCGGGCGGTCCGTGCGCCAGGTCAGGCCGACCACGCGCTCAGCACCGGGCGTGTTCAGGGCGAGGCCGATCGTTCCGGAGGCCCCGGCGAACTGCTCCGGAACCAAGGCCACGCCCAGGCCGGCGCCCACCAGCCCTTCGACAGTGGCCAGGTCACCGATCTCGAAGTCGACCTGCGGGGTCACGCCGGCCGCCGCGAAGAGGTCGTCGACCTGGGCACGGAAACCGAAGCCGGACGGGATCGTCACGAAGCTCTCCCCCACCACGTCGGCCAGTTGGGCACGGCGGCGGCCGGCCAGGCGGTGTCCGGCGGGGACGATCAGGGTCAGCCGCTGGCGTTGCAGGGCCAGCCATCCGTACGGGCCGGGCGGGCGAGGCGACGTCAACGCCAACTCGGCGACGCCGGCAGCCAGGTCGCGCAGAATCTCGTGGCCGGGTTCCTGGCGGAGCTCGACACGCAGGTGGGGAGCCTGTTCCCGGACGTCGTGCAGGATCCGCGGGACCAGCGATGTGGCCATCGAGTCGAGGAAGGCCAGCCGGACAGTGCCCGATTCGGGATCGAGCAGGCCGGCCAGGTCACGGCGCAGACGGTCGTGGCGGTCGACGAGGTCGCGGGCGGCGGTCAGGACCAGGTCGCCGAGCGGGTTGGGGTGGACGCCTTTGGCGTCGCGTTCGAACAGGCGGGCGCCGAGCTCCGCCTCCACCCGGGACAGCAGCCGCGACAAGGTCGGCTGGCTGGTGCCGAGCACGGCAGCGGCGTCGGTGACGTGGCGGTGCTCACCGAGGGCGAGCAGGCCGCGGAGATCCTCGATCTGCACGACGCTCATCATACGGATCACGCATCAACTCGATGACTTTCATGCATTGGACGTATCAAATAGCGCGGCGGACAGTGGCTTGATGGGCATCGGGTATCGGGTCGGTGAGCCGGGCTACCGCCGGGTCAGCCTGGCCCTGTTCGCGGCGGGCGTGGCGACGTTCGCCCTGCTCTACAGCACGCAGCCGCTGCTGCCGGAGCTGAGCGCGGCGTTCGGTGTCACGCCGGCCGAGAGCGCCTGGTCGCTCTCGCTGACCACGATCGGCCTCGGCGTGGCCCTGCTGATCACCGGCCCGCTGTCGGAGAAGGTGGGCCGGACCCGGCTGATCCACCTGTCGCTGACCCTGTCCGCGGTGGTCGGCCTGGCCTGCGCGGTGACGCCCGACTGGCACCTGCTGCTCGGTCTGCGGCTGCTGCAGGGGGTGACGCTCGCCGGGCTGCCCGCGGTGGCGACTGCCTATCTGCGCGAGGAACTGCATTCCGACACGCACGCGCGGGCCGCCGGGCTGTACATCGGCGGGACGGCGCTGGGCGGGATGGTCGGGCGGTTGGTCGCCGGCGTGTTCGGTGAGGCGTACGGATGGCGGGTTGCTCTTGCGGTGGTCGCCACCATCGGACTGCTCTGCGCCGCCGCTGTCGCCGGCCTGTTGCCTGCCTCGCGCAACTTCGTGGCGCGGCCGACGGCGGCGATGACCCGGCGGGCGTTCACCGACCCCGCGCTGCTCGGCCTGTATGCGATCGGCGCCTGCGCAATGGGCGCGTTCGTGGCGGTCTACAACGCGATGGGCTTCCGGCTGACCAGCGAACCCTTCGCTCTCGGCGTCGGCGCCGCGGGCGCCGTCTTCCTGGTCTATCCGGTGGGCACGCTGAGTTCGACGGTGGCGGGCCGTTTAGCTGATCGGTACGGGCGACGCGCGGTGATGCCGTTCGGCTGCCTGCTCACCGCGGCGGGGTTGCTGTTGACGCTGCCGGACCACCTGCCGGTGGTGGTGTTCGGGCTGGCGGTGATGACCGCCGGCTTCTTCTGCGTGCACGGTGTGGCCAGCGGCTGGGTGCCGGTGCGGGCGCATGCGGGCGGGGTGCCGCCGGGGCAGGCGGCGTCGCTGTACCTGTTCGCCTACTACGCGGGTTCGTCGGTGTTCGGCAGCCTGGCCGGGACGGCCTGGTCGGCGGGCGGCTGGCCGGGTGTGGTGCTGCTGGCGTCGATCTTCGTAGCGGCCGGCGGCGGACTGGCGCTGGGCCTGCGCCGCGTGCCGGTCCTGGTGGGGGCATCGGCCCGCTGATCACCAGCGGGCGCCGTGGTGTTCGGCCAGGGTGGCGAGCAGACGGGTCAGCTCGTCGCGGTCGGCCGGGCTCAGTGGCGCCAGCAACTGCTCCTCCACGTCGGCGAGGATGCGGTCCAGCGCCGCGAGCCGCCGCCCACCGGCCGTGGTGAGGGTGATGACGTTGCGGCGGCGGTCGGACGGATCGGGGGCGCGTTCCACCTCGCCGCGCGCGGTCAGTTCGTTGATGACGGCGACCAGGTCGCTGCGGTAGATGCGGGTGCGTTCGCTGAGTTCGGCCTGGCTGGCCGGGCCGAACTCCTCCAGGGTGGCCAGCACGGCGTAGTGCCACTTGCGGGCGTCGACCTCGGCCAGAGCCTCGTTGACCAGGCGGTCCGATCGGGTGGCGACCTGCGACAGCAGGCGCGTCCGCGATCTTCCCAGGCGCTTCGCTTCAGACACGAAAGGACCCTATCACTTGCGTTAGTGGCACTAACGAACTAGCTTCGTTAGTGCCACTAACGGATTGAGGAGCCCACCATGACCACCATTCCCTTCGGCACCCAGCTCATCGGCCGCACCGAGAAGGCGCTCAACGCCATCCTCGAGCGACACCTGGCCGGGACCGGCATCACCGAGCCGCAGTGGGTCGCGCTGACCCTGACCGTGACCAGCGGCGGCACCCTGCCGGAGGCCGCCGTCGTGGACCGGATCCGGCAGGCGCAACAGGTCGACGCGGCCACGGCCGCCGAGCGGGTGGCCGAGCTGACCGCCGCTGGGCTGGTGCGGACCGCCGCGGACGGCACACTGGCGGCCACCGAGCGCGGCACGGCCCAGTGGAGTTCGGTGCGGGCAGCCACCGGACGGGTCACCGAGCAGCTGTGGGGTGACCTGCCCGAGGCAGAGCTCGCGGTGGCCGCCCGGGTGCTGAATACCGTGCTCACGCGTACCGATGATGTTCGGTGAAGGGTTGTCCATCGGCCGAGGCGACGCCGGGGACATCGTTCGGTCGACCCCTACCGGGGTCGTCCGACGCCTGATCAACGATGTTCGGCCGGTCCTGGGTTTAGATCGGTGACGAAGCAAATACCTGCGTGCCAGGGTGGCCCGATGAACATCGAGACTGCGCTGAAGGAAGCGATGAGCATCGAGGGCGCCATCGGGGTGGCGCTGGTGGACTACACGAGCGGGCTGACCCTGGGAGTGCTCGGCGGCGGTCCCACGATGGACATGAACATCGCCGCGGCGGGCAACACCGACGTGATCCGGGCCAAGGTCCGCACCCTCGGCATGCTGGGCCTGCAGGACGGCATCGAGGACATTCTGATCACGCTGGACACGCAGTACCACCTGATCCGGCTGCTGCAGGAAAAGCAGCACGGTGACGCGTTCTTCCTCTACCTGTCGCTGCACAAGGACCGCGCCAACCTCGGTCTGGCCCGCCACCAGCTCCGCAAGATCGAAGCCGAGCTCGAGGTATGACCGACAACCATCAGGCCGTGTACGCGGAACTGGCCGCACTGCGCTACCAGGTGCCGGGCGTGCTCGGCTGCGTGGTGGCCGGCGTCGACGGCCTCCTCGTCCTGCACGACACCAGCACCGGCACCGAGCCGCACGACGTGGCAGCGCTCGCGGCCGGCGCGCACGGGATCAGCCGCACTGCTGGGGCGGTGCTCCAGCAGGGCGGGTTCACCGAGGTGACCATCCACAACCAGAGCGGTTATCTCGCGGTCTATGCGATCGGCGAGCTGGCGCTGCTGGCGGTGCTGGGTGACGGTGGGCTCAACATCGCACGGCTGCATCTGGAGGCGCGTACGGTCACCGCACGCCTGGCCGAGCTGCTGCAACTGCGCAAGGTCGGCTGATCAGGCGCTGCCCGCTTCAGATCGCGATGTCAACGCTGCGGAACATCCGCACAGGTTCAGCCGGCTACGGAGCAGGCCTGGCAGTAGAGCAGGCTGTGGCCCCAGGCGTACAGACCGGCCGCCGGCAGCAGGCTCAGTGCCCAGCCTGCGGTCGCCGCGAGCCGGGCGCGCGGGAAACGCCACAGCATGACCGGCAGGAAGGCGAGCAGGAAGAACGCCCAGGTCCCGGCGGTCGCATAGAGACTTCCGACGCCGTCGGCGCTCAGGCTCTCCATCCACTCGTTCTCGGTGGCCGCGGCCAGGTAGAAGAACGGGATCGCTGCCGCAACCACCCACAGCGTGCGCCCGAACACCGATGCGGTGACGCGAAGTTCCCTGCTCACGCCGGACATCCTGACACAGCCCGGCAACATCAACTAACGGTCGCGCTGGGTCGCGGTCAGCTGACCACCTGCAGGGCGTGGTCGGTGTTGTTGAGGCGGCGGCCGGCGTTCTCGGTCACGGTGACGATGTCCTCGATGCGGACGCCGAAACGGCCGGGCAGGTAGATGCCGGGTTCGATCGAGAAACACATTCCGGGTACGAGCGGACGCCGCTCCCCCACCACCATGTACGGCGGCTCGTGGGTCGTCAGCCCGATGCCGTGACCGGTGCGGTGGATGAAGTACTGGCCGCACCCGGCGTCGTCGATGACCTTGCGGGCGGCGCGGTCGATCTCCTCGCAGGCGATGCCGGGCTGGACCGCCTCGAACGCGGTCTGCTGGGCCTGCCGGACGATCTCGAACACCTCGCGTTCCTCGGCCGTCGGTTCGCCGACGTGCACCGTGCGGGTGGTGTCGGAGCCGTAGCCGTTCTTGAGGCCGCCGAAGTCGAGGACCACCATGTCGCCGTCCTGGATCACCCGCTCGCCCATCTCGTGGTGCGGGTTGGCGCCGTTGGGCCCGGAGCCGACGACGGTGAAGTCGACCTGCTCGTGGCCGTGCGCGCGCAGCAGGTCGGCGAGGTCGTTGCCGATGTCGCGTTCCCGGCGGCCGGCGAAGCGTACCCCGATGATCTGTTCGTAGGCCGCGTCGGCGGCTGCCCCGGCAGCGGCCAGGCGCTCGATCTCGTCGGCGTCCTTGACGGCGCGCAGCATCGGCAGGGTGCCGGTCATCGAGGTGTAGCGGGAGCCGGGCAGGGCTTCCTGCAGGCCGAGCAGGTGCAAGGCCCACGCCGAGTCGGAGACCGCGTACCGGCCGCCGGCGTCGAGCAGGCGGGCGGTGGCCGCGTACGGGTCCGCGCCGTCGGCCCAGTCGGTGATCGTCACGGCCGGCGCGCCGGGCGCTGCTTCCGCATCCGGGCGTTCCAGGACGGGAACGATCAGGTGCGGGTCGTGGTCGGCGTCGAGCACCAGCATGGTGATCCGCTCGGTGATCGCGGTGGGCTGGTAGCCGGTGAAGTAGACCAGGTCGGGCCCGGGCGTGACCAGGATCCCGGTGAGCCCGGCGGCCGCGGCCTGGGAGATCGCGTTCTCCATCCGGCGGGTGAAGTCCTTGGTGGTGAACGGCTGCACGGTCATCAGAGTCCCTCCGCGGATACGTCAGCGTTCCGATGCTCGCACCGCATGGGAGCGCCGCACATCGTCCGCCGCGGGTGATGCGTCAGACCACGAGCAGTCCGGGAGCGCCGCTGCACTCCTTGAGCCGCATCACCGCCTCGGCGGCGGGCAACTTCGCCGGCTGGATCCGCTCGCCGGTGGCCTCGTCGAGGTGGCGGGTGGCGTGGCCGGCCGCGGGCGGCAGCAGCGGGTAGTGGCGGGCGATGAGGTCGTCCATCTGTGCCTTGCGGTGGGCGAACGCGCCGACTCCGCGCCAGTGCCGGGTGGACGCGGTGGCGTCGTTGGCGATGCCGGGTGGGTCCGGCAGGACGCTGATGCTGTCGAACGGTTCGCTGCCGGCCAGCCACAACTCGGCGGCTTCGGTGACCGATCGTGACGACGATTCGCACCAGTAGGGCACCATCCCGGCGTCGAGCACGGCCCACGGGTCGGTCAGCCGGCCGGTGACGACGGCGCAGTGCCGTCCGCTGCTCGGCGCCGGCAGCCACGCGCGGTACAGGTCGGCGACGATCGCGCTCAGGGCCTGGGCGTCGGTGTAGACGACGCGGTGGGCCGGTGAGCCGAGGCCGGTGGCGAGGCGGCGCAGTTCCGGTTCGAACGCCGGGTCGCCGCTGGTCTCGGCGTACTGGCGGCGCAGCGCCAGGCCGGAGACCGGCCAGTCGACGGCGCCGACGCCGTTCAGCAGCCGCCGGAAGGCGCGGTTCTGCAGAGTGTGGTCGGCGGCGGCCCAGCCGCTGGTCGGGCTGCCGAGCTGGAAGCTGTATCCGGGCAGGCCGTTGAGGGCGGGCCAGGGGCGCAGGTCGCGAACCATCACGGTGCTGCCGCCCGGGGTCAGCCGGGAGGCCAGGAACGTCTGGTACGCCGTGGGCACCGCACGCCATCGCACGTTCAGCGTGACGGTGGCGCCGCACAGCGGGCCCCGCAGGACCGGGTCGTGCGTCTGGCGTACCGAAACTGCGGGGTTGCGGGCCAGGATGCGCTCGGCGAGGTGGCTGCCCCACAGCATCGCGGAGATCCAGTCTCCGGCGTCGCCGCCGGGCCAGGGCGCGGTGACGGTGAACGAGGTGGGCAGCCAGGCGGCGCCGATGGCCGCCGCGAGATGCACGGCGGCGCCGTGCGCAGACCCCACAACCACTGCGGGGTACGCCGAAGCACGGTGATGATCGACGATCCACGCCGCGATCGCGTCGGCGTCGATGTGGTCGATCTGTGCCAGCGGTACGGCCTGGTCGGCGGCGTCGGCCGCGAGCAGTTCCCGGCGCCGCGGCTCGGGGATGCCGCCGTGCCGGCCGAGCACCGGGATGTGCCGCAGGATGTCGCCGCGGCGCTGGTCGGGTGGCACGGCCATGGCGAGCAGGGCGCGGCCGACGCTGTCGGCGCACACCACCCGATCGGCGTGCGGGGTCGAGGTCGGCCGTGGGTCGAGGTCGGAGTTCGTCACAGCGGTACCGCCGTCCGGGCGAGGGTGCGATCGGCTACCCGCCGCGCGGAGGCGGTAAACCGCGATCGCAGTGCCAGTCACTCAGCCACGGCTG
The DNA here is from genome assembly GCF_036053395.1 of Actinoplanes sp. NBC_00393. Taxonomy (NCBI): domain Bacteria; kingdom Bacillati; phylum Actinomycetota; class Actinomycetes; order Micromonosporales; family Micromonosporaceae; genus Actinoplanes; species Actinoplanes sp. NBC_00393. The sequence continues at coordinate 1,328,985 of NZ_CP107942.1, read as the reverse complement.
GGGCTATCGTGCTGGTGGGGAGGCGAAGATCATGACGTCTGTGTTCCATGTGGCGCCGGCCGGCTCGGACACCGCTGACGGTTCGGCGGACCGGCCGTTCCGCACGATCAACCGGGCTGCCGCGGTGGCGCGGGCCGGTGACACGGTTCTGGTGCATGCCGGGGAGTACCGGGAGTGGGTGAAGCCGCGCTACGGCGGGCTGAGCGACAACCGTCGCATCACCTACCAGGCGGCGCCGGGCGAGCACGTCGTGATCAAAGGTTCGGAGCGGATCGACGGCTGGCGGCCGGACGGCGGGACGGTGTGGGTGGCGTCCGTGCCGAACGGCCTGTTCGGCGAGTTCAACCCGTTTGCCGAGGAGGTCGCCGGGGACTGGATCGTCTACCGCGAGGGCGCGCCGCACAAACATCTGGGCGACGTCTACCTCAACGGCCTGAGCTTCTACGAGGTCGCTTCCCGCGCGGAGCTGGATGATCCGCCGTTGCGCACCGAGGTGCTCGACGACTGGACCGGCACCACGGTCGCGGTCGGCAACCCCGAGCAGACCCGGCATGTCTGGTACGCCGAGGTGGGCGACGAGACGACCACGATCTGGGCGAACTTCCAGGGCGCCGACCCGAACACCGAACTGACCGAGATCAACGTACGCCGCTCGGTGTTCTACCCCGACGCGCACCATCTGGACTACATCACGGTCCGCGGGTTCGAGCTGGCCCAGGCGGCCACCCCGTGGGCGCCGCCGACCGCGGATCAGCCCGGCCTGATCGGCCCGAACTGGGCCAAGGGCTGGATCATCGAGGACAACGTCATCCACGACGCGAAATGCTCGGCGATCTCGATCGGCAAAGAGGCCTCCACCGGCCACAACTACGCCACCGAGCGCGGCGACAAGCCCGGCTACCAGTACCAGCTCGAGTCCGTGTTCGCCGCCCGCCAGATCGGCTGGGACAAGGAGCACATCGGCTCGCACGTGATCCGCCGCAACCACATCTCCGACTGCGGGCAGACCGGCATCGTCGGGCACCTGGGCTGCGTGTTCTCCACGATCGAGGACAACCACATCCATGACATCGCGCTCAAGCGCGAGTTCTACGGCTACGAGATCGGCGGCATCAAGCTGCACGCGGCGATCGACGTGACGATCCGGCACAACCACATCCACCACTGCTCGCTCGGCACCTGGCTGGACTGGCAGACGCAGGGCACCCGGATCTCGCGCAACGTGTTGCACGACAACAGCCGGGACCTGTTCATCGAGGTCAGCCACGGCCCGTACGTCGTGGATCACAACGTCCTCGCGTCGCCGGCCGCGCTGGAGCTGTTCAGCCAGGGTGGCGCGTTCGTGCACAACCTGATCGCCGGCACGGTCCGGCTGGAGCCGGTGCTGGACCGGGCCACGCCGTACCACCGGCCGCACAGCACCCAGGTCGCCGGGTACGCGGTGATCGTCGGCGGCGACGACCGCTGGATCGGCAACCTGTTCACCGGCGGTGACCCGGCAGCCGCCTACGGCCCGGACGCCGAGGGTGAGGGCCCGGCGGTCGTGGGCACGGCCGGCTACGACGCCCACCCGGCCTCGTTCGAGCAGTACCTGGAACGCGTCAACCAGCGGCAGGGCGACCATCGGCGGTTCGCCGGTGTCCTGCAGCCGGTGTACGCGCGGGACAACGTCTACACCGGCGGCGCGGCCCCGTTCGCCGGCGAACCGGAGCCGGTCGTCGTGCCCGCCGCCCCGGTGCAGATCGTCGAGGACGGCGACGCCGTCTACCTGGTGAGCGACCTGCCGCCGGAGTTCGCCGGGCATCGTCTCGGGCCGGTCACCGGCCAAGACCTGCCGCGGGTCCGCTTCGCCGACGCCGACTTCGAGGAGCCGGACGGCTCCCCGGCGGCCTTCGACGTGGACCTGACCGGCGAGGCCAGGCAGCCGGGTGGACAGTTCCCGGCAGGGCCGCTCGCGGGTCTCGGGTCCGGCGGGAGCCGCATCCGGATCTGGTGACCGCTACGGCCGGGCGCATCATTACGCACCCCGTGCCGAGAACCGGTCCGGGGCTTGCCGCCGGGTCCCGCGTGCGATATGCCCGATAGCGACAGCATTGCCGACTATCGATTGGTCGTCGCGGGCGAAGGGGTGGCACGCCGTTGGACAGGTTCGTGCCGCGCCCGGGATGGAACGACCCGGATCAACCGGCCACCGCAGTCATGGACAGCGTTTCGGGAACCATCGATATGACGGTTCGCGGCAGCTGGGGCCGCGACGTCTGGATACCGGCCTACCGGATGCTGACCAAGTGCCTGGCGGAGCACCCGGCGGGGTTACTGCTGGATCTGCGCGGTCTGGACGATCCGGCGGCGGACAGTGCCCCGCTGTGGTTGACCGGTGCGTTGCACGGCGCCCACCTGCAGCCGCCGGTCACCGTGGTGGCCTGCCTGGATGCGGCGACGACGCTGGCCGCCAAGCTGGATCGGCTGGGAGCACGCCGCCGGATGCCGGTGTTCGCCACGGCGCCCGCGGCCCGATCGGCGCTGGCCGACCGCCGGCCGCTGACCGATCAGGCGCGCCTGCGGCTGTCGCCGGTGTCGACTGCCGCGGCGGCCGCCCGGCGGGTGGTCTCCTCCGCTTGCACCGAGTGGGGCATGCCGGCGGTTGCCGACCGGGCCCGGCTGGTCATCTCCGAGCTGGTGGGCAACGCCGTCGAACATGCCGGCACGGCGATCGACGTGGTCGTCTCCCATCGCGGACCGGCCCACCGGACCGGCACCCACCAGTGGTCCTACCTGCATCTGGCGGTCTACGACCGGGATCCGCGGACCCCGGTGCTGCTCGCGCCCGTGTACACCGCGCCGGGAATACCGGCCGATGTGCGCGGGCAGGGTCTGCGCATCGTCGATGCGGCGGCTCAGGCGTGGGGCGCCCTGCCGACCGGAACCGGGAAAGTGGTGTGGGCGATGCTGCGCGATCAACCGGCATAGCCCTGCTTCAGCGGTCGGCGGATGCGGGCACCGGGGTGGGCCGGGTCGGGATGGTGTGGGTCGTGGCCGCGGCCGCCGCTGAGCGGTGCACGGCCTCGACCTTGTCGCCGCGGTGGCGGCCCATCAGCAGGACCAGGGCGATGCCGAGGGCGGACAGGACGGTCAGGAAGACCGAAGCGCCGGCGAACCCGGCCGCGAGGGCGTCCGCGGCCGAGTCGCCGGCGTCCTCGGCGGACACGGTGACGCCGGTGGAGACGGTGGCGGCGGCGGCCACCGCGAGCGAGCCGCCGACGTAGCGGGCCATGTTGGAGATGCCGGAGGCCTGCCCGACCTCGTCGGCGTCGACGGCGGCGGTCGACGCGGAGGAGGCCGGCCCGTTGGCGAAGCCGAGGCCGACAGCGATCGCGATCAGCGGCAGCACGAACGCGGCGTACGTCCAGGAGGCGGTCACGAAGACCAGGGCGAGCGAACCGGCGACGGCCAGCCCGAACCCGATGGCGACGGCGTAGCGGCTGCCGATGCGCTGAGCGAGCGGGGTGATCAGCGGGGTGACGGCGATCATCGCGGCAGCCGCGGGCAGGGTGGCCAGGCCGGCCTCGAGCGGGGTCATGCCGAACGTGGCCGGGTCCTGGAAGTAGAGGCTGAGCAGGTACATCAGCGCGTTGATGGCGCCGGCCACCAGCAGGATGGCGATGGTGGCGCCGACCAGGACCCGGTTGCGCAGCAGGCGCAGGTCTACCAGAGGTGCGGTGGCGCGGCGTTCGGCGACGACGAAGCCCCAGGCGCCCAACGCCGCGATCACCAGGCAGGCGATGGTCGGCAGCGAGAACCAGCCCCAGTCGCCGCTCATGCTCAGCGCCAGAACCAGCGGCACCAGGGCGACCGCGACCAGGATGGTGCCGAGCACGTCGATCGAGCGGGACCGGTTCGGGTCGCGGGACTCCTTGACGGTCATCAGGGTCAGCGGGATGCAGGCGGCCGCGATGATCGCGTCGATCCAGAACAGGCCCTGCCAGCCGGTGAGGTCGACCAGCACGCCGCCGATCAGCGGTCCGGCCGCGGCGCCGACCGCGGAGGCGGCGCCCCACAGGGTGATCGCCTTCATCTGCCCGGCGCCGGACGCGTCGACCGAGAGCAGGCTCATGCCGCAGGCCAGGATCGTCGACCCGGCCGCGCCCTGGATCATCCGGCCGGCGATGACGCCGCCGCCGTTGCCGGCCAGCGCGATCAGGGCGCAGGAGGCGACGAACAGGATCAGGCCGATGAGGAAGACCTTACGGCGGCCGAAGACGTCGCCGAGCGCGCCGGAGGTGACGATCACCGCGGCGCCGACCAGCATGTAGCCGGTGACGGCCCATTGCAGGACGTCCAGTGAGGTGCCGAGGTCTTCGCTGATCGCGGGGAGCAGGATGGTCACGGCCGAGGTGTTGGCGTTGACCACCAGCGCGGACACGCAGGCGGCCAGGAGTACGCCCAGTCCGGCGGCTTTCGACTCGCGGGTGTCCGTCATGCGTACAGGGTCGGTTTCGGGGTGGCGGTGCGGCATCACTCGCAAAGGATGATTGCGGCCGGTGATGCGGCACTTACGGTCGCGGCATGACAGCCGGACCGGTCACCGAGGATGATCTTCTGGGACTGCTGGGCCCGCTGACCGAGTGGCTGCTGAGCTCCAGCTTCGAGGGCACGATGCGCTGCGAGGCGATCGTGCGCGACGTCGCCGCGCACTACGGCCACGACGTCGAGGTGACGTTTCTGGCCGACGCCGCGATCCTGACGGTGGCCGGGCGTACCTTGTCGTTCTCCCGGGAACCGGGGGTGCCGCCGCTGCATCAGGTGTCGCGGTTCAAGCGGCTGGTCGCCGAGATTCACCGGGGTGGGTTGTCACTTCCGGTCGCGACCCGGCGGCTGGCGCAGATCCGGGCGATGCCGGCGCGCTGGTCGAAACCGTGGCAGGTGCTCGGTCTGGTCTGCTTCACCGTCGGGTTCGGTATCTCGGTGCAGGCGACCTGGCAGCAGGTGCTGGTGTCGGCGGTGACCGGGCTGCTGGTGGGTTTGCTGGTGGTCGCCGGCGCCGGGCGCCGCCGGCTGATGCTGATCTCGCCGTTCCTGGCGTCGCTGCTGGTCACGGTGGTGGTGCTGCTGCTCGCCGAGCAGGGGTGGATCGACGGTGGGCCGATCCAGTTGATCGTGCCGGCGCTGTTCTACTTCATCCCGGGTGACGCCATCACCGCGGCGGCGCTGGAGCTGGCCGACAACCGGATCACCGCGGGCGCGACCCGGCTGGTCTACAGCTTCGTGGTGCTGCTGGTCCTGGCGTTCGGCGCGCTGGCCGCGACGGTGCTGCTGCAGGTGCCGCAGAGCCGGCTGTTCGACGTCACCGTGCCGGGCAATCTCGGTCCGGTGCTGGTGTGGGGCGGCTGGGTGCTGTTTGCGCTCGGGGTGATGCTCACTTTTTCGATGGCGCCGCGCGACTTCGGTTGGGCGCTCGGGCTGATCCTGCTGACCGCGGCGGTCACCGAGTTGGTCACCCGCGCGGTCGGTGATCCGGCCGGCACGTTCACCGGCGCGTTCGTGATGACGGCGGCGGCGCTGCTGCTCGGCCGCCGGCCCGGGCTGCCCCCGCCGTACGTGCTCTATTTGGGCGCCTTCTACGTGCTCACGCCGGGCTCGCACGGGCTGCGCGGGCTGGAGAGCTGGATCGGCGGGCACGAGATCCAGGGGGTCGCGGGGGTCGCCGACATGCTCGGCCTGCTGACTGCGATCGCCGTCGGGATGCTGGTCGCGGCCGCGGCGGTCGGGCCGAGACTAACCCGCCAGGGATGAGGCGAGACTAATCCACATCGGCTGATGTTCCGGGGGCAGAGACCTACCGCGTCGATGTTGTCTGGGAGGCAGCGTGAGCGCGATGGATGTACCCGCCCAGCGGCCGGCTTCGACGCCGGCCGCCTCCAGCGATAGCCCGGCGAAACCCAGGACGGCGCGCACGGTGGCGTACATCTCCTGGGTTGCCCTGGCTCTGATGACCACGAGTTCGGTGGCCAGCCTGCGGCCCTCGCCGACCATGGCCGTTTACGGTCTGGCCAGCATCTTCCTGTACGTGGTGCCCGCGATCGTCTTCCTGCTGCCGACCGCCCTCGTCTCGGCGGAGCTGGCTTCCGGCTGGGAGGGTGGCGTCTACAAGTGGGTCAGTGAGGGCATCTCCAAGCCCGCCGGGTTCCTGGCGGTCTGGTGCCAGTTCGCGATGACGATCTTCTACTACCCGAGCCTGCTCGGGTTCGTGGCGAGCACGCTGGCGTACGTGATCAATCCGGATCTGGCCGCCAGCGGCGTCTGGACCGCAATCGTGATCATGGTTTGTTACTGGACCGGTGTGTGGGTGTCCTCGCGCGGCACCAGCGGCGTCGCCGGCCTGGCCAGCGGCGGCCTGATCATCGGCACGCTGATCCCGGGCGCGCTGCTGGTCATCCTCGGCATCGCCTTCCTCGGCCAGGGCAACGAGTCGGCCGCGCCGATGACCGCGAGCAACCTGCTGCCCGCGTGGGCCGGCCTGTCCAGCCTGGTGCTGATCGTCAACAACTTCCTGTCCTACTCGGGCATGGAGATGAACGCCGTACACGTCTCCTCGCTGCGCAAGCCCGGCTCCGAGTTCCCGCGGGCGATGTTCCTGGCCTGTGGCTTGGTGCTGCTCATCTTCATCCTGCCCGCGCTGGCGATCAGCTGGATCGTGCCGGCCGAGCAGCTGTCGCTGACCGCCGGAGTGATGCAGGCCTTCGACGCGGTGTTCGCCGCATTCGGGTCGCAGTGGCTCACCCCGATCCTGGGCATCATGCTGGTCGCCGCGTCGCTCGGCGGCATGCTCACCTGGCTGGCCGGCCCGTCCAAGGGCCTGCTGCTGATCTCGCGCCAGGAGGGCTACCTGCCGCCGTTCCTGCAGAAGCTCAACAAGCACGGCGTGCAGCAGAACATCCTGGTCACCCAGGGTGCGGTCACCACGCTGATCGCGCTGGCGTACGCGTTCATCCCGGACGTGTCCAGCGCGTACTGGATCTTCTCGGTGATCACCACCCAGGTCTATCTGATCATGTACCTGCTGATGTTCGTGGCCGCCGTCCGGCTGCGCCGCAGCCACCCGGACCACCCGCGCGGCTACCGCGCCCCGATGCTGACCGGCCTGTGCGGTGTCGGCTTCTGTGCCTCGCTCGCGGCCCTGTTGATCGGCTTCATCCCGCCGTCGCAGTTCGGCTCCGGCAGCGTCGGCGTGTACCTGGTCGTGGTCGCCGGTGGCGCGCTCGGGCTGGGCCTGCTCGTCCCGTACCTGTTCTACAGATTCCGCAAGCCGTCCTGGAAGACGGCCGAGCCGGAGGAGGCGGCGGTCGCATGAGCGTCTCGGTGCAGCACAAGAGTCACACCGTCGTCTACATCATCTTCGGCGTCGCCTTCCTGCTGCTCGCCGGCATCGCGCTGGTCGCCTTCGACAACGCGAAGAGCAGCCAGCAGGCCACCGCGAAGGCGCAGCAGCTGCAGCAGGAACTCAGCGCGGCCGGGATGCGGGTGCCGTCGACCCAGCAGATCGCCAACGTCCTCGGCGACGACGGCGGCCTGACCTGCACCGACCCGGACGCGGCGCTGAGCCGCAGCACCCTCTACGCCCAGCTGACCAACGGTGCGGCGGGACCCGGGCAGCGGCCGGTGATCGCCGACGAGAAGGTGGTGCAGGGTCAGCTGCTGATCACGAAGGTCTACTGCCCGCAGAACCTGCAGCAGTTCCAGCAGGCCATCGACGATCTCAACCTGTCCGATGAGGTGGCCGGATGAGTCTCGCTGACCGGGTCAACGCCCTGATGGGCCAGGCCCGTACCGATCTGTCCGAACTGGTGGCGATCCCGTCGGTCGCCGACCCGCGCCAGTATCCGCCGGAGGAGTGCACGAAGGCGGCCAACTGGGTCGTCCAGCATTTCGAGGAGGTCGGTTTCACCGACCTGAGCCTTCGGGAGACCAGCGACGGCAGCCGAGCGGTCTACGGGGTACGCCCGACGAACGTCCCCGATGCGCCGACAGTTCTGCTCTACGCCCACTATGACGTCCAGCCCCCGCTCGACGAGGCGGCCTGGCACACCCCGCCGTTCCAGCTGACCGAGTCGGGTGGTCGCTGGTACGGCCGGGGGGCCGCCGACTGCAAAGGCAACATCGTCATGCACCTGACCGCGTTGCGGGCCCTCGGGGACGATGTGCCGGTCAACCTCAAACTGATCGTCGAAGGGTCCGAGGAACAGGGCACCGGCGGTCTGGAGGATTTCGTCGAGCACCACCCGGATCTGCTGCGGGCCGACGCGATTCTGGTCTGCGACACCGGGAACGCGGCGGTCGGCGTACCGGCCGCCACGGTGACCCTGCGCGGCATGGTCAACGTGGTCGTCTCGGTGGAGGCGCTCGCCGGCGAACTGCACTCCGGCATGTTCGGCGGCCCCGCCCCGGACGCCCTCGCGGCGCTGATCCAGATCCTGTCGACGCTGCGCGACGCGGCCGGCAACACCACGATCGCCGGGCTGGAGTCCGGCCAGACGTGGAGCGGGGCGCCCTATCCGACCGAGCAGTTCCGCAGTGATGCGGCGCTGCTCGACGGGGTGGGACTGCTCGGTGACGGCACGGTCTCGGACATGATCTGGGCGCGGCCGGCGGTCACCGTGCTCGGCATCGACTGCCCACCGGTGATCGGGTCGGCGGCGGCCATCCAGCCGCACTCGCGGGCCCGGCTCAACCTGCGGGTGCCGCCGGGCACCGACGCGTTGAAGGCCCAGGACGCGCTGATCGCGCATCTGCATGCGGCGGCGCCGTGGGGGGTGCGGGTCACAGTGACGCCGGAGGCGGTGGGCCAGCCGTTCGAGGCGCGCACCGGTGGCCCGGCATATCAGGCGCTGGCGTCGGCGATGCAGGAGGCGTTCGGCCGGGAGATGACGACGCTGGGGCAGGGTGGGTCGATCCCGCTGTGCAACGTGTTCGCCGACACCTATCCGGACGCGGAGATCATCCTGATGGGGGTGGAGGAGCCGCTCGCTCTGATCCACGCCCCGAACGAGAGTGTGGATCCGGGTGAGATCGCTCGCCTGGCGCACGCTGAGGCTCTCTTCCTGCAGCGGTACCGCAGGTAGCCGCACCGCACTGTCGCACGGCCGGCGCTGTCCAGCGCCGGCCGTGCTGCTTTTTGCCCAAACGGCATTTTGTTAAGCCGAAGTCTCATTCGAACGCGATCATGAGAGCGATCGGCGCGTGTCGACCTGCCGCGCCTTTCTGGTGCTTTTACCTGCAATGCAGCGCTGCAGCGGAGATCGAGACGGCACGAAGCGGGGCGCGGGACTTCCCAATAAGTTAATCGAGAATTACAGTGCGATCAGGCACTGCAAGGCCGCCCGCAGTTCCGGTCGCGGCCGCTCAACCTCGCGCTCCTCCTGGTACCGCCCGCCGGTCACGCACCGGTCCGGCGGTGCGCCGTCCTGGGCAGGTGCCGGACGGACCGTCACACCGGTAAGCCATCGCGGCGTCCATCGCTACGAAGAACGAGGCAGCCATGCATATAAATCGGGTCGTTCCACGTACCCTGACCGCGCTTTTGATCGTCTCTATGGCCGCTGCCGGCTGCGCTGACAGCACGGCATCCGACCGCACCGACGCTGCAGCGTCCACCTTGACCAAGGCGCCGATCCTGGTCGGCTTCCTCAATCCGACCGGCGGCCCGGTCCCCCAGCCCGGCGCCGACACCGGCGCCAAGGCGGCAGCGTCCTACATCAACGGTGAGTTCGGCGGCATCCACGGCCATCCCATCGAGGTCGTCTCGTGCGACACCGACACGACGCCGGAGAAGGCGCAGTCGTGCGCCAACCTGTTCGTCGAGAAGAAGGTGGTGGCCGTCATGGACGGCTACAACCTGTCGTCCAGCGCCGCCCTGCCCGCGCTGACCGCCGCGCAGATCCCGCTGGTCGGCATGATCCCCTACGACTCGGTGACCGGCGCCAAGGCCGACAACCGGGTGTTCTTCGCCGCGCCGCAGGCGTCGTTCCTGGTCGGGGCGCTGCAGGCGTTCCAGACCGAGGGCAAGAAGTCGGTCACCCTCGCGCTGGTCGACACCCCGTCGTCGCACCAGACCATCGACAACCTGCTTCCGGCGCTGGCGAAAGCCCTCGGCATCGACGCCAAGGGCATCTACTACTCCCCCACCAACCCCAACTTCACCGCTGTGGCCTCCGCCATCGCCCAGGACAACCCCGATGTGGGCGGGCTGGTCGCGTCGCCCAGCGAGGCGGTCTGCACCGCGCTGGTCAAGTCGCTGCGGCAGCTGAAATACCAGGGCGAGATCTTCACCGCCGCGTGCACCGACTACATCAAGGGCGCCCCGGAGCAGGCCGCCGGCGGCGCGCTGTACTCCTCGAACTGGCTGCCCACCGCCGCGAAGTACGCGCCGCCGGAGACGCAGGCCGAACTGACGCTGGCCCAGAAGTACATCTCGGACGTCCCGAACGCCGTGCCCGGCTACTACGCCATCGGCGAGTTCTCGCTGTTCGCGACGTTCGCCAAGGCCATGTCGGCGGCGACCGAGGCGGACCTGACCGGCCCCGGTGTGCTCAAGACCCTCAAAGGGCTCAAGGAGTTCCCCAGCTTCCTCGGCCCGAAGATCACCTGCGGCAGCGCCACCTCACCCAACTGCACCACCCAGATGCTGCTGTTCAGCGTCCAGCCCGACGGCACGACCAAACCCGTCACCGACACCTGGATCACCCCGGCCCCGCAGGTCCTCTCCGCCATCCCCGGAGCGGTATAACCCGTGAGCGCCGATCAGATCCTGCTGTTCATCACCCTCGGTTTCGCCGGCGGAGCGGTCTACGCCGTCATCGCCGCGTCCATCGTGTCCCTGCACGCCGCCACCGGAGTCCTCAACTTCGCCCAGGGCTCCCTGGCGCTGTGGGGTGTGTGGGTCGTCGCCGAACTGAGGGAGGGCGGCACGCTCGTCCTGCCCGTCGGCACGGTTGCGCTCAGCGCGCAGCCGCTGCCGGCGTGGCCGGCCGTCGCCCTCGGGGTACTCAACGTGGCCGTCCTGGCGCTCGCCGCGCACTGGCTGGTGTTCCGGCCGCTGCGGACCGCGCCGCCGCTGGCCCAGGTGGTGGCATCGGTCGGGCTGATGCTGGCGATCGCCTCCCTGGTGCCGTTGCGGTTCTCCACCGAAGGAGTGCTCGCGCCGGCGCTGCTCACCGACCGCACGATCACAGTGGCCGGCGCGGTCGTCAACGTCAGCGACCTGATCCTGCTGGCCACGGCGCTGACCGTGGCGGCGGCGCTGTCGGCGTACTTCCGGTTCACCCGCTGGGGTGTGGCGACCCGGGCCGGCGCCGAGGACGAGCTCGCGGCCAGGTTGACCGGGTTGTCGCCGGACCGGCTGGCCGGTTTCATGTGGCTGCTGACCGGCGCGGCGACGTCGCTGGTGGCCATTCTGGCCGCGCCGACGCTGGGTCTCGATCCGATCGGCTACATGTTCTACGTCCTGCCCGGACTCGCCGCCGCCCTGCTGGCCCGGCTCACCTCGATCATGATCGCGTGTGTGGCCGGTGTCGGCATCGGTGTGCTGCAGTCGATCCTGCTGCTGCTGAGCACCATCGACGGCTGGCCGGTCTGGGCGCAGGCCGGGCTCGGGGACGCGGTCCCGTTCGTCATCGTGATCTTCGCGCTGGTCGTGCTGGGGCGGCGCATCCCGGCCCGCGGCGCGCTCGGCACCGTGCGCATGCCGGCGGTCGCGTTGCCCGTACGGCCGTGGCCGGCCGCCGCGGTGCTGGTCAGCGCCGCCACCCTGGCCATCGCGCTGACCTCGGGCAGCTGGCGGTTCGGCGTCGTCACCTCGATCATCATGGCGCTGATCGCCCTGTCGCTGGTCGTGCTCACCGGCTACCTCGGGCAGATCTCGCTCGCCTCGATGGCGTTCGCCGGCAGCGGCGGATTCATCCTGTCGCGCGCCACGATGGCCTGGGACGTGCCGTTCCCGCTGTCGATCATCGTCTCGGCCGGCGCCGCGACGCTCGTCGGTGTGCTCGTCGGCCTGCCCGCGCTGCGGGTACGCGGCGCGCAGCTGGCGGTGGTCACCCTCGCCGGGGCGGTCGCCGTGCAGCAACTCGCCTTCGCCAACCCGGCGCTCACCCCGTTCGAGGGCAACCTGATCGACGGGCCCACCCTGTTCGGCTGGGACCTGACCGTACGCAGCGGCACCGACCTGACCACCTCGGCGTTCGCGGCGACCGTCGTCGTCATCGTCGGGGTGCTCGCCATGGCCGTCGTCCGGTTCCTGGCCGGCTCCACCGGCCAATCCTTCCTGGCGGTGCGCTCCAACGAGCGGGCCGCGGCCAGCGTCGGCATCAACGTGGCCCGCGTCAAGATCGCCGGGTTCGCGCTGTCGGCGTTCCTCGCCGGAGTCGGCGGCTGCCTCATCGGCTACAGCCGCTCGCAGCTGTCGGTCGAATCGTTCAACGTCATCGTCGGGCTCAGCGTGCTGTGCATGGCGTACGTCGGCGGGATCACCCGGATCAGCGGGGCCCTCATCGCCGGGCTGATCGCCCCGCTCGGTGTGCTCTACACCCTGCTCAACACCACGTTCGGGCTCGGCCGCTACTACACGCTGATCGCCGCCTGCGCCCTGGTCCTGACCGCGGTGCTCAACCCCGTCGGCATCGCCGGCGGCCTGCACCGTCCTCGGAAGGTAGCCCTATGACCGCACTGCTGACCACCGAGAAGCTGACCGTCCGGTACGGCGGTGTCCTGGCCAACACCGACATCACCCTGCACGTCGACGCCGGCGAAGTGGTCGGGCTGATCGGCCCCAACGGCGCCGGCAAGACCACCTTCGTCGACGCCGTCACCGGCTTCACCGCAGCCGGCGGCGCCGTCACCGTCGCCGGGCGGCGCGTCGACCGGCTCGCCCCGCACGAACGGCGCCGCGCCGGGCTGGCCCGCACCTGGCAGGCCGGTGAGCTGTTCACCGATCTGACGGTGCGGCAGAACATCGCGGTCGCCTCCGGCCGCGGGCCGCTGCGCAACCTGTGGAACGACCTCATCGGCCGCCGCGACCCCGGCCACGACACCGAGACCGTGCTGGAGACGTTCGGCCTGCAGCCGGTCGCGGACCGCCGGCCCGGCGAGCTGAGCCTCGGCCGGCAGAAGGTCGTCGGTGTGGCGCGGGCGCTGGCCGGCGCCACCCGCGTGGTCCTGCTCGACGAACCGGCTGCCGGACTGGACACCGACGAGAGCGCCGAATTCGGCGGCCACGTCCGAGCGATCGCCGCGTCCGGGCTGGCAGTGCTCCTCATCGACCACGACATGACCCTGGTCGCCGGCATCTGCGACCGGGTGTACGTGCTGGATTACGGGGCGGTCATCGCCTCCGGGACGCCGGCTGAGGTCCTCGCGGACCCGGCGGTGCGGACCGCGTACCTCGGATCGGAGCTCGTCCCATGACCGAGGTGCTGAAGCTGGAGGGAGTCACGGCCGGCTACGCCGGCATCCCGGCCGTGCGCGACCTGAACTTGAGCGTCGCGTCCGGCGAGGTCGTGGCGATGCTGGGACCCAACGGGGCGGGCAAGACCACCACCCTGCTGACGGCGGCCGGTGTCATCGCGCCGATCTCCGGCACGGTCACCGCGTTCGGGCGGCCGCTGCACAAACGCCTCGAGCAGAACGCGCGCGCCGGGCTGGTTCTGGTCCCCGACAACCGCGGTTTGTTCCACAGCCTTTCGATACGCGAGAACCTCGCTCTCGCCCGCGGCAGCCTCGACCAGGCGTTGGAGCTGTTTCCCGCGCTGAAAGACCTGATGCCGCGCCGGTGCGGGCAGTTGTCCGGAGGGGAACAGCAGATGCTCGCCATCGCCAAGGCTCTGGTGCGCCGGCCGAAGGTGCTGCTCATCGACGAGATGAGCATGGGGTTGGCGCCGGTCGCGGTGCAGGCACTGCTGCCGACCATCCGGGCGCTGGCCGACCAGTACGGTGTCGGGGTGCTGCTCGTCGAGCAGCACATCGACCTGGCGCTGTCCATCGCCGACCGGGCGGTGGTGCTGCACCACGGCCGGGCAGTGCTGACCGGGCAGGCTGCGGAGCTGCGCGCCGACAGACACACGGTCGCCGAAGCCTACTTCGGTACGTCTACGCCTGCTCTGTCTCCACCCAGAACGTCGTGAGCCGCTCGGCCGACGGGCCCCGGCACCATCAGACCTGGTTCGCTCAAGTGCCCAGGCCATGATCGACGCGGCCCTGGCCGACGCGCTCGCGTGAACGCGAACCGGCCAGGGCGCACCGAATCCGTCAGCGGGACTTTCCGGTCAGGCTCTGCGTGAGCTTCTTGACCAGCTCCGGCTTCTTGAGGTCGGCCGTGCCCTTGACGCCGCGGCGCGCCAGCTGCGTACGCAGATCGGCGACCTTCATCCGGGCGATCTTGCTCTCGCTGACCTCCGGGGTGTTCGGAGTGTCGTTGCGGCTGGTCGGGTTCTTGGCGCTCGTGCTTTTCTTGCTGGTCTTCGCCGACTTCAGTTCGGCCTTCACGTACCGCTCGACGAGCTCCGGCTTCTTCATGTCGGCCGTGCCCTTGACGCCGCGCCGCGCCAGCCGCGTACGCAGATCGGACGCCTTCATCCGCGAGACCGCGGTCTCGCTGACCTCCGGCGTGTTCGGGGTGTCGTTACGGCTGGTCGGGTTCTTCTTGCCGCCCTTCGCCGCCCGCACCTCGGCCTTGACCAGCTTGTCCACCAGCTCAGGTTTCTTGAGGCCCTCAGTGCCCTTGACGCCGCGGCTCTTCAACTCGCGGCGCAGCTCGTCGACCTTCATCCGGGCGATCTTGCTCTCGCTCACGTCCGGGGTGTTCGGCGTGTCGTTGCGGCTCTTGGTGGCTGCCATGCAGATTCGCCTCCATTCATCGACGTTTCCGATCATCTGTCAGCTACCCGCTCCGGCGACGCCGACACCTACCGCCGCGGATATCCCTCCCCCGCGCCTCCCTCACCGGCTTCGAAAGGTTGATGTGCTGTTCGGCCATGCCGTACCCAGGGCTGGACAGCCTTCCGGCTACCGCTCGCCATGCGGATCCTCGGGCTGTGCGCGGGGTGTACGAGCGCCGCCCCCGGCAGGCAGGATGGTCCACAAGGTACACCGGCCCGGTGGAGCCGCCGGGGATTGCATCGAGGGGGATGCCTTCATGACAGCGATGTCCGTGCGCCTCGGAGCAGCAATGGTTGCCGTCGGGGTGGTCGTGGCGAGCGCGGTCGTACCATCGCCCGCGTCGGGCTCCGAGCGTGATCGCGGCTACTCGGCGCTGATCCGCCGGGCCTCGTACGGTGTCCCGCACATCACCGCCGGCGACTTCGCCGGTCTCGGGTTCGGCGTCGGCTATGTGCAGGCCGAGGACAACCTCTGTGTCATCGCGGAGAAGGTGGTGACGGTCGCCGGTGAGCGATCCCGGTGGTTCGGGGCGGCCGGGCCGGACGACGCCAACGTGCGCAGCGACCTGTTCTACCGCAAGGCGATCGACGACCGCGTCGTGCAGCGCCTCCTCGAAGGCCGCCGCGACGGTGTGCGGTCGCCGTCCGACGACGTACGCGACCAGATCCGCGGCTTCGTCGCCGGCTACAACCACTTCCTGCGCCGCACCGGCGGGGCGAACCTGACCGACCCGGCATGCCGCGGCAAGGCGTGGGTGCGCCCGGTGACCGAGACCGACATCTGGCGTACGTCATGGGCCAGCATGGTCCGCGCCGGCTCACGTGCCCTGCTCGACGGCATCGTCGCCGCGGCACCCCCGGTGCCCGCCGAGCCCGTGCAAGCCATGCAAGCTCCGGACGCCGCCGCGGTCGTCGCCGCCCTCGACGGGGCGAGCGCCGGCATCGGCAGCAACGCCTACGGCCTCGGCGCGCGAGCCACCACGAACAAGAACGGGATGGTGCTGGCCAACCCGCACTTCCCCTGGCAGGGCGCGGAACGCTTCTACCGGATGCACCTCAAGGTGCCCGGTCGCTACGACGTCGAGGGCGCGGCGCTGATCGGCGATCCGATCATTGAGATCGGGCACAACCGTACGCTCGCCTGGAGCCACACCGTCTCCACCGCGCGCCGGTTCGTCTGGCACCGCCTGAGTCTCGTGCCCGGCGACCCCACCTCCTACTACGTCGACGGCCGGCCGGAGAGGATGCGTGCCCGCACGGTCACCGTCCCGGCCGGCGACGCCGGCACGGTCCGCCGGACCCTGTACGACACCCGCTACGGCCCGGTGGCCGTGGTGCCGGGTTCCTTCGACTGGACGGCGACCACCGCATACGCCGTCACCGACGTCAACGCGACCAACAACCGCGCCTTCGACGGGTGGCTGCGGATGGGCCAGGCCCGCGACGTCCGCCAGCTCAAGGCGGTGCTCGACCGCCACCAGTTCCTTCCGTGGGTCAACGTGATCGCGGCGGACGCGCGCGGCGAAGCGCTGTACGGAGACCATTCCGTCGTGCCGCGAGTCACCCATGAGCTCGCGGCCGCCTGCATCCCCGCGGCGTTCCAACCGCTGTACACCGGCAGCGGACAGGCGGTCCTGGACGGCTCCCGGTCGGACTGCGCGCTGGGCACCGACCCCGACGCCGCCGTACCGGGGATTCTCGGCCCCGCCGACCTGCCGGTGCGGTTCCGCGACGACTACGTCACCAACTCCAACGACAGCCACTGGCTGGCCAGCCCGGCCGCGCCGCTGGAGGGCTTCCCGCCGATCCTCGGCAACGAACGCACTGAGCGCAGCCTGCGTACCCGGCTCGGGCTCGACCAGATCCAGCAGCGCCTGGCCGGCACAGACGGCCTGCCCGGCACGGGCTTCACCACCGACCGGCTCTGGCACGTCATGTTCGGCAACCGGGTGCACGGCGCCGAACTCGTCCGCGACGACCTGGTCGCCCTCTGCCGGCAGCAGCCGATCGCGACGGCCTCGAACGGCGCGACCGTCGATCTCAGCGCGGCCTGCGAGGCGCTGGCCCGGTTCGACCTGCGCGTCGACCTGGACAGCCGTGGGGCACACCTGTTCAGCGAGTTCGCCCTCGCCGGCGGGATCCGGTTCGCCGACACCTTCGACGCCACCGACCCGGTGCGCACCCCGCGCCGGCTCGACACCACGAATCCCCGGGTGCGTACCGCGCTCGCCGACGCCGTGCAGCGGCTCACCGGTATTCCGCTCGACGCGAAGCTGGGTGACATCCACACCGACACCCGCGGCGAACGCCGGATCCCGATGCACGGCGGCCGGGGCGACGCCGGCGTCTTCAACGTGATCACCAACCCGCTCGTGCCGGGCGTGGGCTACCCGAAGGTCGTACACGGCGCGTCGTACGTCATGGCCGTCGAGCTCGGCCCGCACGGCCCGGCGGGCCGGCAGATCCTGGCCTACTCGCAGTCGACGAACCCGAACTCACCCTGGTACGCCGACCAGACGCGCCTCTACTCCCGGAAAGGCTGGGACACGATCAAGTACACCGAGGCGCAGATCGCGGCCGATCCGAACCTGCGCGCGTACCGGGTGGTCGAGCGGGGCCGCTGATCGTCACGTGGATGTGTAGCGGCGCCCGGAGTCGAACCGGGCGGTCCAGCCTTATGAGGGCCGGCTGGGCACCGACGCCCCGCCGCCGAGCAGATCCACAGTGCGAATGGCAGGAGAGCCGAAGCCGAGGTCGGAGTCGAACCGAATTGCCCGAAGGACCCGCGTTGCAGGCGGGCGGCCCCACCCGGGACCCACCAAGGCCATGAGGTGATCGACGGGAGTCGAACCCGCACCTGTGATCCGGGCCTGGTCCGCCGTGCAGGGATCGAACCTGCGACCTGCCGATTAAGAATCGGTAGCTCTACCAGCTGAGCTAACGGCGGTTGGCAGAAGTGACGTCGGCGCCACCGACGGGACTCGAACCCGCGGCTCCCCGATCGACAGTCGGGTGCTCTCCCTCTGAGCTACGGCGGCATGGCGGCCCGCTGATGCGGGCCGCAGTGGAGCCACGGAGAGTTGAACTCCGGACCTTCCCGGTGCGAGCGGGACGCTCTTCCAGCTGAGCTATGACCCCATGAGTGCGTCCGGAGGGAGTCGAACCCCCACCCCTTGCGGGACCGGCACCTGGGGCCGGCGCGTCTGCCATTTCCGCCACGAACGCAGGTGAACTCCATCGGTATGGAGCCGGCGGTCGGAGTCGAACCGACCGGGTCCCGATTACGAGTCGGGCGCTCCCCCTCGGGAACCTCGCCGGCTGGCGTGTCCTCGGCGGGAGTCGAACCCGCACTGGCCGCCTCCTCGGGACGGCGCCTCTGCCAGTTGGGCTACGAGGACGTGTCTTGCGTGTGTGCTCCGAGAGGAGGACTCGAACCTCCAACCTTCCGCTCCAGAGGCGGACGTGCTGCCAGTTGCACCATCTCGGACTGCTGGTTGTGGTAGACCCGACCGGGATCGAACCGGCGTCTCCGCCTTGAGAGGGCGACGAGCGTTCCGCTGCTCCACGGGTCCATGTGTGCCCACCGGTGTTCTGCCGTGTGAACTCGGTGGGCATGCTTCGTGTGGAACCGACCGGGATCGAACCGGCGACCTCCGCCATGCCACAGCGGCGCTCTTCCTGCTGAGCTACGGCCCCAGGCGCGCCGCCCGGGGTCGTGACCCGGGCGGCGCGTGGTTCCCGCGGCGGGCCCGTGCTGGCGCCGGCGGCGGGTTTCTCATGCCATTCGCACTGTGGAGTTCTCAATTCCGAGACCGAGGTCTCGACGAGTCCATGCCCGCAGAATGTTCTGCGGGGGACGCAAAAAGCAGGGGTGACAGGATTCGAACCTGCAACCTTCGGATTTGGAGGCCGCTGCGCTACCGAATTGCGCCACACCCCTATAAGGAATTGTCGGTGAAACGAAAGAAGCCGCCTTCCCGATCCGGGAGGCGGCTTCGGCGCTGTAGCGCTTCGGCGGGCGCTAGGTGCGCCTCCCGGGGACGGGCTTGATGCTGAGGGCCTGCTCTTGGTGCATCTCGAGGGCACAGGCGACCGCATCCGGCAGCAGCAGATGCTGCGGATTCGTTTCGGCGTGCCAGCGGCGCATCGGTTTGCTCCTCGCTTCGTGCGGCGGTTGCGGATGACTCTAAGGGATGTGTCTCGATGATGCAATCAATTTAGGGTGATCGAGTTGACCTCAATCGCTCTTTCCTATCGTGAGGAGAGACGGGTGTGCGCGTCAATGCAATATGCCAAGAGAGCCGGACACCGTTGATCGGTGCCCGGCTTCTCTGATGGCTGCCCGGTTTGTTCGGGCTGCTACCTGGTGCGGTTCACGGCGGCCATGACGGCTTGCACCGACGCGGTCAGGACCGAGGTGTCGAGGCCGGCTCCCCAGACCGTCACCTCGCCGACCTGGCAGTGGACATAGGCGGCGGCTGGGCTTTGCGCGCCGTTGCCGGTGGCGTGTTCGCTGAACTCGAGGATGTCGACGGTGATCCCGGCGTGGCGCAGCGCGTCGGTGAGCGCTGACAGCGGCCCGTTGCCGGTGCCCCGGCACTCGTGTTCCTGGCCGTCGGCGCGGACCACGCAGCTGAACTGGTCGTCGCCGGTGAGCTGCCAGGACGCCAGGGTGACCGGCCCGGTTTCGGCCGGGTCCAGGTAGGTGGCCCGGAACAGCTCCCACAGCCGTCGCGGGGACAGTTCCTCGCCGGTGTCGTCGGCGACCCGTTGGACGTGCGCGGAGAAGTCCGGCCGCATCGCCGCGGGCAGGTCCAGCCCGCGGTGGGTGTGCAGCAGGTGCGCGATGCCGCCCTTGCCTGACTGCGAGTTGACCCGGATGACCGCCTCGTAGGTGCGGCCCACGTCGGCCGGGTCGATCGGCAGGTACGGCACCGACCAGGGCGCCTCCTCGGCCGGCACCCCGAGGTCGGCCGCCTGCTTGGCGTGCGCCGCGAATCCCTTGGCGATGGCGTCCTGATGGGTGCCGGAGAAGGCGGTGTGCACCAGCTCTCCGCCGTACGGGTGGCGCGGGTGCACCGGCAGCCGGTTGCATTGCTCGACGACGTCGCGGATCGTGTCGATGTCGGAGAAGTCGATCATCGGGTCGACGCCCTGGGCGAACAGGTTCAGCGCCAGCGTCACCAGGTCGACGTTGCCGGTGCGTTCCCCGTTGCCGAACAGGCAGCCCTCCACCCGTTGTGCTCCGGCCAGCACGGCGAGTTCGGCGCAGGCCACGCCGGTGCCGCGGTCGTTGTGCGGGTGCGCCGACAGGATCACACTGTCGCGGCGGGCGAGGTTGCGGTGCATGTATTCGATCTGGTCGGCGTACACGTTCGGGGTGGCGATCTCGACGGTGGCCGGCAGGTTGATGGTCACCGGCCGGTCCGGGCTGGCCTCCCACAGTTGGGTGAGGCTGTCGCAGATCTCCAGGGCGTAGTCCGGTTCGGTGAGGTTGAAGACCTCCGGCGCGAATTGGAACCGGACGTCCACGCCGCTGCGGTCGGCGCCGCGCATCAGGTGGCGGGCGGAGTCGCGGATCAGCTCGTGCAGCTCGTCGCGGGAGCGGCCGAGCACGACCTCGCGCCAGGTGGGGGCGGTCGCGGTGTACATGTGCACGACGGCACGGGGCAGGCCGGCGATCGACGCGACGGTCTGGTCGATCAGCTCGGTGCGGGCCGGGGTGAACACCACCACGGTCACGTCGTCCGGGACCGCACCGCTGGTGGCGAGGTGGCGTACGAAATCGAAGTCGGTCCGGCTGGCGGCCGGGTAGCCGATCTCGATCTCCTTGAAGCCCATGGTGACCATCAGGTCGAACATCCGGCGTTTGCGGGGTGTGTCCATCGGCTCGGCCAGTGCCTGGTTGCCGTCACGCAGGTCGACCGGCACCCACAGCGGGGCGCGTTCGACGCGGGCCGACGGCCAGGTCCGGTCGGTCAGCGGCAGGGCGACACGGTCGTGGGCCGCCTGGTAGCGGTGGTACGGCATGGCGCTGGCGCGCTGGGGATTCCAGTGCGGGGCGTCCGACGGCACGGGGCCGGCCGGGGTGCGCAGAGTGGGAAACGACATCGGGAACGTCTCTTTTCGGATCGGTCGATTGACCGGCACGGCGAGGCACCCGCTGCGGGGTGCCGGTCGTGTCAGACCCCGCAGCGGCAGCCGAGGAGGAGAAGGGCAGCCGATGGCATGCGTGTAGAGTAAGCACTTGTCAGGTACTCAGACAAGTGAACTCCTCAGACAAGTTGGAAGGCGTGCCCATGACAGCGGGTCCGTTGCGGCCGTCCTCACTGGTCCAGCAGGCCACCGACCGGCTCCGCGAGCAGATCACCGGCGGCGAGTGGCCGGTCGGCACGAAACTGCCGGGCGAGGTCACCCTGGCCGATCAACTCGGCGTCGGGCGGTCCACGGTCCGCGAGGCGCTGCGCGCCCTGGCCGGCGCCGGCATGGTCCGCGCCCGGCAGGGCGCCGGGGTGTACGTGATCGCGACCCGGCCGAGCGACGACTGGTCCACCCGGCTGCGGCAGGCCGCCGTCACGGACGTCTACGAGGTCCGGATGATCGTCGAGGTGGAGGCCGCCCGGCTGGCCGCCACCCGCCGCACCGACGACGATGTGGCCGCCCTGCGCGCGGCCCTCGACCGGCGGCGGCAGGCGGCCGGCGCCACCGACGCCGAGTTCGTCGAGATTGACATCGCCCTGCACGCGGCCGTGGTCGCCGCCACCCACAACCCGTTGCTCGTCAGCCTGTTCACCGAGTTCACGCCCAGGCTCCAGCAGGGTCTGCTCGACCTCGTCGCGCTGCTGGGGCTGCGCTCGGCCGACCCGACCCCGGGCGACGACGGGCACACCGCCCTGGTCGAGGCGGTCATCGACGGCGACGCCGACGCGGCCGCGAGCGCGCTCGGGGCGGAGCTGCGGGGCACGCTCGCCCTGCTGCGGGCGGCGGCCCGTTGATGACCCGGTAGAACAGCGGTGCACGCTATTCGTCCGGCCGGATGCGGTGAGCGCAGCTGGTGGGTCAGACGCCGGCGGGCACCTGCCGGTCGTCGCCGGGGCAGGGCAGGAAGCGGCGCAGCAGCGGCCAGGCCATGATCAGCGCGATCGCGGTATAGACGGGTATGTCGCGACCCGGCCGAAACTGGCCCGATCAGGAACGTGACGGCCAGCAGCTCATCGCCTGGTCGACGATCTCGTCGAGTTCGGCGCGGCCGAGGCCGTTGGCGGCGTGCACGGGAATACCGAAAGCCAGCGCCATGACATAGCGGGCCAGGCGCCTCGGATCCGCGTCGCCCGGCAGGTCGCCCTCGTCGACAGCACGACCGAAACGCTGCTCGAGCCGCTCGACCGCGTCGTTGCGGAACTGGACGAGCGCCTCGTGCACCGGACGGTTCTCGTCACACGCCGGCAGCGCGCCCTGGATGGTCAGGCAACCCGCGAAACCCTCGGGCATGGTCGAGGTGCGGACCGATCCGCGCAGCAGCGCCTCGGCTGCTGCCTGCGCGGTCGGCTGCTCCAGGGCGGCGTCGAAATAGTCGGCCGGGCCCTGCGTGTATCGCTGCAGAACCTTGCGGAACAGTTGTTCCTTGTTGCCGAAGGCCGCGTACATGCTGGTCTTGGTGATTCCCATGGCACCGGTGAGATCAGCGAGACTCGAACCCTCGTACCCCTGCGCCCAGAACACCCGCATGGCGCGCTCGAGCGCCTCGTCGGTGTCGAAGCCGCGGGGCCGACCCAACACCGTGCTGCGGGAACGGCTCATGGCGGCAACCGTACCATTCGGTACAGAATGCTTCACCGGCTGGTGATGCCGCGTGCGAGCTGTTCTACCAGACCGGCGGCCGCATCAGGAGTGGGCCGCTCAGGTCACCAGGCCGCGGCGGTAGGCGTACACCACGGCCTGCACCCGGTCGCGCAGGTCCAGTTTGGTGAGGATGCGGGACACGTACGTCTTGACCGTCTCCTGGCTGAGCACCAGCGCCGCGGCGATCTCGCTGTTGGACAGGCCCTCCGCGATGAGCCGGAGCACCTCCAGCTCGCGCGGGGTCAGCGCGCCGCCGTCCGGGTCGCCTTCGGCCGGGCGGATGCGGGCCGCGTACCTGCCCACCAGCTGCCGGGTCACCTCCGGGGCCAGCAGCGCGGCGCCCGTCGCGACCGTGCGGATGCCGCCCAGCAGCTGCGCCGGTGGGGCGTCCTTGAGCAGGAAGCCGCTGGCGCCCGCGCGCAGCGCCTCGTAGACGTATTCGTCGAGGTTGAACGTCGTCACCACGAGGACCTTCACCGGCTCGGGGACGCCGACTCCGGCCAGCAGACGGGTCGCCTCGATGCCGTCGAGCACCGGCATCCGGACGTCCATCACCACCACGTCGGGCCGGAGCCGGGCGGCCAGGTCGACCGCCGCGCGTCCGTCGCCGCACTCGCCGACGATCTCCATGTCGGGCTGGGCGTCGATGATCGTCGCGAAGCCGGCGCGGATCAGCTCCTGGTCGTCGCAGACCAGCACCCGGATCGGCGCGGTCACGACGGGTTTCCGGCCGGGATCCGGGCCCGCACGAGGAAGCCGCCGCCGGCCTGCGCGCCCGCGCTGAAGTCGCCGCCGAGGACGGCGACCCGCTCGCGGAGCCCGGCGAGGCCGCGCCCGCTGCCGCCCGGGGAAGCGTTGCCGGATCCGGAGCCGTCGGTGCTGATCTCCACGGTCGTCTCCCCTTTCCCGTGGTGGACGTGAACCCTGGTCGGGCTGCCGTGCGCGTACTTCAGCGCGTTCGTCAGCGCCTCCTGCACCACCCGGTACGCCGCCACCTCGGCGCTGCCGGTGGCCGCCGACGGCGTGCCGTCCCGGACGAACTCGACCGGCTGCCCGGCCTGCCGGGTCTGGTCGACGAGGGTGTCCAGGTCGCCGACCGACGGCGTACGCGGGTCGTCGGTGCTGTGATCCGGGTTGAGCAGGTCGAGCAGTTGCCGCAGGTCGCCGACGGCCCGGCGGCCGGTGCCGGTGATCGCGGTCAAGGTCTGCTCCAGCTTGTCCGGGGCGCCCGTCAGGTAGCGTGCCGCCTCGGCCTGCACGACCATCGCCGTCACGTGGTGGGTGACGACGTCGTGCAGCTCCCGGGCGATGCGGGTGCGCTCCGCCGTACGGGTGGCCTCCTCGACATGGCGGCGGCGTTCCGCCTCGGCGGCCCGGTTCTGGCGCAGCCACGCCCCGATGCCCCACGCGAGCGCCAGCAGCAGATAGAAGGTGGTGAACCCGACGACGCCCTCAGCCGAGCCGAGCCGGTCGAGGGAGACCACGAGGGATCCGTACGCCGCTGTGGCGAGACCCGCGACGAGCCAACGGCGCTGTTCCACATAGGCGCCCGCACTGACGAGCGCGATGGCCAGTGCCGTACCCGCGACGGTGTGGTAGCCGCGGAGCTGGTCGATCGCGAAGCCGAGCGACACCAGCACGAGGCAGACGGCCGGCCACCGGCGGCGTACGGCCAGCGGCAGGCACTCCAGGGCGACGACACCGATGGTCAGCGCGTCGTACGGGCGGTTCGGCAGGTCACCGACCTGCGTGCCGTGCCGCTGCAGCGCCGGGACCGCCGCCGCGAGGGCGAAGGCGAGGGCGAGCGGGAGATCCCGGACCGTGACCGGCCACTGCCGCCACAGATCCGGGAGGCTCCGGAGCTTGATCACCGGGTGACTGTAGCGGTTGCCGGGGCTTGTGCCGTCCGGCGGCGAAGCGGGACGATGTGCCCGCGGCGCTTGGCCAGCCACAGGAACACCACGGTCAGGACCACGCCGGCCAGCACCGCGTACAGGCTGCCCTCCGGCCCGAAAGCGCCCCCGCTCAGCGCGACCGGCCCGGACGTCGAGGCCTCGAGCAGCCCCTTCGACTCGCCGTTACCCGAGACCGCGACGCTGAAGATGCCGCCGGCGGCGAAGTTCCAGCCGAAGTGCAGACCGATCGGGACCCACAGGTTGCGGGTGGCGGCGTAGCAGGCGGCCAGCATGAACCCGGCCTCGATCGCGATGGCGGTCGCCCCCCACAGGGTGGCGTCCGGGTTCACCAGGTGCATCGCGCCGAACACCACGCCGGTCAGGGCGAGAGCGATCCAGGTGCCCGTACGCTCCTCGATGATCCGGAACAGCACCCCCCGGAACAGCAGCTCCTCGGTGACGGCCGCGGCCGCCATGAACCCGAGCAACCCCAGCGCTCCCGTCGGCGAGCCCCAGCCTTCGACGTGGTAACCGCCGAGGAACGCGATGTTGGCGATGACGGCCGCGAACATGGCGAAGCCGATGAGCGTCCCGCGGCCCACCTTCCCCCACCAACCGTCGAGATCGAGCTCGGCAGGGTCGCGGCGCTCGGTGCGCCGCACCACCCACCGGTAGACGACCACGCCCAGCACCGCCGCCACCGCGCCGATCACCAGGGTGAGGAAGAAGTCGCCCTCGACCGCGGCGGCACCCTGCCCGCCGATGAGGGCGACGGCGACGACGGCGAGAAGCTGTTTGACGAATCGCATGATGACTCCTTCGCAGACCGCGACCGGAGCGCCGCGGACAGGAAGAAACCTATGGATTTCCGCCGCAGCAATCGTCACCGTGCGGTGGACACTTGCGGGTAGCTCGCACGGGGGACACGACCCGCTCGGCGAGCAGGCGCTGGCGGTCGTGGCACGGGTGCTGCGGTAGGGTGAGGTCGGCACGCTCCCGTGCCGAACCTCCTCCCGGGTGCCCACGCCACCCGGCACCGCGGAGGCAAAGGGGTGTCCGGCCTCGGGAGAGCGACCGTCCCATGCTGAGACGCACCGACGGTTGTGCGTATCGCTGCCGCGTGGGGATCGCGGCGTGCGCGTGACCGGACGGGACAGCGATGACCGAGCAGAAACACCTCAAGGCCCGCATCCGTGCGCGGATGGCCCGGACCGGCGAACGGTACGCCGCCGCGCGCCGGCACGTGGTCGGCGACGCCGAGCGGCCCGGCACCGACCACGACTGGCCGTTGCGGGGTGGGCTGCACCCCGAGACCGCCGCGGTGGCGCACGTGCTCGCCGGCCATGGAGTCGAGCTGTCGGAGGCGATGGTCCTCGGCATCGGCGGTGGGCTCGGTGCCGGATACATCCTCTGGGAGTTTGCCGCGCACGACACCACCCACCTGACGTTGGGTTTCCGGCGCCGGTGGAACTATCTCGACTGGACCGACCAGACCCTGGACCGGCTCGGCGCCCGTTACCGGGTGCACACCACGTCGGGCGCCAAGGGCGCGGCTGCCGCCCTGGACGCGGCACTGGCCGCGGGCGAGCGGGCGATCGTGGTCCCGGACCGGTACCTGGTCGGCTACTGGCACCTGCCCCCGCACTTGGAGGCGCACGGCGGCCATGCGGTGGTCGCCTACGCGGCGACCGGCGCGGGGGTACGCATCGACGACCGCAACACCCGTCCGCTGACCGTCTCGGCCGACGCGCTGCACCGCGCCCGGGCACGCGTCGTCTCGTACCGGAACAAGCTTGTCGTGGTTGAGGCCGCGACCCCGCCGGAGAAGCTCGCAGACCTGGTTCGTGACGGGGTCCGGGAGTGTGCCGGGCACCTGGGCGGCACGTCTTCGTCGTTCGCGCTGCCGGCCTGGCAGAAGTGGGCGAAGCTGCTCACCGACCGGCGCAACGCGAAGGGCTGGCCGACCGTTTTCGCCGACGGCCGCGGGCTGGCCACCGCGCTGCTGACGGTGTGGGACGAGGTGGAGCCGGTCGGCATGAGCGGCGGCCACCTGCGCGACCTGTACGCCGACTTCCTCGACGAGGCCGCACCGCTGCTCGGCGAGCGGGCGACGCAGGCGGCGCAGGCGTTCCGCGAGGCGGGCCGCCGCTGGCATGCGTTCGCTGAGGCCGCGCTGCCGGCCGATGTTCCGGAGTACGCCCGCCTGCGCGACATGGTGGCGGCGGTGGCCGAGGGCGTGGCGCTGGGAGACGACGGCGCCGCCGGCCGGGCCGAGGCTGCGGCCGAGCTGTGGCAGCTACGGGCCGAGCTGGACCGGAAGCCACCGGTGGCGCCCGATCTGGGCATGCTGGCCGACCGGCTGCGCGCGGTGCACACCGCGGAGACCGAGGCGGTCGAGGTGCTGCGCACGCTGTAAATGTTCGAGCGGCCAGGGTGAATGAGCTCGCCGGATGCCGATGCTGCTGACCGGCATCCGGCGGCTGACCGTTCGCGTCAGGGTCGTGCGTCGAAGTGGGTGCGGGCCTCGAAGACGCGGTCCATGTTGGCCTCGGCCCAGGTCTTGATCGCGAGCATGACCGGGAACAGGTCGTTGCCGAGTGGGGTGAGCTCGTAGTCGACACGGACCGGCACTGACGCGGTGACCGTGCGGGTGAGCAGGCCGTCACGTTCCAGGGTGCGTAGCGTCTGGGTGAGCATCTTCTGACTGACGCCGGCGATGCGGCGGGCCAGCTCGCCGTGGCGTTGCGGGCCGTCGGCGAGCGCTGCGATCACCAGCGCCGCCCATTTGTCGGTGAGCGTGCTCAGCAGTTCGCGGGTCGGGCAGCCCGCCAGGAACGCGTCGTAGTCACGTTTGGACTGCTCGCGCCGCTCCCCGGCCGTTGTCGTCGCCATGCCCGCCACCTCCTGGCACCTTAGGCACCTCAAGGTACCTACTTACTTCTGGTGCCCAACCCTACCTATCTTCTAGAGGTCAACAACACCTCGAAGGAAGAGGAAAGCGATGCGCGCCATCAGGTATGCGGAGTTCGGCGGCCCGGAGGTCCTGCAGGTAGCGGCGGGTCTGCCGGTGCCCGAGCCGGGACCGGGACAGGTACGGGTACGCGTCGCCGCCTCCGTCCTGCACCCGGTCGACCTCATGATCCGCGCCGGCCGGTTCCCGGCCCCACTTCCGACCGGGCTGCCCTACATACCTGGCTGGGACGTCGCCGGCACGGTCGACGCGGTCGGCCCCTCGGTCACCGACCTGGCCGTCGACGACGAGGTCATCGGCTTCACCCCGTGGCTGCAGACCACGAACGGCGCCCACGCCGAGTTCGTCGTCCTGGACGCGACGTGGCTGACCGCCGCACCCACCGGCATTCCCGCCACGCAAGCCGCGACCCTGCCGACCAACGGCCTCACCGCCGTCCAAGCCCTCGACCTGCTCGCCCTGCCGGCCGGCTCGTCGTTGCTGGTCACCGGCGGCGCAGGACAGGTCGGCGGGTTCCTGCTCGCCCTGGCCCGCAACGCCGGCCTGCACGCCACCGCCGTCGCCGGGGCCGGCGACCGCAAGTTCGTGGAATCGCTGGGCGCGACGTTCGTACCGCGCTCGGAGGAACCGCAGGGCAGCTTCGACGCGGTCGTCGACCTGGCGGTGATCGGCTCGTCGCTGCTGGACGTGGTCCGCGACGGCGGTGGCTTCGTCGCCGCTTCTCCCCCGCTGCGCCCGGAACCGGTACGTGGAATCCGGACGCACGCCCTGGGGGTGCAGCCGAACGGCTCCCGGCTCAGCGACCTGGTCAAGCTGGTCGAAAGCGGCGACATCCCGCTGCGCGTCGCCGGCGTCTACCCGTTCACCGAAGCGGCAGCCGCCCACATCCGGCTCGCCGAAGGCGGCGTCCGCGGTGGCGTCGTGATCGTCCCCTGATCCGGTGTCTGCCCTGCCGGATCCTCGGCAGGGCAGACCTCATTCCCACCAGCGCAGATTCTCGGCCGCTGTCGCCACCGGCTCGATGATCTCCCACACGTCGACGATCAGCCCGTCCTCGAGCCGGCAGACGTCCACGACCACCGTCTCCGGGCCGCCGGGAAGCCAGCGCCGGGAATGCACCACGACGTACTCGCCGTCGGACAGCAGTTGCAGGAGCTCCACCTGCATGTCGGCCAGCGGCACCAGTGCCGCCTCGACCGCGGCGAGCCATTCCTTCTTCGTTTTCGTGACGTTGCCCGGCCGGCGGTGGGTGAAGTCGTCGCTGAGGAACCGGCCGACCGCGTCGACGTCATGTGTCTCGATCAGTCCGGCCAGTGCTCGCTGGACGATGCTCTTGTTCTCAGTGGTCATGGCCCGAAGTGTTTCGGCGCCGGGTGGCACTTGTCGATGAAGTGGCATTTCATGGCGTTCGCCGCCAGGATGCGTACGCTCTCGATCGTGCACACCGTCGGGGAACTGCTGCGGCAATGGCGGCATCGTCGTGGTCTGAGCCAGCTGGACCTGTCCATCGCCGCGGACGTCTCCGCCCGGCATGTCAGCCTGGTCGAGACCGGCAAGTCCCAGCCGAGCCCCGACATGATCCTGCGGCTGGCCGACCAGCTTCATGTGCCACTGCGCGACCGTAACCACCTACTGCTGGCCGGTGGTTACGCGCCCCGCTACCCCGAGCGGTCTCTGGACGACAGCGCCCTCACCGCCGCCCACGACGCTATCCGGCGGGTTCTGCGCGCGCATGAACCGTACCCGGCCATTGTCTTTGATCGTCGCTGGAACATCGTGATGGCCAACCGGGCGTTCGAGCCGTTCCTCGCCCAGGTCTCCCCTGACCTGCTGCGCCCGCCGGTCAATCTGATCCGTCTGGGCCTGGACCCGCGCGGCCTGGCCCACCTGGTCGTCAACCGCGACGACGTACGTGCGGTGTTCCGCTCCCGGATCTCCCGGCAGCTCGCCACCAATCCCGATCCCGAGCTGACCGCCCTGTACGAGGAACTGCTCGCTGATGAGCCCGGCGAACCGCCGCAGCCGCAGGCCGGCACCGACGTGGTGATTCCGATGGTGCTGCGCATCGACGGGCGGGAGCTGCGGCTGTTCTCCACGTTCACCACGTTCGGCACGCCGATGGACATCACCATCGACGAGATCGCCATCGAGTCCTACTACCCGGCCGACGCCGAGAGCGCCGCCTACTTCGACCGTTTCGTTCAAGCCGACAAGTCCGGCCCTCCCTAGCGTGGGAGGCATGACCCGAGTTCCTGATGCGGCGCGCCGCCGCCTTCGTCTGGTTGACCGGGTGCTCGACCCACGCCGGCTGGCGTATCTGAGCGGCGGCGGTGACCGCGACGGGGTGCTGGCCGCGCTGGCCGGGTACGCGACGCCCGACGGCGGGAATGCGTTCGCGCTGGAGCCCGACGTCAAGGGGTCGAGCCGCCGCAGCGGCCGTCTGCTGAGCCGCGGTCGCCGGGGTGGGGACGGCCGTGATCGCGGTTACGGCTGGCGTGCCGATCGCGGACGGGCGGCCTGACCGTGGTCCGCAGGTGCTGACCAACTCGTGGAACCGCCCGGCGGTCGAAGGTTGTGACCTGGCCACGTTCGTCCCGGCCACCGCCGCGTTCGCGGCCGCCGGGACGTTCGTGGTCGCCTCGGCCGGCAACAGCGGGCCCGGCTGCGCGACGGTGAATCTGCCGCCGGGGCCGTACCCGGATGTGGTCACCGTCGGCGTGACCGACCACGCGGGTGTGGTGGCGGCGTCCTGTCATCGACGGGTGGGCCAGGGCGCGAAGGCGTTCGCGTCGGCGGGCAGCAGCGCCGCCAAGGCTGGGCAGTGCCGGTGGATCAGGCTGGTCATCGAGGTCTGCGCGATCCAGTCCAGGCCGAACTGGGTGTAGATCTCGGGCCGGTAGTCGGCGGTGAGGAACCGGTCGCTCTGCAGCCGCCGTGACGCCATCAGGATGAAGACGCGGAACGCGGTGTCGGAGAACCCGAAGCCGTCCGGCGGGGTTTCGGCGAACAGGCCGACCATGGTGTCGACCTCGTCGATGCTGCGGTAGACGGTGCGCAGTCGCTCCACCGTTTGCGGGTCGCTGTTCAGGTCCTCCCAGCGCGTGATGCGGGGCAGGTGCAGGGCGGCGCGGAAGTCGTTGTAGCGGGGTACGCCGCGGCGGCGGGTGCGGACCAGGTCGACCACGGACAGATCGATCAGTTCGCCCTCGCGTTCCACGTTGAGCAGTGCCTGAGGGTAGTTGTGCAGGGTGATGGCGCCGGGGTGGGCGGTGCCGAACGAGTAGAGCACGTTGGTCAGCCCGAGTTCGCGCAGCACGTCGTCGGCCAGGTCGCCGCGCAGCTGATTGAAGGCGGCGTCGCGCAGCAGGCCGCCGGTCGCGGCGTCGTGGAACGTGTAGTCGTCGGGGATGAGCGGGTGCATGCGGTAGACGGTGACGAAGTCCTCGGTGAGGGAGAACGGTGTGCCGTGGTGGTCGGGTGTCGTCTTCGGGATGCCGTGCAGCGCGTTCGCGTCGGTCAGCCACAGCCCGATCCGGCTGAGCAGGTCGTTGGCCGGGACGCCGTGCCAGTTGACGTTCATGCCCCGGCGCAGCACCTCGGTCGCCAGGATCGCCGGCGTCCACTCCACCGTGTGGATCTTCGCGATCAGAGCGGACACGATCAGCCGGGCGGTCTCGTAGACCCGCACGTCACTCCAGCCCGGGTTGCGTTGGCGCAGCTCGTCGCAGAGCACGTTGTGTTCCCGGGCGAACAGCGTGTGCATGCTGCTGAGCCCGAGCCACCACGCCTCGTTGAACCCGGTGATCTCCGCGCCGCGCACGTCCACCGGCAGGTAGCCGTCCGGGGTCATCCGCAGTTTCGCGCCGTCGCGCAGTTCGGCGGCCTTCGCGGCGTCCGAGCCGTACACCTCGGAGCCGTCCCACCAGTGCGACACGACGTTGCCGAACAGCTTTTCGACGCCGTCCGCGCCGGTGCCGCGGCTGATGTTCCCACCGATGCGCATCCACGACTCGAGCGGCCCGCCGACCGTGTTCACCCAGCCGGGCATGTCGGCCGGCAGCGGCACCTGAACGTCGTCGACGCCGAGCGGATGCCGGGCGTGAACCACCCAGTCGTGCACCTGGAACTGGATCCAGGCGGCGGCCAGGATGTTCAGCGAGGTCGCCGGCCGGAACTGCTCGCGGTGCAGCAGTTCGCGACTGACCACGATCGGGTTCGGCTCATCATGCAGGTCAGGCCGGTGCACCGCGGGCACGTTGCGGCCGAACGCCGCATCCACGGAACCCATGGCAGGCTCAGAAAGATCATTCAAACGGCCGTCATGGGTACGGAAGACGCGCTCATCCTCGGCCGGAGCTGCCGGCGCCTGCCGGGCGCGCGGCGGGGCTTCGCGCACCTCGGTGTCCATCAGGTTCTCCCGGCGCAGCACGTCCCGCAGGGCCGCCAGGTTGAGCAGGGCCAGCGACGTCGGCAGGCGGTGCCAGGGCCGGAACCGGTTGACCACGCCGAAGATCGTCCGCATCGCGGCGCCGGCCACGTGGTTGCGCAGCGGCACGTCGGTGAGCCAGCGTTGCCGGTCGCGGTGCGCGGCGCTGGCGTCGTAGGCGGCCTTGCGCACCCGGTTGAGATTGCCGAGCGGCCGGAATTCGTCGGTGGTGTTCCACGGGTTGAACCGCAGCGCGTGCACCGCCGGGTCGTCGGAGGATCCGGCGGGAATGGTCAGCACCGCGATCGGCTCGGGCGGGTCATCACGTGAGCGCCAGTCGACGGCGGCGTCCTCGATCGGCGTCGACTCCGAGTCACGGAACCGCTGCACACACAGCTCGAAACTCACGTCGCCGCGCGCCAGCCGGTCCGCCAACTCGTGGCCGAGGAAGTCGGGGTCACCGGCCGGCGGCGCGCCCGCTGCCGGTGTGCCGGGCGCGGGCCGCAGCAAGTACTGCACCGCGGTGTCGCCCCAGGCGATCGGGATGCGGCTCCAGAACGTCTCGGTCGCGACGCTGGTGATGCGGGTGCGCCCGGCGGTCAGGTTGCGCACGATGCGGACCGTCTCGCCGGGGCCGAGCACGAACACCAGCCGTACCAGCCCGGCGTAGCGCCGCCACCCGCCGCCGGCCGTGGCCACGGCGACCTCGGCGAACTGGCGGGCGTCGCGGGCGTGCGACACCGGCGCGTTGGTCATCAGCAGGTCGTGCTGCTCGCCGCCGGCGTCCACGGTGACCCGCAGCGCCGCGCCCCGCAGGTCGGCCTCCTGGTCGGACAGGATGCGGCCTTCGGCGTTGCTGAACCGCACCGCCGTGCGATAGACCGCGCCCGGCTGGGCGAAGCCGACCCGCAACTCGGCCGGCACTTCGAGAAACCGCAACACTGCGTCGCGCGTACCGAAAATGCTTTTGGCCTGGAAGCCCGCGGTGATCGGCCCGCCGCCGGAAGCCTTGCGATTCCGCAGCTGGGTTTGCATGATCTTGACCGCGAACCCCTCGAATAGCCGCCGTTCGGCCTCGGGCGAGCCGCCCAGGTAAGTCTCCGACCACAGCCTCGTGCGGTGGGTGGTCCGGTCCTCAGCAGTCATCGGTGACCCCCGATCGATCAGCCTGCGTCAACGCGTCGCGGGCCGATCCTGGCGCAACGGCGGCCCGCACGGGTGTCTGCTGTCGGCTACCCGATCCAGGTAGGCACTGTTCGCTGACGATGCCTCCGGGCGCCACCTGGATCTGCCGTGCCGGGGCCGCGGCTTGCGCTCGCTCGCGCCACCGCCGGTCGTGGGTGACGGTCAGAACAGCGCCGGGGTACGTAAGCAGCGCCTGCTCCAGTTGCTCGAGCAGTTCGGGAGCCAGGTGGTTCGTCGGCTCGTCGAGCAGCAGCAGGTCGCTGGGGCGGGTGACGGCGAGGGCGACCTCCAGGCGCCGGCGCTGCCCGACCGACAGGTGCGCCACCGGCCGGCCCAGGTCGTCGGGATGAAACAGCCCGAGCCGCAGCAGCGCGTCCGCGGCGTCCTGCTCGTAGGCGGCGGTGGCCACGGCGAAGACCTGGAGCAGCGTCGCAGCCGAACCGGTCGTGATGTCCTGCCGCAACCATGCGACACGAAGGCCGGGACGGTGCCAGACCGTGCCGTGCTGCGGTGCGAGCTCGCCCGCCAGCACGCGCAGCAGCGTGGTCTTGCCCGACCCGTTGGGTCCGGAGATCAGCAGCCGGTCACCGGCCGACACCGCGAGCGACTCCAGCTCAAGCCTCGGCGCCGGCCCGTCCACTCCCAGCCGGACACCGTCCGCACTGATCAGGGCACCCGGATCGGCGGGCGCCGGCCCGGCGAAGTCAGGTGTGAACCGCAACGGATCGGCAGGCCGCGGCGCGGGATCCGCGCGCAGCCGGTTCACCCGCTCCTTCGCCATCCGAATGCGTCCCATCGCACCGTGGTCGCGGCCGCGGGCCCGGAAGGCGGCATGGCCGAACAGCGAGCGGCCCAGCTTGCGCGGGATCGCGTCGAGCCGGAAGGCGTTGGCGGCGACGAGCGCCTCCTGACGGGCGAGGTCGTGCCGCCACGCCTCGTACTCGGTCAGCAGCCGCCGCCGTTCAGCCGCGCGTGCGGTCAGGTAGCCGGCGTATCCGTTGCCGTATCGGCGCAGCGAACCACCTTCGACATGCACGATGTCGGTCGCGAACCGATCCAGCAGCGCACGATCGTGGGTCACCACGATCAGCGCGCCGCGGTGCGCGGCCAGGCGCTCCTCCAGCCAACCGATACCGGCGTCGTCGAGGTCGTTGGTCGGCTCGTCGAGCAGCAGCAACTCCGCCTGCGACGACAGGGCCGCCGCCAGCGCCAGCCTCGCCTTCTCGCCGCCGGACAGCGTGCTCACCAGCCGGGACTGGTCGAGACCGCCCAGCCCGAGCCGGTCGAGCCCGGCGTGCACACGCTGATCGACTTGATAACCGTCGCGGGCCTCGAACCGGTCCATGGCGGCGCTCAAACATGCGAGCAGCCCGGCCTGCTCGTCGGCGCCGACGTGTTCCAGCCGCTCAGCGGTCCGCTGGATCTCGGCCTCGAGGCCGCGGACGTCGGCGAGCAGGTCGTCGAGTGCGTCCGCGACCGTGGCGCCGGGCCGGAACCGTGGCTGTTGTTCGGCGAACGCGACACCGCCGGGCAGTTCGACGTCACGGTCGCCGGCCGTCAGCCGTACCGTTCCGGCGAGCGCTCGCAGAAGCGTCGACTTGCCGGCGCCGTTGTCGCCGACCACCGCGATCCGCTCGGCGGGGCCGACGATCAGGTCGATGCCGGCCAGCACGGTGCGTTCGGCGAATCGGACAGCTCCGCCTCGAATGGCGATCATTGGGGGCTCCTCCCCACGACGCGGCAGCGTCGCGGAATCCGCGCCTCGAAGAGCGCGAGAACGTACGGGGAACCTCGCGCGGCCGGCGACACATGCCTGCACGACGCGCATAGGACCCACCGCGGAGAAGCCTCGACGCGGTGTCCCGTACTAGCGGATCAGAGTGCCCACGGCGGCAACGGTAGCAGACGTTCGGTGGCTAGGCGGGCCGGACAGGGATCGATGATCTCTGTACACTGCGGCGGCGCGCCAGGCGGGGGCTCGGCGCATGACGTACGGGGAGGAATGTCGTGAGGTCCCACCGTGTCCGCCGGTACGGCGCCGGACTCGCCGCGGTCCTCGGATTGCTCGCCGCGACTGCGATGCCGGCCGCCGCGGCTGCCAAGCCGACGCTGCATCTCGAAGACATGACGCTGGAACCGGGTGGTCCGGCGAAGTCGCAGTTCATCTGGGTGTCGCCGAATCCGGTCAACGCGGAACTGACGCTGCACGACGTCGACGTCACGATCGACACCACCGGCCTGGCCGGTGTGGCAACCGTGAAACTGCTGAATCACGTCGCCACGTGCACGACCACCGGGCCGGTCTACACCTGCCAGGATGACATCCTGCGGCCCCGGATCGGCGATATGACCGCGAGCATCCTGCTGACGGACCTCTCCTTCACACCGGTCGGAGCGGCCGGCGCGCAAGGCCAGGTCAAGATCACCATGACGAGCCGGGAACAGGGCACCGTGGTGCAGACCGCCACGATCTCGGTCGAGGAGAAGGTGGAATCAGCGCTCGCCGTCGGCGGCGAATTCACCGTGGTCGAGACGAAGCCGGGCGGCACGTTCCGGGTGCCGTTGGACGGCGTGCGCAACGAGGGCGAGAAGGTCGTCGACGGCGTCGTTCTCACCTTCGGCATCACCCCGGAGTTCCAGCCGGCCCGGCTGTACACCAACTGCGAGTACGGCACCACCCTCGGCTACTGCCACTTCGACACGAAACTGCAGCCGGGTACGGTCTACGCGCTCGCCGGCGCCCTGACCGCCACCGTGCCGGCCGACCTGCCGGCTCCGCTCCAGCTCGAGCATGGTTTCGGCTGGGTCGTTCACGCCCTGAGCGGCCCGGGCATCCAGAAGGTCCGCGCGCAGAACCCGAAGCGGGGCACCGGCGGCACGCTGACGTTGACGGCGCAGGGCGCGCCGAGCGACACGGAGTACCACGAGGCCCACCAGACCGTCGTCGTGCGGGTCGGCGGCAAGCAGAGCGCCGACATCACCGCGATCGGCGCCGAGGTGCAGGGCGACGTCGGCTCCACCGTGGAGGTGGAGGTCGGCATCGAGAACAGTGGCCCGGCCGCGGTCTACGGTCCCGGTTCGGACCCGCGAGCCACCGTCACCCTGCCCGAAGGCACCACGGCCCTCGATACCCCGCAGGGCTGCACCGCCGACGCCAAGAACAAGCTCCGCTACGTCTGCGTCGTCGAAGACGACGTGTACCGGGCCGGCACCTCGACGACTTGGCCGTTCCCGGTGCGCATCGACAAGGCGGGCACGCTGACCGGCACGGTGGCGGTCGCGGTGAACCAGTCGGTGGCGCAGCCCACCGGCAACGACACCGCCGAGATCGTCCTCAACGGCCCCGGCGACGGCGGTTCCGGTGGTGGCGGGACGCTGCCGATCACCGGCGCCCCGATCGCGCTGGTCACCGGCGTGGGCGTGCTGCTGCTCGCGGGCGGCGCGGCCGCGTACGTGATCGGCCGCCGTCGCCGGGCGAAGTTCACCGCGTGACCCGGCCCGCCGGCGTCGGGGCCGATGCCGAAGCTCCGACGCCGACGGGTAGACAGGTCCCCGTGACGGAGGGCTCGTCGATCAGGCAGGCCGGGCGCAGCCTGGCCGTCGCCACGCTCGCGTCGCGGATCGCCGGATTCGTGCGCATCGTGGTGCTCTCCGCCGCGCTCGGTCTGGGCACCCGGCTGCTGGACACCTACAACATCGCCAACACCCTGCCGAACGCCGTCTACGAGCTGATCGTCGGCGGGACCATGGCCAGCATCGTCGTGCCGCTGCTCACCCGGGCCGCCCTGACCGAACCGGACGGCGGTGTGCTGTACGCGCAGCGGCTGCTCTCCCTGATCGTCTACGTCCTGTCCGCCGTCACCGTGCTCGCCATCGTCGCCGCGCCGCTGCTGATCGACCTGTACGCGCCCGGCTTCACCAGCGAACAACGCGAGCTGGCGATCGTGTTCAGCCGCTACTTCTTCCCGCAGATCCTCTTCTATGGCATCAGCGCCACCGCGGCCGCGGCCCTGAACAGCCGCGGCCGCTTCGGCGCGCCTGCCTGGGCGCCGCTGTGCAACAGCGTCATCGTGATCGCGGTCGGGCTGACCTACGCGGCCGTCGGCGGCAGCACCACGACGACCCTGGACACCGGCCACCTGCTGCTGCTCTCGGTCGGCACCACGGCCGGGGTGTTCGCGCAGATGACGCTGGTCGTGTGGGCGTTGCGCCGCACCGGGTTCGCGCTACGGCTGCATCTGGATCCGCGCGGTATCGCGATCCGGCGGATCGGCCGGCTCGGCATCTGGGTGCTGCTGTCGGTCGTCACCACCCAGATCCTGGTGGCGGCGGCGACCCGGACAGCATCGTGGAGCGGACCGGGCGGCATCACCGCCTTCCAGAACGCGAACGCGATCTACCACGTGCCGTTCGCTGTCATCGCGGTGTCCGTCATGACCGCGATGCTGCCGCGGCTGAGCCAGTACGCGGCCCGCAGCGAACATCAGCGGGTCGTCACCGGGTTGTCGCGGGCGGTGCGTACCGCGCTGGTCGTCATGGCGCCGATCGCGACGGCGTTCGTGCTGCTCGGCCCGCAGATCGCGACCGTGCTGTTCGATCACGGCAACAGCAACGCCGCGACCGTACGGGTGCTCGGGCTGGTCCTGGCCGCCTACGGCCTGACGCTGGTGCCCTTCACGAGCTACATGATCCTGCAGCGGGGTCTGTACGCCCTGCAGGACACGAAGACGGCTGCGCTGATCACCGCGGTCGTCGCCGGGGTCGGGGTGGCGGGCTGCGCGGCGGCCGGGTGGCTGCTGCCGGCCGAGGACATCGTGATCGGCATTCCGATCGCGTACGCCGCCGCCTACACCACCGGGCTGGCCCTGACCGCCGTGGTGCTGCGCCGCCGTCTCGGCCACATCGACGGTAAGCGCCTCGTGCGTACCCATCTGCGGGTTTTGATCGCCGTCCTCAGCGGCGCGGTGTGCGCCGTGCTCGCGCTGTGGGCGCTGGCGGCCGCGGTGGATTCCTCGGGCTGGGGCGGTGCCCTGCTCACCGCTGCGGTGGCGGCGCTGGCCGGCGGGGTCGGCTATCTCGCGGCCGGCCGGCTGCTGCACGTGGCCGAGCTGCGGCACCTGCTGAACGCAGCGCTGCCCGGCATCCGCACCTGGTGACCGGGCAGCCGCCGGGTGCTGCGGGTGAACAGCTGCCGCACCACCTCGGGGTCCATCGCGGTGCCACCGGCGGCCACCCGCTCCACCGCGTCCAGGAACCCGTCCAAATTGGTCACCCGGTCCTTGAGCATCTCGCATGGATCTCAGCGTCGTCAGTCCGGCGCCGCGGCGGCATACGGCGGCCCATGCACTTGCCTGGTAGGGCCAGCCTTACCAGGGCAGCGAGATGAGTCGATCTCCACTAAGGTTGTTCCGAGTCGATAACCGGGCCCCACCGCCCGGTACGGGGAATCGATGTAGAGGAGAAACCACCCTTGCGTACGCTCATGCGCGCGGGCGCCATCGCGCTCGCGGCCAGCTCTGTCGTGCTCGGCGGCGGCGTCGCCGCTCAGGCGGCTCCGGCCGACAACGTGACATTCACGCTGAATCGCCTGGTCCTGCAGCCTGCGGAGTACGGCCACACCGGCAGCATCCGCATCGTCATCCGCAACCGGACGAGCGAGCCGTTCAGCGGCGGTGTCACCATCACCGAGCCGCTGCCGTACACCACCACGAAGACTGAAGGCGCCTCCGGCTGCATGCTGGACAAGACGCCGGACAACCGCACCATCTCCTACTGCGGGATGGACTACGTCATCGAGCCGGGCCGCAGCGGCGTGGTCACGGTCCAGTTCCGTTCGCCGAGCAAGCCGCAGCCGTTCGCCCAGATCGCGCCGACCAACGGCAGCATCGAGATCGGTGGGGTCACCACCGAGTTCTCCGCGCTGTTCCGCTCCACCACGGGTTCGCTGCGCAACCCGCGGCCGTACGTGCAGGACACCACGCCGGCGCTGAGCGTGGCCGCCGGCGATGTGACCCTGACCCGGCAGGAGGACGGCACCTTCGCCGGCCGCGTGCCGGTCACGGTGCGCAACAACGGCGACGCTGCGCACCGGGGCCTGGGGGCGGAACTGCGGTCCCCTGCGGGCGTCGACCCCTTGTCGAACATCGAACCGAGCGAAGGTTGCTTCCCGATTGAGGACGGCCTCGGCACCATCTGCTCGGTGGACGGCGGGCAGCTTGCCGAGGGCCAGGAACGCTCCTTCGAGTGGTTGCTGACCGCGCCGGCCGGCACCCCGGCCGGACCGCTCGGTACCGGGACGACGCAGGTGAACCTCGTCACCGACGGGGCCGCACAGGCCGACAACGCCAACGTCGCCTCGTTCGCCGTCACGGTCGCCGACTGATCGGTCCGTCGATCAGAGATCATGTGGTGTGAATTTCGACGTACTGCTGGACCGGGTCGCGGCCGATGACCCTGCCGCTGGGCAAGCGCTGATCGCGGCCGGTGCGCCGGCCGTCGGTCCGGTCCTGCAGACGTTGTGTGACGAAGCCTCGCCCATCCCCTGGTATCGGCTCACTGCCGTGCTGCAGCGGATGGGCGAGGCCGCGTTCGGCCCGCTGGCCACGGCGCTGGCCGCGGCGCCGACGGCTGAGGTGGCCCGGCGCTGCAGTGCCGCCTTCATCCACCTGGACGTGCCCGACAAGGCGATCTACCGGTCGGCTCTGCGCCATCGCAGTCCCGCGGTCCGCGCCGCAGCAGCCAGCGCGCTGCAGGCCGAGCCGTTCCTGCCCGACCTGATCGAGCTTCTCGACGACCCGGACCCCGACGTACGCCAGCGTGCCGTCTGGGCCTGCGCGGTGATCGGCCCGGCGGCGATCCCGGCGTTACGCGCGGTGCGGCGTGGTCCTGGACGGCGACGCCGGGCAGCGCTGACCACCTTGGCGGACATCGGGGGCTGGGCAGCCCTGGAAGCCGCCGACCAGCACGCGGTGACCCGGCTCATCGAGGTCAAGGCGCTGGGCGAGACACCGGCGCCGATGCACCTGTGCGGCTCCTGATACGCCGTACCCGCGGCGGCCGGCCAGCAGGCGGTGCTGGACGCGTTCGAGCTGACCGAGGCGCGGCCGGTGACGATGCGGCTCGGCGCCTCCGCGTGGAACAGCGACCACCACAACGGGGACCACCGCTCCTGCTCGCGCATGTACGTGACACCGGCACTGAACGCTTGGACGCTGGTCTTCGGCACCGTGCCGGCGGTGGCGCACACCGACAGCGAGGCGGCGTTCGGGGAAGCGGTGCGGGCCCACTGCGCCCGGCTGAGCAGCCGGTTCGGCGTCGCCCACTGGTACGGGGCCAGCTGCGGCGACGGCTGGACCGCCTGGTGCCTGGCCGAGGATGGAACGGTCACTGACTTCTACGACATCTTCGAATCCGAGCCGCCCGAGGAATCTCCTGTTCCCGACGATTCGGCGATCCGTTACTACGACGACTTCGTGCCGACCGCCGCTCGCCCGGCCGCACACTACGAACAGCTACACCTCGACGGCTTCCAGGCACCCGGCAGCCAACCGGCTCGTAGCCGGCACGACATCCCGGAACGTGCGCACGCCACCGACGTCGCCGCCCGGCTCTCCGTCAACCCTGGCGCGCTCGGCCCGGACGTCACCGTCACCGGCCGCGGTGTGCTCGCCCTGACCAGCTGCGGAGCCGGCCGCCTGAGCACACCGGGCGCCCTGGAAATCTGAGCGTCAGCGCGGAGGAGCAGTGCTCGCCCGTACGACCAGTCGCGTGCCCAGCTCCATGCGGGGCGAGTCGAGCCTCTTGCGGCGTGCCAGGCTGAGGATCGTGCGGGCGGCGAGCCCGCCCATCTCCTCCAGCGGCTGCCGCACCGTCGTCAGCGGCGGCGCAGCCCAGCGCGCGAGGGGAAGGTCATCGAAGCCGACAACGCTGAGGTCGTCAGGGATCCACAGCCCTCGGATCCGCGCCGCCTCGTAGACACCCAACGCGATGTGGTCGCTGGAGGCGAAGATCGCCGTCGGCGGATCCTCATGATCGAGGAGTCGCTGGGCCGCGGTGATGCCCGAGCGGTACTCGAATTCACCGTGCTCGACCAGGCTCAGATCTTCGGCGATCCCCGCGTCCTCCAGGGCGGCCCGATAGCCGTCGAGCCTTGCACGACTGCACAACAGCCCGCCTCTCGACCCCGTGATCATGCCGATCCGCCGGTGGCCGAGCCCGATGAGGTGGTCGGTCGCGGCATGCGCCCCCAGCCAGTCCGTGGCGCCGATGGTGGGCAACTTCGCCGCCGCCCTCAGCCCCGGGTCGAGACTGATCACCGGAACGTTCAAGTGGTCCAGCACGCTGCCGAGCGGCGTCTCCCCACTCGCGCCCGCCAGGATCGCCCCGGCCGTCTGCCCGGACCGGGCACGCCGCAGCAGGCCCTCCCTGCCCTCGACGCCACGGTCCAGGGCGGAGACGACCAGCCCCACGCCGGCCTCGCGCATCACCGCTTCCATGCCACGGATGTGCTCCAACTGCCAGGAGCTGTCGAGGCGCGGATAGATAACGTGGACCGTCTCGGCCGACACCGCTGATCGCTTGCGCGGTGCGCGATATTCGTACTCCTCCAGCAGTTGCTCGATCCGTGCCCGGGTGTCTTCAGCGACCTGATCGTCGCCGTTCAGCACCCGCGACACGGTCGGCACGGAGACTCCGGCCGCCCGGGCTATGGTCGCCAGCGTTGTCCGCTTGGCAGGCGGTCGGCTCAATCCAGGCCTCCATCGATCAACGTTGACGATCCGGCACGACGGAGACTACCGCGTCACCGACCGGGGCAGCGCCGATTCGGGATCGACCGGGAAAACCTGATCAGCTGAGGACTATCGTCGAGCGTCCGTCGACGCCCGCGCCCGCC
This sequence comes from Actinoplanes sp. NBC_00393, assembly GCF_036053395.1. NCBI lineage: Bacteria > Bacillati > Actinomycetota > Actinomycetes > Micromonosporales > Micromonosporaceae > Actinoplanes > Actinoplanes sp. NBC_00393. The sequence continues at coordinate 1,286,846 of NZ_CP107942.1, read as the reverse complement.
TCGACGTCACGGCGATGCTCGATGAAATGCCCGTGGCCGCGGTCACCCTCAACGAGCTCGGCCGCCGGAGGGGTTTGGCGAGCCGAACGTGCTGCGCGACTTCGAGTCCCGCGAGGCTGCTTCCACCTGGAGCTGAAGGACAGCCTGCAGCTAGGACGCCGCCATCAGGTCGTGCAAGGGCTGGTTCAACCCTGCGACCTCAGCCACCGGTAGCGCGGTCAGCACTTGCCGGGTCCGCTCGGCCACTTCCTCGGCGTCGGACGGGTCGTGCGCCTGTGTCCGGCCCTGCTCGACGAGCGCCCACAGCTGATCGACAGTCATGAGCGGCCCGTTACAGCTGGGCAGCGGTGCGGACGAGGCCCGCGACGGCTCGGGAGCGGCTGTGCGCGGGCCAGGCGAGAACGGTGGTGACGTGCGGCGCGTCGATCAGCGGAATGGCTGCGTGCGCGCTCCACAACCATGATCGGGAGGAGGCGCAGAGGACGGCCAGCGTGTGCCCGAGGGCGATCAGCTGGGCCAGCTGCGACAGGTCGTGGATCTCCGGGCCCGGGCCGGGCTCGTAGGTGCCGTCCTGGCGGGGCCAGCGGGCGACGGGCAGGTCCGGCACGTCGCTGAGGTCAGCCATGGTCAGAGACGTACGCGCGGCAAGCGGATGCCCGCCCGGAACGATGGCCACCTGTTGCTCCGTCAGCAGGTCCTCGGTGTCGAAGCCGGCAAGGTCGTCGAAAGGCCGCTGCATGAGCGCCGCATCGGCACGGCCGTCCCGCAACATTCGCGCCTGGTCCCCCATGCCGCACAGCAGCACATCGATCTCGGCCGCGTCCGGCTCGGCGGCGTGGGCGTCGAGAAGCTTGCGCAACAGCTCGTGGTTCGCGCCGGCTTTGGTCGCCAGCGTCAGCCGATTCGTGGAGGTTGCAGCGCGACGGGTACGGCGGACGGCCGCAGCGGTCCCGTCGAGGATGACGCGGGCCTCGCCGAGCAGCACCTGACCCGCGTCGGTGAGCGCGACCCCGCGCCGGTTGCGTTCGAGCAGGGTGACCCCGAGGCGTCGCTCGAGCTGCTGAATCGCCCGGGACAGGGGCGGCTGAGCGATGCCGAGGCGCTCCGCCGCCCGGCTGAAGTGCAGTTCCTCGGCGACGGTGACGAAATACCTGAGCTCACGGGTCTCCAGCGCGTCCACCGGCCGACGATAACGCGGTGATACCGGCCCGGTATGACAGCGCACCTAACCGGTGTAACGACATCACCGGTCGCCGAGCCACCATCGGCCTCATGAGCGACAAGAAGACCGCGCTGGTCACCGGCGCGAACAAGGGACTCGGGTACGAGATCGCGGCCGGTCTGGGCGCACAGGGTTACCGCGTGCTGGTGGCAGCGCGCGACAGCGCCCGGGGCGAGGCAGCCGCGAAGACGCTGCAGGCCGCCGGAGTCGACGCGCTTCCGATCACCCTCGATGTCACCAGCGACCGCAGCGTCACCGAGGCCGCGGCAACGATCGACCACCTGGACGTGCTCGTCAACAACGCCGGCATCTCCGGAGAAACCGGCCCGGGATGGGCGCAGGATCCCACCACGCTCGACCTCGACGTCGTCCGTACGGTCGTGGACACCAACGTCTACGGCGTAATCCGGGTGACCAACGCGATGCTGCCCCTACTCCGGCGCTCGGCGTCGCCGCGCATCGTCAACATCTCCAGCAGCGTCGCATCGCTGACCTGGCAAACAGACCCGAACATCGAAGTCGGCCCGATCATGGCGGCCTACTCACCGACGAAGTCGTACCTCAACGCCGTCACCGTGCACTACGCCCGCCAGCTCGCCGGCACGAACATCCTCATCAACGCCGCCTGCCCGGGCCTGGTCGCAACCGACTTCACCGGCTTCGTGGGCCGGCCCCCGCACGAAGCCGCAGCAACCGCGATCCGGCTCGCAACGCTCCCTGACGGCGGCCCGACCGGCGCATTCTTCAACGACGACGGCGTCGTCCCCTGGTGACCTTCCGCCGACGAACCGCTTGATCCAACCCCTTCCAGATCCGCCTCGGCCACACTGTGGCGCGCTGCCGTGTTGGTCGAGGCCCAAGGCGATGACCTGCGGACAGGCAGGTCATCGACCCACCCTCGCGGGCTCGGCGGGACCGGACAGGAGCACTCCGCGCAGGTTCAGCAGCACGGCCAGGCTGACACCGACTACGAGTGCGATGTCCGCGACGTTGCCGACGAAGAAGCCGAAGTAGTCGATGAAGTCGACGACATGCCCACGTGCCAGCCCGGGCTCACGGAACATGCGGTCGAGCAGATGTGTGGCCGCTCCACCGAGGACCAAGCCCAACGACACCATCCAAGCGCGCGATCTGACCCGGACCGCGACGATGCTGATGGTGACCACCACAGCGGCGGTGATGACGGTGAGAACCCAGGTGAACCGCTCGGCGAAGGAGAACGCGGCACCGGCGTTGTAGGTCAGGCGTAACTGGATCAGCTCACCGACGACGGCGACGGGCGCCCGCCCGCCGAGCGCCGACACCGCCCACAGCTTGGTCAACTGGTCGACGACGACCACGGCGCCGGCCAACACGACCACCAGCAAGAACCCCGCACGGGCAGAACGCGTCTCACGGCCATTCACCAGCACAGTCTAGGGCGGCTGGTGAACCACGCGGCTGCACGTCTGCAGGAGAACCGGCCGGGCTTGAAAGCGATCCGAAGTCCACAGTTGACACGATCCCCGTGATCTGAGCCCAGAGAGCACGGGGAGGAACCAGCGATGAGAACGATCCTATGTGGCAGGCTGCGCATGGCGGCGGTGACGGCGGCGTTTGTGCTGCTCTCACCGGCGGTGTTCGCGTCCGGTGCAGCGCAGGCGGGGCCGGCCGGCGCGGTGAATCCGGTGGTCACCTGGAACTCGTACGCCCAGACGGCCATCTATGAGGTGGCGCGGCAGTCGCCGACCACCACGGCGCGTAGTTTCGCGATGGTGCAGGGCGCCGTCTATGACGCGGTGAACGCGGTGGCCGGCGCACCGTACCGGCCGTATCTCGTGGCGCCGCCGGCCCGGCCCGGCGATTCGGTGCCTGCTGCCGTCGCTGCGGCCGCTCACGGCGTACTGCTGTCGCTCTTTCCGGCCCAGGCCGACGCCCTGCGTGACCGGTATGACGAGGCGCTCGCCGCGATTCCTGACGGCCGTTCCAAGAAGGGTGGCATCGCCGTCGGCGAAGCCGCGGCCGCGGCCATGATCGCCTCCCGGGTGAACGACGGCGCGTTCTCCGACGCGACCTGGCGGGTCGGCACGGAACCGGGTCAGTGGCGGCCGACCCCGCCCGACTTCCTGCAGGTCGGCGCGTGGTTCGCCACCCTCCGGCCATTCGTCGTGCCGGACCCGGGCCGGTTCCGCACGCCGGGCCCGCCGGCGCTGACCAGCGCGGCCTGGGCTCGCGACCACAACGAGGTGAAGGCGGTCGGCTCGGCCACCAGCACGGTACGCACGCCGGATCAGACGGAGGCGGCGATCTGGTGGGACGACCAGCGGTTGGTGGAGTGGGCGATCCTGCGCGACGTGGCCACGACTCAGCGGCTGGGCACGCTGCAGGCCGCCCGGATGTTCGCGATGGCCGACCTGGCCGCCGTCGACACCATGATCGCCTGCTACCGGGAGAAGAAGCACTGGAGCTTCTGGCGGCCGGTGACCGCGATCCCGCTGGCCGGTACGGACGGCAACCCGGCCACCTCACCCGACCCCGGCTGGACGCCGCTGAAAGTGACGGCACCGTCCACCGAGTACCCGTCGGGGCACGCCTGTTTCACGTCGTCGACGATGACCGCGCTGCGGGCGTTCTTCGGCCGTGACGACATCGCGTTCAGCGCCTACAGCGCGGACTCCGGCACGGTACGCCACTACCGCAGTCTCACCGCCGCCACGGCCGAGTTGAAGCTGGCCAGGATCTGGGCCGGGGTGCACTACCGCACCGCCGTCGACCACGGCGAGCAGCTCGGCACGACCGTCGCCCGCGACGTGCTTTCCCGGCAGTTCGGGCGCCGCTGACCCGTACCCCGGCATTTCTTTTGTCTGAGAGTCGGCCCGGTGGAGGCTCACGTGGATTCCAGATCTCTTCGTTTCGTCGTCCATTTCCTGGAACTGGCGGTCGCCATGGCGGTCGGCATGTTCGCGCTCGACGTGCTGTGGGCGGCGATCCTGCCGGCCGTCGGTAGCCGGGTGGACGTCTATACCGTCGTCATGGCGACCGACATGGCCCTCGGGATGGCGCTGTGGATGGTGATCCGGGGCCGTTCCTGGGCCCGGATCCTGGAGATGTGCGTCGCCGTGTACGTCCCGTTCCTGATCCTGCTGCCGCTGTTCTGGGCGGGTGCCGTCTCGGTCGGCACGCTGATGCTCGTCGGGCACGTGCTCCTGGTTCCGGCGATCATCATGGTGATGCTGTGGCGGCGTTCCGAGTACACCAGCTCCTGGCGCCGGGACGGCCGGCGGCGTTTCCTGTGGGTGGGTGCGCTGGTCCTCGCGTTCGCGGTGCCGCCGGCCGTGGTCGGCACCGTGCGGGCGGTGACGTATCTGAACGGGGTCTACGAACCACCGGCCGACAGCGCCGTGCCCGCCCTGCTGGGGCAGGCACGGCCGGTGCATGATCCGTCCCGGCCGACCGCGGTGGTTCTGCTGGGCAACGAGGGCGCCAATGCGGGTGACTCGCTGGCGCCGTACGAGACGCTGGCGGCAACCGGGGCGTTCAACCTGTACACGGTCGCTCCGCAACGACGGCTCGTCACGCTGACCGGAGGTCTGGACCTGGTGCCGGACCTCAGCTTCGCGGAACTCGACCAGCGGCTCGGCGCGGCGGCACCGGAGGTGATCGTCGTGCCGGCCCTGCCGGACGCGACCGAACCCACCTCCGCTGCCCTGCGCGGCTGGCTGGGACGGATGCACGACAACGGCGCCACGGTGATCAGCGTCTGTGAGGGCGCCGCCGTGGTCGCCGCGGCCGGGGTGCTCGACGGACACGGCGCGACCACGCACTGGTTCCGCATCAATGGGCTGGAGAAGCGGCATCCGGCCGTGCGCTGGCAGCGGGAGACACGGTACGTCGATGACGGTGATGTGATCAGCACCGGTGGCGTGCTCTCCGGTATCGACGGGACGTTGCGCTACGTCGAGCGCCGGCTGGGCATCCCGGCGGCCAGAGACGCCGCGTCCGCGGTCGGCTGGAAGTTCTACTCCCCCGGCAAGCCCGCGCCGTTGCCGCACTGGACGTTCGGACCGCGCGAGATGATCACGGGGGTGAATCTGAGTTTCCGGCCGCATCAGGACATCGGTGTGCTGCTCACCGACGGGGTCGGGGAGATCGAGCTCGCTTCGGTCTTCATCGCCTACAGCGACGTGAGTTACGTTGCGCGGACGTCCACGCTCGGCAACGGCTCGGTGGCACCGGTGCGGACCCGTCACGGATTGACCTTCGTGCCGCGCGGCACGCTTGCCGAGGCGTCCGGCCTGGACCGGTTCGTGGTGCCCGGGGCGCAGGTCGCGCGGCGCAATCCGGTGCCGGACGCGGCCGGCGTACGCCCCGAATATGTGCACCGTGAGCCGGACTTCGCTTTCGAGCTCGTGCTGGAGGACATGGCCCGCACCGTGGACGTGCCGACGGCGCGATGGCGTGCCAAGACGCTGGAATACCCGCCCACGGCGCTCGACCTGCACGGCCCGGGCTGGCCGTGGGGAGCGACGTTGCTGCCGGTGCTGTACGGGTTGCTCGGCGTCGGGGCCGCCGTCGCGCTGCGGTCCGCACTTCGCCGGACCCGGCGGCCGGAAACCGACCGGACGCCACATTGACCCGGCACGTGCCGCGGGTCGTCGTGGTGGCGTACGACCGCGCCGAACTGCTGGAGATTCGTCCGCCGTACCGGTCAGTCGCCGGGCCGCTACGTCCGCCGGGCCCGTACCGAGGCCGCCGCGAACCTGCTGCTGTCCACCCGCCTTCCGCTGGCGCAGCTGGCCCAGCGGTGCGGGCTGGGTTCGTCGGAAACGCTGCGGCGCGCCTTCGCCGAACGCTACGGGGTCTCGCCGTCGCGGTACCGGGCCTCCCGGGCCACGACGGACCGGTAGCCCACAGATCCGGACATCCTGCAATGACCTCCTCGACACGTGCCCGGCCCGCTCGCGAGCATCGCTGTAACGGAGGGAAGCCGAGATGACAATGATGAACAACCTGCCCACGGTGGTGTCCCGCGAGCAGTGGCGCGCCGCCCGCATGGAGCTGCTGAACAAGGAGAAGGAGCACACCCACGCCGGTGACCGGATCAACGCCGAACGCCGGCGGCTGCCGATGGTCCGGGTCGACAAGGCGTACGTCTTCGAGGGGCCGGACGGGAAGGTGAGCCTGGCCGACCTTTTCGAGGGCCGGCCACAGCTGGTGGTGCACCACTTCATGTTCGGGCCGGACTGGGACACCGCCTGCCCGAGCTGCTCGTCCGCGGCCGACGGGATCGGCAACCCGCGACAGCTGCACGTGCGCAACACCACGCTGGTAGCTGTGTCCCGCGCCCCGTACCCGAAGATCGCCGCCTATCGCGACCGGATGGGCTGGACCTTCCCGTGGTACTCGTCGTACGACAGCGACTTCAACTACGACTACCACGCCACGCTCGACGACCGGGTCGAACCGGTGCTGATGGACTTCCACACCGAGGCGGAACTCGCCGCGCGCGGAGAGCCGTGGACGCCCGACATGCGCGGCACGGAGATGCCGGGCATCAGCGCGTTCCTGCGCGTCGGCGACGAAGTGTTCCACACGTACTCCACCTACGGGCGGGGCATCCAGCAGTTCCACCACGGCTACCCGTACCTCGATCTGACCGTCCTGGGCCGGCAGGAGCAGTGGGAGGAACCGAAAGGCCGCGCGGAACCCCTCGGTCTGCAGGTCGGCGGCCCCAACATGCGCCTGCCCGACGAGTACGGGACCTGAGCGTGGTCACCGAGGGCTGCAGCTTGCGGCTACAGGTCGGGGTCCTCGGTCCGCTGGTGGTCTCGCTCGACGGGCACACCGTGCCGCTCTGGTCGCCGAAGCTGCGCACGTTCCTGGCGGTGCTGGCCCTCTCGGCCGGCGAGCCGGTGCTCTACGACCGGCTGGCGACCGCGGTATGGGGCGATGACCAGCCGAAGGACGCCCGCCGCGCGCTTCAGCTGCACGTCACCCGGCTGCGGCAGTTGCTCGGCGGCGAGCAGATCCGCACGGTTCCCGGCGGATACGTTCTGGCGACGAAGCCGGAGCTGGTCGACGCCGTCCGGTTCGGCCGGCTGCTCGACGCCGCAGCACGGGCCGAGGATCCGACGGTCGAGCGGGCGGCCCTGGTGGAGGCGCTGGCCCTGTGGCGGGGTGAGCCGTTCGACGGTGTGCAGTCCGCGTGGCTCGAAGGTGTGCAGGCCCCGTACCTGTCGGCTCGGCGGCTGGCCGCGCTGGAACGGCGGATCGAGCTCGACCTGGCGGCCCGGCGCACCGACGGCCTGGTCGCCGAGATCGAGGAGCTGACTGCCGGCTATCCACTGCGGGAGCAGTACTGGGGTCATCTGATGACCGCGCTGGCACACGCGGGCCGGCGGGCCGAGGCGCTGGAGGCCTATCAGCGGTTGTACCGCCTGCTCGCCGCGGAACTGGGGATCGAGCCGAGCCGGCCGCTGCGTGAACTGCACCGCCGGATACTTGATGGTGAAGGCGATCCGCGGTTGCCGGCGCCGCGGCAACTGCCGGCCACCGTCAGCCACTTCATCGGTCGCGCGGGCGCTCTCGCCCGCCTGGACGCGTCCCTGCCGGCGTCGGGAGATGCGGCGCCGGTGACCGTGGCGATCACCGGCGTGGCCGGCGCCGGCAAGACCGCACTGGCCGTGCGCTGGGCTCATCGGGTGATCGGCCACTTCCCCGACGGGCAGCTGTACGTGAACCTGCGCGGCTCCGACCCGCTTCCGCCCGCCGAGGCGATCCGGCGCTGCCTGGAACCGCTCGGGGTGGCCGCACACCGCATCCCGGTGGACCTCGACGCCCGGGCTGGTCTCTACCGCACCCTGATGGCGGGCAAGCGGATCCTCCTCGTCCTCGACGACGCCCACGACTCGCATCAGATCCGCCCGTTGCTGCCCGGTGCCGGAGGCTGCATGGTCGTCGTCACCAGCCGTGACTCGCTCGCGGACCTGGTCGCTTACGACGGGGCGCGGCCGCTCGAGCTGGACGTCCTCACCCCGCAGGAGGCGGTGCGGCTCCTGACGGTCCGGCTCGGCCCGCAGCGGGTCACCGCCGAACCCGAGGCGGTACGCGCCATCGTCGCCAGGTGCGGGATGCATCCGCCGGCCCTGAACGCCGTCGCCGCTCAGGCGGTCCTGCATCCGGCTCTGCCGCTCGCCGCACTCGCCGGCCACGCCGCACGGATCGCCGTTCGCTGATCGTCCAACATCGCCAACCAACCACGAGTCGGTGCAGTCCTCGGCGTCCTCCTCGCCGATGCTTATCGTCGAACGGCGCAGCGGATCCGGTCGTGCCCGCGTCCAGGAGACAGAAAACCCTTCTCCATGCAGGAGGCCGGACCATCGCCCACGGCTCGCCGCCCATGATCACGTGCGCACTTCTACCGAGATGAGCGCACTCGACATGCCGAGTTGAGCGTCTCGGAGACTGAAGTCCATTGACAACGGATGTTGTCAAGTAGATCCTGGTGACAACGTTTGTTGTCAAGGGGGATTCGTGGCGGACGAGAAAGAAACGCTGGCAGGCTCCATCCAGGAGTTGGCGTGGGCCTGGGCGCGGAATCAGCCTCCCGGCGACCAGCGAATGGATGTCGCCTCCCCCTATGAGCATGGGCTGACTCACGAACAACGGCGCAGGGCCTGGCTGGCGACGTTGTCCGGGTTGAACGCCATTCAGGCCGAGATCACTGAGCTGACCGCGACTGCCGCGAGCCGTGCGGCCGAGTACGGGGCCGACTACCCGGACATCGGTCGGGCGATCGGCATGACGCGCCAAGGTGCACGCCGCCGCTGGCCGCAGCTTTCCGCCTTCCTCGGCAGAAAGAAGAGCAAGTCCGCCTCACCTACCCAGGTCCACGCGAGTGCGGATGCGCTCAACGATCCGGTAGCAGATATCGCGCCCTGGCTGAAATGACATTGAGCCGCATATAACGCGCACGCCGAGCAGAGTGTTTCGGTTCCGCCGGGCCGCCCTCGTCCGCGCTCCCGCCGTTAGTTCGGCTGCTGCTCCGTGCGAGGTCGTGGCGTCGCAGAGGACTCGGGCGACGCTGGAGGAGGCGTGCGCGTTGGTCCGACGTACGGGTGCAGTTTGAGCTTCTCGTGGATGGCGGCCGGCGGTTTCCGGGTCGTGCGGTACGCCAGGTCCTCCAGATAAATCCACAGGTTGCTGTTGCGCTTGTCGCGTTCAGCGCGCACGAAGGGCTCGATCGCCTCCCAGATGCGTCGGGCCTGGGGGCCATTCGAGCCGATGATCAGCTCCTCCTTGACGATGCCGTGCGCGACGAGCTTGCCGAGGTCGTCGTAGAGACCGCCCACCAAGCGCAACTGGGACCGGACCTCCAACGACAGGTCCGTGTACGGCTGGACCGGTTGCTGGGGAAGTTCGTCGAAGATGAACTGTTGAGCGTCGAAGAACTCCTGAGTTCGGAACCGGCTGAAGACCTGGAGCACGACTGGCAGGGCGTAGCCGTCCATCGTGGTCCGCGTCTGACGGAGCGCGAGCGTCCCGGAGACGATCAGCGAGACGACGGAGATGGCGATAGAGATGAGGGAGATCGCTGTCCTGACGTCCACGCATCCAAGGTAATCGATTGGCCTGGGTTCGGTGAGCGCGCAGACTCCAGCGATGGCTCGTTCCCGTCAATGAGCGGGCACCGACACGCAGACCATGACTGTGTCCTCGAGGGCCTCGACGACCCCGGGCGCCTGCTCCGGAACGTGCACGAAGTCGCCGGCGCCCACCGTTACGGCGCCGCTCCCGGCGCCCACTCGCAGCGCTCCGCTGAGCACCACCCAGACCTCCGCGTAGGAGGCCGGCAGGTCGGCCCGCGCGCCGGCGTGGAAGAACGACGTGTAAGCGCTCATCGACGCGTTCGCCTCTTTGCCGAAGGCGGGTGCGATGAGGATCCCGTCGCCGAAGCGGATGGCGTCGTCGCCGATCGCCGAGCCGAATTTGCGGACCCGCATGGGCGTGACATCCATGCCGAAATCTCCCTCCCCATTGGTGCTCAGGCGTCGAGCACGGCTGCGGCGACAGCGTGCACGGGCGGCGCCTGGATACCGAGCTCTCGTGCGATGGCCGGGATCTCACGGTCCGCGAGGAACTTGTCATAGGCCTTCGCGCCCCAGTCGAAACGGACCACACCCGGCACGCGTCGTCGGGATCGTAAAACCTCAACCCTTATCGAGGTCAACGCACCGAGTGTCGCTGACCATCAGCGCCGGCCCGCGGCGGACGAACTTGGTGTTCCTGAGTTTCCGGCCACCCGAGGCTGTGCAGGCTACCCATTCGTCACCGATGCAATCAATCTGGTCTTCTGCGTCGCCCGATCAACGCGCCTAGTACGGCAGCCGCCATTCGAGATCATGACTGAAACTCGAGGTTGAGGCGGCGGGTGTAGTGGGCTCGTCTGGCTTGGGCTTGGTGTCGGCGTCGCCATCCTGACCAGTGCAAACGGTAGTTGGTGCTGCGTGTTGGCTGGTCGCGGAAGACGTTGATCAGACGGCGGATCTCGTTGACGGTCAGCGGGATCATGTCGGGGTCTTCGGCCTGTTCGGTGTTGGTGGCTTCGGCGGCGCAGATCGCGAGGATAGCGAGGGCGGCCAGCGCGAGCGTGGTGAACCGGTGCCAGGAATTCCATCGCCGGACCTGATGCTGGTCCAGCCCCACCTGCCCCTTTCCAGCTTGGAAACCCTCCTCTACCGTCCATCGAATTCCTGCGATGCGCACAAGGTGTGCCAGCGTGACCGGGCCGGGCGCCCAGCAGCGGTAGAAGGCCAGCTCATCGGTCGTGTTGTTACGGCGGATCAGTACGCTGTGCCGGCCGTCGTCGTCCGGGTCGCCGTCAGCGCCGACGTCAGCGAGCCAGGCCCAGTCGTAGTAGCGGGGCCCTTTCGATCCATCGCCGGCGCTGCGCCGGGTCCACGCCGTGGCCGGTAGATCGGCGACGACGAGGTCGGCGCGGCGGCGGGTCTTGCCGCCGTCGAGCGGCAGCAGGTGATCGCGGGAGACGGCCAGGACGTAACCCAGACGCAGTTTGCGCAGCTCGGAACGCAGGTGACGATTGTTGCCGTAAGCCTCGTCCGCGGCGGCCCATCGGGCCGGGACGTGCGCGGCGACCGCCGCGGTGATCATGTTCTCGGCCAGTTGCGAGCGGGTGGCGAACGCGATGTCGCCCGGGACGCCGGCCTGCTCGCACCGTTCACGGTCGCTGGTCCAGGACTCGGGCAGATACACGCGGCGGTCGATCAGGGTGTGCCCGTGCCGACTCGCATAGGTCAGAAACACTCCGACCTGGGCGTTCTCGATCCGGCCCGCGGTTCCGGTGTACTGGCGCTGGACCCCGACGGTGTGCTTTCCCTTCTTCAGGTCGCCGGTCTCGTCGACCACGAGGACACCATCGGAGTCACCGAGGGAGTCCGCAACGACCTGGCGCACGTCGTCGCGCACCGTGTCAGCATCCCATTTCGCCCGATAGAGCAGCCGTTGCATCGCGTCCGGACGGGTATGCCCCGCCTGCTCGGCCAGCTGCCAGCTCGTCTTGATCTCCAGGCCCGCGAGCAGCCCGGTGATGAACCCGGCCGCAGCCTGCCGCGGTTCCACCCGGGCGAACCGGCCCGCGAACGATCCGATCACCTTGTCACTGACCTGCTGCCACCGATCGGGGTCTACGCTGTGGCCTGCGGCCACCGCAAGATCTGAAAGTTTGTCCACAACATACTCAAGATCACGCGGTGGCCGCCCTGTTCCCAGCAGCTCCAGCCATGATCACGAACGGCGGCTGCCGTACTAGAGTGGTGCTCGTCGCCGGCGATGTTGGGAGTGACAGGTGGGCTTCGAACTCGGTGAGCGGATCGCCGCCTCCGTTACCGAACGGGCGCCGGTCAACGGCATCCGGGTCATCGGCGTCGATGGCCCCAGCGGGTCGGGCAAGAGTTTCCTTGCGTCGCGCCTGTCGAGCCTCCTGGCGGCACCCATCATCGAGATCGACGACTTCGTTTCGTGGGATTGCTTCGCGGGATGGTGGCCGCGCTTCGATGAACAGGTCCTGTCGCCCCTCCTGGCCGGCCGCGACGCGACGTACCAGGCCAGGGACTGGAGTGGTGACTGGTACGGATCGACGCTCGGCGCTTGGAAGACGCAACCATGGTCGCCCACAGTGATCATCGAGGGCGTCACGTGCACTCGTCGAGACACCATCGGGCGTCTGGCGTACGCGATCTGGGTCGAGGCTCCTGCGGAACTGAGGCTGGCCCGCGGCCTGGCCAGGGACACCCACTTCCCCGGCAAGGAGGATCTGTGGAAACGGTGGATGCGTGAAGAGGACGAGTTCTTCAGCGCAGACGGAACACGCGAACGTGCCGACTGCATCGTCGACACGTCAGCTTGCGGTGTGAATCCGAGTACGTAATCGCAGCGCATTCTCATGCCGCGCAGCCGCGCCGGGTTTGATCACAGTTCATTGTCAGTGAGGGGCAGCGAGCCGGTGGCGTGAGCGTTAGTGGCCGAGAGCGTCGAGCTGTGGGAAGGCGCGGCGCAAATCGGTGTGCAGCCGCTGGTCGCGCCTGGTGTCCAGGGCAGCGGCCGCGACCAGCGCGTCGCAGGCCGCGGCGAGCGGATGAGCGGCGACCGGGTTCAGCATCATCTCCCGGAACAGCATCTGCCGGCTACCGCGGTCGAGCCTGCCGTCGGCCTGGCGGTCCGGCGCCATCGGCGGCGGATCCAGTTGCTCGGAGAACCGGTGGGCGAGCAGGTCCGGCACGGTAGCGCCGGAACGCAGCGCGCCGAGGACCTCGTCGGCGTCCGGCCGGCCGGCCACCTCGGCCTTGGCGAAGGCCCACTCGCGGGCCCACCGGAGGACCTCCCGGCATGCCGGGTCCCCGGCCCGGGACAGTGCGAGCAACAGAGGCAGGTCGGTCCGGGCCAGGTACGCGCCACCGGGGCCGGCGGCCCGGATCCGCTCGTCAGCCCCGTCGACGCCGGCCCAGAGATCCTCCGCGTCGTCGACCGCGGCCTCGACGGGCACCAGTTCCTCCGGGAACCGGATCCCGGTCACGTGCTCGGCGAGGGCGAACGCCCGCAGCGGCGCGTCGTCGTCGTAGACCCAGGCTGGGTCGTCGGCCTCGGCCGCGCTGAAGTTGAATCCGAGCCGCCGCATCGGACCGAGCAGCGCATCGGGATCACTGCCGTAACGCCAGTTGACCGCGTAGGGGTCGCACACCAGCCGGGCGTCCCCGTCACGCAGCCAGTGCAATTCCGCGTCGCTGTGCTCGCTGTCGTAGACCACGACCACGTCGGTGCCGGCCGACAACCTTTTGTTGATCCTCGCCCGGATCCCCAGCCCGCCGTTCTTCTCCAGCATCAGCGTTCCGCCGGGAACCTCGGTCACGGTGGTGTCCACAAGCTCGACGCGACCGAGCCGACGAATCACCTCCCTGGCCGGAAGCCCTTTGACGAACGACAGACAGAAACCCAGCACGAACTCGTTGCCATCGCGCTGGAACCACCGGTAATCATCTGCCGTCGACACGCCAAGATCATGTCCGATCGCCCAAGCGGGCACGACGGCGGCCCCGAGGTTGCGCCAGGTGCTTGCCTGTGGGGCAAATCGACGCCCCTGAAAATGCCGATGAGAGCGCGTTGCCACTGCTGGCTCGCCGCGGTGCGGACAGGCTGCCCCGGATGCTCAGCTGAACGTTGGCACTGACCGGGTCGGGCCGGATGGGCCAGCGCCGGGATCGGAGTGACCCGGAGACGCATCGCTCAACACCTACGCCGGAACGCCATCGCCGGGCGCACCACATATTTTCCGAGTGGTTGAAAGTTGCCATGGTGGAAAACATCTGCGATAGTTTCCGACATGGAAAACAACGTGCACGTCCCGGACCCCGCCGAGGCCCGCGAGGCGCTGGCGAACATCGACACCGCCCAGCGCGCCGTGCGGGACACACCGTGGCCCGCATGGATCTACCCCGTCAACGCCCTTCTGCTGGGCGCCATGACACTGACCTTCGCGCTGGGCGACGACGGCTTCGTCTTCTTCCTCGCCGGCGGCGCCGTGCTGTTCGCGATCAACATGCTCGCCGGCTACCGGATGGGTACGCCATTCACCCTGCCCACCAGTCGTGTCTTCCTCACCCTGGCCTTCGCCTCGATCGGGTGCCTGCTCGCGGCGTTCATCGTCACCGAGCTCACCGCGCAGCGATGGCCGATCGTCGTGCTTGCCGTCGCGGCGACGGTTCTCTACCTGGCCGCCGGCGTGGTGCACCGGCGGTCGACAGGGGCGCCCCGGTGACCGCGCAACTCGATCCGATCATCCACCCGACGCACCGGCTGCGGATCTGCGCGATGCTGGTCGCCGGCAGCACTCTGGAGCTGTCGGTTATCAAGGAGCATCTGGATCTGAGCCCGTCGGCACTGAGCAAGCAGGTCGCTGCCCTCGTCGACGCGGGCTACGTAAAACAGGAACGTCTCGGCTCGGATACCCGGCGGGTGTGGCTGTCGATGACGCGCCAGGGACGCAAGGCATACCAGGGGCATGTCGCCGCACTCCAGGAAATCGTCAACGCTACGACGGCTCCTTCATTGGACTAGCATGGTTTCATCCCGACGTCCGCCTAGCATGCCGGCGCTGCGTCGAACGTCCTCTTCTAGCCGCCGATCGCGCGGCGCCCCCACCGTGGACAGCCACGCTGACGATTCCTCAGGAAGGCGTGACGCGTGACTATGCAACTGTTCCAAGGTCTGACGTCACAGTGCGCAGCACACAACACTGTTGGAAACCGGCGCCTACTTCTACGATCTTGACGTGCTGGGGGTTCACTACGCCGTTACGGCGAAGCAGGAACGCGCGCTGCTCGCCGCTGATCGCGGCGGCGGGGTAGGTGAGTACGTCGGGGACCTGGAAGAAACATGGTCGGACGACGAGCTGAGTGTCGATACCGACAAGGCCTGGGACGCCATTCACCGCTGCCTGGGCGACGGCACCCTCGACCCGGATGGCGCCGGCTACCCACTGTCGCACGCGGTGCTCGGTGGACGGCACATGCATGACGAGTTCCACGTCGTGTACGTCAGCGAGGCCGAGACCAGGGATGTCGCAGCCGCGCTACTCGCCGTCGATCGCGGCTGGCTGCGTCGCCGCTTCGACGCGATCAACGACCCGGACTATGCGGGTGCCCACGACGACACTGACTTCGAATACACCTGGTCGAACTTCGTCAATGTGCGGGCCTTCTATCAACGGGCCGCCGCCGCAGGACGAGCGGTGATCTTCACAGCCATGTAGGTCGTGACCGGGTGCACGGGTCTGCCGCCAGTCGCGCGCGGCGCTCAGCACAGCCGTCACGCTCTGTACGACCGGCGCGGAGGCCGGTCGACCGTGACCAGAACGCGTGGTCCGGCGGTACTCGCTCGTGCCGTGAAGCGGATAGGCGGTCAAGTCTTCGTGGGCCGGCACCGGCCCAGTCCCGCAAGGCTGCAGAGGTCTATCGGCTCATGCCCTCGATCACGGCGAGGGCAACTCGCGCCAACTGGGCCGACTCATCGTCCCCGAGTTCCTGGTATATCGGGATACTGTGGCGGGCCTCATCGGCAGCGAACATCCATTCGGCCTCGGTCAGCCGGATCGAGATCACCTGGTCCAGAGCAGGCCAGGCACCGTTGACCCAAGGCACTTGATCCCAGCCAGCCTGGCGGATCCGCTTACCCACCTCGGCCGTTGCCTCGTCGCCGTGGTCGGCCGCCAAGGAGTTGGCATTGTCGACTCCCGCGTCGATGCCGGCCCAGATCCGCGCTGGCATGTGCAGCGTCACCAAGTCATCTCGTGCATCCACGTGGACAATCCTTGCGTATCCGCCGTCACAGACGTCTTTCCGGGTCCGCGTCGGGTGGCCTCGTTGGATCCCGCATCACGGTGCTCCTCAGGCGCAGAATCCCCGCCTACCGCCGCCAGTACGCCGGCGGCGCCCAGCGCGACTGCTTCGGCCGCGGCACCGGTCGAGGGGACGATCGCACCGCTGGACGCGGGAGCCGTTCTCGCTCAGCTCAAGGCTGCCGACCTGGGTACCTGACCGCGGACGGCACGGTGTTGGTCTGGTCTCAGGCAACGTCAAGCCGTCACGTGCAAAGAAGATCGAGACCGCCGTCGCCGGTCTGTAAGCCTTGAGGTCCCGCGCCGGGACGACGGCCATCCCCCGAGCCGGTGTGGGGAGACGCGCTGGCTGGTGCGCCCGCGACTCCCCACACCCGGGTTGGTGTCAGCGGGTGAGCCGGGTGACTCCCGCGGGGCGTGACGTCACGGTGCCGGTCCCGCCGGTGTTGCCGGCCGTGACCCGGACCTGCAGCCGTTTACCCACGTCGCGCAGTGTCTGCCGGTAGGTCTTGGCGGTGGCGCCACGGACCACGACGCAGCTCTTACCGGTGTCGGTGCAGCGCAGCCATTGGAAGGTGTAGCGGATCGGGGCGGTGCCGGTCCAGGTGCCGGGCTTGGCGGTGAGCACCTTGCCCATCTTGGTGGAGCCGGTGATGGTGGGCCGGCTGTGGTTGGCCGGGCGGACGGCCTGGATGGCCACGGTCGCCGCTGAGATGGCGGGCGTCCCGGTACCGACCGGGTTGGTCGCGGCGACCCGGATCCGCAGCCTGCGGCCCACGTCGGCGACGACCGGGCGGTACGTCGCTTTGGTGGCGCCCTTGATCGGGGCGCAGCCGTTGCCGTTGGCAGCGCAGCGCATCCACTGGAAGCCGTACTGGATCGGGGCCGTGCCGGTCCAGGTGCCCGGCTGGGCGGTCAGCACCTTCCCGACCGTGGCCTGCCCCGTGACGGTGGGCACGCCACGGTTGACCGGGCGGGACGGCTGCGTCACCTCGGCGGTGACCTCGGAGATCGCCGGGGCGCCCGGGCCGGCGGCGTTGGTCGCGGTGACCTGGACCCGCAGCCGGGCGCCGGTGTCCGCGGCGGTGGGCCGGTAGGTGGCGTCGGTGGCGCCGTCGATCGGAGCACATGCGGTGGTGCACCGCTGCCACTGATACGCGTACTGGATCGGGGCCGTGCCGGTCCAGGTGCCGGGTCGCGCGGTCAGCGTCCCACCGACCGTGGCCGGCCCGGTGACGGTGGGCAGGGCGCTGTTGACCGGGCCGGTGGGCGGCTCGACCACTACAGCGGTGGGCTCCGAGGCGGCCGGGGTCCCGGCGCCGGTGGTGTTGCTCGCGGTGACCTGCACCCGCAGCCGTGACCCGGCGTCCGCACCGGTGACCTGGTAGGTGGCGTCGGTGGCCCCGCCGATGTCGGCACAGTCGGCGCCCTGGGCCGTGCACCGCTGCCACTGGTAGGCGTACGTGTACGACATCGGCTGGCCGTTCCAGCTGCCCGGCTGCGCGGTCAGCGTCGCACCGACCGCGGCGGTCCCGGCGATGCTCGGCGGTGCGGCGACCACCGGGACGGCACCCGATCCGGCGCCGGTCAGCGGCACGGTCCTGGTGACGCCGGCCGGGTCCTGGGTGTCACCGTCGTTGGCGGCCAGCGTCAACGTGCCCGGTAGGTTCCCGGCCGAGGCCGGGGTGAACGAGACGTCGATCGCGCAGTCTCCGCCGGGCGGCACCGGCGCGGCCGCTCCGTCCTTCTGACAGGTGGTCGCGGCCACCGCATAGCCGGCGCCGGCCACGCTGATCTGGGCCAGGCCCAGCGGCCGCCCGCCGGTGTTGCGCACGGTCAGGGTGCGGGTGGTGGTCGAGCCGAGGTTCTGCTCGCCGAACGGGATACCGTCGGCGGGTTCCAGCGTCAGCTTCGGCGCGGGCTCGGTGTACTGGTAGGCGCCGATGTCGCAGGTCGTGGCGTAGAGGAACAGCCGGATGGCGCCACGCTGGTCGGTGCCGCCGCACAACGGGGAATCGGCCGGGATCGCGTTACGGGCCGGGCTGGTCGCGGTGAGCGCATGGGTGGCGGTATGGCCGCCGTCGTGGGCCAGGTCCGCCACCTGCGGGTCGCCGATCACATCGGTCTCCGGGTCCGTCCCGCACGAGTCGTCGCTCATCACGTTGTAACGGCCGCTGAAGTTCACGTCGCGGCAGTTCGGGCTGTTGTCCGGCGGCTGCGGCGGCGGCGGAGTGCTCTGCCCACTCACGATCGAGGCTTCGAGCCTGACCGTGGCGCCGTCCGTCCCCCCGCCATAGGTCATGAACGCGGGCCCTCGGTTACCCACGATCGTGTTGTGGGTGCCGACGAAGGTAATCCCGGTGGGGCTCGGCTGTGTGCCGTCGAACGACACGATCGCGCCGCCCGCGTTGCCTCTGTTCATCCCGTTGCCGGTGACCGTGGAGTCGTGCATCTCCACCCGGCCCTCATTGAAGATCGCAGTGGCGGCCGGGGTGCCGACGGCCGCCGAGTTCCCCGCGATCGTGGATCGCCGGATGGTGAGACTTCCGGAATTGTTGATGCCACCGCCATGCACAGCCGCCATGTTCCCCGAGATGGTGCTGTCCACAACGGTGGCGTCACCAGCGTTGTAGAGACCCGCACCAAAGGCGCCGCCGCTGTCGCTCAGGCTGACCCGCTCCATCCGGAGGGTGCCTTCGTTCTTGACCGCCCCGATCCCTTTGATCACGGCGATCCCGGTGAGAGTGAGGGTCGAGGTCGGCGGCACCAAGACGGCGACGCGTTTTCTTTGCCCATCGATCACCGTGGTGGCGGTGCCGGCACCGGCGATGGTCACGCCGAGACCGCTCGGCACCTCGACGTTCTCGGCGTAGGTGCCGGGACCGACCATGATGGTGTCGCCGTTGACGGCGACGCTCAGCGCGTCGCTGATCCGGCCGCATGGCTGCGCCTCGGTGCAGGCCTCGCCACTACCCCCGACCGCGACATGGTGGACGGTCGCGGCGGACGCCGGCAGAGCGACCCACCCTCCGCCGACCACCAACACGGACCCGATCCCCGCCACCACGGCTTTGCGCCGCCATGACCTCGACCTGCCACCTAAAAACACGACAAAACTCCCCCCGATGATCACAAGGACGGTTGATCCTAAAGTGCCTCGTGACCCGATGCTGATCGTCCTTTTGATCAATATTCGCCGACCTGAACGTCGGTCGGCCGGGGGAAGGCCGTGGAACTACTCGACCGGCTCGGGCAAGATCGGGTCGTTAGACTCCGCGCATGCAGCATTGCCGACTTTCCTTCACAAAACGCACAGCGATCGGGGTGCTACTGCTGCTCTTGGCCGTGGCCGGCTGCAACTCCAAGGCGGAATCGTCCTCCGATACCACGCCGTCGAGCCCCGACGCCGCCGCTGCGGCGGTCGCCTCCCGCGCAGTTTCCACCCCAAGTTCTCGTGACGTCGAACCGTCCGCGTCCTCCTCCACCGTGGCCGAGTCAGGGGAGGCGGATGCGTCACGCAAGCCCAAAGCGTCACAGAAACCCAAAGCGCCGCAGAAGACGAAAGCGCCAAGCGGGGGCGGCACGAAGTACACGAAGTGTGCCGACGGTGACTGCAAAGTGTCTTTCTCCGGCTCGGTCAAATTCCCACTCGCCAGGTGGACGGTGTCGGCCTACACGGAGAATGGCGGTGTCAGTGTCCGACTGACCAAGCCCAACGGCTTGGGCGGCGGTGGCGGCTTCATGGCAGGGCCCGGGTGCAGTGTGGCGGTACACGCCGACGGCGGCGGGCGAGTCGGATGCGACCAACCCGGAGACGAACCCGAGCCGGGAGGGTACGTCGTACACCTGCTGGAACTGGACGGGAACACTGCAGTCATCCGAGCGATCCTGGGCTGACTGCGCGAGGATCGCTGCCGCAGCCTGACGGTGCTGGGCAGTGGTCTGGTGTCCGTGCGTGTATTCGTTGGGTCTGACTGGCTTCCTGCATCTGAGCCGACTTGCCCACGCACGGTCACCGGCTCTGGCCGGGCCTGTTGCGCAGATCCTCGAACTGCGTCACTGACAGTGGCCGACACAGACCGGCGTACGATCACCGCTGATCGACAACCGTGAACACGTGGAGGCCGCAGTGGACGATCGCACCGCCGAGCTGGGCGCGCTGGTGCTGACTGCGCTACCGAAGAAGTCGATGTTCGGCCGCCGCTGGCGTGACTCCCGGCTGGAGCTGTTCGCCGACGGGCTGGCCGTCACCGCGCCGGCCGAGCCGCCGCGCATCTACCACTACGCGACCACCTCGGTACTGCAGAACCTCATCTCGGTCAACGGGCTTCTGGTGGAGGCGGCCTACACGCTCATCGACACCGACGGCCGGGCGCTGACGATCGGGATCGGCAACCACAGCGTTCTCGGTCGGACCCTGCGGCGGCTGGGTGCGCGTGAGGTCGTTCGCGGGCCGATGTTCACCGAGGCGCAGAAGTGGGGGCCGGAGATTCAGAGCCGGGTCACCAACGCCCGGTTCCCCGCCGACGCGGCCCGGATCCGGGCCGGCGAGCGGCTGGCCTTCGGCGACATCGCCTTCGACGCCACCAGCGTCACGGTCGGGCGCCGCACCGCCGAGTGGGCCTCGATCGGGCGAGTGTGGGCCGCCGACGCCCTCGTCCGGTTCGACGACCTGAGAAACAGGACCTGCTTGCCGACCGTGCCGGCCCACGAGGTGCCGAACCTCTACGAAGTCCTCGCCCTGGCCGACCGGCTGCGGAGTCAGCCCTCGATCTGAGTGGCGAGCCCGGCCGAATCTGACCGATGCGGGCCTCTTCGAATGCCATTCAGTGACGGCCGGCGTCCCGCGGCCGAGGCGCTACGGCCGCTGCCCAAGCAAGGCGCGCTCGAGCCTGTCGATTTCCGTTCGGCGCTGAGCGACTACTGCCATGCCCGCAGATCGGCCACGTGCGGTGAGTAGATAGGAGATGGGGCAGGACGGATGAGCAACGGCAGGGGCGCCTAACCACCGCGGAGGATCAACCGCGTCAGCTGCCAGCGGGCAGTTCGGCGCCGTTCCTGTCGTACGCGGTCAGATCGGTCAGCGTCGCCGGCGCCTGGCCCTGGGCGAAGTCGAACCAGAAGATCTGCATCTTGTCCGCCTTTTCGAAGCCGCTCCACGGCGTGCGGTGCGCCTCGACGATATTGCCGGTAGCGGTGTTGCGGGCGGTGATCCTGGCAGCGTCGCCGACGTGATAGCCAAACGTCGGCGTGGTACGGCCGTCGAGCAGCCGCCCAGCCTCGACCGCGTGGAAGCCCGGCTTCATCCGGCCGGCGCCGGGGTCGCTGCCGACGATCTCGATGTCGAAGTCGTCGATGGTGCGGGTCTTCGTGTGCCCGAGCACCAGCGTGAGAGTGCTGTTCAGATCGTCCGGGTCGGTGGTCTCGACGTACAGAATCCATTGCCGGCCGTCGACCTTGTTGCCCGTCTCGACGACCGTGCCGAGGATGCCGGGGGCCGAGGAGTAACCGTCCGACGGCATCGGTGCCGATGGGCCGCCGACCGGCGTGGACTGCCCGGCGGCCGGGATCCCGCCGGGCGCGCGCTGCGGGTCGGCCAGCTGGCTGCCGCCGAACAGCAGGGCCGCCACCGTGAGCGCGGACGCCCCGCCGACGGCGAGCTGACGGCGACGGCGCATTCGGCCACCGGCGTTCATCACGTGGGCCAGGTCCAGAGGTACCGGGTCGAAGTCCGCAGCACCACCACCGCCCGTTCCCGGGGCGACAGCGCCTGCCACGCGCCGATCAGCCAGCGCCGTTTCGCCACGACGTCGGCGACGTCATGCGCGGTGGGCTGTTCCGGCATGGTTTCGGTCGCGTACTCCCGCATGGGGCGGCGCCACTCGTCGGTGACCAGATTGGTGAGCACCGCACGGGCGTACGCATAAGGGTCCTTGCTCTTGATCCTCGCCCACGCGGCGTAAACCCGGACCAGGGTCGCCTGCCTTCGTCCGTTTCATGAGCAGCAAGACGAGCGAACGCCGCGTTCGGTTGCGCTACTCGAGACGAATCTTGACGCTACGGGCTCGTCAATGTGACTCGCGGGAGACGCGGTCGCCGCTGGAACCCAGCAGGAAATCGCAGTCGGCGCCGGTGTTCGCCTGCCCCACCGTGTCGACATATAGGCGCTCCCAGCCGCGGCGCGGCGCCGCGTACGCCTGGACGGTCTCCGGCGCCGGCGCACGCGCCTCCAACTCAGCGTCCGGAATGTCTACATCAAGGCGGCGATTCTCGATGTCCAGGATGATGAAGTCGCCGGTGCGGACCTTGGCGAGCGGGCCGCCGGCGGCGGCCTCCGGGGTCACATGCAAAACCACGGTTCCGTACGCCGTACCCGACATCCGCCCGTCGCAGACGCGAACCATGTCGCGCACCCCCTGCTCGAGCAACTTCGCCGGCAGCGGCATGTTGGACACCTCCGGCATCCCGGGATATCCCTTCGGCCCGCACCCGCGCAACACCAGCACCGAGTCCGCAGTGACCTCCAGATCCGGGTCGTCCAGCCGGGCGTGCAGATCCTCCACCGAGTCGAACACCACGGCCGGGCCCCGGTGCCGCAGCAGATGCGGTGAGGCGGCCGCCGGTTTCACCACCGCCCCGTCCGGCGCCAGGTTGCCGTAAAGCACCGCGATCCCCGCGTGCGGCAACAACGGCTCCTCCCGCGGCCGGATCACCTCACGGTCGTAGACGAGAGCCCCGTCCAGGTGATCGACAAGCGGCCGGCCGGTGACCGTGATCGCCGCCGGGTCCAGCAGGTCACGGATCTCCGCGAGCACAGCATGCAGACCACCAGCCCGGTACAGGTCATCCATCAGGAACCGGCCGGCCGGCAACAGATCCACCAACAGCGGCACGTCCGCGCCGATCGTGTCGAAGTCGTCCTGGGTGAGCTCGACCCCGAGCCGCCCGGCGATCGCCAGGAGGTGCACCACCGCGTTCGTCGAGCCACCCAGCGCGGCAAGCGCGACGATCGCATTGTGAAAGGAACCGCGCGTCAGAACCGTACTCGGCCTGCGGTCCTTCTCCGCCAATTCCACAGCGAGCACACCGGTCGCATGGGCCGCTTCCAGCAGGCGACTGTCCGGCGCCGGAGTGCCCGCCACCCCCGGCAGGGTCATCCCGAGCACCTCAGCGAGCAGGCCCATCGTCGAAGCCGTACCCATGGTGTTGCAGTGCCCCCGGCTGCGGATCATCGACGACTCCGACCGCTGGAACTCGGCCGCGCTCAACGTGCCCGCCCGAACCTCTTCGGACAGCTTCCACACGTCAGTCCCGCAGCCCAGCGGCACACCCCGGAACGTGCCCGTCAGCATCGGCCCACCCGGCACCACCACCGCGGGCAGATCCACCGAGGCGGCACCCATCAGCAGCGCCGGAATCGTCTTGTCGCAGCCGCCGAGCAGCACCACCCCGTCGATCGGGTTGGCCCGCAGCATCTCCTCGATCCCCATCGCAGCCAGATTGCGCCACAACATCGCCGTCGGCCGGACCTGGGTCTCGCCCAGCGACATCACCGGCAGGTTCAGCGCGATCCCACCGGCCTGCTGAATCCCGGCGGCCACACTGCGCGACACCTCGTCGAAGTGGGCGTTGCACGGTGTCAGATCCGAGGCGGTGTTCGCGATCGCGATGTGCGGGCGCCCGTCGAACGCGTCGGCCGGCAACCCCCGGCGCATCCAGGCGCGATGGATGTAGCTGTTGCGGTCGTCCCCGGCATACCACTGGGCGCTGCGCCGCTGGGGCATCGTCGACCTCCGATCCGATGGCGGAGTTATCCGGATCATAAGTGGCGGCGACTAAGATCGGCAGTCATGAGAGCCCGCGCGGCCAGCGACGACAGCTACTTCCTCGGCGAGGGCCCGGTCTGGGACGCCGTCCGGCAGCGGCTGCTCTGGGTCGACGTCGAGGCCGGTGACGTGCACTTCGGCGCCCTCGACGTGTCGACCGGGTTGATCCGGCACACCGACCGGATCTCGTTCGAGGAGAGCACCGGCGCGGTCGCCGTCGCCGAGGCCGGCGATCTGCTGGTCGCCGAACGCGGCTCACTCACCCACGTGCATTTGGACGGCACGCGTACGCATCTCGCGCGCGTCCTGCCCGAAGGCCGCCCCGGCCGGCTCAACGACGGCGCCGTGGACCCGGCCGGCCGGTTCCTGGTCGGCAGTCTCGGCGGCGACCGGGAGGTGCTGGTCCGCTACGAGAACGGCGCCTGCACCACGATCGACGACGACCTGACCCTGTCCAACGGCCTGGCTTGGAGTCCTGACGGCGGCCGCTTCTACAGCGTCGACACGATGACCAGCACCGTCTTCGTCCGCGACTACCCCGACGGTCCGCGCCGGCAGCTGTTCACGGTCGCCGACGGCTACCCCGACGGCCTCTGCGTGGACAGCGCCGGTGACCTGTGGCTCGCCGTGTGGGGCGGCAGCCGGGTCGAACACCGCTCCCCCATCGGCGATCTGCTCGGCATCGTCGAGGTCAACGCCCCGCACACCTCCAGCGTCGCCTTCGCCGGCCCCGACCTGGACGTCCTGGTGATCACCACCGCCACCCAGCACCTGTCCGCGAGCGACCAGGAGGCGTACCCCGACTCGGGCCGGCTGTTCACCGCCCGGGTCGGCGCGACCGGCCTGCCCACCCCGTACTGGAATCCGGTTCTCTGATGCGCGCCCTGGTCTTCACCGGTCCCGGCAAAGCCGAGGTCCTCGACGTGCCGGCCCCCGTCGCCGCGGCCGGGCAGGTCATCGTCGACGTGGAACGCGCCGGCATCTGCGGCACCGACGTCGAGCTGTTCACCGGCGAGATGAGCTACCTGCACTCCGGGGTGTCGTCCTACCCGCTGCGCCCCGGCCACGAATGGTCCGGCCGGGTGACCGCCGTCGGCGCCGGCGTCGACGAATCCTGGCTCGGCAAGCGCGTCACCGGCGACACCATGATCGCCTGCGGCAGCTGCCATCGCTGCCGCGGCGGCCGCCACCACGTCTGCGACGGCATGCGCGAGCTGGGCATCCGCGACGGCCTGCCGGGCGCGCTGGCCGAGCAGTTGGCCTTCCCAGCCCCTTATCTGTACGAGCTACCCGACACCGTTGACGCCACAGTCGGCGCCCTCGTCGAACCGGGCGGCAACGCCCAGCGCAGCGTGACCGCAGCCGCCGTCGACCCCGGCGAGCGCCTGCTGATCCTCGGCACCGGCACCATCGGCCTGCTCGCCGCGATGATCGCCCGAGCCCGCGGCATCGAGGTGCACCTGCTCGGCCAGCACCTGGACTTCGCCCGCGAGCTGGGCTTCACCCAGTCCTGGACCCGCGACACCTTGCCCGCCCTGGCGTGGGACGCCGTGATCGACGCCTCCAACGCCCCGGAGTTGCCCGACCTGGCGGTCCAGCTGGTCGAGCCGGGCCGCCGAGTCGTCTGGATCGGCCTGTCCGGCACCCCGAGCACCGTCGACACCCGCGACATCGTGCTCAAGGACGTCACCGCAGTCGGCATCCTGGGCGCCTCCGCCGGACTGGCAGACGCCGTCTCCGCGTACGCATCAGGCGCTGTGAACCCCCGCCCCCTGGTCGCCGCAACCGTCAGTCTGGAAGGCATCGCCGACGCCTTGGCCGGGAACCGGCCACCGGGCGCCGGCCCGGGCCCGAAGATCCTCGCCGCCCCCCGGAAATGATCACCGCAGCACTGAGTGGCTCCTTGCGACCGACCACTGTGGACGTGATGATGCTGCGATGTCATCCATGAACATCACGCTGGGCCGGCGTCGTGCTGCGTTCCGGCTCCTTGCCGCTGTCCTGGTCGGCGTCACCGTCGCGCTCACCGCGGTGGTGACCCCGGCGCAGGCCGTGGTCGGCCGGTACAGCCGCGCCATCGGCGCCCTCTGGAGCGGCAATTGCGTATGGACGCCCGCCGATCGGGGCCGCAACGTCTACGCCGCGGCCTGCAGCAACCCGAACAACCAGTACGCCAAGTGGTGGGTGCACGAGAAGGCGGAGGAGGCGTTCCCCGGCACCCACACGGGCAAGCTGTGGGTGCTGGAGAGCCAGGGCAGCCCCGGCTCCTGCCTCGTCCATGATGCCGCCACCGAGCAGGCCTTCCTCAGCAACTGCAATTGGACGGCCAACAAGTACCTGCAGTGGGAGGCGTTCTACAACGGCGCGACCAAGCGGTACATATTGAAGAACATCGGCTCGTGGCTGCACGAGGGCAAGGACGAATGCCTGGATCAGCACTCAACAACTCACCGCATCCTGGTGAAGAGTTGCTTCGGCAACCCCAGCGGCCAGACATGGTCGATCAACGCGGCGACTCCCTACACGCCGTAGGGGTCAAAGGCCCAACGGACCGGTCGTGCGCTCGGCGCCGCGAGGCCGGCCGGTCCGGGCATTCAGTCGCGGACCAGGTGAAGCGTCTCCGACCGGCGCATCGCCCGTCGCTCCAGCACGCACATGGCGGCGGCCAGTTCGACCAGGTCCCGGTGAAGTTGGTCGCTCTTCACAGGCACCGTTCGCGCGATGAACAACGCGGGGACGCGTACGCTCGCCGCCCTCGCCGGGGTGATCGGCAGCTTGCGGGTGACCACCGGCTCGGCGGCCCGCGCCAGCCGCTGGAGGACCCGGTCGAACTCGCTCAGGCCCGGCGGAAGCGCGAGAGCCGGGTCGGCCAGACGGTCGACCGTCGCTGTCAGCGCATCCAGATCGATATAGACGGTCCAGAAACCCTCCGGTAGTAGCGCCTCCGCAAGGAGCTCGACAGTGCTGCGATCGTCCAGCGGAGACTGCCGGCCGGTGATGTCCAGGCGCCGCCCCGGGCCGAGGACGTGGTCCACCGGTGACCGCGAAGGATCATCCCCGGGCGGGCGCGCGGTCACCAGCCGCGGTGCGCCGGCGAGACTCTGTCTGATTCTCTGCAGCGTGTCGTCGATCGACCTGATGCGCAGGTTGGGCATCCTGCTGTGTCGTGGGCGGGCCTGGCTCACGATGCGATGTGCCGGCCCGAGATCGATGCCGGCGAGAGCCGCGGAAAGATCGCTGACAGCGGCGTTCTCCAGCGAGGGAAGGCACTGCAGGTCGGTGATCAGCAGATTGACGTCATGCTGGAGTGCCGACATCACCCGGGACATCGCGTCACCGACGATGCGTTCGCTGCCTTGGCGGGCGTGCAAGCGTTCGAGATCCAGGTGGGCGTAGGTCTCGTCGGCTACCGCCTGCCGCACGGCCGCCGCGACGTTGGCCGCCTCCTTGTTGACGGCGGCCGCACGGTGCCGTAGCCCGGAGATTCTGTGCTGCACCCCCTCGAACAGCGCGAACGCGAGGAGCGACGAGTTCCGAAGATCGATGGCGAGGGCTTCCCGGAGGTCGCTGCCGGTGACGCTGACGCTCCAGCCGTCCGGCCAGGTCTGCTCCGAGTGTGCGTCACTGGTCCAAACCGGCCCCGGCGGCTCCAGCAGGCGAAGCTCCGCATAGGTGGGCAGCCGGAAAGTGGATCCGCCTGAGGTGGCCGCGATCTCCTCGTTGAGCCGGCCGAGAAACGCCAGCGCCTCGCTGCGCCACATGCCGCGTGCCGGATCATCCGGAGACGATGGGCTGGCGCTCGGACGGAACAGGTCGTAGATCTGGTTGCTGACCGGATGCCGGCAGATCTCGCCGCCGCCCGGGAGTTGCATCGCGTCCGACACCAGACGGTCGACGAGCACATCCACGGCGATCCGACGCCGGGTGGCATCCGACTCGGGGGCCACACCTTTGCGCAGCACCTCGTCGAGCCTCGCACGTGCTCCGGCCGAGACGGCGAACCCGAGGTCGACGATCTCGTACGCGAAGGACAGCGCCCGGGCGGTCCCGGCTCGCACGGCGCCTAGCACGATCGAGTCGGGATCGTTCTCAGGCGAGTAGAGCAGGTGGAGCAGGGTCGTCTCCCGCCACCAGGAATCACCGATCGCCTCGAGCGGCACCTCCTGCTCGGCGTGTTCGGTGAGGTGCCGGGCGGCCAGGAATTCCTGGAAGGTCAGGTGCGCGAACGCGTACAGATCCGGGGTCTGCTCGACCAGCAGGCCGGTGGCTTCCATCTCCGCCAGGAAGTCCTCGGGCGTGATCCCGGCGAGCCACGGCCTCAGCTCGTCCAGCAACGCGCGCCGCCCGGCGTCCCGGCGCGTCGTCAGCATCCAGGAGCAGGCGAGCCGTCCCAGCAGGTCCAGACGTTCGGCGCCGGACAGGGCGAACGTGACACCTTTCTCCTGGTCGCGGCGGAACAGCATGACGTCGCAGACCTCGCTGTAGAGCGTGGCACGGTTGTCCGGCAGTTCTCCCCGGTACCGGTGAACGTACGCGATCATGGTGAGCAGCAGCGGGTTCTCGGCGAGATCACGCAGCGCGGGGCTGGCGCAGAGCTGCCGGAAGAGCCGGTCGGCAGCCGTGGTATCGACATCCGCCTTCGGTTCGGCTGCTTCATACCACTTGCGCAGGAAGATCTGGACCTGCGCTTGGGTGAACGGCAGCACCTGCACGGTGTCTCTCGTGCGGACGAACGAGTCGCGATAGCCGTGCGGCCGGGACGTGACCACGAAGTCGTTGCCCGCGTGCACGTCGACCTGCGCGTTGATCCAGGACACCACCGCCCGTCGTGTGTCTCCCTCGGCCACCTCGTCCAACCCGTCGAAAAGCACCACGCATCGCCCCGCCCGGAGCTGCTTCTCCCACCAGCCGGCCGGTTCCGTGCCGATCAGCGGGGGCACGGTCGCCCTGATCAGTTCGGGCAGGGTGATCGACAGCTTGCCGCTGATCGTCGAGGCGTGGTCGCGCAGCTGCAGCAGCACCGGCACGGGCCGCAGCTTCTCCCGGTGGGTCGCGGCGGTTTCCCGGGCGACGTGGCTGAGCAGGGTGGTCTTGCCGCCGCCGGGAGCACCGAGCACGGCCAGCACGGTGCGGTCCCGTTGATCGAGGAACTCCCAGATCGAACGCCGCTTACCGTCGCCGGTGCCGCCGCCGACGACACCGGTGGACACCTTGCTGGGCGCCTGGGACATGAGGGCCACGTTCACGAAGACGGCGTCGAGTTCGGGGCTGGACGGGCCGATCGTGGCGAGTCCTTTGGCGTCGAGGGTGCGCCGGGAGTTCCGCACCCAGCGGCGGTAGTGGTGGCCGTACCGCAACGAGCGCAGCGGCCGTCGGATCGTGCGGCCGGCGCTCAGCATCCGGGTCCGCACGATGCTGACCAGAGTGACCAGGGCCAGGCCGGCGGCCATCAGTTTCCAGTCGCGGGCCCAGGTCCAGTCGGCCGGCAGCGCGCTGGTGAAGACGTTGGTGAACACGCCGACCGCGACGACGAGCAGCACTCCGATCGCCACCGGCAGCCAGCCGGTGGCGGGACGCCCGCCGTCGGTCATCGGCTCATGATGGCAGCGACCGCTGCGCGGCGCGACCGGCCTCAGCGGCTCCCGGTGATCCGTGCGACGGCGCCGTATCCGGTGGCTTCGGCGGGGGTCGGGCGCGGGCCCGGCTGCGGCCGCCAGTCGGAGACCGAGACCAGCCCGGGCTCCAGCAGCTCGAGGCCGTCGAAGAACCGGGAGACCTCCGCGAACGGGCGGGGAGAGAACAGCGGCTTGATGTTCTTGTTCACCGCGTCCATCGCGGCGATCGTCTCCGCGTCGAGCGGGTCGAACGTCGCATGTGACAACACCAGGTAGCTGCCGGCGGGCAATGCGGCGACCAGCTGTCTCACGATCTCGTACGGATCCTCGTGGTCCTCGACGAAATGCAGCAGGGCCACCATCAGCAACGCGATCGGCTGCGAGAAGTCCAGCGTGCTCCGCAGGGTCGGATCGGCGAGGATCTTCTCCGGCGTTCTCGCGTCCGCGTCGATGTAGGCGGTGGCGCCTTCGTCCGAGCTGGTCAGCAGCGCTCGGGCGTGCACGAGCACGAGCGGGTCGTTGTCCACATAGACGATCCGCGACTCGGGGGCGATCGCCTGCGCGACGTCGTGCACGTTGTCGGCGGTCGGCAGGCCGGTGCCGATGTCCAGGAACTGCCGGATGCCCGCCTCGGCGGCGAGGAACTTGACCGCCCGCTGCATGAAGGCACGGTTCTCGCGGGCGGCCGTGCGAATGTGCGGGAAGACAGCAGCGATCGCCTCGGCCGCGTCGCGGTCGGCCTGGAAGTTGTCCTTGCCGCCGAGCCAGTAGTCGTACCGTCGCGCGGGGTGCGGTCTTGTCATGTCGATGCGGGCCGCGATGTCCGAGCGGTCGGTGCTCACCAGGATCCCCCTGTCGTCCTTGACGCGAGGCGCCCGATTCTACGAGATCGGGACCACGAGATCCATTCGCGTTCGTCGTCGCCTATCGGACGGCCCAAGGCTGGCCGTTCGGACGTGGATATCGATCGCTGAACATGATCACGTGAGGTGTGCCGCACATCGATCTGCCGCCGCTGCCCGGAATCGCCGGGTTGCTGGCCGGCTACCCCCAGACCGCAGAACCGCTCAACAGCCTCGCCGAGACCCTGCTGCGAGGCCCTTCGCCGCTCACCCCGGCACAGCGGGAAACCATTGCCGCGTACGTTTCTCGCCGCAACGAATGCACTTTCTGCGCCGAGACGCATGGCGCCGTCGCGCGGCGGCTGAGCGACGGCGAGTCCGAAACTGATCCTCTGATGGCCGCGTTGCTGGCCGTCGCCGACAAGGTCCGGGTGGACGGCCGGTCGGTGACCCCCGAGGACATCGGGCAGGCACGCGCGGCCGGCGCCGACGACCGGACCATTCACGACACCGTGCTGATCGCGGCGGCGTTCAGCATGTTCAACCGCTATGTGGACGGGCTCAACACGCTCACCCCGACCGATCCGGCCGACTATGAGAGGCATGCCGGCGCTCTCGCCGAGCACGGCTACCTGCGACCGCCGGTCTGAGTGGCCGTCGCGACGGCGGCCTGGTGCCGGAGCCTGTCGCCGGGTGACCGCAGGCTGTCGAGGATGGCCTGCCCGGACTCGAGGGCTTCCTGAGCCAGGTCGGTGAGACCGAGGTGCGCGGCAGCCTGCGTGATGAGGAAGTGTTCCTCGGTGACTCGCAGCCCCAGCCCGACCTCCCGCCAGGTGATGGCCGGGCTGGGAGGTTGCGGTGGACCGGCATCAAGGACGGCGACCGCCTGCTGAAGCGACTGCCAGGCTGCCGCGACTTCGCCACCACGGCGCTGTAAAGAGGCCAAGCTCGTGAGGGCCACACCGCGCTTGCCGGCATCGTCCTGCAGAGACGCGTGCAGTCCGCGTGCCCGGATGGCCTGCGTGAGGTCGCCGAGGGTCTCGAACTCGCGGGCTAGCGACCCGAGCAGGATCTCATCGAATGGGCCCGCGTCGTCGAGCATGCGGATCAGCGCACAACGGGCGAGTTCGTGCTGGCCCTGGCGGCGGGCCAATGCCGTCCAGGTGAGGTCGTTCTCGTCGTGCGGGTCCTGGCCGTAGTTCGACGAGTCGAAGTCGGCCGCCCACCGAGCAAGCGCTTCAGCGGAGTCCGGGAAGCCGCCGAGCAGGAAGTGGACATCGGGGTTGGCCTTGCGCAGGGAGTCCAACAGGAGGTGATCGTCTGCCTGACCGTGCAGGCCGACCAGGACCGCGGCGAGACGCAACTCCTCGGTAGCGCCGCTGCGAGCCTCGTGCTGCAGGAGCAGGCGCAGCAGCTGCAGGTCAGCCGCCTGCCGGTCGTACTGCGCGGCGCGTAGGACGGTGGCCCGCCGTACCGGATCGTCCGCGATCTCACGGTCGGCCCGCATCCGGGCAAGATCAACCTGGCCGGGAGCCAGGACCGCCTGCCAGAGCGGCGGACGATCAAGGTGGTCCAACAATGCGTACGCGCAGGCTTCGTCCGTATTCAGCAGGAGAAACTCGGGCTCCGTACGCAGAAGTGCTCCCTGAAGCCTCCGCAGCAGCTCCCGCTTCGGGAGTTGGCGCAGCCCCAGCCCGTCGAGCAGCGTGCTGCGATCAACGTCCAGCCGAGGAGCGTACGAACTTCGGATCTCGTCCTCGGTCCGGGCGAAGGCCTCCTCCACCGCCTGGTCGTCGGCCTCGAGATCGATGTAGTCGTACCAGCCCGGCAGACCGAAAAGGATCTCCAAAGCCTCGTCCATGCTCGCGCCGATGAGCCCTGCTTCGCCTTCAGAGCTCGCGTAGAGCACGGCCCCGCCGGCACAGACGAAATAGGTCCCACCGGTGTCATCGCCGGCCACGGCCGTCAGCGGCGCTCCGCTCGCCAGCCGGACCTCTTCAACATGCTCGACGCGGTCGAGATCGAAGTCGAAGGAGCCCGCAGCCAGCCGAGCCAGATCAGGTCGCTGGCGCAGCACCGCGAGTACGTCGGAGTGGCCTGTCATGGGCCGGACCGTAACAGCCACCACCGACAGAATCAGCCGAAGGGCAACGGGACCGCGGTCGACACGGGATCGCCGGTGTCCTCGGGAAAGAAGTCCTCGCCGTCGCGTGTCTTCTGGCGTTCCACCCGGATCTTGGCGTCCGCGGTCTGCTGCGCATTGAACGCGTAGACCCGGCCGGTCCGGGTCGCGTCGGCGCTGGCGTCCTCGGGGATCGTGACTAGGAACGGGTCGTCATCACCGTGCAGCTCGAACCGCGGGTAGTAGTCGGTGTTCCCGTCGCCCCAGCTCACCGCGACGACGAACCAGTAGGTCAACCCCTTCCTCGCAGCACCGGTGGACGTGGGCGTCACTTCGACGGTGTGGGCGTCGACTCGCTCGCTGTCGAGCTTGAACCGGAGCGGACCGACGGGAGGCGAGGGAGAGGGTGAGGCGCCGGCGGGTGAGGGCGAAGCACTCGATGCGCCGGAGATGGCGCCCTGTCGCTCCTTCTCGTCGCCGCGCCAGGAGGCGTAACCGATGAACGCGCTGATGATGGCGACACCGAGCCCGGCCATCCCGACCAGAGCACCGATGTGGGGAGCGCTGACCGACCTGCGCCACCCCGACGATTCGGGCGGATCGGAGGGCGGTGAAGTGGTGGCGGCTATGGAGAACACCTCCGTCATCAAGGTAGACGTTCTGCCTACCAGTGCCGTCGAGGTGCGCAAAGGGACGCCACGTCCAGTCAAGGCGATACGTTCGGCCGATCGACCGACTCGGGATGACGAGGTGGCCCGTCCGCGGGCGCTGCGGTGAACCGCTGGTGTCATCCGGGAGGGTGATGGTTGGTCAGGTGCTGAACCGTTTCGGTCGAAGTGGGGTGCTGACCAGTGAGTTCGCGAGACGCGCGGACCTACTGAGGAGCAAGGAACACCCATGGACCTTCGCCGGATCGCCGCCTTCGTCATCGCCGTCGTCCCGCTCGCCACCGTCGCGGCCCTCGGGGGCGGCACCCCCGCCTCGGCCGCGATCGGCTGTGACGGCGGCCTACGGTCGACGGCCCGCTACTGGGCCTCCATCGATGATTTCACCACACCGACCACCGAGACCTGGATCGACGGGACCAGCTTCAACAAGGTCGAACTGCGTTACAACGGTGACGCCGACTGCGCCTGGGGGCTCTACAACGGCGGCCGGAAGGCCAGTGTCTACGTGGAGTTCTGGGAGAACGGCATGCTCTCCCGGTACGACCGCCAGGACGGCAGCAAGTCTGCCTACACCGGAGTGTGGCCGATCGGCCGAAACGAGTACATCCGTGCCTGCGCCCAGGACGCGGCGCGGATCTACTGCACCAAGTGGCTCCGCGGGCGCTGAGGGCGGGACGCGGCGATTGCCGCGTCCGCCGTGCGCTGCGGAACGGGTGCGGCTCAGGCGTGCTCGACCGTGGTGAGATCGGCCAGGCCGGAGACCTCCAGCAGCGGCGCGATCAGCGGCCCGGTCCGCACCTGCAGGTGGGCCGCCTGGGCGAACAGCGCGGCCAGCCCGGCACTGTCGAGATACTGCACCCCGGTGAGGTCGACGACGAGCCGTTCCCCGTCGGCTTCGGCGACGGCCGCGGTCAGCGCGTTCGCGAAGATCTCGGCGTTGCTCATGTCGATCTCGCCCACGGCGGTGAGCTGCAACCCGTCGGGCCGGGAATCGGTGGTGAGGGTGAGCGCGGTGGTCATCTCAGGCGATCCTCGTGTGCATGTCGACGATAGTGCCGGTCTTGCCGGGAATCACGGTGACCGCTTGCATGAAGGCGTGCATCAGTTTGAGGCCGCGCCCACGGTACGGGTTCGCGGCGGGGTCCGGCGCCCGCCATTCGCCGCTGTCGGCGATGATCAGGCGCAGGTCGCTGGCGGTGGCGGCGGCCCGCAGCCGGATCCGGCCGCCGGGGCTGGCGCGGTGGCCGTGCTCGACCGCGTTGGCGCAGGCCTCGCCGACGGCGACGAGCACGTTCTGCGCGGTGGCCGGGTCGATTCCGGCGCGGTCGAGCCAGCCGCGCAGCGCCGTGCGGACCTGCGCGAGCCGGGTCGCTTCGGCCGGGAATTCCAGCTCCAGCGGGCCGGGGTGGCGGTAGATCAGCAGCGCCACGTCGTCGTCGTAGCCGCGTTCGGGAGTGAGCCGGTCCATGATCTCGGTGGCCAGGTCCTCGATCGGGGTGTGCAGGCCGTGCCGGACCGCGTCGCCGGCCTCGTCGATGCCCGCGGTCAGCGGCTGTCGCCGGCGTTCCACCAGGCCGTCGGTGTAGAGCAGCAGGGTGGCGCGCGGCGGCACCATGTACTCGGCTTCCGGCCGGTGCAGGCCGGGACGGATCGCGACCGGACGTGACCGGCCCTGGTCGAGCAGGTGGGTGGTGCCGTCGGCGTGCCCGACGATGGCCGGTGGATGTCCGGCGCTGGAGTAGGCGAGCCGGCCGCTGACCGGGTCTAGCACACCGCAGAACACCGTGGCGCAGGCGGCGCCGGGCAGCAGGGCGGCGAACCGGTCGAGGGCCATCAGCGCGCGGGACGGGCTGGAGTCCTGCAACAGCAGGGCCCGGCAGGCGCTGCGCAGCTGGCCCATCACGGTGGCGGCGCGCAGACCGTGCCCGACGCAGTCGCCGACGACGATGCCGATCCGGCCGTCGGCGAGCTGGATGGTGTCGTACCAGTCACCGCCGACCTTCAGCGGGCGGGTGGCCGGCTGGTAGCGCACGGCGAACCCGGACGGCAGCTGGGCCGGCCCGAGGATGGCGCGTTGCAGGGCGAGGGCGGTCTCGCGCTGCTCGTCGATCTGGTGGATGCGGTGCAGCCCCTGGCTGATGTGCCCGGCCAGCAGGGCCAGCAGCGTCTGGTCCTGCGCGGTGAACGGCCGGCCGCCGGCCAGCTCGATCCACAGGGCCATGGTGCCGCCCGGATGGTCCAGGGAGATGCCGGTGAGCGTGGTGGTGTCGGTGGCCGAGGTCAGCACCGGCCGGTCACGCACCGCCAGGACCGCGCTGCGCTGCTCCTCGGACAGGTTCTCCCAGGTCACGCCGGGGTCGGTGGCGGTCACTCCGGGGGTGCCGGAGTCGTCGAAGACGGCCGCCAGCACGTACCGCGCCTGCCACAGGTCGCGCAGCTCACGCAGCACGCCGCTGAGCGCCTCGGTGATGTTCTCGGCGCGCGACAGGTGCATGCCGAGCGCGGCCAGCGCGCTGTCCTGCTGCACGGCGTAGTGCTCGGCGGTGACATCGCGGAAGGTGCCGACGATGACGCGTTTGCCGGTGTCCGGGTCGACCACCTGGTTGAACGAGGCCGCGGCCCACAGTCTGCGGCCGTCGCGGTGCACGACCGGGATCGTGTACGTGCCCTGCGACTGTTCGAGCAGCATGTCGAAGGCGTCGGCGACCGCCTGGTGCCCGCCGGCGTCGAGGCTCGCGTCCGGCCACCACGGGTGGACCGGGGCGTAGGGCAGGCCCTCCGGCCCGTACCCGAGGATGTCGGTGAACGCCGTGTTGATCTCGATGACGGCGCCGCTGTCGTCGCAGACGAAGAACGCCTCCTGCAGCGAATCGATCAGGGCGGTGCGCCAGCGGGCATGGTGGTTGCGCAGGCGGGCGAGGGCGACATTGCCGCGTACGCGCGCCAGCAGCTCCGCCGCCGAGAACGGCTTGAACAGGTAGTCGTCGGCCCCCGCCTCCAACCCTTCGATGGAGGCCTCCTGCCCGGCCCGCGCCGACAGCAGCAGCACCGGCGTCCCCGCAGTACGCGGGTCGGCGCGCAGCGCGGCGACCAGTTGCAACCCGTCGAGGCGGGGCATCATCACGTCGCTGACGATGACGTCCGGCACGTCGTGGCGGGCCGCTTCCAGGGCGGCCTGCCCGTCGCTGACCGCGGTCACGTCGTGCCCGGCGGCGCGCAGCAGCCGGGTCAGGTAGTCGCGCATGTCCGCGTTGTCGTCGGCGACCAGCACCGCCGCCGCGCCGTCGGCCGGCTGCCCGGTCGGCTGCACCGCCAGCACCGCCGCATCCCCGGCCGGGCCGGAGGCGGGCAGCCAGCGCAGCGCCTCCTGCAGGAACGGGTCGGCGTTGACCGAGACCGGGGTGACGTCGTCGGGTGCGGTGACCGGGTCGTCCGGCAGGTGCGCGGTGCCGAACCGCAGCCGGATGGTGAAGACCGTGCCCTCGCCGAGGGTGCTGTCCGCGGTGATGGTGCCGCCGTGCAGGCCGACCAGCTCTTTCACCAGCGCCAGGCCGATGCCGCTGCCCTCGTTCGAGCGGGACCGCGCGTTCTCGATGCGGTGGAAGCGTTCGAACAGTCGCGGCATCTCGGCCGCCGGAACGCCGACACCGCTGTCCGCGATGGTGACGACGGCCTGGTCATCGCCGGCACGCACCGCCACCCGGATCCCGCCGTCGAAGGTGAACTTGAGGGCGTTGCTGAGCAGGTTGAGAACGACCTTCTCCCACATGCCCCGGTCCAGGTAGACCGGCTGCGGCAGCGGTGGGCAGTCCACCTCGAACGTCAGGCCGGCCCGGTCGACGGCGGAACGGAACACACTCGCCAGATCAGCGGTGGCGGCGGCCAGGTCGACCGGCTCGTAACGGGCCTGCATCCGGCCCGCCTCGATCCGGGAGAAGTCGAGCAGCGTGTTGACCAGCTTGCCGAGCCGCAGCCCGTTGCGGTGGATGACCTCCAGCTCCTCGTGCACCCGGTCGCCGGAGCCGGCCAACTGGGTCCGCAGCTCCTCAACCGGGCCCATGATCAAGGTCAACGGGGTACGGAACTCGTGGCTGATGTTGGAGAAGAAGGCGGTCTTCGCCCGGTCCAGTTCGGCAAGCTCCTCGGCCCGCCGTTGCTGAGCCTGGTAACTGCGGGCGCTGGCGATCCCCGCCGCGATGTGGCCGGCGGTCAGCTCGACGAAGCCGCGGTAGCCGTCGTCGAGTTGCCGGTACCGGTTGAGCCCGGCGACCAGGAACCCGTACGGCGCCCCGCCCTGCCGCAGCAGCGGCACCACCAGCGCCTGGGTGGGTGGCTCCGGCCAGTCCCCGGCGGGCAGAGCGGCGAACGCCTCGCCGTCGAGTGCCATCAGCACCGGCTCCTGCGCGGCCAGCGTCGCCGTCGGCCACAGCCCGGCGGCCGACGCCGGGTGCTCGGCGGTGATGCCGGTGGCCGCGGCCAGTCGCGCGCCGCCGTCCTCGCTGAACAGGTACGTCAGCGTGAACGGCAGATCCCGCAGGTTGCGGTCGAGCTGGCGGCCGGCGAAGGCCAGCATCTCCTGCTCGGTGCGCACCACGCTGGGATCCGAGCCGAGATCGCGCAGCGTCGCCATCCGCCGCTCGCCGATCACCCGTTCGGTGTCCTCGCTGACCACGCAGAGCATGCCGATCAGCGTGCCGTCGTCGTCGCGCAGCGGGCTGTAGGAGAACGTGTGGTACGACTCCTCCGAATACCCCGAGCGCTCCAGGAACAGCAGCAACGCCTCGTCCCAGGTCGCCTCGCCGGTGGTCAGCACGGTGTCGATGCGCGGGCCGATGTCGTCCCAGATCTCCGCCCACACCTCGCCGGCCGGCCGGCCCAGCGCCCACGGGTACTTACGGCCCAGCGTGTCCCGGCGGTAGGCGGCGTTGCAGAAGAACGTCAGCTGCGGCCCCCAGGCCATCCACATCGGGAACCGCGACGAGAGCAGGATGCTGACCGCGGTCTGCAGACTCTGCGGCCAGCCGGCCGGCGGGCCCAGCGGCGTCGACGCCCAGTCGACGCCGGCCAGATCCGTTCCGACCTCACGGTCGGCCGCGAAGACGTCGACCCCGGACCGTGGCGACGGCCGGTGTTCGCTACCGCTCATCCTGTGCAGATCTCCTTGCCGCGGGCCAACCCGGTCTCACGGTAACCGGCCGTGCGGCCCTGTGGGGACACGGGTCACTCGCGAGCGGTCTTGCGCGCAACGCCGTACCCAGGAAACCCGCGGTTCAAGCCGGGCCGGCGCCGTTGCCGCCCGGGCGTACCGGATCGGCTCGTCGGTGACGCCGTTGGTGAGCAGGTGCTCCGGGACCGGGTCGGCGGGCCGCGGCGGCCGCGGAGTCGGGATTGCGCCCGCTCAGGTTGTCGTCCAGCCCCTCGGTGGCAATCTGCGGATATCGTCGCTCCCCGTGGAGAACGCGATAGGGGCCACGCTGTTCATTCCGACGCTCGCGGTGACGGTGCTGCTGTTCGCCGCGGTGATCCGGCGCCTGCTCGGCGTACGCGTCGGTCCGATCCGGACGCTGGCGGCAGCCCTGCTGGCGCTGTTCATGGCCACCCCGATCCTGGCGGCGCTCGCACCGCCCGACCCGGATGCGGTCAGCGGCGGCCAGGCCTTCCTGCTGTTCCTCACCTCGGCCACCGTGGCGGCCCTGCTCGCGATGGCCGTCCTGGTCGTCCTCGAAGTGCTGCTGCCGACCGGTTCGCTGCCCGGGCCGGTGGAGATGTGGCGCAGCGCGCGCCGGCGGGTCGCCCGCACCCGGCGCTACTGGAGCATCATGCGGATCGCGCTGCGGCACGGCCTCGGCCGGTTTCTGCGCGGACGGCCCGGCCCCGGACCCGACTCCGCGGCGTCGCGGCGGCGGCTGGCCCGCTCGCTGCGCGCCGCCCTCGACGAGGGCGGCGTGACCTTCGTGAAGGTCGGCCAGTTGCTCTCCACCCGGCGTGACCTGCTGCCGGCCGAGTTCGTCGACGAACTGACCGCGCTGCAGGACAAGGCCGCCCCGGTGCCGTGGGAGCAGGTCTCGGCCGCGCTCACCGCCGAACTCGACGCACCGGTCGAGGACGTCTTCGCGACCATCGACACCGAACCGCTCGCTGCGGCGTCGGTGGCCCAGGTGCACGCGGCGCGGCTGCACGACGGCACCGACGTGGTGGTCAAGGTGCGCCGGCCCGGCATCGCCACCGTCGTCGAACGCGACCTGGACATCGTGTCGCGGCTCGCCGACACCCTGGAGACCCGCACGTCCTGGGGTCGCTCGTTCGGCGTACGCAATCTCGCCCTCGGCTTCGCCGAGGCCTTGCGCGAAGAGCTCGACTTCACCGTGGAACGCGACAACCTGCAGACCATGGCCGCCGCGCTGGCAACCTCACCCCACCGCGGGGTACGGGTACCGCGCGTGCATTCCTCGCTCAGCTCGGAACGGGTCCTGGTGATGGACCGGCTCCCCGGCACCACGCTCGGCACGGCCACGCTCGACGACGCCCAGCGCGAGACGGCGGCGGCCGGGCTGCTCGACAGCATGCTCGACCAGGTGCTGATCCACGGGGTCTTCCACGCCGACCTGCACCCGGGCAACCTGCTCGTCGACGACGACGGCAACCTCGGGATGCTCGATCTGGGCTCGGTCGGCCGGCTCGACGCGGTGACCCGGACCGCGATCGGCCGCCTGCTCGAAGCGGTCGGCCGCGGCGACTCGGTGGCCGCCAGCGACGCCCTGCTGCAGCTCGTCGACCACAGCGGCGAGGTCGACGAACGGCAGTTGCAGCGCACCATCGGCACGCTGCTGGTGCGTTACGCGGCGCCCGGCGCCACCGCCGGCGTCACCGCGGTGACCGCTCTGCTGCGCACCTTCACCGCGTACGGGCTGGGCGTGCCCGCGCCGGTCGCCGCGGTGTTCCGGGCCTTCGCCACCCTGGAGGGCACCCTGACCCTGCTGCGGCCCGGCTTCGACCTGATCGGGCAGGCCCGGGCGTCCGGCGGCCGGCGCATCGCCGAGGCCATCGCCCCGCATCGGCTGCGCGGCACCCTGGAAGAGGAGCTGCTCGCCCTGCTGCCGCTGCTGCGCGGCCTGCCTCGTCGTCTCGACCGCATCGGCGACGCCGTGGAGAACGGACGGCTGCGCCTCAACGTCCGGCTGTTCTCCGACGACCAGGACCGGCGGCTGCTCACCGGGCTGTTCCATCAGGCGCTGCTCGCGGTGATCGGCGCGTCCGCCGGGGTGATGGCCACCCTGCTGCTGGGCAGCGGCGATGGGCCGCGGACGGGCACCGGCATCGGGTTGTTCTCGCTGCTCGGGTACGGCCTGCTGATCGTCTCGGTGGTCCTGATCCTGCGCGTCCTGGCGGTCATCTTCCGCCGCGAATGATCTTCAGTGGCCGGCACCGCCTACGGTGGCGACCATGCCGGATAGATCGACACCGAAGTCGCGGGTGATAGCGCCGCTCACGATCGCTGCCCTGACCGTGGGCTGGCTGATCGGTACCGTCAGCCTGGCGCTGGTGTCCTTCTGGTTCTTCATGTCGACCTGGGGAGAGTCTCCCGGCGGCGGCGAGTCCATCGAGAGCATGGCGATCCTCACCCTGGTGGCCGCCGTGGCGTTCGTCGGCCTCGGCCCGCTGGCGATCGCCGGTGCCGCCTACTCGAGCGGTCTGCGCCGGACCGCCGTGGCCTACCTGGTGCTGGCCGCTCTGCTCTTCGTCGGGGCGGTGATCCAGCTGACCGTGTTCCTGTTCTGATCATGGCGGCGCTGTGCTGCCGCGGATCACGAGGCTGGGGACCAGGACCGTTTCAATCCGGCGGTCGCGGCCGTGGTCGAGGCGGGAGATCGCGGCCTGCACGGCGTGGTGGGCCTGCTCCGGCGCCTTCTGGTTGACCGAGGTCAGGTCGATGTGGGCGAGCCGGGCCAGGGTGCTGTCGTCGTACCCCACCACGGAGATCTCTCCGGGCACGCTGACGCCGGCCCGCAGCAGCGCGTCCATCAGGCCGACCGCGAGGCGGTCGTTGGAGGCGACGACGGCCGTCGGCCGGCCCTTCTCTCCGGCCGGGCTCCGCTCGCTTCGTTCACCGGCCGGGCTCCGCTCGCTCTTTTCGGCCGCCGTGCTTCGCTCGCTTCCTTCGCCCGCCGTGCTTCGCTCGCTTCCCTCGCCGGCCGGGCCGGTCAGCAGGGCCCGGCCGGCTCGGATGCCGCCGGCCTCGGTGTGGTCGCCGGGCAGGACCTGCTCGGGGAGCCCGGCCCGGCGCATGGCCCGGCGGTAGCCGCGGCGGCGCATCGCGGCCACCGGGCCGGCGCCGCCGTCGAGGAACGCGATCCGGCTGTGCCCGAGCCCGATCAAATGATCCAGGGCGGCCTCCACCCCCACGTCGTCGGCGGAGCGGACCACGTCGACCGCGGCCCCGCGCACGGCGGTGCCGACGGCGACGCACGGCACCTGCGCGGCCAGAGCGTCCAGCTCGGACGGCGCCGACTCGGGGCCGAGCAGGATCAAAGCTTCGCAGCGGAAGTCGAGCAGGGTCTCGGTGGCGCTGCGCTCGTCGCTGTCGCGGGTCAGGGTCGCCAGGACCACCTCGTAGCCCGCGTGGCCGGCGGCGACGTGGATCTCCTCGGCCAGCTCGGCATGGAACGGGTTGCGCACGTCCAGCATCACACCGAGCAGCTGCCGGCGGCGGCGGGCGAGCATGCTGGCCGTGCGGTCAGCGCGGTAGCCAAGCTCGGCGGCGGCCGCCAGGACCCGGTCGCGGGTCTCGGCGCTGGGACCCGGAACGCCGCGCAGGACGAGCGACACCGAGGCGGGCGACACCCCGACCCGGGCGGCGACGTCGGTCAGCCGCGGACGCTTCACCATCTGAACACCTCGCGTGACGGCATTGACACAGCTCGTGATCGACATTGAGAGTACAGGGGTCCTAAAGCGTTTTAAAGCCAGGAGCCCACGATGACACACCCCTCCCCCGGCGTCGCCGTGATCGGAGCCGGCATGGTCGGCCGGGCCCACGCGAATGCGTACCGGAATGCCGCCACCGTCTTCGATCTGGACCGTCCGCCGCCGCGCCTGGTGGCGATCGTGGACGTGTACGAGCCGTTCGCCGCCGACGCCGCCCGGCGTTACGGCTTCGAGCGCGCCCTCACCGACTGGCGCGCCGCGATCGACTCCCCCGACATCGACGCCGTCAGCGTCGCCGTCGCCAACAACCTGCACCGCGAGATCACCGAGGCCGCCCTGGCCGCCGGCAAACACGTCCTCTGCGAGAAACCGCTCGCCCCCACGGTCGCCGACGCCCAGGCCATGGTCGACGCCGCCGCGGCCGCGTCCGGGCAGGTCGACGCGGTCGGTTTCACCTTCCGCCGCTCCCCGGCGATCAACGCGATCCGCCGCGAGGTCGAGCAGCGGCTCGGCCCGGTCCGGCACTTCGTCGGCAACTACTGGTGCGACTACGGGCACGACCCGCAGCGCCCGATGAGCTGGCGCTACCAGGGCGCCCCCGGCTCCGGCGTGCTCGCCGACATCGGCAGCCACATGGTCGACCTGGCCGAGTTCTTCTGCGGCCCGACCAGCGCCGTGCAGGGCACCATGATGGCCACCCTGGTCAAAGACCGGCCCAGACCGCTCGGCGTCGCCGTCGGGCACGCCGGCGGGGTGCAGCTCAGCGACGAGCGCGTCCCGGTGGAGAACGAGGACGTCTGCACCTTCACCACCAGCTACGACAGCGGCGCGGTCGGCACCTTCTCGCTGTCGCGGGTCGCCTACGGGCACGCCAACACGCTGCGCATCGACCTGTTCTGCGAGAACGGCTCCGCCTCGTTCGACCTGACCCGCCCGGCCGAGTTCACCATCGTCGACGGCGCGCCCGCCGCCGTGGTCAACGGCCCCCGCCAGGTCTTCATCGGCCCCTGGCACCCCTATGTGGCGCAGGGCCTGCCGATGGACTTTCCCACCGTCGGCCACGGGCAGAACGACTTCTTCGTCTACCAGGCCCGTGCGTTCCTCGACCAGATCGCCGGCGTGACTGCCCTGCCGCCCTGTCCGACCATGGCCCACGGCCTGCACAACCTGCGCGTCCTCGAGGCCGTCGTCGCGGCCGTCGACAAGCCCAGCCACCTCTGAGGAGTTCCCCGATGCGACTCGGCGCCTACACCGCCTGCCTGCACGACCGTCCCCTCGACGAAGCCCTGAAGATCCTCGGCGAACTCGGCCTGACCAGCGCCGAGATCAACGCCGGCGGCTTCGTCGGCACCCCGCACCTGCCGATCGGCGACCTGCTCGCCAGCGCCGGCGCCCGCGAGGACTACCTGGGCCGCTTCACCCAGGCCGGCGTCGCCCTGACCGGCCTTAACGTCAACGGCAACCCGCTCAACCCGGACCCGCTTGTCGGCCCGAAACACGCCGACGACCTGCACCAGGCCATCGACGTCGCCGCCGCCCTCGGCGTCAGACGGGTCGTCGCCATGTCCGGCCTGCCCGGCGGCCATCCCGGCGCCACCGCCGCCAACTGGATCGTCAACCCCTGGGACAGTCAATATCTGGACGTGCTCGACTACCAGTGGCAGCTCGCCGTCGACTTCTGGAAGGACATCCAGGCCCGCGCCGCCACCGCCGACGTCAAGGTGTGCATCGAGATGCACCCGCACAACCTGGTGTTCAACCCACCCACCCTGCAACGCCTCGTCGAGCAGACCAATGCCACCCACGTCGGCGCCGAGATGGACCCCAGCCACCTGTTCTGGCAGGGCATCGACCCGGTCGCCGCGATCGAGCACCTGGGCTCGCTGGTCTTCCACGCCGCCGCCAAGGACACCCGCATCAACGCGGACAACGTGCGGCTCTACGGGGTCCTGGACGACCGTTTCTCGCGTACGCCGTCCGACCGCAACCCGCTCAACATCGGCGGCAACAACACTCTCAACCAGTGGCCGGCCGACGCCGCCTGGCAGTTCGTCGCCGTCGGCCGCGGCCACGGCGAGGAGTTCTGGGTCCCGTTCCTGCAGGCCCTGCACGCCGTCAACCCGGACATGGCGGTCAACATCGAGCACGAGGACACCGAGCTCGACCAGATCGAGGGCCTGCGCCAGGCCGCCCAGAACCTGATCGCCGCCGGCCAGAAAGCCGGCATCTGAAACGCAGGCGATCAGCGGCCGGCAACCAGGCGTTCGACCAGGAGGGTGCTCACCTGGGCGGTGGCGCGCACGTCGTACTTGTCTTCGGCGGCGGACCAACCGGAATCCCGCAGGGCCGTGCCGGCCTTGACGCCGCGCCTGGCCTTGCCGTTGATGGTGGCCAGGCCGGCGCCCTTGCCCAAGCGGACCCGGACCGGGACGCCCGCGTCGGTGCGCACGGTCAGCTCGCCCACCGAGCCGGAGATCGTAAACGGCACCGCGCCCTTGGGCTTTGCCAACTGCAGCACCCCGCGGGACACGCCTGCGGTCAGTTCGAGGCCCACGAGACCGCCGGCCCGCGAGTCCACGTCGAGCTCGGTCGCGCCGCCGGTGAGCACGAGCGTCCAGGCCACCTTGGCGTTGAGCACCACGTCAGCGCCGACCGTGCCGGTCAGCCCCGGGGTCAGGGTGAGCAGCGAGCCGTTGCCGGTGTCGGCCAGTTGGGGCACGGCGCTCTGGTCGAGCGCGGCGATCGTGAAGAGTGACTCACCCAGCTCTGCCGTGCGGATGCGCA
Source organism: Actinoplanes sp. NBC_00393 (assembly GCF_036053395.1). Taxonomy (NCBI): domain Bacteria; kingdom Bacillati; phylum Actinomycetota; class Actinomycetes; order Micromonosporales; family Micromonosporaceae; genus Actinoplanes; species Actinoplanes sp. NBC_00393. Next base: position 1,241,955 of record NZ_CP107942.1, on the reverse strand, counting down.
GTGTGGTCGCCGCCCCGGCAATCTCGAGCCGGCGCTGCTGGAGCGCGCCGAGCGGGGCGGTCAGCGGCGCCGGGGGCGTCGGGATGGCGGCGGACGGCGGCGGTGCTGCGTCCCCGCCGACCTGCGCGGTCGACGCCGAACGCGACGACGCCGGCCGGTAGGCCTCTGCCTGGCCCAGCACCACCCCGATGGTCAAGGCCACGAGCACGGCCGTGAACACCAACAACCGCCAGGGCCGGCGGATCTGCTCCTCATAGATGAGCACAACCCGCCCGGCGAACCGCGGTGGCACGGTGCGCGATGCCGGCTCAGCAGGCAGCCTTGGGCCCGCAGGGCTGCCCAGCAGCCGGGAGCCGCCGGGTGGGGCGCTGACCGGCCGCGCCTCAGCCAAGCCGCTGGGCGGCAGCATCGGCGCGTTGCCGGTCAACGGAACGGTAGGGCGACCGGACGCCGGACTGCCGACCGGAACTCCGGTGGGGCGGCCGGACGCCGGACTGCCGGCCGGGACTCCGGTGGGGCGGCCGGAGGCCGGACTGCCCGCCGGGACGCCGGTAGGGCCGCCGGACGCCGGACCGCCGACCGGGACTCCGGTAGAGCCTTCCGGCGGCGCCCATGGGCCGGCCTGGAACCAGGACCCCGACCCGGCGTTCGCGCGTCGCTGATCCGACGACGCTCGGTCGAACTGGTCGGTCACCTGGCACCTCCATCCACCGGAATGCATATCCCGGCGCTACGCAGTACGGCAAGCAGCAGGTTTCGGATCGATCCATCGCCGACCGGCTTCCCTCATGCGACGAGGCCGCCCGGGTGGCGTACCCCGGGCGGCCTCGATGAACGAACGGTCAGCAGTTGGTGATGGAGTGCACGGGCCGCCAGTTCACGTCATTGGGCTGCCAGGATGGCGCGGGCGGCATGTCCCACCAGGAGCCGTTGGTGAAGAACAGCCGAGGCCGGGTGCCGTCGGTCTGCTTGTTGACCCAGGACCCGACGCTGAACCACGGTACTGGTCGACCTTCGCCTGCAGTCCCTTCGCCTCAACGGCCGACAGGCCGGCCGAGCGGGCCTGCTCCGTAAACCCCGGCGACGCCCTCGCGGCACTCTGCACACCCGCCAGGAGCAGCCCCATCGCCACCAGGCCCACCAGCACTCGCATTGCCGATCTCATCGCTTGCTCCCATCAATCCCGATCACGTCGATGAGAGTCGAACATCAACCGGTTGCACTACGACTCCAGTCCGGCTTCACCCCGGCGAGCCCCTTGCGATCCGCGACGCGCTTGGCGAATAGATTCGGGCGTGTGCGCATTGTGAGCCTCAACGCCTGGGGCGGAGCCCTGGCCGACGACCTCCTCAACTGGCTGCCGAACTGCGAGGCGGACGTCCTGTGCCTGCAAGAGGTGACGCGAACTGCGGGCCTCACCGGCTGGACGCATTTCACCGACGGAGAACGAAGCCTGCCGCAGCGGGCCGCCCTGTTCGACGACGCCCGCACCGCGTTGCCCCGGCATCAGGCGATCTTCGTGTCCAGCGATTCCGGCCCGGTGCGCGACGACACGGGCCGCACCTTCCGCCAGGACTTCGGCTTGGCAACCCTGGTCGGGGAGGATCTGCCGGTCGTCGGCGTCGACTCCGCGTTCGTGCACGGCCAGTTCACCGATCACATCGCATGGGCGGCGGGTGACCGTCCCCGGGTCGCCCTCGCGGTGCAGACAGTCGACCGCGCCGCCGGCCGTGCGGTGTGGGTCGTACAGATGCATGGCCTGCGCGACCCCTCCGGCAAGGCCGACACGCCGGCCCGCCGCGGCCAGGCCGAACGGCTCGCCGAGCTCGTGCAGCGCATCCGCAGGCCCCATGACCTGGTCGTGGTCTGCGGCGACTTCAACCTGCTGCCCGGCAGCGAGACGTTCGGCATCCTGGCCGAAGCCGGCCTCACCGACCTGGTCGGCGCCGCCGACACCCGGACCTCGCACTATCGAAAGGCCGTGAGGCACGCCAGCTACATGCTCATCTCGGACACGGCCGCCGTCAAACACATCGAAGTCCTGGCCGAACCAGAGGTCTCGGACCACCGCGCGCTGGTTCTGGACATCTAGAAAATCTTCAAAGCAGCGGCGCTCCGCAGAACCCGTTGAAGTCGCAAACCCGGTGGCCTCACCGTGTCGCTGCGGCACTCAGCGCGACACTGACGATGACGTTGTAGCGAATCCCTTCCTGGCCGCTGCAGTACGCACTGCCGCCGCGCCGGGTCAGCAGTGGCGGTTCGCCCCGTTCTGCTCCAGGTAGAGATCCGACATCCAGCCCACCGGCTCGCCCCAAGCGGCAACGCTCACGAAAGACCAGGTGTTCGACGACTGGTTACCTCTGGTGACGTTGTCACCGCTCGTCCAGCACCACGGCGTCATGTACGTCCCACTGAAGTAGCTGACCGGGTCGCATCCGATGTGCGGACCCGTGCGCATGGTCACCGAGGTGCCTGTCACCCGTAGAGGCCCGTTGGTTGCGAGCGGGCTGTGGCCGTGGGAACAGCTGGCGGCTGCGGGTGCTGCCGGACCCGCCGCCACTCCTCCTGCGGCGGCGATCAGGGTGGTTATCGAGATCAATGAGATCCGGGTCCGTAACGTCGATCTTCGGTTCACCGCGGGGCCTCCTCAGGTCCGTCCGGCTGACGAGATCTCTGTCTAGTGCCGCAACGGTTGTCTGGCCCCCGCGCCCGGCGGTCAGACAAACAACACTGGACAACGCAGAGACAATTGACGATGGATGTCAGGGCGTCACGGGGAGGGTGGAGTGCCGAGACCGGAGCGGCCCCTGGACGGGCTGGACAGCCCGGTCGAGCAACTGGCGGCCGGGCTGCGGCAGTTGCGGGAGAAGGCCGGCAAGCCGGGTTACCGGCAGATGGCCGCGCGGGCGAACTATTCGGTGGCGACGTTGTCGGCGGCGGCGTCGGGGCGGCGGTTGCCGACGCTGGAGGTGACCCTTGCGTACGTTGCTGCGTGCGACGGTGATCTCGTCGAGTGGGAGCGGCGTTGGCGGGAGGCGGAACGGCTGAGCGTGGCGCCCGCCGAGGACCCGGCTGCGGCGAACGGGTACGGGCGGTCGCCGTATCCGGGGCTGGCGATGTTCCAGCCGGAGGACGCGCAGCTGTTCTTCGGCCGCACCACGCTGGTGGACGACCTGGTACGCCGACTGCAGCAGAAGCGTTTCCTGGCGGTGTTCGGGCCGTCGGGTACCGGTAAGTCGTCGCTGGTCCGGGCGGGGCTGGTCCCGGCGGTCGCGGGGCCGGCGGTGGTGTTGACACCGGGTGCGCACCCGATCGAAGAGCTGGCGGTACATCTCGCGCGGCATGCCGGTGTGTCGGCCGCCGGGCTGCCGGAGGAGCTGCGTAAGGACCCGGCGCAGGCGAATCTGCTGGTGCGGCAGGGCCTGTGCGGCGTACCCGAAGATCTTTTGTTGGTGGTGGATCAGTTCGAGGAGACCTTCGCGACCTGCGCCGATCCGGCCGAGCGGGCGGATTTCGTCGCGGCGTTGCTGGCGATGTGCCGCGGGCCGGACAGCCGGGCGCGGGTGGTGCTGGCGGTGCGCGCCGACCACTACGCCCGGTTCACCGAGCACCCCGAGCTGCTGACCGTGCTGGCGGACGCGCAGATGCTGATCGGCGGGATGAGCCCGGCGGAGCTGCGCGAGGCGGTGACCAGGCCGGCCGAGCAGTACGGGGCCCGGGTGGAGGGGGCGCTGGTGGCCACGATCGTGGCCGAGGTGGCCGACTCCCCGGGCGCGCTGCCACTGGCGGCGCACGCGCTGCGCGAGGCGTGGCGCCGCCGCCAGGGCGCGATGGTCACCCTGGCCGGATACCAGGCCGCGGGGGGTGTGGCCGGGGCGGTGGCCCACACCGCGGAACAGACGTATGAGCGGCTGCCCGAGCCCGAACGGCTCGTCGCCCAGCGACTGCTGCTGCGGATGGTTGACGTCGGGACCGACGGGTTGATCACCCGACGGCGGCTGAGCCGCGCTGAAATGGGAACGATCGAGTCGGCGACGGCGGTGATCGACGCGTTCACCGCCGCGCGGCTGGTCAGCACCGACCGTGACACCGTGGAGATCGCGCATGAGGCGCTGATCCGGGCGTGGCCGCGGCTGCGTGGCTGGGTGGAGGAGAGCCGGGCCGGCCTGCGGCTGCACCGCCAACTCACCGAGGCGGCCGCCGCCTGGGAGTCGCTGGGCCGCGACGAGGGCGCGTTGTACCGAGGACTTCGGCTGTCCAGCACCGTGGAGGCGGTGGACGCCGGAGTCATCGCCCTGAGCGCAGCGGAACGGGATTTCCTGGAAGCCGGCCGCGCGTTACGCGACGGTAAGGCGCGGCTACGTCAGCGTCGTACCCGCTGGGTTTTCGCCGGACTCGCCGCGGTCATGGCTGTCGTCTGCGTGCTCGCAACCGGCGCGGTCGTTTCCGCGCGGCGCGCCGCGGCCGAGCGGGACCGGGCCGTGGCCCGGGAGCTGGCGGCGGGCGCGCGGGCCGAACGGATGACCGATCCTGAGCTGGCGCTGCTGCTCGCATCGCAGGCGTACCGTATTCATCCGGATTCGCAGACCGAGTCGGTGCTGCGCCAGGCCACGGCCGACGCACGCTCGACGTTCACGATGGATGCGCACGACGCGGAGGTCTATTCGGTCGCCGTCAGCGGTTCCCGGGTGGCCAGCGCGGACACCGACGGCATGGTCCGGGTGTGGGACCTCCAGGGCCGGACGCCACCGGTCACCGCGCCCGTGCGAGGCACCTTCGTCGACCTCGGCCCGGACGGTGAGCTGGCGATCGCCAGTTCGGACCGGAAAGGCTCGGGCAATCAGATCGTCCTGTGGCGCCCCGAGGACCCGGACGGTCCTCGACTGCTGAACCCGGTCCTGCCGGCCGGTGTGGGCGACGTGGCCTACAGCCCGGACGGCCGCTGGGTCGCGGCGATCGGCAACGACTCGATGGTGCACGTCTGGGACACCACCCGAGGCGGTTCACCGAGATCAATGCCCTACACGGGGTGCTCCGGCAACGTCGCCTTCGGCCCGGACGGGCTGCTGGCGGCTGCCGCAGATGACGGCACCATCAGGATCTGGGACCTCGACAGTACGGCCGCGCCAGTCATCATTCGTCAGCCGGCGGGAATCCTGCCCACCTCGGTGGCAGTCAGCCCGGACGGGCGCCGGGTCGCCGCCGGCGGATTCGAGGGTGTCCGAGTGTGGTCCACTGACGGGCGCACCGGACCGGAGCTCTACCGCGGCCAGGAGTTCCAGTACGCCAGCGTGGCGTTCAGCCCGGACGGACGCCGCATCGCCGCCGGAACGGAGCGGACCGTGCGGGTCTGGGACGTCTCCGACAACACCCGCGGACTCGCGCTGCGCGGTCACCGCGGCGCCGTGTGGGACCTGGCGTTCAGCCCGGACAGCCGCCGGCTCCTGTCCGGCAGCGACGACTCCACCGTACGGGTGTGGGACACCGCCGCCACCAACCGCACGACGGTCGAGCTACCCCCGCCGTCGCAGGGCATAGCGGCTCAGCTCAGCGGCGACGGCACCGTCGCGGCGGCGTCCTCGGCGTCCGGCGTGCTCTCGATCTTTCCCACCCGTACGCCGCAGAACGCGACGACGCTGCGCGACGTTTCGAAGGACTTCCGGTTCCTCACCGTCAGCGGAGGCGGGCACGGCGTCGCGGCGACGAGCGTCGACAGTGAGGAGATCCGCTGGTGGCAGACCGCGGCAGGAACTGAACCGGCGACTCTCGAATGCGGGCGCCGGCTCGCCATGTTCACCACCAACCAAGCTGTCTTGAGCGACGACGGACACGTGCTCGCCGTCGACTGCGGCGACCTCCAGATCCGCGTGTGGCGGGCCGGCGATCGGCAGGTGGTGAGCCGGGCCGCCGGCTCGGGCCCGATCGCGATCAACCATGACGGAACCCTCATGGCGATGCTGCAGCAATCGCAGGAGTTGGTGCTGTGGGATCCGGAGACCGGGCGGACGGTGCGGACGTTGCAGGGCCACAGCGGGCATCCCGACCAGATCCGGTTCAGCCGGGACGGTCGGCGGCTGGCCGTCGCGGGCGACGACGGGGCGATCCGGGTCTGGGCCATCGACCGCGACGAGGACCCGGTCGTGCTCACCGGCACCGTGGGGACCATCTCGGCGATGAGCTTCAGCCCGGACGGCAAACTGATCGCCGGCGTCAGCACCGACGACGTCGTACGCCTGTGGAACACCGACGGCAACGGCGAGGTCCTGACCTTCGATCATCCCGCTGACGCCCGGCAGATCGCCTTCAGCGCCGACGGCCTGCAGCTCATCACACTGCACGGGACGACTGTCCACTTCACTCCGTGCGAGGTGTGCCGACCGATCGACGAGGTGCTCGCGCTGGCCCGGCAGCGGACCACACGGGACTTCACTCCGCAGGAACGCGCGAAGTACCTACGGGATTGATTCGATCGCCCCGTGCGGTGGACAGGACTGTTAACTGCCTTAATAATTAGGCCCCCGTCAATATCTGCGGAGGGCTTTCCCCATGCGCCGCACCCGTTCCCTCATCCTGTCCGTCGCCGCCGCGGTCGTCGCCGCCGGTCTGGCCCTCTACGCCGTCTCCCCCGCCTCGGCCGCGACTCCCAGCGCCACCTTCGCGAAGGTGTCCGACTGGGGGTCCGGCTGGCAGGGCGAGTACACGATCACCAACGGCGGCACGTCCGCCCTGACCTCGTGGCGGGTCGAGTTCGACCTGCCGGCCGGCACCTCGCTCGGCTCCTACTGGGACGCGCTGGTCAGCGTCTCCGGGCAGCACGTCACCGCCACGAACCGGTCCTGGAACGGCACCGTGGCGCCCGGCGCCTCGGTCAAGTTCGGCTTCCTCGGCTCCGGGCCCGGCACTCCCACCGGGTGCAAGCTGAACGGCGTGTCCTGCACCGGAACCACCACCCCGACGACCTCACCGGCAACCTCGCCGCCTCCGGTGGGCACTACGCCGGCCGCCAAGAACGGGCAGCTCAAGGTCTGCGGCCGGCAGCTGTGCAACGCGCAGGGCAAGGCGATCCAGTTGCGCGGCATGAGCACGCACGGCCTGCAGTGGTACGCCAACTGCGTCACCGACAGCTCCCTGGACGTGCTCGCCAAGGAGTGGAACGCCGACGTCCTGCGGATCTCGATGTACATCCAGGAGGGCGGCTACGAGACCGACCCGGCCGGATTCACCGCCAAGGTCAACGACCTGATCGAGAAGGCCACCGCCCGCGGCCTCTACGCGATCGTCGACTGGCACATGCTCTCGCCCGGTGACCCCAACTTCAACCTGGCCCGCGCCAAGACGTTCTTCCAGCAGATCGCGGCAAAACACAAGAACAAGACCAACATTCTGTACGAGATCGCGAACGAGCCCAGCGACGTCCACTGGTCGTCGATCAAGTCGTACGCCGACCAGATCATCCCGGTGATCCGTGCCGAGGACGCGGACGGTGTGGTGCTGGTCGGCACCGAGGACTGGTCCTCGCTGGGCGCCTCCGGCGACGGTCAGGGCGTCGCGCGCATCCTGGCCAGCCCGGTGAACGCCACCAACATCATGTACACGTTCCACTTCTACGCCGCCTCGCACGACGACTACTACCTGAACACCTTCCGCGACGCCATCGCAAAGCTGCCGATGTTCGTCACCGAGTTCGGCACGCAGCAGGCCTCCGGCGACGGCGGCAACAACTTCACGCAGGCCCAGAAGTACCTGGACCTGATGGCCCAGAACAAGGTCAGCTGGGTCAACTGGAACTACTCCGACGACATGCGCACCGGCGCCGTCTTCACCCAGGGCACCTGCAACGCCGGCGCCTACTCCGGCACGGGCCGCCTGAAGGAGGCCGGCGCCTGGATCCGCGACCGTATCCGTACCCCTGACGATTTCTGATTCTCTCGGGCCGGCCACGCCACCCGGCGTGGCCGGCCCGGCCGGCGTTCAGCGTGCCAGCTGGTAGTCGCTGACCAGTTCGTGCAGCCGGGCCGCCATGGTGGCCAGGTCGTCGCAGGCCCGCTGGGTCACGTTGGCGGCGGACTGTGCCTGCTCGCTGGCAGTTCGCACGTCGGCGGTGTTGCCGGCGATCTGCTGTGCGCCGCCCGCGGCCTGGTTGAGGCTGCGGCTGATCTCCGAGGTGGTCGCGGTCTGCTCCTCGACGGCGGAGGCGATCGTGTTCTGCGAGTCGCTGATGCGGTCGATGATCGCGCTGATCTCACTGATCGCCGTCACGACCGCGGCGGTGTCGGCCTGGATGGTGTCCATCCGGCTGGTGATGTCACCGGTGGCGCGGGCGGTCTCCTGGGCGAGGTCCTTGACCTCGCTGGCCACCACCGCGAAGCCCTTGCCCAGTTCACCGGCGCGCGCCGCCTCGATGGTGGCGTTGAGCGCGAGCAGGTTGGTCTGCTCGGCGATCCCGTTGATCAGGCTGACCACGCCGCTGATCTCGGCGGAACTCTCCCCCAGCCGGGCCACGGTGTTGCGGGTCGACTCGGCCACCTGCACGGCGGAGGTCGCGACCTGTGCCGCGTTGGCGGCGTTCTGGGAGATCTCGGTGATCGAGGCGGACATCTCCTCGACACCGGCCGACACGGTCGCCACGTTGTAGGAGACCTCGTCGGCCACGGTGGAGACATTGCCGGTGCGGTCGGAGGCCGTGGCGGTCGACGACAGCAGGTCGGAACTGAGCCCGGTCAGCTGCTGCGCCGAGGCGTGCACCTCGTCGGCGCTGGCGCAGACCGCCGTCACCAGCTGCCGGACCTGGTCGAACTGGCTGTTGAAGCCGTCCGCCAGCTCCCGCAGCTCGGTGGTGCCCTCGGGCCGCAGGACGAAGTCGAGGTTCTTCGGGTCCCGATGACGCAGCACGGTCGCGTACCGAACGATGATGCGGCCCATCAGCCGGTGGATCAGCACGAGCGCCGCGGTGATGCCGGCCGCGACCAGCACGGCCAGGACGACCAGCGTGGTCATCAGCCGGCGCGTGGTCGACTCCGCCTCGGCGACCTGCTCCTGAGCGGCACGCTGCAGTTGCTCCTGGAACTGCCCGACCGGCGCGGTGATCAGCGCCTTGTCCTTGGCGTACTGCTCGTCGGACATGATCTGCGCGGCCCGGGCCATCTTGCGCGAGTCGCTCAGCGCCGCGTCGGCCGCGCTGAGCTGGAAGTCGGCGACCGGGGCCGGCATCTGCGCGGGCGCGGTGTCGTCCGCCTCCAGCACCAGGCGCATCGCCCGGGTCTCGGTGTTGATCAGCGCATCCGAGTTCGTCTTCGCCGTCTCCAGCAGGTCGAACAGGGCGTCCGGGGCGCCCAGGCTCTCCAGTTCGGCGATCACCCGGTCCCGGGTCTTGGTCTCGTCGATCTCTTTCCAGTACGCATCCAGGTGGCCCTTGTCCCCGGTGACCGCGTACATCCGGGCCTCATTGGTCAACAGGTCCGACGCTGCGCCCAGGTCGATGGCGAGCTGCTTGTACTGGCCCTGCCGCTCGTACGCCACCCGCTCGTCGGTGATGGCCTGCCCGAGAGTCAGAGCGGTGTAGCCCAGCAGGACGGCGAGCACGGCGAGCATCACCGCGGTGCCCCAGGTCAGGGTCGCTTGCTTCACCGATCGCCCGGTACGTTGCTCCACGACAGCTCGACCTCCCCGTACCGGAGATTACGATCCGCTGTCCGCGGCAGTGCCGAATCGCGGATACCGAACCGGGGCCACTGCCGACCAACTATCGTGCGGCCGGTTGAGCGCCCGGCATGCCAGGCCGGTGACGAGCACCGCCGCGACCAACAGGTTGAGCATCGCGAAGACGGCTTGCCGGCCACCATCGACCGGCGGCCAACCGGTGGAGTCCACGGTCGCCCGAAAAATTCTTGTGACATAGCGTCGGATCCGGGATGGGCCGTTCGTAGAGCACGTGAGGGCGGCTGGACGAGGCCGCCGGGACAAGGGAGTCGATGGATGAAGCGGTACCTGATCTCGTTCAACGACGGCGCGATGGACCACATCCCCGCCGAGGAGATGCCGGACGTGGGCAAGGCCGCGCACGCGGTGATGCAGGACGCGGTGAACGCCGGGGTGTTCGTGTTCGGCACCGGACTCGAACGGCAGCGGGCGAGCATCGTGGGCACGGACGGGCTGGTCACCGACGGACCGTACCCGGAGACCAAAGAGGTCATCGGCGGGTTCGTGGTCCTCGACGTGGCCACCCGCGAGGAAGCGGAGACCTGGGCCGGCCGGATCGCGGAATCATGCCGGTGCGCGCAGGAGGTTCGGGAGCTGATGCCCGATCCCGAACTCGACGAGATGCTTCGCCGGGCGTGCGGCTGATGCGGACGCGTCAGCGCATCCGTTCGCCGGCCGGGAAGAAACACTCGATCCGCAGCTCCTGCAAGGTCACGTCCTGCGGCGTGCCGAGCGTGGTCACGGTGGAGAAGTAGTCGAACTGCCGGCCGTCCCGGGCGAAACGCACCGGCACGATCGGCAGTTGCGGTGCCAGTGGGTCGGTTTTGGCAACCGAGAGGGGTACGCCCGGATAGGCGAGAACCTCGGCGAGGATGCGCTGGGCGCGCTCGTCGGTCACCCCGCCGAGGGCCTCCCGGCGTACCCGTCGCACCAGCGCCTGAGCCACCTCGGGCCAGTTCGTGACGTGTGGGCGTACCCCATCGGGGTGAAACATCAGCCGAAGCACATTGGCCGGACCACTGATGGGCTGGTGACCGGCGAGCAGGAAGCCGAAGAACCGTTCGGCGGCCGTGTTGGTGGTCCGGATGGTCCAGTCGCGGTCCATCACCACGGCCGGGTACGGCTCCTGCTGCGCCAGGATCGCGTCGATCGCCACCTGCACGGCGGCGAGCGCGGGGGCGTCGAGAGCCGACTCCTCGTACTGGGGAGCGAAGCCGGCGGCGAGCAGCAGGGTGTTGCGTTCGCGCAGCGGCACGTCGAGGACCTCGGCGAGGCGCAACACCATGGTCCGGCTGGGCCGGGCCCGGCCGGTCTCGATGAAACACAGATGCCGGATCGACACGGCGGCCTCGGCGGCGAGTCCCAGCTGGCTCAGCCGCCGAGCCTTGCGCCACCGCTGCAGCAGGGCGCCGACGTCACCGCTCATCCGGTCAGTATCCGTCGTTCCAGGCCTGCGCCCGGAACGGCGGATCCAGCGGCGGATCGGCGACGTTGCCGGTGTAGTTGGCCATCGTGGAGATCGCCAGGCCGGTGATCACGTCGAGGAGCTGTACCTCGTCGAAGCCGCCGGCCGTGAATGTCTTGACGTCGCCTTCGTCGAGGTGGCCGCGCTTGTCGATGAGCGCCCGGGTCGTCGCGGACAGGGCGGCGAGCCGCGGATCGTCGGGGAGCTCACGGCGGCGAATCGCTTCGACCGCGTCTGCGGGGGCGCCGTGAGCAAGCGCGACCGTGGAGTGGAAGGCCACCGCCCAGGCGCAGCGGTTGGTGACCGCGTTGGACAGCAGCAGCACCTGCCGTTCGGCGTCGGTGAAGCGGGTGCCGCCGAACTGGCCGAACGCGGCAACGAAGGTGCTGATCAGCGAGGGGGCGTTGGCCATCGTGGCGGCCAGATTCGGTACGAGGCCGAGCGCTCCCCGCAGCGCCGCCAGGGCTGGCCGGGAACCCTCTGGGGCCGTGTCGATCGGGTATGTCGTCATGCCCAGTAACATTCGCCGGTCCGCCTCGCCGAACCAATTCCCTGACAGGTAAACAGTACGGGTGACTGAACTGCGCGATCTTGTCGTCCGGTGGCAGCGCGGCTGGAGTGTGGCCCGCGCGCTGCCCACCGCGGAAGATGTCGGCGGCGGGTTGCGGGTGCGATGCCTGCAGCCCGGCCGCGACGTCGAGTACGTGGCGCTCGACTCGGCGTCGCTGAGCAGGCTGGCGAAGCTCGTCGCCGCCGAGGACGCCGTCACCTGGCTGACCGTGCCGACCACCGACCCGGTGGGGACGGCCTCGGCGCTGGAGGCCGCCGGGCTTAGCCTGATCAAGCGCTCAGAGATGCTGATGACAGCCGATCTGCGCGGGCTGCCGCAGAAAGCGCCCGCCGCGCCCTACCGGTTGCGGACCGAACTCGACGCCGAGGTGGTCACGGCCACGGTGCAGGACGAGTCGGGAGAGGTGGGCGCACGCGGCACGATGGGCCTGACCGGTACGGACGCCATCGCGGACCGGATCGAAACGGTGCCCGCGCATCGCCGCAGAGGGCTGGCCAGCGCAATCATGAGCGGCTTGACCCGTGCGGCAATTCTCGAGGGCGCCGAACACGGCATTCTCATCGCCAGCGAAGAGGGTCAGCGCCTGTATTCGACGCTCGGCTGGCAGCCGGCGGCCGACGTTCTGATCGCCACGACACCCGGCAACGTTCCCGACCCTAGGTAGCCGCATGGTGCTCCTCAGCAACACCGGGGCCCCGATGTCCCGATGGAGCGCGACCTGCAGTCGTTGCACGCGGGCGTTGAAGGAACAACAGAAAGCGCGTGTGATCCCTCTCGCCAATGTGCCGCCAATGTCTGACAAAGATCCGTTCAACCCGATGAGGACATGCTTACCGGCGCTGGGGCCACTATCGGCCTGAGCATGACCCTCAGGAGGACGAGCGGATGTCCGTGCGTCTGAACCAGGTGAGCAGGCAACCGTGCGGTTCGCCGCGCGCTACGCCGGTGGTGTTCGTCCACGGCGCCTGGCACGGTGCGTGGTGCTGGGCCGAGCATTTCCTTCCATACTTTGCGCGGCACGGCTATGCGGCGCACGCCTTTGATCTGCGCGGGCACGGTCGCAGCGACGGCGCCGGTGGTCTGCGCACGCACCGGATCGCCGACTACGTCGACGACCTGGACTGCGTCGTCCGCGGTCTGGACGGCACTCCTGCGCTCGTCGGGCACTCGATGGGGGGCGTGGTCGTACAGAAGTATCTGGAGTCTCGGGCCGGGGCCGGCGCTGCCCTCCTGGCGACCTTGCCACCGTCCGGGGGCTTGCACCCCGCTGTGCGGCTGGCCCGGCGTTACCCGGTTGCCATGCTGAAGGTGGCCGCGACCCGCTCGCTGCGCCCGTTGATCGCGACGCCCCAGCAGACTCGGACGGCGTTCTTCAGCGCCGGCATCGCCGAAGCCAGGCTGATGGCGTACCACGCTCGATTGCAGGACGAGTCGTTCCGGGCGTTCCTCGACCTCATCGCGTTGGACCGGCCTGACCCGAAACGGGTGCGAGCGCCGGTACTCGTTCTCGGTGCCCACCGCGACACGATCATCAGCCGCTCGGAGGTCGAAGCCACCGCGGCGGCGTACCGAACCTCGGCGACGCTGCTGCCCACAGCGCACGACATGATGCTCGACGACGGCTGGCAGGAGGTCGCCGACCATATCCTCCGCTGGCTCGACGACCTCCCGAGGTAACGACACCGGCGCACTCATCCGGCCCGGCTCAGTGGAGGACCTGAGCGCGGCCCGCCGATCGGCAGGTCGCTGGGCTACCGGCTCGGCGGCGGTGTCAGCTCGGCGTGCCGCATCCGGAAGTCGCCGCGTGTCACCGTGCCGAATGCGGCGGTGGACAGGCACGGCCCGATCCGGGACGGGCCCCACTCACCGGCCTCGTTCTGGTCGAAGGTCGCGTCCCAGGTGAAGCCGACCCGGTCCCGGCCGCGGCCGCCGTCCTGCACGCTGAAGCCGACGCGCGTACCGAGCAGGCTTTTTGCGTAGTCGTCAGCGCGATTGACGATCGCGGTCACCGTGGCGTGCCCCGGGCTGGTCATCAGGCAGTCGACCGCCGCCTCCCAGCGAACGGTGACATTTTTGGAGGCCAGGTAGTGCGTCACGCGTACGGTGCCGGTGGCATCTGCCGGTGAGCCGTGCTCCCCGCCCTTGACCGGGATCGGCCGGCTCCACGGCACCGATCGGGCATCGAAGGCGAACGAGCGCACATCGGCGTCCGCTCCGAAGGGCAGGGCGAACTCCGCCCAGCCACTCACCCGTGCGGGCCCCTGCTCCGTCGCCCCGGCCGGCACCCCCGCCACGGCCACGAGCAGAGCCGCTGCGGCGGCTCCCCATCCCACTGCCTTGCGCATCGTCGTCTCCTTCCGGCCGCGTGGTCGCGGCTTCGTGAGCTCTACGTTCGACGACGCGGGACGCGCTTCGATCCCCTTGGAGAGGGAGATCGCCCCCTCCGGCGGGTGGGTCACTTTTCGTTGGTGACCTTGAACTGTGGCCCCGCGGGTCGCGCGATCCTCCCCGGCAGGGCATAGTGTCCGCGGCGTCATCGGCCGGTGTTGCCTGCTCCTGGTGAAAGTGGTGGGAAGTAGTGACGCGCTTACGTGCGCGATGGGCCCGCGCCGCCGCATTGGTTGCGCTGCTCGGGGGGACGCTTGTGGTGGCGGCGGCGCCCGTGGCGGGCGCGCCGACACCCATCCGCATCCTGAGCGTGTCCGCGGAGAACGTGGAGCCCGGCGACAAGGTGCGCGTGCAGTTCCGCGTGACCAACACCGGGCAAGGGGCCGAGACCGCCGTCGTGGTGGTCGGTGGTGGCCTGGATTGCGCTACCGGATGCCGGGCTGAGCCCAATCTCCGACCCGGCCAGAGCCAGGACTTCGGGGCCACCCTCGTCGCGCCCAAGGTTGCCGCAGGTGAGACGAGCGGTCGCAACATCTCGGTCGCGGTGCGGCTCGGCGGGCAGAACAGCTACGACCACAAGATGGTCTACGTCCATGGCTCCGGCACCTCGACTCCCGGCACGGACAAACCGTCGCCCGGGGTCAAGCAGGTGTCCGGCCGGGTCCGCGACACCGGCGGGAAAGCGATCGGCGGCGTAGCCATCACCATGCGCGACAGCGCCGGGCACGAATACCGCGCGACCAGCAACCAGGACGGCCGGTTCTCGATCAAGTCGCGCGCCGGCAAGCCGATCGCTGCGGGCGCGATCAAGGTCGTCGCGGTCAAGGACGGCTACCGCACCGCCCGCACCACCGTTCAGGGCACCGCCGGTGACGCGGCGAAGGCGCAGCTGACTCTGAACGCCGTGGCCGTGCCCGTCAAAACCTCGCCGTCACCTGTATCGGTGGTGGACGCGGTACCCGAGCCGGAGACGAGCGTGGCCGCGGGGGCGCCGCCCGATCTCGAGGCTGTGAGCGGCGAGAGCAGCAACTCCTTGCCGTTCGCCGTGCTGGGCGGCTCGCTGGTCGCCGTGGGCGTAGGTGCGCTTGCGCTGATGATGATCCGCCGACGGAGAACACTCTGAACGACAGCCTGGACGAGCTCCCGGACTGGTTACCGGCTTGGTGTCTTGAGCATCTGGGCGGCGTACCCGTCGGCGTGCTGTTCCGGTCGCGGCAGGTCGCGATGGTGTTCGGTCTGCGGTTGGACGGTGGCAGGGACGTCGTGGTCAAGGCGCGTGCCGACGCCGGCCGGGCCACGTCGTGCGTCGCGGCGCAGACCAGGTTGGCCGAGCGGGGGTTTCCGTGTGCCCGTCCGCTCACGCCGGTGGTCGGCGTCGGTGCGCTGGCCGTGCACGCCGAGGAGTTCCGGCCCGGCGGTGAGGTGGTGCACGGGGATTCGCCGGACACAGCCCGTGGCTGCGCGGAGGTGTTCGCGCGGCTGATGGTCGAGCTTGCCGGAGTGGCCGTCGCGCCGCCGCTGCCGAATCCGCCGTGGGTGCGCTGGGACCACGCCGATGCTGCGTTGTGGCCGGCGAACGCCCTTCTCGACAACCGGGACCAGAGTGTCGTGTCGGAGCACATTGTTCGGACGGCGGAGCGGGCTCGGGGACGGCTGCTGGCCACCGGTCTGCCGTGCGTACTCGGGCACGCCGACTTCGAGGCGCAGAACCTGCGGTGGCGGGGCGGGCAGGTGTGGACGGTGCACGACTGGGACAGTCTGGCGTGGCAGCCGGAGGCGGCGCTGGTGGGAGCGGCGAGCGGGTCATTCGCCAGTTCCGGGCCGCCGACGCTGGCGCCGATCGAGAGCTCCGAGGCGTTCCTGACGGCGTATCAAGATTGTCGAGGGCGGATGTTCACGTCTGGTGAGCTGGAGATCGCTTGGGCGGCCGGTTTGTGGATGGCCGCGTACAACGCCCGGGAGATGGCATTGTGCGGTGGCGACCCGGCCGGCGGCGATGCGCTGCGAGCGCAGGCTGCCGAACGCCTCCGCCGGGCTGACGCGTGACTGAGCCGGCTCGCGCCTTGCCGGCGCCGCAGTCGGCCGAGGGTGATGCGAAGGTCATCACGCTCTGCGGCTCGACCAGGTTCGAGGCTGAGTTCGCGGAGGTCAATCAGCGGCTCACGATGGACGGTTGCGTCGTGATCAGCCTATCGGGGGGATCTACGCTCATCGTATGGATGTTCTTCAGCGGCCCGAGGTTGGGCGACTGCTCGCCGACGCGCGTCATGCTGTCGTCGGGGTCAACCGGGCGCAAGGTGCGCCGCAGCTGAGTGTGGTGTGGTTCGTGTGGGACGGCGAGGCCTTTCGGTTCAGCACCACCCGCGGCCGCGCCAAGTATCTGAATCTGCGGCGTGACCCGTCGATCTCCCTGCTCATCGATGATTTCGACAACAAGTTCTATGTCGCGGCGTACGGCACGGCTCGGCTCGTCGAGGACGGCCATGACGAGTTGGCCCGGCCGTTGCTGGCCAAGTACATGCCGGAGCGGCTCGATGACCCGGGGTGGACTCCGGACCGCGTCATCGTGGAGCTGCGGCCCGACCGCATTCTTGTCGGACACTGACCGCAAGCGGACAGATAGTGACCGCAATGGTTGGCACGATGAATCCATGACAACGACGTGGAAGATCGAGCTCATCCCGGTGCCGGTGACCGACGTCGACCGGGCCAAGGCGTTCTACGAGAAGATCGGCTTCAACGCCGACTACGACCACCAGGTGCATGAGGGGCTGCGGTTCGTGCAGTTCACCCCGCCCGGCTCGGCGTGCTCCATCGCGCTCGGTGACGGCATCACCGAGAAGGTGCCGGGCAGCCAGGAGATCCAGGTCGTGGTGCCGGATGCGTACACCGCACGCAAGCACCTGATCGAGCTCGGTGTCGAGGCCGGCGAGGTGGACGAACAGCCGTGGGGCAAGTTCGTCCACTTCCGGGACCCCGACGGCAACAGCTGGTCACTGCAGGCCATCGACCGCCGGCCCAACGGCTGACGGCGTACGGATCAGCGCCTTCGCAAGCGACGCAATGCGCGACCGACGCGCCCGCCGGTGCAGCACCTGCCCTGGCAGGCGTCGTCGGAGCAGCAGTCCCCATCGCAGCAGTCGCTGTCACAGCAGTCGTCGTCGCAGCACTGATCGCAGCAGTCACCGGCGCAGTCGTCGTCGGAGCAGCAGTCCCCGTCGCAGCAGTCGCTGTCGCAGCAGTCGTCGTCGCAGCAGGTCTCCTCGACCTTCGGCTGCGGGATGTCCTCGGCGTCCCGAGCCGGCAGGTCGATGCGCAGATCCGGGTGGATGCGGGCGTCGACCTGCGCGACCACGGCCGTCCCGTTCTCGAACAGGGTCGGCTCGATCGGGACGGTGAGGCCGTCGTTGCCGATCAGCCGGCGGCCGCCGTCGGCGTGGGCGAGCATGGCCGCGCATTCGTCGAAGCGGACGGTGACGCAGTCCGAGTCGCCGCTGACCAGGGAGATACCGGGCCGGCCGACGACGAGGCGGATCTCGTCGTCGGCGATCGCCGGGTACGCCGTGCCGGTCACCGCGAACGGTGAGCGGGTCGGCACCGGCACGAGTCCGGTCCAGGCGGCGTTGGCTTCGGCCGGCGCCATCAGCAGGCCGTCGGCCCAGGCCTCGGCGGCCACCTCGCGTACCTCTTCGGCGGTGACCGCCCGAGTTTCGGCCAGCTGTTGTTCCGCGTCGCGCACCGGTTGACCGGTGAGCAGGTCGCACACCAGGCCGGGCAGCAGCGTGCCCTGCCGGGCGGCGTCCGCGATGCTCTCGCAGCGCTGCCCGACGACCGCGGTGACCTCGGCCGGGTCCGCGCCGACGTAGCGCAGCGAGGCCATCACGTCGACGAAACCGCCGACGACGGCGGACTGTTTGGCCGGTAGCGCGTCCGCGGTGGCGGTGAGCACCGTCGTGCCGTCGCCGCGGGTGTCATGGCCGGCGGCGACGGTGTAGGAGATGCCGGCCTGTTGGCGCAGCGACCGGAACATGGCCCGCTGCAGCACGCCGGCGAAGACCGCGGCGGCGGGCCGGCGGCGCACCACGGCGTTCCAGGTCAACAGGCCGGGCGGACCGGACAGGTGCGCCGGGCGTTCCGGAAGTGCGGACGACGCGGCGGGCACCGGCTGCCGGTAGCCGCCGGGAAGCGTCAGCTGCAACCCGGCCGGCAAAGTCCGGCCGGAGATCCACACTGCCGCGTTGGCCCGGTTGAAGAACCGGGCGGTCCAGGCCCGCAACACCTCCGGGGTGATGTTGCTCAGACCCATCTCGAGGTAGCCGCGCATGCCGAAGTCGCGGGCGCCGTGCCGGTGCAGGGCCAGCATCTCGTCGACCGCGACCTGCTGGCTGTGCTGTTCGACGCGCAGGATGTCCTTTTCGATCGGCAGGCGGTGCACCGGCAGGTCGGACAGGGCCGCACAGACCCCGTTGAGGAACTGGACCACCTCGGTCTCGGAGCCGCCGATGTGGAAGTAGGTGATCTCGTCGCCGACGGTGCTGTAGCTGTGGTTGTCGGCGACGCCGCGGAAGTTCAGTGCGAGGTGTTCGACGAGGTGGGTCAGGCCGCGCCGGGCCAGCGGCTCGTCGGCGAGACCGACCCGGAACGCGATGCCGGCGTGCAGCGGCCCGTCGGTCGCGGTGTAGAGGACGGGGAGGCCGTCGACGTCGTAGTAGTGGATCATCGGGTCAGCTCCCCCTCGCCGCGTGCCCAGGCCCGGCGCTCGCGGATGTTGTCGACGACCTCACCGCGCAGCCAGTGCCAGGGATGCTTCGTGGCCAGCGTGCCGAGGCCGTTGAACAGCCAGGCCGCCGCGGCCCGGTCGCCGTACTCGCTGAACAGGAAGGCGAACTCGTTGCCGACGCCCACCCAGCCCCATTCGCGCCGGAACTGCGGCGAGCCGACCGAGCGGTGCGCGGCCTCGTAGATCTCGTCGCGCACGGCGGGGCTGTGCAGGTACGCGGTCGCCTCGTCCTTGTCCTTGCGCCGCAGGGTGACCCAGTGCTCGATGTGCGCCTCGGCGACCAGCCCGCCCTGCAGCCCACCCGCCGGTGCGGCGAGCATCGCCTCGCGGGCGAACCCGTGGACCTCCTCCCAGGTTCCGCCCCACTTCGGGTAGAGCTGCTGAATCAGGGTGGTCTGCGCCGGGTAGTGGTGCGGGTCGATCTCGGCGGCCCGGTCGTAGCGGCGCCGGGCCTCGGCGTGCCCGGCCTCCAGGCCGCGTGCCGTGGTCAACCGGCAGGTCCAGATCGCCGGATCCCGGGGCGAGCGTGCGGCACCTTCGATCATCACCTGCTCGGCCTCGCGCAGCCGGGCGTGGAAGCCGTCCCACTGCTCACGGCTCACGTCCTTGGCCCACCCGCTGCCACGGATCTCCCAGCCGACGTGGGTGAGGCAGGCGCCGAGCATCGCCGCGGCCGCGCCGTCGCCCGGATCGTGGCGGAAGACCTCGCGCAGGAACTGCTCGTCGCCGGTTCCGGCGCAGCGGATCAGGTTGGTCCGCAGAATGGAGCTGCCGGAATCGAGCACGGTGCGGCAGCCCGGCCAGTCGCGGCGGGCCAGCGCGGACCGGAGATGCTGCAGGACCGGGAAGGCGGCCTCGGTCTCGAAGACGACGTCGGGATGTTGCGACACGCAGGGAGCATAAAGATCAACAACGCGCTTGAGTAGAGGCCGGTCGGCTAACTCAGTGTCTAAGGGTGCGGGTATTTCTCCAGGTAGCGGTTGACCTCGGCGAGGTTGTGGCGGGCGCTGTCCTGGGCGCGTTCCTCCCAGGCGAAGACGCAGACCGTGGCGATGCCGTCGAAGCCGACGTCGGCGAGGGTGCGGAAGAACAGGTCCCAGTCCACCTCGCCCTGGCCGATGTCCAGGTGCTGGTGTACGCGCGCGGTCGAGCCGGGCGGGTTGACGATGTAGCGCAGGCCGGATGAGGCGCGGTGGTCGAACGAGTCGGCCAGGTGCAGCTGGGTGAGCAGCGGCCCGGCGTGCCGGATGATGGCTTCCAGGTCGCCGCCCTGGTGGAAGGTGTGCGGCGCGCAGTACAGGAAGCTGACCAGGTCGGAGTTGATGCCGCGGATCAGGTTGATCGCGCCGATGCCGTCCTCGAGGAAGTCGTCCGGGTGCGGTTCCAGCACCAGCCGTACGCCCTCCCGCTCGAAGACCGGCAGCAGCTCCTCCATGGACCGCCAGAACTGGGCCTCGCTCGACGACGCCTCCGACGGCCGGCCGTTGAACTCGGAGTTCATCACGCTCACCCCGAGCTCCGAGGTGATCTCGATGGCCCGTTTCCAGTACCGGACCGCCGACTGCCGCTCGTCCTCGTCCGGCCCGGACCAGCGGTAGAGCGGCAGCACCGACGCCACCTCGACCTGCGCCGCCGCCAGCTCCCGGCGGAACGCCTGCACCCCGGCCCGGTCGACCCTTGGGTGCAGGAAGAACGGCAGGAAGTCGTCGCGCGGCGACATCTCGATGTAGCGGTAGCCCAGTTCGGCCACCGTGCGGGGCAATTCCAGCAGGGGAACGGATCGGAGCATGTACGGGTCGAGGGCGATCTTCATGCGGCCACCTCCGCGTACAGCTTGGGCTTGTCCATCAGATCGATCGGTACGCGCTCCCCGCTGCGCAGAGCGCTCACCCCGGCGTCCGAGACGACCGCGGCCGCGTACCCGTCCCAGCTGCTCGGCCCGGTGGCCGCCGCGCCGCCGGCGATCCCGTTGATCCATTCCTGCAGCTCGATGTCGTACGCCCGAAGGAACCGTTCCCGCCAGTCGGCCGGCACCGGCGTGGCGACCTGCCCCGCGTGCCGGACCACGAGCGGGCTCAGCTCCCCCAGCGCCGCGGTCCCGTCCTCGCCGACGATCTCCCCGCGGATGTCGTACCCGTAACGGATGTTGACCGAGATCTCCACGTCCGCGATCGCCCCACCGGCCATCTCCATCACGAAGAACAGCGGATCCTGCAGCGGCCCGCCGTTGCGGCTGCGGCGGGGCACCAGGACCCGCACGGCCGCGACCTCGTCGGCGAGCATCCAGCGGATCATGTCGATCTCGTGCACCGCGGTGTCGGTGATCGCCATGTCCTTCTCGTAGAACGAGGGCACGCTCGGATTCCGGTGGGCGCAGTGCATCATCAGTGGCGTACCGATCTGCCCGGTGTCCAGGACCGCCTTGAGCGCGCGGTAGGCGCTGTCGTAGCGGCGCATGTAGCCGACCTGGACGAGCCGGCTGCCGTACGCGGTCTCCGCCTCGATGATCCGCCGGCATGCCTCGGTGGTGGTGGCCAGGGGTTTCTCGCAGAAGACCGGTTTGCCGGCGGCGATGGCGGCGAGCACGTACTGCTCATGGGTGGGTCCCCAGGAGCAGACCACCACCGCGTCGACCTGCGGCGAGACGATCAGCTCCTGGCCGGTGGTGTGCACCCGCGCCCCGATCTGCTCGGCGACGGCGGTGGCCGCTTCGGCGTTGACGTCGGACACCGCGGTCACCTCGACACCGGACAGCACGGTCGTCATCCGCCGGATGTGGTCCTGCCCGATCATGCCGGTGCCGATCACGCCCACCCGGATCACGATGACTCCCCGATCCCGCAGGAACGCAGGTACGCGTAGGTGCGGGCGGCGATCGGCGCCGGCTTGTCGAACTCGACCGGGTACATGTCCTGCTCGACGATCACGAAGGTGTCCTGACCGCGCTGTCGCAGGGCCTCGACGACGGTCGGGATGTCGGGTTCGCCGGCGGGTGGTTCGCAGCTGGCGCCCATCGCGACGGCCTGGCCGAAGGCGAGGTCCTCGGTGCGGGCGCGCCGGACGATGGCCGGGTCCATCTGTTTGATGTGCAGGTAGCCGACCCGGTCCGGGTGCTCGGCGATCAGCATCGCCGCGTCCCCGCTGCCGTACGCGAGGTGCCCGGTGTCCAGGCAGAGTGACACGTACGCCGGGTTGGTCTCGGCGAGCAGCCGGTCGATCTGCGGGCGGGTCTCCACGTAGCTGTCGGCGTGGTGGTGGAACTGCAGGCGCAGACCGTACTCCTCGAACAGCACCCGGCCGAGTTCGTCGGTGCCGCGGACCAGCGTCTTCCAGGCGTCGTCGTCGAGGGTGCCCGGTTCCAGGTAGGCGCCGGTCACGTCGTCGCGGTAGCCGGGCACCGGCACGAACACCAGGTGCTCCGCGCCGAGGGCGGCGGTCAGTTCGGCGACCAGCCGGGTCCGTTCCAGAATCTCCGGGAAGTCGCCGGCGCGGTGCAGGCCGCTGTAGCCGTGCATGGTGCCGCCGGCGACCCGCAGGTTGCGGCGGGCCAGCTCGTCGCTGAGCTGGGCCGGGTCGGTGGGCAGGTAGCCGTACGGGCCGAGCTCCAGCCACTCGTAGCCGACGCCGGCCAGCTCGTCGAGGAACCGGTGCCAGGGTGTCTGGCGCGGGTCGTCGGCGAACCACACTCCCCACGAGTCGGGGCAGCTGCCGAGTTGAAGCCTGGTCACGGCGTCTCCTTCGAGTGCACCCGGTCGATGCCGAGGTCGTGGACCTCTTCACCGAGGATCTTCGCCACGTCGGCGGTGCCGGCGCCGGCCTGCTCCAGCTCGTGGCTCAGCTCCTCCAGCTCGGCGCCGCCGGCCATCAGCGCGGTCAGCTCGTCGCGGGTGATCTCGGTCTTGCGGTAGTAGCCGATGCTCTGCCCGCGCTTGAGCAGTAGGAACCGGTCGCCCACCGGGTACGCGTGGTGCGGGTTGTGGGTGATGAAGATGACGCCGAGGCCCCGTTCGCGGGCCTGGATGATGTAGCGCAGCACCACCCCGGACTGTTTGACGCCCAGCGCCGCGGTCGGCTCGTCGAGGATGAGCACCTTGGCGCCGAAGTACACGGCCCGGGAGATCGCCACGCACTGCCGTTCGCCGCCGGAGAGGGTGCCGATCGGCTGGTCCACGTCGCGCAGGTCGATGCCCATGTCGAGCAGTTCCTTCTTGGTGGTGCTGCGCATCTTCGGGATGTCCATCCGGAAGCCCTTGCGGATCTCGTTGCCGAGGAAGAAGTTGCGCCACACCGGCATCAGGGGCACGACCGCCAGGTCCTGGTAGACGGTGGCGATGCCGTGGTCGAGGGCCTCGCGCGGGGAGCTGAACTGCACCGCCTTGCCCTCGACCTCGTACGTCCCGGTCGTGTGCTGGTGCAGACCAGCAATGATCTTGATGAGGGTGGACTTGCCGGCGCCGTTGTCGCCGAGCACACAGGTCACCTCGCCGGGGCCGACCTCCAGGTCGACACCGCGCAGCGCGATGATGTTGCCGTAGTTCTTGCCGGCGTCGGCCAGCCGGACCAGCGCGGTCATCGCATGGCCTCCGCTCGTCTGCGGACGAAGGAATTGAGCAGGATCGCGCCGAGCAGCAGCGCGCCGAGGAAGAAGTAGAACCAGTCGGGATCCCAGCCGGCGTAGACGATGCCGAGGTTGGTCATGCCGAAGATGAAGGCGCCGATGGCCGCGCCGATCACCGAGCCGTAGCCGCCGGTGAGCAGGCAGCCGCCGACCACTGCGGCGACGATGTAGATGAACTCGTTGCCGAGGCCACCGCCGGACTGCACGGTGTTGAAGGCAAACAGGTTGTGCATGCCCATGAACCAGGCCAGGAATCCGACGCCCATGAAGAGGCCGATCTTGACCTTGTTGACCGGCACGCCGACCGCCCGCGAGCTGGGCGCCGATCCGCCGACCGCGAAGATCCAGTTCCCGATCCGGGTACGCAGCAGCAGCCACGTGCCGACGGCGACGAACAGGATCCACCACAGCAGGGTGATCCGGATGGAGACGCTGCCGATCGAGAACGACGAGGCGAACACCTTCTGCGCGGAGTCGAAACCGTCCATGTTCGACACGTCGTTGGTGGCCACGTTGCCGGTGACCGCCTTGGTCAGCGCCAGGTTGAGGCCGCGCAGCATGAAGAAGGTGCCGAGGGTGACCAGGAAGCTGGGTATGCCCGTCTTCACCACGAGGTAGCCGTTGATGAAGCCGACGAGCAGGGAGAACACCAGCGCGGCGGCGACGCCGACCCACAGGTTCAGGGTGAACTGGTAGGCGAACATCGACGCGAACAGCGCCGACGAGGTGACCGCGACGCCGGCGGACAGGTCGAACTCGCCGCCGATCATCAGCAGGGCCACGGCGACCGCCATGATGCCGAACGTGGAGCTGACGTAGAGCACCGACGACAGGGATTCGGGCTGGCGGAACGGCGGGGCGACGATGAAGAAGACGATGTAGATCAGGATCGCGCCGACCAGGGCGCCCACTTCGGGCCGGGCGAGCAGGCGGGACAGCGGGGACTGCCGGGCGACCCGCTCGTCCGCCGGCGCGGCCGGCGGCGGACCGGGTCTGGTCTCGAGAGTTGAACTCATGACGATCTCCGGATTCCTTCAGAAGAGTTCAGTGCCCGGGGCCTGCCGGCCCCGGGCGGAACGGCTACCGGTTACCGGCCGCCGCGAACTTCGCGACGAAGTCGACGTTGTTCTTGTCGACCAGGTACGGCCCGGTCAGCGTGGCCTTGCCACCGCCGAGCACGTTGCCGTTGTTCTTGTAGAGCCACAGTCCGTCGACCGCCGAATAGCCCTGCAGGAACGGCTGCTGGTCGATGGCCCACTGCAGCGCGCCGGACTGGATCTGCTCCGGGATCTGCGGGTTGAAGTCGAAGGTGGCGACCTTCGCCTGGCTGCCGGTGTCCTTGACCGCCTGGATCGAGGCCAGCGCGAACGGCGCGCCGAGGGTGATGACCAGGTCGATCGTCTTGTCCTGCTGCAGCTTCGTGGCGATCGTGGTCTGCACCGACGGCATGTCCCGGCCGTTGACGTAGATCTTGTCGTACGCGCCGCCGCCGAAGCCCTTCTGCACGCCGTCGCAGCGCGCCTCCAGCTGCACCTGGCCCTGCTCCTGGACCACGCACAGCACATGCTTGGCGCCGTCCTGGGCGGCCCGCTGCCCGGCGGTCTCACCGGCGACCGACTCGTCCGAACCGAAGTACGCCAGCGCCCCGGAGTCCTCGAACGAGGTGATGCCGGCGTTGAACGCGATCACCGGGATGCCGGCCGCGATCGCCTTCTGCACCACCGGCACCAGCGCCGGCGGGTCCGGCAGGGTGACCGCGATGCCGTCGACCTTGCTGTCGATGGCGCTCTGGATCAGCGTCGCCTGGTTCGCCGAGCTCGGGTCGGCCGAGTACTTCAGGTCGACGTTGTCCTTGGTGGCCGCTGACTGGGCGCCTTTCTTGATGATGTCCCAGAAGGTGTCGCCGGGCGCCGCGTGGGTGATCATGGCGACCGTCATGGTGGGGGTGTCGGCCTTGCCACCGGACAGGCCCTCGGCGTTCTCCTCGGCCTCCTTGCCGCCGGAGCTGCTGCAGGCGCCCACGGTGACCGCGAGGCCGATCGCCACGGCGGCCGCAACCGCCCGTTTCCCATATCTGGACATGACTCTCCTTACGAGGCTGTCGGGAAGTGCAGGGATGCGTCAGCGGGGGTGGTGACGTGCGGCCAGCGTGAGGTGACCACCTTGGCCCGGGTGTAGAAGGAGACGCCCTCGGGCCCGTGGATGTGCTGCTCGCCGAAGAGCGAGTCCTTCCAGCCGCCGAAGGAGTAGTAGGCCATCGGCACCGGGATCGGCACGTTGATGCCGATCATGCCGACCTTGACACCGCGCTGGAACCGGCGGGCCGCCTCACCGTTGTTGGTGAAGATGGCGGTGCCGTTTCCGTACGGATTGCTGTTGATCAGATCGATGGCCGACTCGACACTGTCGGCGCGCACCACCGACAGCACCGGCCCGAAGATCTCCTCGGTGTAGACGTCCATCGAGGTCTGCACCTGGTCGATCACGGTCGGGCCGACGAAGAAGCCGTCCTCGTGGCCGGGCACGCTCAGCCCGCGCCCATCCACCAGCACCTTCGCGCCCTGCTGTTCACCGCTGCCGATCAGCGACTCGATGCGCTGCTTCGCGGCCGCAGTGACGACCGGGCCCATCTCGCTGCGTGGGTCACGGCCGGGGCCGACGACCACCTCCGAGGCCATCCGGGAGACCTGTTCCATCAGCGGGTCCCCGGCCGCGCCGACCGCCACCGCTGCGGAGATCGCCATGCACCGCTCCCCCGCCGAGCCGAACGCGGCGGCGGTCAGGTGCCCGGCGGTGAAGTCCAGGTCGGCGTCGGGCAGCACGATCGCGTGGTTCTTCGCGCCGCCGAGCGCCTGCACCCGCTTGCCGGCCGCGGTGGCCTTCTGGTGGATGTAGCGGGCGATCGGGGTGGAGCCGACGAACGAAACCGCGACGACCTCCGGATGCTCCAGGATGGCGTCGACGGCCTCCTTGTCGCCGTGCACCACGTTGAAGACGCCGTCCGGCAGGCCGGCCTCCCGCCACAGCCCGGCCACGTAGTTCGACGCGGACGGGTCGCGTTCGCTGGGCTTCAGCACAAACGTGTTGCCGCAGGCGATCGCGACCGGATGCATCCACATCGGCACCATGGCCGGGAAATTGAACGGGGTGATCCCGGCGCACACGCCGAGCGGCTCCCGGAAACTGAACACGTCCACGCCGGTCGACGCCTGATCCGAGTACGAGCCCTTGAGCAGCTGCGGGATGCCGCAGGCGAACTCGATCACCTCGAGGCCGCGCTGCACCTCACCGGCCGCGTCCGAGAGCACCTTGCCGTGCTCGTCGGAGATGATCTCGGCGAGCTCCTTGACCCGCGCGTTGACCAGCTCCCGGAAGCTGAACAGGATCTTGGTACGGCGGGACAGCGACGCCTGGCTCCACTCCTCGAACGCGGTGGCCGCGGCCCGTACGGCGGCGTCCACATCGGCCGTGGAGGCCAGCACCACCTCGTGCTGCTGCTGCCCGGTGGCCGGGTTGAAGACCGGCCCGCGGCGCGTCGACGTGCCGGCGGTGAACTGGCCGCCGATCCAGTGCTCGATGGTTGCCACTTCGGGGGCTCCTTGTCTACAGGTGGTGCCGCTGAGCGCGCTTGGCGGCGTCGTAGGTCTCTCGAGCAGCGCGCGTACTGTCCAGCGTGGACACGGCGGCCACCGGCACGTCCCACCACGACTCGGAGGACGGCACCGGCGACAGCGGGTCGGTCTCGATGTGCACGACGGTCAGCCGGTCGGCCTCGCGGGCACGTTTCAGGCCGTCGGCGAGGTCGGCGACGGTACGGCAGCGGATCACCTGCGCGCCCAGACTCTCGGCGTTCGCGGCCAGGTCGACCGGCAGCCGGGCGCCGTCGTAGTCGCCGGTCACGGGATTGCGGTAGCGGTAGGCGGTGCCGAACCGCTGTGAGCCGGACTGCTCGGAGAGCGCGCCGATCGACGCGAACCCGTGGTTCTGCACCAGCACCACGATCAGCTTGATGCCCTCGGCGACCGCGGTGACGATCTCCTGCGACATCATCAGATAGGACCCGTCGCCGACCAGCGCGTACACCTCGCGGGACTCGTCGGCCAGCTTGATCCCGAGCGCCCCGGCGATCTCGAAACCCATGCAGGAGTAGCCGTACTCGACGTGGTACTGCTTGGGGTCGCGCGAGCGCCACAGCAACTGCAGGTCGCCGGGCATGCTGCCGGCCGCCTGCACCACCACGTCGCGTGCTCCGCACGCTTCGTTCACGATCCCGATCACCTCACTCTGGGCGGGCAACGGGCCATGATTGAGGTGGTACGCACGATCGACGCTCTCCTGCCACGCGGTGACCGCGTCGGCGTACCCGAGGTCGAAGTGGGTGCCGTCCAGCGCGGCGGTCAGCGCGGCGAGCCCGGCGCGGGCGTCGGCGACGATCGGGTACGCGGACTGCTTGGCGGCGTCGAAGGCGGCCACGTTGACGTTGACGAACCGCACGCCCGGGTGCTGGAACGCGGTCCGCGACGCGGTGGTGAAGTCGCTGTACCGGGTGCCCACCCCGATGATCACGTCAGCGTCGCGGGCCAGATTGTTGGCCACCGGCGTGCCGGTCGAGCCGACGCCGCCCACCGAGTTCGGGTGGTCCCAGCTCAGCGCGCCCTTGCCGGCCTGGGTGTCGGCGACCGGGATGCCGGTGGCCCGGGCGAACCGGTCGAGGGCCTCGGACGCCTCGGAGTAGATGACTCCCCCACCGGCGATCAGCAGCGGGCGCTGAGCGTCACGGATCACCTCGGCGGCGCGCTGCACGAAGGCCGGCTCGGCGACCGGGCGGGCCACATGCCAGACACGTTCGGCGAACAATTCGTCCGGATACTCGTACGCCTCAGCCTGCACGTCCTGGGGAAGACAGAGGGTGACCGCACCTGTCTGCGCCGGGTCCGTCAGGGTCCGCATCGCGGACAGCAGCGCCGCAGGCAGCTGCTCGGGCCGCCAGACGCGGTCGAAGAACGCCGAGACCGGCCGGAACGCGTCGTTGACCGACACGTCGCCCGCGCCCGGATGCTCGAGTTCCTGCAGCACCGGCGTGGCCACCCGGGTGGCGAACACGTCCGAGGGCAGCAGCAGCACCGGCAGCCGGTTGACGGTGGCCAGGGCGGCGCCGGTCAGCATGTTCGTCGAGCCGGGGCCGATCGACGCGGTGCACGCATAGGTCGACAGCCGGTTGCGCATCCGGGCGAAACCGGCAGCGGTGTGCACCATCGCCTGCTCGTTGCGGGCCAGCCGGTACGGCAGATCGGGGGTGCCCTCGCGCTGCGCCTGCAGCAGTGCCTGGCCGACACCGGCGACGTTGCCGTGACCGAAAATGCCCAGGCAGCCGGCGATCGTCCGCTGGCGCTCGCCGTCCCGCTCGGTCCACTGGTTCGCCAGGAACCGCACCACGGCCTGCGCGACCGTCAGTCTCATGATCTTCCCTTCACAACAGGTCCACGGCCCGGTCGACGGCGTCCGCGACCGTGCCGTCCGGCGGGTACAACAGGGACCGGCCGATCACCAGGCCGCGGACCGTGGGCAGGCTCAGCGCCTTC
Source organism: Actinoplanes sp. NBC_00393 (assembly GCF_036053395.1). Classification (NCBI taxonomy): domain Bacteria; kingdom Bacillati; phylum Actinomycetota; class Actinomycetes; order Micromonosporales; family Micromonosporaceae; genus Actinoplanes; species Actinoplanes sp. NBC_00393. The sequence continues at coordinate 1,212,852 of NZ_CP107942.1, read as the reverse complement.
TGCCACTGCTGGTAGGAGGCGGCCTTCTCGCCGCCCAGAATCAGGGCGGGCAGCGTGGTCGCTGCCATCACCCGGTCCATCTCCTCGACCACCGGCACCTTGAGCCAGGTGTACGCCGACGTGGTGCCGAGACCGGCCGCCACGGTGACCGCGCGGATCATCGCCTCGGCGGTGAGCTCGTTCTGGATCCGGCCGTCCACCCGGTGCGAGATGAACGGCTCGACCATCGCCATGGCCTGCCGCACGGCCAGCTCGGTGACCGCGTTGCCGCAGGCCTGCAGGGTGGCCACGGTGGACGGATCGGCCGGGTCGATGCGCAGCAGCATCTTGCCGCCCTCGAAGCCGGCGGCCGCGATGCTCGGCGCGTCGTACGCGGTGAACCGGTCGTCGATCTCGAACGCGGTGCCGGCCAGGCCACCGCGGTTCATCGACCCGATCACCACCTTGTCGTCCAGGACGCCGAGCAGCAGCAGGTCCTCGAGGATGTCCGGGGTGCCGAGCACACCGTTGACGCCCGGCCGCGACAACGCGACCGCGAGCCGGTCCAGCAGCTCCGCGCGGTTGGCCATGGCCATCGGATCGGGGCCGGCGCGCAGGGCGCCCCGCGCGGGGTGGTCCGCTGCGATGATCATGAGGCGGCCGTGCGGGCCGAGCAGCGATGCGGGACGGCGGCGCCGGGCGGCCGCGGCGGCGATCGTCTCCGGGCGGTTCACCCGGGCCTCGACCAGGTCACCGACGTCCGGCATGGGTGGCCTCCTGCAGCAGCTCGCGGACCTCGGCCTCGGTGGGCATGGCGTCGGCACAGGACAGTCGCGAGGCGACGATGGCTCCGGCGGCGTTGGCGAAGCGCATCGTCGTCTCGAGATCCCAGCCGCCCAGCAGCCCGTGGCAGAGCGCGCCACCGAAGCTGTCGCCGGCGCCCAGGCCGTTGACCACCTGGACCGGGACGGGTGGGACGGACACCTGGGTGCCGTCCCGGGAGGCGAGGACGCCGGCCGGGCCCTGCTTGACGACGGCCAGTTCGATGCCGGCGTCGTGCAGGGCGGCGGCCGCCTCCTTCGGGCTGCGCTGCCCGACGGCGGTGTCGGCCTCGTCGAGGTTGCCGACGGCGACAGTGGCGTACGGCAAGGCCTCGGCGTACCAGCGGCGGGCGTCCTCGCGCGCCGGCCAGAACATCGGCCGGTAGTCGAGGTCGAGCACGGTGATGCCGCGACGGTCGCGGTGCCGCAGCGCGGCGAGGGTCGCGGAGCGGGACGGCTCGTCGGACAGGCCGGTCCCGGTGACCCAGAAGATGTCGGCGGCGGCGATCGCGTCCAGATCCAACTCGGACTCGTGGATCTCCAGGTCCGGCGCCTTCGGGTAGCGGTAGAAGTAGAGCGGGAAGTCGTCCGGCGGGAAGATCTCGCAGAACGCGATCGGGGTGGGCAGGCCGGGGACCGCAGTCACGTACCGGTCGTCGACGCCGAAGCCGCGCAGCGCGTCGTGCAGGAACTCGCCGAACGGGTCGGCGCCGGTGCGGGTGATCACGGCGGCGCGCCGGCCGTAACGGGCGGCGGCGACCGCCACGTTGGACGGACTGCCGCCGAGGAACTTCTCGAAGGTGCTGACCTCACGCAGCGACACTCCGGTCTGCTGCGGATAGAGATCGACCCCGATACGCCCCATGGTGAGTACCTCGTCCGCGGGCATACGTGTCCCCTCTGATGCGGGCTCGGAGATCAACTGCGCTTACCAAAGATCAACCGTTAGTGATCAATAGATAACTCTATGTTCGTTAACGTCGATGTAATAACGTGAAGGCTTCCCCGTCAATACTTTGTCCTGACAAACTCACAAAGCCGCGCCGACCGACTACAGGGGGATGTCGTGACCTCGGAACTGTCCGACCCAGGCAACCTCGTCCGCCGGGTCGATGTGGACCGGACCAGCCCCGTCCCGCTCTACTTCCAGGTCGCCACGCAGCTGCAGGAGCTGATCGAATCCGGCGACATCGGCGTCGGCGCCCGCATCGAGAACGAGGTCGACCTGGCCGAACGCCTCAAGGTCTCCCGGCCCACCACCCGCCGCGCCATCCAGTACCTCGTGGAGCGCGGCATGCTGGTCCGCAAACGCGGTGTCGGCACGATCGTCGCGCACCCCAACGTGCGGCGCCCGGTCGAACTGTCCAGCCTCTACGACGACCTGGTCGCCGGCGACCGCCAGCCGCGCACCGAGGTCCTCAAGCTGGAGGTCATCCCGGCCGGCGACGTGGTCGCCCAGGCACTGCAACTCCCGCCCGGCACCGAGATCACCTGGATCGAGAGACTTCGGTACGCCTCCGGCGAACCGCTCGCACTGATGCGCAACGCCATCCCGCGCACTGTCCTGCAGCCGGCCCGTGAGGAGCTCGCCGAGCAGGGCCTCTACGTGCTGCTGCGCCGCGCCGGCCACGTGCCGCGCATCGCCACCCAGGTGATCGGCGCCCGCTCCGCGACCAGCGCCGAGGCGCGCACCCTCGGCGAGAAGCGCGGGGCGTCACTGCTCACCATGACCCGCACCGCGTGGGAGGCCAACGGCCGGGTCCTGGAGTACGGCAGCCACGTCTACCGGGCCAGCCGCTACAGCTTCGAGATCAACCTGTCGGCGGGCTGACCGAGTCGGTCACCCGCCCCACCAGCGCGACCGCCGCTAGCACCGCCGCGGCGACCGCCAGCGATGCCATCCGTCGATCCTCGCCGATCCCGCCGGATGAGGCAGCCCGATCCCCCGGCGGCGATCGCATCTCATGGCGGTGTCCGCGAGCCCAGCCGTCGCCCACGCTGGTTAGGGCTCGTCGATTTTTAACTCGCTGTTTTGATCAAGGCGGGTGCGGTGAATCCGGCGGTGCGGGTGTGAGCGGCGAGGTCGGTGTGGTTGGTGAGGCGGATGTTGCTGGGTTCGATGGGGTGCTGGATTTGGGTGAGCAGGGTGCGGGTGTTGCGGATGGCGACGTTGATGGTGGTGCCGGCGACGCCGAACAGATCGGCGATGACCTTGCGGGGCAGTTGGTAGCGGTCGTGGAGCAAGGTGGCCAGTAGTTGGTGGCTGAGGGTGACGCGGATCTTGCGGCCGCCGCCGCGGGGCCGGGCGTGGCCGCGCAGGTTGTGCAGGAACGCTTCGTGTTGGGCTTGATGGGGAACGGTGAGCCGGTTGATCAGGTCGTTCCATGCGCTGTCGGGCATGCCGGTGATGGCCGGGTGCACCAGCGCGGCCAGGTGATGCAGCGGTGGTAGGGCTGTCGCGGGTTCGCCGGCGGGTGTGGCCGGGTCGGGGCGCAGGGTGTAGTTCCAGTCGCCGTGCCAGTCGTGACGGTCGATGGCCAGGGTGCTCATCTGCTCGTCGGTGATGACGACGCCGGTCGGGTAGTGGCCGGTGTCGAGTTCGGCGTGCACGCGCAGCCCGCTGCTGGTGGTGGTCGCGGCGATCGTGTGGACGATGGTCTCGTGGCTGGTCAGGGGTCGTGCCCGCCAGTTCATCGAGATGTGGGCGAACAAGCGATGCTCGATACGGTTCCATTTACTGGTGCCGGGCGGGAAGTGGCAGACGGTGATCGGTAGCCCGATTTCGGCGGCGAGAGCGGCCAGATCCGTTTTCCAGGCGCGAGTGCGGTAGCCGTTGGATCCGCCGGCGTCCGCGGTGATCAAGAGCCGTCCGGCGTTCGGGTAGCGGTCACGGCCGTAGCCGTCCCACCAGCGGCGCAGAGTGGCGACGGCGAACGCGGCGGTGTTGTGGTCGGTGCCGACGGCGACCCAGCCGGTGTCGGCGGCCAGGTCGTAGACCCCGTAGGGGATCACCTGCCCCAGCTGCGGATCGGCGAAGTCGTGGGTGCGGACTACAGCCGGCTCACCGGCAGGCCGCCACTCGCGGCCCTTGTTCGCGAACGCGCCGACGAGTTCCTTCTTCTTCGTATCGACGCTGACGACCGGGTCACCGCTGGACAGATAATCCTTGACCTGCTCGTTGATGTAGCCGAACTGGGCGTCGCGGTCGGGATGGCGTCTGCCTTCCAGAGTCTTGGCATTGCCCTGAAGGCTGAATCCCTCACCGTACAGCAGAGCAGCGATCGTGTCCGGCCCGGCCTTATGACCCCGCCCGGCCAGTTCCTGCGCAAGGTGGCGCAACGACTTCGTCGTCCATCGCAGCGGCGACATCGGGTCCCCCCGCTCGTCCGGCTCGACCAGCCCCAACAACGCCGGCATCAGAGCGGGATCATGTTCGGTCACCGGTTTCCGGCCGCCACCGGCACGGCGGACCCGGCCCAGCGGCGCCACCCCGGCCTCCAACTCATCGACGCCCGCAGCCACCGTGCCCTCCCGGACCCCGGCAGCTCGCGCTACCGCCCGGATCCCGCCATGCCCCAGCACCCGAGCCTCAGCACCCAGCAGCAACCGGCGTTGCCGCTCGTCCAGATGCGGCAAGATCACCTCAAACTTCGCTGCCAGCCTGCCCCGTTCCTCCTCCGATACCGCCATAACAGATCAACGCATCGAAATCCGCCAAGCAACGGCTTGTTCTTCGACGAGCCCTTACATTCTCCGGCAATCACCGGCCGAGCACCGGCTGGGTGGGGTGCAGCGTGGGCGGACGGACGGCGAGCAGCCAATTAAAGATCGTCGATGTCGGGGTCTCACGGCCGCCTGTCTGCTCCGGCCGCCGGCCGGAGGCCGCCTCGACCCGGCCCTGGTCGCCCCTCGCACAGGTCGGGATTCCGCCGGACTCGCACGGGCGGGTAGATCATCACGCGCGGCGGGTACCGCCTCCCGGGAGACCTCCGTGCAAACGGCCACACCCGCAGCGGGTGTGCCTACACCCACTACGGATGTGCCGGCATTTCGGGAACCTATGGATCGCCGGAGTAGCCGTGACACTCCCGCCGGGTGGTCCAGCGGCCGGGTTCCAGCGGGTGGCCCCACGGCTGGGTCGGTCGCCAGCGGGTGGCCCCACGGCCGGGTCCCAGCGGGTGGATCCGCGGCCGGCCTGGGAAAGCGGTGTTGCCTCGACTTGGGGAAGGGTGCGCAGTTGCCGGCCGGATGACGGCGCGGCGCCGTGCTGCGTAGCGCTGGATGTGGACCACATGACCGGGCCCGGCACAGCACCTGACGGGAGCGGCGCAGCCGTGGTGACGGCTCTGCCGTGCGGCTGGAGCCTCGCATCACGCTCCGTTGCGGTGAACCGGCCTCCAGACCTCCATTCCGAAGGGTCTCTAGCGGCCGGGGCGGCGCCGGGAGGCCCGGTATTCGGCTACGACCAGTTCGGTCAGCTCCTCCAAGGAGGTTTCGGTGGCTCGCTTGTCGAAGGTGATCTCGCCGTGCCGGAGCAGGTTGACGCGGTCGCAGACGTCGAGGACCTGGGCGTAGTTGTGGGCGATGATGATGATCGAGACTTCGCCGCGCTGTTTCAGGTCTCGGATCAGGTCCAGGATCAGGGTGCCCTCCTTGGCGCCCATCGCTGCCAACGGCTCGTCGAGCAGCAGGATGCGGGCGTCTGAGTAGACCGAGCGGGCCACCGCGATCGCCTGGCGCTGGCCGCCGGACAGCTTCGCCACCTCGACCGTGACGTCGGGCAGGTTCACGCCCATGTCCTTCAGGTGCTCTTCCGCGCGGCGGCGCATGGCGCGGTTGTTGAGCAGCGGCCAGCGCACCAGCTCCCGGTTGAGGAACATGTTGTGATAGACCGACAGCTCGTTGACCAGCGCCAGGTCCTGGTAGACGGTGTCGATGCCGAGCGAGCGGGCATGGTCCACGCTGCGCAGCGTCACCTCCGTGCCGTCGACGAGGATGCGGCCGGCGTCGGGGCGGTGGAAGCCGCAGATGATCTTCATCAACGTGGACTTGCCGGCGCCGTTGTCGCCGATCAGGCCGAGCACCTCGCCCTTCGCCACGTGCAGGTTGACGTCGCGCAGCGCGGTGAGGGCGCCGAACCGTTTCGCCACGTTGACCACGCGCAGCGCGTCGTCGGCCATCACGTCCTCCCGGCTCGGCGTAGTCGTGACAGGTACTGGTTGGCGATCATCGAGACGAGGATGGCCAGCCCGAGGATCAGGTAGATGGTGTTGGCGCTGTAGCCGATCAGGTTGAAGCCGTTCTGCAGTTCGGCGAGGACCAGGGCGCCGAGGAACGCGCCGACGATGGTGCCGGAACCGCCGGCCAGGGCGGTGCCGCCGATGACCGCCGCCGAGATGGCGTAGAAGGTGAGGGTCGTACCCCCGCCGATGTTGGGGTCGATGGTGTTGATCCGGAAGGCCTCCATGATGCCGACGAAGCCGCCGAGCGTACTGGTCATGATGAAGTTTCCGATCTTGATGCGCGAGGCCCGGATGCCGGCCTCGGTCGCACCGATCGGGTTGCCGCCGACGGAGATCGTGTGCAGACCCCAGCGGGTGCGGGTGAGGACCACGTGGAAGATCGCCACGATGACGATCGCCCAGCTGATGCTCGCCCACGGGCCGGCGCCGAGCCAGGTCTGCCAGGTGCCCTTGGCCGGTTCCGGAATCGGCACCGGGTACGCCTTCGAGGTGATCAGCAGGATGCCCTGGACCGCGAAGAACGTGCCCAGGGTGGTGACGAACGACGGCACTCGCAGCTTGGTCACGATCAACCCGTTGAACAGGCCGATGCCGGCCGAGATCAGCAGCGCGGCGAGCAGCCCGACCAGCACCGGCTGGTCGTAGAAGTCGACCGCGAAGTGCAGCAGGAACGGCGCGAGCGCGGCCACGATCCCGACCGACAGGTCGATCTCGCCGCTGACCAGCAGCAGCACGATGCCGACCGCGACGATCGCGACCGGTGCGGTGGCCTGCGCGATGTTCACCAGATTGTTGCGGGTGAGGAAGACCGGGCTGGCCCACCGGAAGTAGATCATCAGACCGAGCGCGACGAGCAGCACGCTGGCCTCGCGGCGGCGCAGGAAACCGTCCAGGACACGACGGCCCACGGTGAGGGCCGGCCTGCGCCGGCCGGCCCTCACCTCGGCCACAGCCGGGTCAGCCATGGGGAATCGGACCCTCGCGGGGTACGAGGACCTGGTCGGTCGCCGAGCCCTGGTACCGGGTCTTCGTGCTCTGATACGGGGCGACGTTGTCCTTCGTCACGAAGAGCAGCCCGGTGTTCGTCTCGCTGGGCGCTATCAGGCCGCCGGACAGTTTGTACATGTAGAGGGCGAGCACCGGCAGGAATCCCTGCAGGTACGGCTGCTGGTCGATGGTGTAGTCGAGGCTGCCCTCCTGGATGCCGGTCAGCGTCTCCGGGATCAGGTCGAAGCCACCGGCCACCTTCAGGCTCTTGGCCCGCATGTCGTACTTCTTCACGGTCTGCCCCACCGACGAGGTGGAGCCGGCGTCGACGGCGAGCATGCCGGCCAGGTTCTGGTGGCCCTGCGCGTACGCGTCGATGATCGACAGACCGCGGGTGACGTCGGCGTTCGTGGCGACCGCGGTGAAGGTGATCGCCTTGCCGGAGTCCTTGAACGCCTGCTGCGCGCCGTCGATGCGCGGCTGGATGTTGAGCGCGCCCGGGGTGGCGATGAACCCGACGACCTCACCGGACTCGACCTGCTCGAGTGCGCGCTGGCCCAGCGCGTACCCCGACTCGTAGAGACCCTGCCCGATGTAGGCCAGACGGTTCGTGCCCGGGTCTCCCCGTGCCCCGTCGGCGTTGTACGACACCACCGGGATGCCGGCGTCCAGTGCCTGGTTGACCGGGCCGTTGAACGCGTCCTTGTCGACCACCGCGATCGCGATCCCGTCGACCTTGGCGCTGACCGCGGTGTTGGTCGCGTTGACCATCTCAGCGACGATCGAGTTCTGCGACCCGGTCCACTGCGGCTTCTCGATGCCGAGCAGGGTGGCGGCGTCCTCCATCCCGTACTGGGTCGGGGTGAAGAACGGGTTGGTGGTCACGTGGTTGACGAAGGTGAACTTCCATTTCGGGGTGGACGGGAAGTTGCCGGCCCCCTCGGTCGGGCTGTCCTCCTGCTGGGAGCAGGCGCTCAACAGGGCGCCCGCGGCCAGCGCCGCGCTGGCCAGGCCGGTTCCGGAGAGCAGTCGGCGCCGCGTCACCGGGTTGAGGTCCAGCGTGGAGACAGCCTCCTCGACCCTGGGGTGAATCTTGGACATGAACACCTCAAATCAGCGGCTGACGCCGAACTGGTAGTACGTCGTGGACTGGTAGGTCTCCCCCGGCCGCAGCACGGTCGACGGGAAGTTCGGGTGGTTCGGGGAGTCCGGGAAGTGCTGGGTCTCCAGCGCGAAGCCGTCCCCCTGCCGGTAGGCCCGGCCGCTGGTGCCGTAAAGGGTGCCGTCGAGGAAGTTGCCGCCGTAGAACTGCAGGCCTGGTTCGGTGGTGCGGACCGTCAGGGTGCGGCCGCTGTCCGGATCGGTGGCCCGGGCGGCGACGCGTGAGTCGAGCACCCAGTTGTGGTCGTAGCCGCGGCCGTACACGATCTGCTGGAAGTCGCTGCGGTTGCGGGCGCCGATCGGGGTGGCCCGGGTGAAGTCCATCGGCGTGCCGGCCACCGCGTCGATCGCGCCGGTCGGGATCAGCGTGGCGTCGACCGGCGTGTACCGGCGCGCGTTGATCTGCAGCCGGTGGTCGTCGATGGTGCCGGTGCCCTCGCCGCCGAGGTTCCAGTAGGCGTGGTTCGTCAGGTTGACGATGGTCGCCCGGTCCGTGGTGGCGTGGTAGTCCATCCGGATCTCCTGCCTGCCGGTGACCGTGTAGGTGACCGTGGTACGCAGGGTGCCCGGGTAGCCTTCCTCGCCGTTCGGGCTGGTGTAGGCCAGGCGCAGCGCGACCGAATCGGCTGTGACGACCGGGGTGGCGGCCCAGACGCGCTTGTCGAAGCCGACGTTGCCGCCGTGCAGGTGGTTGGGCGCGTTGTTGGTGGCCAGCTGGTAGGTGGTCCCGTCGAGCGTGAACCGGCCGTTCGCGATCCGGTTCCCGTACCGGCCGATGACGGCCCCGAAATAGGGCGCGTTGTTGCTGTCCAGGTAGCCGGCGAGGTCGGCGAAGCCGAGCGTCACATTGGCGAGCCGGCCCTTGCGGTCGGGCGTCTCGATGGTCTGCAGGATGCCGCCGTAGGTCAGGATCCGGACCCGCAGCCGGCCGTTGGTGAGCGTGTACCGCTCGACGCTCTGGCCGCCGACGCTGCCGAACGCCTCTCTCGTGATGGTGGGCCTGCCCCCGGCCTGCGACGTCGGAGCGCCCAGCACTCCGACGGTGATCAACATGAGCAGGACGGTGCCCGCGCGTATCAGTGTTCTCATGGTGCGCCTCGTCCCATAGGCGAACGCCACGCCTCCGCCGGCGTGGCGGACGGATCTCGGGTTTGCTGGCCCCGGAGATTGCGGGGCCGGTCGACTCCGTGGTCGGAATCGGCCCGGATAACGAGTGCTGTGAGCGGACCGTAGGCACGCGCATGGACCAGCGTCAATCAGCTGATCGTCGGCGGCGGCTCGGATGATCCGGTCCCCGCCACCGGTCGCTCGGAGGAACGCTCCCAAGTGAGATGTGAGCGCTAACGCAAAGCAGCGCCAGACGGCGGTTCGGTGCTGTTCACCCATGGTGGGAAACGCGCCGCCCGGCCACGATCGTCAGACCGGCCACCGCGGCGCCGATCACGGTCTCGATCCTCCGGCCCCAGAGCAGCGCGCTCACCTCCGGCGGCGCCGCGACCTGACTCATCAGCAGCGCCATCGGCGTGATCACTACCATCGCGAGGCCATAGTTCCTTCCGATCACCAGTTCGGTGCCGACTTGCAGGACCACCAAGATCAAGATCGAGGGGTACGGGCGGAAGCCCTGCGCCGTTACCAGTGCCGCTACGACGAGTCCCGCGAGGGTGCCGCCGACCCGGTGACCCGCCCGCACCAGCTGCGCCCGGACGCCCGTCACGCTCAGCGGCGCGACGGCCGCCACGGTCGCCCAGTACGGCTGCCCGATCCCCAGACCGGCCAATGCGCCGCCGGCGATCAGCACGCCCAGCCCGTACCGTGCGGCACCGCGCCGATCAGCGCGGCCCCCGCCGGTCTTTGGCGCTTTTTGGCGGCGTCTCCGAAGCTGTCCGCACAGGTCAGACAAGGAGTGACACCATGCTCAGCGCTCGACGGACCGCCTCGGCCCTGATGGCCACCATCGCGTTCGCGACCCTCACCGCGTGCGGGACGGCCGAGGCCGGTCCCGGCCCGGTCCTGGACACCGGCCCGCCCGGCAGCGAGATCTCCGCCGAGGTGGAAGCCACCCTCGGCCCCAAGATCACCATCAGGTTCGACATCACCGGCGCCGTCACCTTCAAGGGCGCGACGACCGCGCTCGCCCCTTCCGGCGGCTCACACTTCCTGAAGACCTGCGCGGAATACGCAAAGGGCACCGCAGAGAAGCGCTATCTAGCGCCGGGCTTGCTCGACGGCCCGATCGGCGACCACGCGATCACCCTGGAGATGTGGATCGCCGACTACGCCGGTCCCGGCACATACCCGAAGGACCAACTCGTCGCGCCTGGCTCGCGCCCGAGCATCGCGATCGACAGCTCCATCTACGGCACCTGGCCGGACAGCACCACCAGTGACGCCACCACCGACGGCAAGGGCGGCGGCTCATGGACGTTCACGAACTTGGCGACCACCGCCGAAGGCGGCCTGCCCGGCAACGCCATCAGCGGAACGGTGTCCTGGACCTGCGCGGAACGCTAGACCAGCTTCGGCCCGAGGTCTGCCCGCCGGAGGGCGCCGGTCCCGGTACACCTCGGCCCGCCGGCCGGCCAGACCCGATCCAGCTGGCGCTCACGGTCGTTTCCCGCCTGCGCAAACAGCCCCACAAGCCAGCCCGAGTCGTCCGGCTGACGCTCACGGTCGTTTCCCGCCCCCGCAAACAGCCCCACAAGCCAGCCCGAGTTGTCCAGCTGGCGCTCACGGTTGCTTCCGGCCGGGCGAAGCAGCCGTGAAAGCCAGCCGGGTGATCGCAGGCGGTGTGCCCTTGGTGGCAGGTGTTGTGGATCATCCTCACCGTCGTAACTCCCAGCTGAGGGATCTACAAAGGTCGGCTCCATGGGAGCGGCTGGGAGTTGTGGCTGCCTCAACCCGCCGGAAGGCTGCGCAACTCCCAGCCGGGTGATCAACAAGCCTGAAAACACCGGCTCGGCTGTGCCTTATGGCTAACGCCTACCCCCGACCTGTCGCCGGCGGGCCGGTGCGGTCTGCCGGGGGCGTTGGGACGGCACCACCGCACAGCCGAGTGATCAACAGAGCCTGAATCGAGGCCTGAGCCGCCCAGCAGCGACGTCTCCGGGCCGAAGGTCAACTCTCTGCGCGCGCTCATTCCGGAGGGGCAACACCCCGGCGGCGCCAACCCCTCGGAGCCCCGCGGGCGGAAGAGCCGGCGTTCCAGGAGTCGGGGTTCATCCGGCTGGCTTTCACGGCTGCTTCCGCAGGCGGGAAACGACCCTGAGCGCCAGCCGGATCGGGTCTGCAGGCCGGGCTGCACAGAGACCGGCGCCATCCGGATCAGGGTCCGGCGGTTCAGCTGTTGCGGGGGCGGCGGGCTACGGCGAGCAGGTGGGTGGTGGGCCAGTCGAGGGGGTGGCCGTCGAGGTCGGTCAGGGCGGCGACGGGGGCGATGCGGTTGTCGATGATCCAGTCGTTGCGGATCGGGGTCGAGGCGGGGTCCAGTTCGAAACCGACCTCGGTGAGCAGGGCGGACCACTCGGCGAAGGACAGGCCGCAGAACTGCTCCTGCGTCTCGGACAGCCAGTTGTCGACGTAGTCCTTGCGGGTGAGGTAGTCCATCGCCGCGCCGAGCTCGATGCGGACGGTGTCCTCGTCGAGCGCCTCGTAGTCGAAGGGGAACGCGAAATCGGCCGCGAACTGGTCGAGCCGGGCGCGGGTGGAGAGGCTTTGGACGTACGCCTTGATCTGCTCGGAAGAGAGACCGGTGAGATCACGCCGCGGTTGCGCGGGGTTCTCGCCGTCGGCGGTGGTCAGCCGCAGGGTGACCGGGCGGCGGCGGTCGTCGGGGCCGCACACGTCGCTGTTGATCCAGACGCCGCCGGGCGCGGTGTGCTCGAAGATGCGCCGGGCGAACTGCAGCAGTGACTCGCGCTGCCGGCCGTAGGACCAGATCTCGTGGGTCAGCGCGAAGGTGAGCGTGGTGTCCACCGAGCGGTCCGCGAAGATCGCGCCGCCGAGGACGTTGCGCTGGTAGAAGTACACGTTGGCGTTGCGGAAGACGCCCTGCGCCTTCTTGTGGACGCACTCGGAGTACAGGTGGCGGGCCACCTCGACGCCGATCAGGTCGCTCTCGTGCAGGCCGGGCTCGCGGTCGGCGAGTTCCAGCAGCGAACCGGCGCCGCAGCCGATGTCGACGATCCGGCCGGGCCGCACGTGCTGGCGGACGGCGGTCCACTTGCGCTCGGCGGCGTCGGCGAAAGCCTCGACATACGTCCGGTAGTCGCGGGTTGCGGTGAGCCCGCCCTCAGCGCCGACCAGCGGGTCGTTGACCACGGTGCGGACGGTGTCGGCGAGCCGGTACCGCTCGTAGACGTCGAGGGTGGCCGGGTGGGCCAGCTTGCGCCAGGACTCGTCGCCGGCGGCCAGGCGCAGCAGCACGTCCCACGGCCGTTCCGGCGCGGTACGCAACTGCGGATCCGCCTCCACCGGCGCGATGTCGAAGCCGAGCCGCTCGTACAGTTTCGCCACCTCGGGCGTGGAGCAGGCGACCACGGTGTCCGCCGGGGTGAGTTCCAGCCCGGTGGCGACCGCGATGCTTTTGAGCGTCACGTCGGCGAACGCGTCGGTCGGCGCCGCGTCGAAGATCGGCACGACCACCGAGCGCAGGCCGCTGAGCAGGCTGAACCGCTCGATCGCCGCCTCCCGCCGGTGGTACGGCACCGGGTTGCGCTTGGTGTTCTCGTGGTTCGCCGAGGTCACCGCCCACACGATCGTCTCGGCGCCGAGCCCGCTGAGGTAGTCGGCCTGGAACTGCGTGAGCAGGTGATGGCGGCCGGGGAAGAGGACGAAGCGCGTCACCGTACGGTCTCCCGAAGTTTGTCGAGCATCTGATGCTGGATCTCGCCGAAGGAACGATCCTCGCCGTCCGCGATCCACGCCGCGAACGCGGTCCGGAACACGGTGACCCCGCTCTCGGCGGCGAGCGCGGCGGTGGTCGCCTCGATCCCCCGCCCAGTCAGGGCGCGGATCAGCGCAGCGGCCAGCGAGGACATCTTGAGCAGTTCGCGTTCCTGCAGGGCCTCGTGCGCGGTGATGACCTGCTGACGGGCCCGCGACCACGCGCGCCGCTCCGCATCGAAGATGTCGGCCGCGTTCTCCAGGGCCGCCGTCACGAGCGGCATCGCCGCCGTCGCCTGCGCCTTCTCCAGTCCGTCGAGGAACACCATCTCGCCATGATCCCATCATGGCGATGTCAGTGACTGACATCAAAGGGAGGGGTCACCTGGGCCGCCGCGCACCGCTCGGACGCGGCGCGGCTGGTCCGGCTCGGCTTGGAGCGGGCGCCGGCCGGCACCCGGTTGCACACCGTCGCGGAGGAGGTACGCCCACGCCTGACCTCACAGCACCAGGGTCTCGCCGGCGAGCGCCGCCTCCTCGGCGTCGTGGCTGGCCACCACCATCGCGGCGCCACCCGCGACCCGCTCGGTGAGCAGCGCGTGCACCCGCTGCCGGCTGTCGGTGTCGAGGGCGGCGGTCGGCTCGTCCAGGACGTAGATGTCGGCGTCCTGGACCAGGGCCTGCGCGATCAGCGTCCGCTGTCGCTGCCCGCCGGAGAGCTCGCGGAGCCGCCGGCGGGCCAGGTGTGCGATGTCCAGCCGCTCCATGATCTCGGTCACCGCGACCCGGTCGGGGCGGCGCAGCAGCCGGCGCGGGCGGAACCGTCCGATCTGCACGCACTCCAGAACGGTGAGCGGCAGCGCGTCGATGTCGCCGGTACGCTGCGGCAACAGCGCCAGCCGACTGCCCACTGAGCGCCGCACGCTCCCGGAGGCCGGCGCCTCGACACCCGCCAGCAGGTGCAGCAGGGTGCTCTTGCCGCAGCCGTTCGCGCCGGTCACCGCCACCATGCTCGCCGCGCCGACGCGCAGGTTCACCCCGTGCAGGACGGGCACGCCCGCATACCGGAAGCCCAGATTCTCCGCCATCAGCATCCCGTAACGATAACCGTTTTCATTACCGGTAGGGTGACCCGGGTGCTGCTCGAACCCTTCACCGTCACCTTCGTCGTCCGCGCACTGATCGGCGGCGTGCTGCTGGCCGCCATCTGCGCCCTGGTCGGCGCGTGGGTGATCACCCGCGGGATGACCTTCCTCGGCGAGGCGATGAGCCACGGCATGCTGCCCGGCGTCGCGATCGCCTCGATCCTCGGCGGCAACCTCGTCGTCGGCGCCGCCGTCAGCGCGTTCGCCATGGCGGTCGGAGTCGGCGCGCTGCGCCACAGCCGCGAGTTCGGCCGGGACACCAGCATCGGGCTGCTCTTCGTCGGGATGCTCTCGATCGGCGTCATCGTCGTCTCGCACTCCCGGTCGTTCGCCACCGACCTGACCGCGTTCCTGTTCGGCGACGTCCTGGCCATCGGCCGGTCCGACCTGCTGCTGCTCGGCGCCGCCCTCGCGCTGGTCGCGGTCGTCTCCGCCCTCTGGTACCGGCCGTTCCTGGCGCTCACCTTCGACCCGCGCAAGGCGAAGACGCTCGGCCTGCGCCCCGGTCTCGCCAACGCCGTGATGCTCGGCCTGCTCACCATCACCATGGCGGTCGCGTTCAGCGTCGTCGGCACCCTGCTCGCCTTCGGCATGCTCATCGCCCCGACCGCGGCGGCGATGCTCGTCGCCCGGCGACTACCCGCAGTGATGGGTGTGGCGTTCCTGATCGGCGCGGCCGCCACCGTTCTCGGCCTCTGGATCTCCTGGTACGCGGCGACCGCCGCCGGCGCCACCATCGCCGCGGTCGCCGTACTCCTCTTCTTCGCCCTGCTCGGCGCACGCCGGATCATGAAAGGAACCCTGTGAAGAGAAGAACCCGCCTGACCGCGGCGGCCGTCAGCCTCGCCCTGGCCCTGTCGGCCTGCGGCACGACCGAGGAACCGGAGCAGCCGCACGGTTACGTCGAGGGGGCAGAGGAACTGCCGGAAGCACAATCAGCCATTGCGTACGCGGCGCGCGGCGCCCGGCAGGTGCGCCTCATTGACCTGGCCAGCGAGACAGAGAAGCAGGTCAGCCTGTCGATCGGAGCCCAAAAACTCACCGAGGACGGCCGCTTCCTCTATGTGACCGACGGTGATCGGCGGCTCGAGATCGTCGACGCCGGGGTGTGGACGGTGGACCACACCGATCACGTTCATTACTACCGTGCGCCGGCTCGCAGTCTGGGTGCGCTGACCTTTGACGCGCCGATTTCGACGGTCACCGGATTCGGCGCGCACACCACGATTGGGACCGCCGACGGACAGATCCGGGTCCTCGACCGGCGGGAGCTCGAAGCCGGTCAGGTGGTCGAGACGGCCCGGTTCGCATCGGGGGGTTCGAGCGCTTTGGCCGTACCCTATGCCGATCTTCTTCTTGTCACTGTGGGTGAGAATCGCATCGCCGCGCTGCGTGCGGACGGCAGCGAGAGTGGCGCCCTTCAGGCGCCTTGCGAGGCGCCGCGTGGCGCGGTGGTCCTGCGAGGCGGCGCGGTCATTGCCTGCAAAGATCATTTGGTACGCGTGAAGCACGACCAGAACCAGCTCACGGCGAAGGTCCTGAAGTCCCCACGCAGCCCGGTGCCGTCGAACGGGTTCGGGCATCGTCCCCGCAGCAACGAGGCCGCGCTCGCCGACCCCACCGGGATTTGGTCGGTGAACGCCGCCAAGGCCACCCTGCAGCACCTGCCCGCCGGCGGACGCGACCTGGTGGCAGCCGCCTCCCCCGCGGATGGCAGCACGGTGCTCGCCCTCGACCGTGCCGGCACGCTGACCAGCCATGACCTGGCGACCGGCAAGCAAATCGCGGCGGCTCCTCTGAAGGCGTCGAGTCTGACGCTGGACATCAACCGCGCCTATCTGGCCTCGCCCGCCGCCCGTGTGATTCACGAGATCGACTATCGGGACGGGTTGCGGACCGCCCGCACGCTGCGCACCAGCGACCAGCCCGACCTGATGGTGGAGGTCGGACGGTGAGAAGACTGCTGATCGTCGTCGCCCTCCTGCTCAGCGGGGCGGCCTGCACCTCGCCGGACCGTGCGGAGATCGTGGTGACCACCAACATCCTCGGCGACATCGTCACCGAGATCGCCGGCGACGAAGCCCGGGTCAGTGTGCTGATGAAAGCGGAGGCGGACCCGCACTCGTTCGGCATCTCGGCCCGGGAGGCGCACGCTATGCAGAGCGCTGACCTGGTCGTCTACAACGGGCTCGGCCTTGAGGAGAACGTGCTGCAGCACGTGGCGGCGGCCGGGGAAGCCGGTGTGCGCACTGTCGAGGTGGGTGCGGCGGTGGAGCCGATGGAGTACCGGGACGGGGATGCGGCTGGGCTTCCCGACCCGCACTTCTGGACCGATCCGGCGCGGGTCGCCGACGCGGTGCGGCTGCTCGCCGAGGAGATCACTGCACATGTCGACGGGGTGGATGCCGGGGTTGTGCGGGCGCGGGCTCAGGCGTACGCCACTTCTGTTGCCGAACTGGACGCTGACCTGGAAAGCCGGTTCGCTGCCATCCCGGCGGAACGCCGGGTCCTGGTGACCAACCATCATGTCTTCGGCTACCTGGCGGAGCGTTATCGGCTGCGGGTGATCGGCACGATCATCCCGAGCGGGACCACGCTCGCCTCGCCGAGCGCTTCAGACCTGGCATCGCTGGTCACCGCGATCAGGAAGCATCAGGTGCCCGCGATCTTCGCGGACACGGCGCAGCCGGCGCGGCTTGCGGAGGTCCTCGCCGCAGAGGCAGACCTTCGGGTACGCGTGATCGGCCTCTATTCCGAGTCACTGAGCGCCGCGGACGGTGAGGCTCCTAGTTACCTGGCGATGATGCGCTTCAACGCCGACGCGATCATCGGGGGCCTGGCCGGCTGACCTGGCCTCTTGGCGCGCTTTGTTGCAGCTCCCGGTCCTGCCTTTCGGACCGCGCCCGCTTGCACCGCCCGCTTCCACCCTCCTGCAGCGCCCGACCTCCGCCCTCCTGCAGCCTCTTTCCCGCGGCCTCCTACGGCGCGCGACCTCCGCCCTCATGCCCCTTTCCCGCGGCCTCCTACGGCGCCCGACCTCTGCCCTCCTGCAGCCTCTTCCCCGCGGTCACTTGTATCGCCTGACCCCCCGCTGGACCGCCGACCGGCCGCTCTTGTACGGTCTTAATGAAAATGATTGTCGTTACCAACCTGGGGAGGTTGTTTTGAACCGACACCGAATCCGCGGCCTCGCCGCCGGACTTGCCACCGCCGCACTGGCCCTCACCGCCTGCGGGTCCTCCACCGAGGCCGAGGCTCCGGCCGCTGCTCCGGCCTCCGCAGCCGCCACCGCTTCTCCCGTGGCGATCACCTACGAGGGCGGGATCTACGTCCTCGACGGATCCGCCATGAAGGTCGCCCACAACGTCACGCTGCCCGGCTTCAACCGGGTCAACCCGGCCGGCGACGACCGCACCGTCGTCGTCTCCACCGAAGCCGGCTTCCAGATGCTCGACA
Organism: Actinoplanes sp. NBC_00393; assembly: GCF_036053395.1. Lineage (NCBI taxonomy): Bacteria > Bacillati > Actinomycetota > Actinomycetes > Micromonosporales > Micromonosporaceae > Actinoplanes > Actinoplanes sp. NBC_00393. The sequence goes on along the minus strand of NZ_CP107942.1, from coordinate 1,195,176 downwards.
CCGCCGCCGGCAAGATGACCGACGTGAGTTACCCGGGCGCCAAGCCGGGCCACGTGGTTCTGCACGGCGACCGGACCATCCTGTTCACCGACGGCACCGGCGAGGTGAACAGCTTCAACCCGGCCGACCTCGCCGCCGGAAAGCCGCAGGGCCGCCAGTACAAGACCGAGCAGCCTCACCACGGCGTCGCCGTCGAGCTCGCCGACGGCACCATGATCGTCACCCTCGGCACCGAGGAGTCCCGGCCGGGCGCGATCGCTCTCGACAAGGACGGCAAGGAGATCGCCCGCAGCACGGAATGCCCCGGCGTGCACGGCGAGGCCGTCGCGCAGGGTGAAGTCGTCGGGCTGGGCTGCAAGGACGGGGTCCTGCTGTTCAAGAACGGCGCCTTCGTGAAGGTCAAGGGCGCCGCCGCGTACAGCGCCGTCGGCACCCAGGCCGGCACCGACGCGTCGCCGGTCCTGCTCGGCGACTACAAGGTCGACCCGGACGCGGAGCGCGAGTTCCCCACGCAGTTCTCCCTGATCGACACGGCGGCGCAGTCACTCAAGGTGGTGCCGATGCCGACCGGAGTCAGCTACAGCTTCCGGTCGCTGGCGCGCGGCCCCCAGGGCGAAGGCCTGATCCTCGGAACCGACGGCAAACTCCACGTCATCGACGTAGCCGCCGGCAAGATCACGTCGTCGTGGCCGGTCGTCGGCGCCTGGAAGGAGCCGATGGACTGGCAGGAGCCGCGGCCGGCGCTGTTCGTCCGGGATTCTCAGGCCTACGTGACCGAACCGGCCACCAAGAAGGTGCACCAGGTCAACCTCGCCACCGGCAAGGTCACCGGCTCGGTCACCCTCGACGCCGTCCCCAACGAGATCAGCGGAACCCTCTCAGCCCACTGATCCCTCCCTCGGCGTTGCCGGCCGCCCACTTCGGTCGACGATCCCCCTGAAACAGCACTGGCCGTCAGCCCGACAACCTCAGCTGACGGCCAGTGCTGCCTTTTCGCCCGGGAGACGACACTGACCGTCAGCTGGCCTTCTCGGCTGACCGGCAGTGCTGCATCACCGCGCGGGAAACGACACTGACCGTCAGCTGGCTTCCTCGGCTGACCGGCAGTGCTGCATCACCGCGCGGGAAACGACACTGACCGTCAGCTGGCTTCCTCGGCTGACCGGCAGTGCTGCATCACCGCGCGGGAAACGACGCTCGCCGTCAGCTCGGCACACTGGCTGACGGTCAGTGCTGCTTCTACGCGCGGCGGAAGGTCGGCCTTTGGGCTGGGCGGCGGTGGCCTGCACGTAGCCCGCCAGATGGCGGGGAGGATCCGCCGCCTGGCGGGCTGCCTGCGGGAACGCTTTCGCCAGAATGAGTGACAGCGGTCACACGGCCGCCATTCGCTCGAAATCTGGGAGGCCATCAGTGACGACCATCCTGCCGCCGGACGCCACCAGCACCGTAGGCCCGCCCCCGCCGTTCGACCTGGAGCTGGCAGCCGCGCTCGATGTGATCGGCGAGCAGTTGCCGGCCGCGCTGACCGCCGAGATGATCCAGCCGATGCGCGCCGGTTCGCTGATGGCCGACCTCAGCGACGAGGACCTGGCACGCGACGGCAGCTTCACCGTCACCCGGCGCCTGGTGCCCGGACCGGCCGGCGACCCGGACGTCGAGCTGCTGATCCTCACCCCGGCAGGCGCGAACTCCGCGCTGCCGGGGATCTACCACACGCACGGCGGCGGCATGGTGATCGGCAACAACCGGACCGGCGTCGACGCCTTGCAGGACTGGGCCACCGAGGTGCCGGCGGTGATCGTCTCCGTCGAGTACCGGCTCGCCCCCGAACACCCCCACCCCGCACCGGTCGAGGACTGCTACGCGGGCCTGCTCTGGACCGCCGAACACGCCGCCGAACTAGGCATCGACCCACAACGCCTGATCGTGGCCGGCGCCAGCGCGGGTGGCGGCCTCGCTGCCGCGTTGGCCCTGCTGGCCCGCGACCGCGGCGGCCCCGAACTCGCCGGCCAGATGCTGCTCTGCCCGATGATCGACGACCGCAACGACACCCCGTCCGCGATCCAGATGGCCGGCCGCGGCGTCTGGGACCGCACCGCGAACGACACTGGCTGGACCGCCCTGCTCGGCACGGACCGCGAGGACGTCTCCCCGTACGCTGCTCCCGCCCGAGCCACCGACCTCTCCGGCCTGCCGCCGGCCTTCATCGACGTCGGCTCGGCCGAGACGTTCCGCGACGAGGACGTGACCTACGCGAGCCGCATCTGGCAGGCCGGCGGCCAGGCCGAACTGCACGTCTGGCCCGGCGGCTTCCACGGCTTCGACATGATGGCGCCGCAGGCCGCCATCTCCCAGGAGGCCCGCGCCGCCCGCGTCCGCTGGCTACGCCGCCTCCTCGGCGCGTAGTCACTCGGCTGGGCGTGAGGGCTGCTTCCCGGCTCTCGAAACAGCCCTCACGCCAGCCGGAGAAATCCAGCTGGCGCTGAGGGCTGTTTCCTGCCCTCGAAACAGCCCTCACGCCCAGCCGGGGGTGCTCGGCTGACGATCAGGGTTGTTGGCCGGCCCTTGAAGCAGCACTCCGGGACAGCCGGGGCACTCGCCGACGTTGAGCAGTCATTGCGCGCCTCGGCCGAGTGATCACCGCGAGTCCGGCCGGCTCAGGTAGGCCGTCGCCCCTGCCATCCGAGCCGGGGAACAGCCGGGCCGGTCATGGGATGGTCGCGGGCCGGGCGGGGAGGGACGATGATCCGGTGAAGGACCTGGCCGTCCGCCTTGCCGCGCTCGACCCCGATGCCGGGGCGGCGTTGCGGGTCATCGCGTACTTCGACCGGCTCACCGAAGGCCGCGCCGGCCTGCAGGCGATCGTGCGGGGCGCGGCGGTGCTGGCCGGCTGCCCGGCGCGGTTGACCGACGACGGGCGCCGCATCCACCTGCGGGTGCAGCCCGACGGCATCGACACGGCCGGCGCCGACCAGGCAGGCGGACCGCCGGACCCGTCGTGGATGTTCACCGAGGCCGGCAACGGGGCCGTGCTCTGGCTGGAACGCCCCGGACCACCCGGCCCGGTCGACGCGATGGTCCTCGAACGAGCCGCCGGCACCGCCCGCACAGTCCTGGACCGCACCCGGCGCCAGCCACCGCCCGGCGATCCGGCGGCGGTCGAGCTAACGCTCGACGCCGCAGCGCCCGAACAGCAGCGCCTCGCCGCCGCAGCATCCCTGGGCTTCAAATCCACCGATCGGGTACGCGCAGTCGCCCTAGCCGACGGCACCGCCTTACTGCTCCCCGACAGCGACACCGACCCCGCCGCCCGAACAAGCCTGGCCGCCGAATCCGGGCGTCCGCACGCCGGCCCACCCACGACCCGGACCGATCCAGCCGCCAAACCGCACGCCGGCCCACCCACGACCCGGACCGGTCCGGTTGCCGAGGCCCAGCCTTCCCACGCCGGTTCGACAGCGACATCCCGGTTCGCTGCCGATGGCTCGGCCGTCCTGGCCGGTGAACGGGCGGGGATCGGGCCGGCTGGGACGGTTGCCGAGCTGCCGGCCTCCTACGTCGCGGCGCGGGCCGCGCTGCGGTTCACCGCTGACGGGACTGAGCAGGATCCCGGCCCGCGGGTGGTGCACGCTGATCAGCTGGGTGGCCTGATCCTGCTGGCGGCGACCGTGCGGCCCGGCACCGAGCCGGTCCCGGACGTGCGCGCGCTCGACCGGGTAGCGGCAGCCGCCCCCTGGGCGCTGGCCACGCTCGACGCGGTCGCGGAGGCGGTCAGCCTGCGGGCAGCGGCGGCCGCCCTCCGGGTTCACCATTCCACGCTGCAGGAACGGCTCTCGCACACCGGCCGACTGCTGGGCTGGGACATCCGGGAGCCCCAGGGCCGGCTCCGCCTGCAGGTAGCCCTCGCGCTGCACCGCCTGCACCGCAACCCCGCCTGAGCCAGTCCCGGCTGCGCTGCATTGGGAGACACCGCTGAGCAAGGTGGGGCCGGCCAAGGAGACCGGGAGTCAAAGGGGGCAGGGAGCGCAGGATTCGCGCGACGCCGCAGTCTGTGAGCAGGAGGCAACGGCAGGCGGGCGTGAGAAAGGGGTGGCAATTAATGAAGCGGGCAAAAGGGACGGCGGCATAGAGGCCAGCCGACGCGGACTGCCAGGCCGGCGGGTGGGACGGCCAGGCGGCCGGCGGGTGGGACGGCCAGACGGCCGGCGGGCGAGGGAGTGCGTTCAGTGGCCGCGGAAAGCCTCCTCCAACCACCACGACGGGCGGCCGGCGGCGACCTTCAGGTCTACGACCAGCGGGACCTCGCGCGGGCCGGCCAGCCAGACACTCACCGCGGCCAGGTCGGCCGGTGCGCGGACCGTCACGCCCTCGCAACCGTGGCCTCGGCCGATTGCTGCCAGGTCGGTCTCCGGGAACTCGACGGTGGCCAGTGGATGACCGGCGGGGCCGAAATGGTGGACCTCCGCCCCGTACGCGGAATCGTTGTAAACCAGGACCAACATGCCCAGGCCGAGCCGGCGGATGGTGTCCAGTTCGGCGATGCCCATCAGGAAGCCGCCGTCCCCGCAGGCCGCGACCGGCAAGCGGTCCGGCTGAGCCAGCGCCGCGCCCAGTGCGCTGGCCAGGCCCAGCCCGACCGACTGGAAAGCCTGCGTGAAGCAGAAGCCCCGATGATCCGGCACCGACAGGAACATCGACGGATAACCCATGAAGTTCCCGGAGTCGACAGCGACCACCCGCTCGGCCGGCAGCAGGTCGTCGAGCACGATGCTCGCCGTCCGGGGGTCGATGTGCAGATCGTCGCCGTCATCGGCGTACCCGACATCTCGCCAACGTCCCTCGATGCTCAGCCGGCGGCGGACCTCCGACGTCCGGTATCCGCTGCCGGCGCGCGTCAGCGCGGCACGCACGGAGCGCGCGCTGAGGGCGACATCGCCGACCACCCCGAGATCGATCCGGTGGTGGCCGCCGAGCGCCGCCGGGTCGAGGTCGACCTGGGCGACCGCGGCATCGGCGCTGATCAGGGCGCCGTGGCGGCTGGTCCACATGTTCAGCGAGGCGCCCCACGCGACGACGACGTCCGCGGCGGCGATGAGTTCGGCCGCGAGGGGGGTGGCGAAACCGCCCGAGACGTCCAGGTTCCAGTCGTTGCCGGCGAACAGGCCTTTCGCCGCGGCCGAGGTGGCCAGCAGTGCGCCGCAGGCGTCGGCCAGTTCTTCGAGTTCGGGCCGGGCGCCCAGGGCACCGCGGCCGGCGATGAAGACCGGCCGGGCAGCGCCGTCGAGCAGGCCGACCAGCGCCGCCACGGCCTCGTCGGCGGCTCGTGGCGGTTCGACGACTGGTGCCGCCGGCAACGGGGCCGGGGACGCGGCTGCGGCCTGCACGTCGAGGGGGAGGTTCAGGACGACCGTACGCCGCTCCCCCACCGCCACCCGCCACGCCCGCACGGTGTCCGCCACCGCCGTGGCCGGGCCATGGACCCGGTGGCTGACCGCGCCGACCGCCACCGCCAGGGCGTCCTGGTCGACGCGGAAGTTCGAGCGCAGCGCGGAAGCGGCCGGTTCGGCAGCGAGGACGATCAGCGGGGTACGGCTCTTCGCCGCCTCCGCGATCCCGGTCATCGCGTTGGTCAGCCCGCAGCCCTGATGCACCGAGACCAGCCCGACCCCACCGCTGACCCGCGCATACGCGTCCGCCGCGGTCGCCGCACCGCCCTCGTGCCGGGTGGCGACGAACCGCACCCCGCGCGCCACCAGCGCGTTCGTCACGTGGAAGTTGCCGCTGCCGACCACCCCGAACACGTGGTCGGCGCCGAGGTCGGCGAGGGTGGATCCGACCAGTTCGGCGACGTTCATCGTTCGACGAGGGCGAGCACGCGCACCGGACTGCCGGAGCCGCCGACGATCGGCAGCGGCGGCGCGATCACGACCGCGCCGGTCGGCGGCAGGCGGTCCAGGTTGCGCAGCTGGGTCAGGCCGTACTTGTCGGCGCCCAACAAATACGAGTGACACGGGAACGGCGGGTCGAACGAATGCGCGGCCCCCGCATCGGTGCCGACGGTCTCCACCCCGATGCCGATGATCGGCGACTCGGTGGCCAGCCACTTCGCCGCCTCCACCGAGACGCCGGGCGTGTGCGGGCCGGTCTCGTTCGCGTTGAGGAATGCGTCCTGGTCACCGGAACGCGCGTCCCAGCCGGTACGCAGCAGCAGCCAGCCACCCGCCGGAAGCGGCCCGTTGGTCGCCTCCCACTCGCGCACGTGCTCGATCTCCAGCAGGAAGTCCGGGTTCTCGGCCACCCGATCCGCCACGTCGATGACCACGGCCGGCGCGATCAGCCGCTGCGGCGGCACCTGCGACACGTCGTCACCGTCGCGCCCGGTCACCCAGTGCACCGGCGCGTCGAAGTGCGTGCCGGTGTGCTCGCCGGTGTGGATGTCGTTCCAGTACCAGGCCGGCCCCCGATCGTCGTACCGGCTGATCTCCTCGAGCCGGAACGGGATCGTGTTCGCGAACGGCGGCGGCAACTGAAGGATCGGCGTGCCGCTCGACAGCGGCGCGGTCAGATCGACGACCTCGATCGTGCCACCGCTCACTCCGGACAGCAGGGCCTGCAGAATGCTCATCGGATCTCCACGAGCTCTCGACGGTTGTGCAGGAGAGCCTACGGCGATGATCAATCCAGGTCAGCGGTTCGGTCACGCTTTTCCGGGGTACGCGCGACGCCGTTGACGACATTTTGGACCGTCCCGCGAGTGCAGCGCGATCATCTGCCCACTCCCGGCCCCAGCGCGGCCGCCGGGAAACAGCACGTTTCTTCGGCTGGTCGGCCGGGCCGTCGCGCGTACCCCGAGGGTTTTATGGTCTTGGGCATGCGTGTTCTGGTGGTTCGTGGGGGTTGGGCCGGGCATGAGCCGCGAGCCTGCACCGAGATGTTCATCGAGCGGCTGCGGGCTCGGGGGTGCGAGGTGGAGGTCGCGGAGAGCCTTGGTGCCTACGACGACCGGGATCTGCTGGAGCGGGCCGGCCTCATCGTGCAGTGCTGGACCGGTGGGCAGCTCACCGAGCAGCAGGAACAGAACCTGGTGGAGCGGGTGGCGGCGGGCGCCGGGTTCGCGGGGTGGCACGGCGGGATCGTGGCGACCGCGTATGAGTCGCCGCGGTACCAGTTCATGGTGGGTGGGCGGTTCGTGTGTCATCCGGGTGGGTTCGTGGACTACGACGTGGAGATCGTGGCTGAGCATCCGGTGGTGCGGGGGATCGGGTCGTTCCGGCTGCACACGGAGCAGTATTTCTGTCACGTGGATCCGACGCTGGAGGTGCTGGCCACGACCACGTTCGAGGGGAAGCACGGGGCGCCGGAGACTGCGGGGGCGGTGATGCCGGTGGTGTGGTTGCGGCGGTTCGGGCGGGGACGGGTGTTCGTGTCCACGCTCGGGCACGCGCCGGCGGATCTGGCGGTGCCCGAGGTGGCTGCTCTCACCGAGCGAGGGCTGTTGTGGGCCGGTGGCGCCTTGGACTGCTCGTAGGGGAAACCTGCGCGGCGAGCAGAACCGCGACACCGCAGATCGCGACCAGTACCCAGCCCGGCCGGGTCGCCGCGCCACCCGAGTGCCCGGTGTCGGCGGGGAGAGTGACCAGGACGCCGGCCAGGGCGATGCCCAGCGCCGCACCGAACTGGCGGGCCGTCGAGGTGATGCCACCGGCCACACCGGCGCGTTCCGGAGGCAGGCCGCTGACCGCCGTATTGGTGATCGGCGCATTGGCGAAGCCGACACCGATCCCGGCGAACAGGTAGGCAGCCAGCAGCAACGGCATCGGGGTCCGGTCATCGAGCCCGATCAGCAACAGCCCACCGACCGCAAGCCCCACACCGGCGATCCGCAGCGGCAGCCGAGGACCAACCCGCCCGACGAGGTGCCCGGCGAGCGGCGCGCAGACCGTCGCCGCGATCGCCATCGGCAGCGTGACCAGACCCGCCGCCACCGGGCTCAGGCCGCGGACCTGCTGCAGGTACAGGGTGCCCACCAGCAACGTCACGTTGAGCGCGGCGAACACCGCCACCGCCCCGCCCGCCGCCGCAGCGAACGGCGGCCGGCGGAACAGCCGCAGATCGATCAACGGCTCCGCCTGCCGCGTCTCCACCCGGGCGAACGCGACCCCAGCAGCCACGATCACCAGGTAGCCGGCCAGCAGAACCGGCGAACCCCAGCCCAGGCGCGGCCCTTCGATCAACGCCGCCACGCTGGCTCCGACCAGCACGATCAGCAGGATCTGGCCGAGCGGATCCAGCCGCCGGGCCTTCGGCGCCCTGGACTCCGGCACGTGCCGCGCGGTCAGGACCAGCACGATCGCGATGACCGGCAGGTTGGCCCAGAACACCCACCGCCAGCCGAGCCCGGCGATCAGCAACCCGCCGAGGATCGGCCCGGCCGCCATGCTCAGCCCGAACACCGCGGCCCACACCCCGATCGCCCTGGCCCGCTCCCGCGGATCGGTGATCACGCTGACCACGATGGCGAGCGCCACCGGGCTCAGCATCGAGCCGCCGACGCCCTGCACGGCCCGGGCCGCGACCAGGACACCCATCGTCGGCGCCAGTGCGCAAGCCACCGACCCGGCACCGAACACCACCAGGCCGAGCCGGAAGATCCGGCGCCGGCCGAGGCGGTCCGCCAGCGCACCCGAGGTGATCAGCAGGGCAGCAAGAACGAGGGTGTACGCGTCGACCGTCCACTGCAGGTCCGCGGTGCCGAGCCGCAGGTCGCGCCCGATCGACGGCAGCGCCACGTTGACGATCGTCGTGTCGAGCCCGACCAGGAAGATGCTGGTGGCACAGATGGCGAGTAGTTTCATGCCGGGATCGTCACCGCGCCCACCCCCGGCTTCCCAGGAAACTTGCGAAGACCGCAAACTGCTGGCGTGGACCTCGAACTGGCGCAGCTGCTCGACGGCATCGGCCCGCGTCTGCGCCGGATCCGCCAGGACCGGGGCCTGACGCTGGAGGATCTGGCCGGCCCCACCGGTCTGTCGGTGAGCACCCTGTCCCGGCTCGAGGCGGGCAAGCGCCGTCCCACCCTGGATCTGCTGATTCCGCTGGCCCGCGCGTACCGGATGGCCCTGGACAATCTGATCGGCGCCCCGCCGACCGGCGATCCGCGTGCCCATCTGACGCCGCACCGCAGTCACGCCCGGACCGGTAACAGCAGCGTCGTCATCCCGCTGACCACCTATCCGGGCCGGGTACAGGTGTTCAAGCAGATCCTCGGCGCCGGCCCCGGATCACCGGAGCTGGTCGCCCATCCCGGTCACATCTGGTTCTACGTGCTGGCCGGGCAGGTGCGGCTGCTGCTGGGCGACAGCGAGCGTCTGTTGAAGCCGGGCGACATCGCGGAGTTCGACACCGGCGAGCCGCACTGGTTCGGCCCGGCCACCGAGATGCCCGCCGAGATCCTTCATTTCTCCAGCACGTCGAGCCGTTTGACCTGACGGCCGCGCGGGGTCAGGTAAAGCCGGACGTAGGCGCCGGGCGCGACCCGCGCGTAGTCGTCGCGGCTCACCGGGGTGCCGGTGACCGGGTCCCGGCCGTCGTCGACGGCGGCGACCAGGCCGATGCCGCCGACCACGACGACCACCGCCCATGCTGCGATGTCCTTCAATGCCTCCACGACCGCATTGTGCGCGGCCTCAGCCACCGTGGTCGTGATGCGCGGCGAGCTGCGGCTGCCCGCCGGGTTCGACGACCACGAACTGGCCCATCATGCCCTCGTCCTCGTGCCGCAGGACGTGGCAGTGGAACATGTACGGCGTCGCCGGGTCCGCGAACCCGGAGAACCGCATGATCACCGTGTAGCCCTCGTGCGCCGGCAGGTGGACGGTGTCCTTCCAGCCGCTCAGCAGCGGCGGCACCGGCTGCCCGTCGGTCCGCCTGAGCACCTGGAACTGCACGTCGTGGATGTGGAAGCTGTGCGGGGTGCCGTGCCCGTTGACGACCGTCCACACCTCGGTGGTGTCCTTGGTGACCACGGCGTCGACCCGGCGGTGGTCCATCTTGCGCCCGTTGATGTCACGGGTGCTGAACGTCATCTCCCGGGCGTCGGCAGCCGTCGACGGGTTGAGGCGCGGGATGTCCACCAGCTTCGCCGGCACGGCCGGGCTGGGCTTCAGCGTCGCCGCCGCACGCAACTCCAGTACGTCGAACTTGTCGCCCCCACCCTGGAAGCGCCGGGTCGCGAAGTCACCGTCCGGTGCCTGTGGCCCGCTGCGCAACACCACCCGCTCGCCGGGCCGCATCGCCACCAGCACCTCGGCCCGTTCACCGGGCGACAGTGGCACCCGCTGCACCTGGTGCGGCCGGTCCAGCAGCCCGCCGTCGCTGCCGATCAGCGTGAACGGCCGCCCGTCGGAGAGCTGGAAATTGAAGAACCGGGCGGTCGCCGCGTTCAGCAGCCGCAGCCGCACCAGCGAGGTGGTGACGTCGAGGTACGGCCCCGGCGTCCCGTTGACCAGCACCGAGTCGCCGAGGATGCCGATCTCGCTGCCGAACCGGCCGTTCTCGGAGAGCTGCCCGTCGTCGTCGAACGCCTTGTCCTGCACCATCACCGGCACGTCGTCGACGCCGTACTCGTGCGGCAGCGACGCCACGTCGGTGGCCGGGTCGTCGATGAGGAACATCCCGGCCAGGCCGCGGTACACCTGCTTCTCGGTCCGCTCGTGCGGGTGCGGGTGGTACCACAGGGTGGCGGCGGGCTGGTCGACCTTCCAGTGCGGGGCGAAGGTCGTACCGGGCCGGATCGGCTGGTGCGGGCCGCCGTCCATCTTCGCCGGCAGATGCATGCCGTGCCAGTGCACCGTGGTGTCCTCGCCGAGTTCGTTGGTGATGTTGACGACCACCTGCTCGCCACGCTTGGCCCGCAGGGTCGGCCCGAGGTGGTCACCGTTGTAGCCCCACGTCTCGGTCGCCCCGCCCTGCCCGAGGTCGGCCTGTCCGGCCCGGGCCCGCAGGTCGAAGACCCGCCGGCCGTCCTGGTCCAGCCTGGACTCGGCGAGCGGCGGGACGGCCAGCGCACGGTCGAAGGCGACGTCGCCGACCGTGTCGATCGGCGGCCGCAGCAGCACCCAGGCGCCCACACCCGCGCCGACCACGGTCAGCACGACAAGGACCAGCAACCCACGGAACAGAAATTTGCGCACGCCTGAGGCTGACCGGCCGACGGGGTACGTTTCCAGAGCTGGGACGGCATGCCGGGGAAAGCTCCGGGCGGCACCCGGAGCCCCGCTCAGGGATCACCCGGCACCGCACCGGGGAGGACTCCGTAGGCTGGCCGCATGGTGAACCCGCCGCAGGACCGGCTGTCGCGTACGGCCCGGACCTGTGCCGCGATCACCGAGTCCCGGCCCTTCGAGATCGTCATCGTCACCGTGATCGCCCTGGCGTTCTTTCCCCGGCCTGCACGGCGACTCGCCGGCGCTGCGCGTGATCCGGATCGCCCGGGTGCTGCGCCTCGTCCGCTTCTCCCCCGGCCTGCGCACTGGTCTACTACGTGAGCTACGTCCTGATCACGGTGAACCTGCTGCTCAACATCCTGATCGCGGTCATCGTCAACTCGATGGAGGAGGCGCGCCGACTGGAGATGACCGAGCGTCTGGCGACCGACGAGGACCACGACGGCATCCCGGACGAGATCGACCGGATCATGATCAGTCAGCGGCTCGACGACCTGCGCGCCCTGATCGCCGAGCTGGAGCAGGACCTGCGACTGGACCGCGACGACGGCGCCCGGCTGATCAGTCCGAGATCTGGGCCGGCCTCGGGCGTGGCCGGCTCGCCCCCACGCTGACCAGCGTCCTACGCCAGAGCGATTTCGCCATGGCGGTCGCGGTCAGCCACAGCACCTTGACGATGCCGACGCCGGTCAGCAGCGTCTCCCCGGCCATCGCCGCCACCCGGTCCATCACCGTGCAGGCGCGGGCCAGGTCGTCCTCGTCCTCGCGCAGGTCCCAGAGCCGCTCGGCCTGCTCCCACGCCAGGGCCCGGGTGGTCCGGACCAGCACCCGCTGGCTCCAGTCGTCGAGCTCGCCCACGCAGCGGTCGATCTCCATCTGCCAGGCGGTGGCGAACCGGCGGCGCAGCGGCGGGATGTGCTTGTAGAAGATCTTGTTGACGACCAGGTAGTCGGGGTGCTGCGGGCCGTCGCCGGGATAGCCGAGCCGCTTCCAGGTGGCGACCAGGGCCAGCGCCAGGTCGTGGTTGATGTGCGCGTTGACGCCGAGCACGGCCGCTTCCAGGGCGGTCACCTCGCCGTCGTGGGCCCGGCGGAACAGCACCTCCCACGCGTCCGGGGTGTCCGGGCTCAGTCCGCCCCAGGATCCGAGCGCCGTGAAATACAGCCGGGCGAACTCGACGTCGAGCACCTCGAGCCAGCGGGCGTCGGTGACGTCCGGGCCGCGCAGGTGCTCGGCGACCTGCTCGGTGATGGTCGTGTACAGCGAGTTGAACGCGGCCACCCGGTTGTTGCCCGGGCTCGGCGGCAGGCTGTCGAAGATCAGCTGCAGCTGCTTGAGCCGGGCGACCACCCCGGCGATGTCCTCCGGCGGCGTCTGCAGCAGGGCGGCCATCTCCTGATGCGACGGCTCCCACCCGCGCACCACGCTGCCGCCACCGTTCAGACCCTGCCGGCAGTCCCGCAGCCGCTTCGCGCTCGACTCCGCGAGCTCCCGATCGAAATCCACCACGACAAACCCCTCCCCCGGCGAACACTTCATGGTCGGTGCCGGCCGGGGCAAGGGTGGTCCGGATTCCGCGTCAGCAGCGTCGGATCATTGACATTGACTTATCCCGCGACCGGTGCGGGGGAGGTGGTCGTGCCGAGGGCGCGGGACTTCAGGTGCTCGAACTCGGCGGCGCTGATCGTGCCCGCGTCGAGCAGCTGCTTCGCCTGGGCGATCTCGTCGGCGGGGCTGCGTGGCGCCGGCGCCACGCCGGAGTCGGCGGCCACCGACCGGATGTAGGCCTCCTGCTGCTTCTGCAGCTCGGCGTGCTGGGCCAGGGCACGTTCGGACATGCCGTTGCCCCGGGCGATCAGATAGACGAGGGCGCCGATGGCCGGCAGGAAGATGAGGAAGAGCGACCACAGCGTCTTGCCGAGGCCACCGAGATCCCGGCTGCGGAACAGGTCGCCGAAGATCCAGAACAGGCAGAACAGCCACGCCACGAAGATGAAGAACTCCAGCATGGCCAACAGAAAGGATCCGTTGTCATCGAACATGTCATCAGTGCAGCGCCCGGCCGGACCCGGGGCCTCATCCGTAGCGGATTAATTCAGCCGCGCCGGCGGTGACCCCGGTAACGGCGGCCGCGCCGCAGCGCCGCCAGCAAGAGCACGACGCTTCCGACGGCTACCGGAACGGTCAGCAGCGCGACCGGCGGCAGGGTCCGGCCGGCCGGCTCCTGCGGGGCGGCCGCCACCGGGTCCGGGACGCGCGACGGCGGCCGGGACGCGGCCGGTGCCGGGGGTGACGGCGGCGCCGCCAGGTCCTTCTTGATGACCGAGAGGATCCACGGGGCCAGGGCGTCGACCCGGGTGGCGATGTCCGGGCCGGTGTGCGGGCAGTCCGGGCCGCGGCTGACCACACCGATCACGACGGCCGGGCCGTTCTTGGGCTCGGTGAAGTAGGGACCGCCGGAGTCCCGCTCGCACGGGCTGGTGTCCGCCCGCGGCGCGATCCCGGACAGGCCCATCTCGGTGGTGTCGACCGACGTCACCTCGAACCGGCCGGTTCGCAGGCGATCGGGCGTACGCTCGGCGCCCTTCCTGGTGAAGCCATAACCGACCAGCCGGGCCCGCTGCCCGTCGGCCGGCTTGCTGCGGCTCAGCCGCAGCGGGGTGATGCCGGTGATCGCCTTGTCGATCCGGGCCAGTGCCACGTCCGCCTTGCCGTGCTGGCGCACCTGGACCACGTTCGCGGTGAAACCGGCCTTGCCGGTCAGGTCGGCCCGGCCGACCGTGGCGATGGTCCGCTCGGCGACCGTGCGCGACACCCGTTTGCCGCTCAGATCGCGGAAGCAGTGTGCGGCGGTGAGCACCCAGTGCGGGGAGATCAGCCCGCCGGAGCAGGAGCTGTCCCGGGTGCCGCCGTCCGCGGTGGGAATGCCCAACTCGGTGATCTTGACGGCGAATGTGTACCGGCCGTCGGGGACGCTGTCACCGTGTGCGATGGCGTGTGCGGGCGTGGGGGCGGCGACCGCACCGACCGTGACGGCGGCGACGACCGCGGCGACGGTCCCCCATAGCTTTCTCAACGGCTGTGGAGCCTACGCGACCCGATCAAGCACCGCCGACCCTCATCCCGGCATGCCGCAGCGTTCCCGGTACTCGGTGCGCCACCGGCGGACCTGGTCGTCGTCGTGCCGGTCCAGGCCGTGCAACCGGTCGAGGGCCCACCGGACGTGCTCGTCCTCGACGGCGACGTCGAACCACTGGGAGGCCCACTTGTCCGCTTCGTCGCGCGTGCGGACCCCGACGATGAGCGCGGTGAACCACGCGTCGAGATCGGCCCGGGTGGGCGCCGGCCGGGTGGTGGTCACGCAACCACCCTGCCAGAGCGGGAGCGCCTCAGGCGCCGAAACGGCGGTGCCGGGCGGCGTACGAGCGCAGTGCCCGCAGGAAGTCGACCTTGCGGAAACCGGGCCAGTAGACGTCGCTGAAGTGCAGTTCCGAGTAGGCGGCCTGCCACAGCAGGAAACCGGACATCCGGCGCTCGCCGCTGGTGCGGATCACCAGGTCCGGGTCGGGCTGGCCGCTGGTCCACAGGTGCGCGGCGATCTGCTCGGCGGTCAGCCGCTCGGCGATGTCGTCGACGCTGTGCCCGGCCCGCCCCTCGGCCTCCAGCAGCGAGCGGAACGCGTTGACCAGTTCGTCGCGGCCGTCGTAGCCGATGGCGATGGTCAGGTGGAAGTCGCCGCGGGTCCGCTCCCCGGCCAGTTTGAGCGCGTGGCGCGTCGACTCGGGCAGCACGTCGAGCCGGCCGGCCAGGTGCACCTGCCAGAGGCTGCCCGGCCGCTGCAGCCGCTCGGCGACCACCTCCTCGATCATCCGCATCAGGTTGCCGACCTCGCCGGAGTCACGCTTGGTCACGTTGTCCACCGAGGCCAGGAAGACGGTGACGTGCCGGATGCCGTACTCGGCGCACCAGCGGAGCACCTCGTCGAGGTGTTCGGCGCCGTAGCGGTGGCCGATCCGCGGGTCCTCGAAACCCATCTGCCGGGCCCAGCGGCGATTGCCGTCCATCACCATCGCGACGTGCCGGGGCAGGGTCACGCCCGCCAGCTGCCGGCGCAGGCGGCGGGCGTACAGGGTGTAGAGGAGCTTCGCCATGCCCGGATCCAACCAGCTCCGTCGCCCAGCCGGCCGGGCCTGCACGAAACCCTCACACGACCTACACCGGTGGCGGGATCCGGCGGCGCACGTCCTCGACCGTGGCCGGCCCCGGCTGCCAGGCCGCCACCCACGCCGCGTCGTCCGGCGGGGAGATCACGCCCTCCTCCAGGAAGGCGTACTTGCCGCCGAGCACACCACGGGCCGCCTTCACGTCCAGGGCGTCGGTGTTGTCCCAGAGCGCGGCGAACAGCGCCTCGGCGCGCAGCCGGGCCTGGCGGCAGAACAGGTCGGCCAGCTGGGTGCCCTCCGGCCGCTTCTCCCGGGCGGCGCGCACGCACACCGCGGACATCGCGAACAGCTCGGCGCCGATGTCCACGATCCGGCCCAGGAAGCCCTGCTTGCGCTCCAGCTTTCCCTGCCAGCGCGACATCGCGTAGAAGGTGGACCGGGCCAGTTTGCGGGAGGCTCGTTCGACGTACCGCAGATGGGCGGCGAGAGGACCGAATTCCGCGTACCCCGAAGGGTTCTGGCCCTTGCCCACCGCGAGCGTCGGCAGCCAGCGTGCGTAGAACGCGCCGGCCCGCGCGCCGGCGCGGGCCTTGCCGCCCAGCCCGACGTCCGGGTCGATGATGTCGCCCGCCACCGACAGGTGCGCGTCGACCGCCTCCCGGGCGATCAGCAGGTGCATGATCTCGGTGGAACCCTCGAAGATCCGGTTGATCCGCAGGTCGCGCAGGATCTGCTCGGCCTCGGCCGGGCGCTCGCCGCGGGCCCGCAGCGAGTCGTCGGTCTCGTAGCCGCGCCCGCCGCGGATCTGGATCAGCTCGTCGGCGATCCGGTACGCCGTCTCGCTGGCGAACAGTTTGACCAGCGCCGCCTCGATCCGGATGTCGTTGCGGTGATCGTCGGCGATCAGGCAGCACAGATCCAGCATGGACTCCATCGCGTACGTCCCGGCGGCGATGAACGCGATCTTCTTGGCCACCGCCTCGTGCTCGCCGACCGGCCGGCCCCACTGCACCCGCTCCCCCGCCCACTCGCGGGCGATCGCCAGCGACCGTTTGCCGGCGCCGACACACATCGCGGGCAGCGACAGCCGGCCGGTGTTCAGCGTGGTCAGCGCGATCCGCAGGCCCTTGCCGAGGCCGCCGATCACGTTCGCCTCCGGCACGAACACGTCGTGGAAGCGGGTCACGCTGTTCTCCAGGCCGCGCAGGCCGAGGAACGCGTTGCGCCGCTCCACGGTGATCCCCTCGGAGTCACCCTCGACGACGAACGCGGTGATCCCCTTGTCGGGCACCCGCGCCATCACCACGAGCAGGGTGGCCAGGGTGCCGTTGGTGGCCCACAGCTTCACCCCGTTGAGCTTGAAGCCGCCCTCGACCGGCTCGGCGACCGTGCCGAGGCGGGCCGGGTCGGAGCCGACGTCCGGCTCGGTGAGCAGGAACGCGGAGACCTCGCCGGCCGCCAGCCGGGGCAGGAACGCCTTCTTCTGCGCCTCGGTGCCGAACATCTTGAGCGGCTGCGGCACCCCGATCGACTGGTGTGCGGACAGCAGCGCAGCGGTGGCGGCGTTCACCGAGCCGATCAGCGTCAGCGCCTTGCAGTAGTGCAGGTTGGACAGGCCGAGCCCGCCATACTCCTTGTCGATCTTCATGCCGAAGGCGCCGAGCCGGGCCAGGCCGTGGAACACCTCGTCGGGGATGCGGGCGTCGCGCTCGATCTGCGGCCCGTCCACCTCGGTACGCACATACGCCCCGAGCTTGTCGAGGAACTCCTCGGCGCCGGCGTCACCGGGCGGGGCTGGATCGAGCAGATCGAGCCGGAACCGGCCCAGGAACAGTTCCTTGCCGAAGCTGGGCTTACGCCACTCGGACTCCCGGGCGGCCTCGGCGGTCTGCCGGGCCTGCTTCTCGGAGACATCGCTGCGCTGCGTCGCGGTCATGGTCCACTCCCTTGACCCGTCGGTAACCGCCAGGCTACCCAGGTCTGTTACCAGGCGGTAGCCGTGCCGGTTCGACGGTCGCCGGGAATTTCTGGATGGCGGGCAACGGCGAACGCGGGGCTCGTCGCGGCGGTGACCAGCCTGCGATGCTGCGGACATGGACCACGGGGGATCGAACACCGCAGATCTGCGCCGGTATCTGGAGGACGCGGCGTACCGCGCCCGGCGCACCACCGACGAGTGGCGCGACCTCGCCGACGCGCGGCTCACCCGCATTCCGGAGCCGCCCACCGACCGGGACGAGCCGCCCGACGACGCGCCGCCGCAGTACCGCGACGTGCTCGCCCGCCTCGACCGCGGCGAGCTGGAGTGGTCGCAGCTCATGGACCCGGACATCGCCGACCCGGACTGCCGGGCGGTGGCGGCCTGGCTGGACCGGCGGATGCGGATCGTCGAGGACGCCTGCTGGTCGGCACGGCACGGCACGCCGTTCGACGAGGCCTACGACGCGGCCGTCCGGAGGGCCGGGCGATGACGATCAAGGTCGAGACCGAATATCTGCGGGGGTACGCCACCCGGCTGGAGAACAACGCCGACCTGGCGCTGGAGCAGCTGGCCGGCTACGTGCGGCAGCACTGCTTCGACATGACCGGGCTCAACGGCGTGCTGGACAAGATCCAGCCGAGCCTCACCGAGGTGGCTCAGGGGATGGTCGACCTCATCGGCGCCTTCCAGCAGGCCCTGCGGCGCACCGCGGACAACCTGCGCCGCTCCGCGGACGCCTACGACGAGACCGATTACGGCAATGCCGAGCAGATCTGGATCCGGATCGGCGAGGGGCACATGCCGCGTACGTGGGTGGGGCGCGATGTCGCGTCGGCCGGCCCGACCACGTCCGGCGGCGCCCTGCTCTACCTCGACGCACCGGTCTTCACGCCGGAGATCGGCGAGGTCACCGAGGCCATCGGCGGCGGCTTCGAGCTGGCCATCAGCGCCATCAAGAAATTCACCGGGTACGACGTGATGGCCGAACTGGGCCCGGTGCTGCTCGGCGACTGGGGTGCGCTGCGCCGCATCGGCGCCGCCTGGAACGAGGTCGAGGAGGCCTGGCGGGCCGTCGCCGTGGACGTCAGCGCCGGCATGGACGTGCTCTCCGACCACTGGGACTCCTCGCCGCTGGACGCGCTCGGCGCCTCCCGCGCCTTCGACCACCACATCCGGGCCCGCTGGATGACCGCCCTGGACGCCGCCGCCCAGCAGGCCGACGCCATGGAGCAGATCTGCGAGTACCTGGCCGACATGTACGAGCACACCGTCAAGAGCATCATCTGGATGGTCCAGGTCGCGCTCGAACGCGTCATGAAAATGATCAAGTCGCTGATGATGGTGCGCAACCTGAAGCAGTTCGCCGAGGCGGTCTGGGAGGTCGGCGCCGATCTGATCGGGTTGATCCAGGACGGCATCGAACTGGCGATCGGGCAGGTGCAGATGTTCGCTCAGGGCGCCCAGATGTCCGGCTCGGCGCTGCGGATGCTGCGCAACGAGGCGGACGGTGACTTCGGGGTGCTCCAGGGCGGGTGACGGACAGGTTGTGCTACCCGGGTACGCCGTACGGCCGTAACCTGCGGGCCGGATGAGCACACTGACGGCCCACTTCGACCTGCCCCTGGACAACCAAGCGCCCGGGTGGTCGCGCCGCGCGGTCACCGCGGTGCTGCGCTCCTGGGGACTGCACGAACCGGACTGGACCGCCGACGCCTGCGCCGTGGTCAGCGAACTGGTCACCAACGCGGTCCGGCACGGCGGCGGCAGCATCGCCCTGGACCTGGAGGCGCACGGCCGCGACGTCGTCGTCTCGGTCTCCGACGGCTCCCCGGTCCTGCCCCGCCCCCGCCCGCCCGACGAGACCGGCGGCCTCGGGCTGGTGCTGATCGACTCCCTCACGGTCCGGTGGTACGCCCAGCCGCACCACGACGGCAAACGGGTTCGGGCCCAGCTTCTCCCCTGTCCCAGCGGTGGGCACGCGGACACCGTCAGCGCACGATCGGCGGAGCCGGCATGAACATCGTCAGGCACACCACCGGCAACGGTGCGGCCACCCTCGCCCTCACCGGCGACCTCGACCTGGCCACCGCCCATCTGCTCGACCAGCACGTGCACCGCGCGCTGGCCGAGTCCCGGCCGGCCGGGCTGGTCATCGACGTCACGCACCTGGAGTTCTGCGACTCCACCGGGGTGCACGCGCTGATCCGGGCCCGGCGCGAGGCGCACCAGCACGGCAGCACGTTCCAGGTGACCAACCCGAACGGGATCACCCGGCGCACCCTCCAGGTCACCGGGGTCTTCGAGGTGCTGACCGCGCGGTCCGGGCCGCGCTGCTGACTACAGGCCGGCGACGAACCGGTGCAGCCGGGCGAGCCCCTTACGCAGGTCGGACTGGGACGCGGTGTACGACAGCCGCACGTGGGTGTCCGCGGTGTGCGTACCGAAATCGCGTCCCGGGGTGAGCGCGACGTGTGCCTCCTGCAGCGCCCGCTCGCAGAACTGCCACGAGCTGAGCCCGGTGCCGCTGACGTCGAAGTAGCAGTAGAAGGCGCCGTCCGGCGGAACCGGGACCGGCAGACCGATCCGGGCCAGCCCGTCCAGGACCAGGGCGCGGCGGGCCCCGAACTCGGCGCGGCGCTCCTCACAGACCGCCCGCGCCTCCGGGGTGAAACAGGCCAGCGCGGCCTCCTGCGCCGGAGCCGAGGCGCAGATGTAGTAGTTCTGCGCCAGCCGCTCCACCGCCGGCACCAGCACCTCCGGCAGCACGCACCAGCCGAGCCGCCAGCCGGTCAGCCCGAAGTACTTGGAGAAGCTGTTGATGACCACGACGTCCGGGTCGACGGCCAGCGCGGTCCGCGGCAACCGGCCCTCGCAGTCGCGGTCGCTCAGGTCCAGGTAGATCTCGTCGACGATGCTCCAGGCGCCGTGCACCCGGGCCAGCCGGCAGATCGCGGCGAGCTCACCGGCGGGGACCGAGGTGCCGGTCGGGTTGGACGGGGTGGCGACCATGACTCCGCCGGTCTGTTTCGACCAGTGTGCGCGTACCGATGCCTCGTCCAGCTGGAACCGGGTCGCCGGGGTGGTCGGCACCAGCCGCACGATCCCGCCGAAGCTCTCGATGATCTGCCGGTTGCAGGGGTAGGAGGGGTCCGCGATGATCACCTCGTCGCCCGGGTCGACCAGCGCCGCGGCGGCCAGGACCAGGGCGGCCGAGGCGCCGGCGGTCACCACCACCCGGGCCGGGTCCACCTCGATGCCGTGCTCGTCGCGGTAGAAACCGGAGATCGCCTGCCGCAGCGCGGGCAGCCCGAGCGCCGCCGTGTACGGCAGCGGGCGCCCGTCCATCACGTCCCGCATCGCCGCGCGCACCACCGGGGGCGCCCCGAAGTCCGGCTCGCCGATGTTCAGCTTGACGATGTGATGACCGTCGGCCTCCAGCATGGCGGCGTGTTTCGCCACCTCCATCGCGTAGAACGGTGCGATGGCCTGCGCCCGGCTGGAGATCTTCACGCCCAGACTCTAAGGGGTCCGGGCGCCCGCTCGCCGCGACCCGTCATTGGCGATTTTTCCCTACCTTCCGGGCGATCTCTCTGACCACCGGGAGGGATCGATCTGTCACTATGCGAAGAAGATCCCGGTCGGCCCCGTACGCCAATCGTCCCTTTGGGACACTGCCGGACATGCCCGCCGCGGATCTTCGTCTGGCCGTCGACATCGCCGCCTGGTGGACCACCGCGGTGTACGAGTCCGCCGGCACGCTGCGGCCGGTCTTCTTCGACGGCCAGGCCCGGCTGCCCTCCGGCGTCTACCAGAACCCCGACACCCGGGCGCTGACCATCGGCACCCCGGCCCTGGCGGCCAGCGCGGAGCTGGCCGAGGGTTACCGGCCCGACCCGATGACGCTGCTGCACACCGGCACCCCCGCCCCGGACGCCCGGTTCGACCCGGTCGCGGCGCTCGCCGCGCTGCTCGCCCACGTCGCGGAGGCCGCGACGGCACAGGCCCGGGCCCGGGTCACCGAGCTCATCGTCGTCACCGCCCGCCGCTGGGGGCCGTCGGCCCGCCAGCGCCTGGACCGGGCCGCCACCGGTGCCGGGCTGCCCACCCCGGAGATCGTCACCGTGGCCGCGGCCGCCGCGGTCCTGGCCGGCGCCGCCCCGGCCGGCCCGTTCATCACGGTCTGCACGACCGGCGAGGCGACCCCCGAACTCACCGTGGTGGACGCGGCGCACGGCTACCGGCAGCTGGCCACCGCCCCGGTACGCGACCCCGGCTCCCCCACCGTCGACGAGGCCCTGATCCGGCTCGCCGCCGAACGTGCCTCCCCCGGCACCGACCCGGCCGCGGCGCTCGACGACTGGCGGGTCGCCCGCGAGATCCAGCAGGCCCGCACCGCCCTGGCCGTCCAGCCGGTCGTGCCCACGCTGCTGCCCGAACCGCATCCGGCCGTCGTGCTGACCCGCGAGGACCTGACCGCGGCGACCGCCACCCACCTCAGCCGCCTCGACGAGGCGGTCAAACGGCTCCTCGCCGACGCCGCCCTGGCCCGCGGCGACATCGGCCCGGTCGTGCTGGTCGGGGACGACGGCGCCCTGCCCGCGGTCGAGGCCGGCCTGTCCGCCGGCGGCCTGCTGCCGGCGGTCACCATCCGCGACCCGCACGCGATCGTCACCGGCGCGCTGCGGCTCGGCCCACCGACCGGCCGGCCATGGCGGGCCTGGCCCTGGCGGCGCCGCTAACTCATCCGCCCGGAGTGATGCCGGGCGCTGCCGGGCGGTCGCATGCTGGCCGGCATGGCTGACTACCCGCTCATCGCCGACCACGGGCTGATCGGCGACCTGCAGACCGCCGCCCTGGTCACCACGGACGGCACCGTCGACTGGTGGTGTGCGCCCCGGTTCGACTCGCCGAGCGTCTTCGGCGCCCTGCTGGACGCCGAGCGCGGCGGTCACCTGACCACCCGGCCCACCACCGAGGCGTTCACCACCAAGCAGCTCTACCTGCCGGACAGCGCGGTGCTGGTCACCCGGTTCCTGACCGCCGGCGGGGTCGGCGAGATCATCGACTTCATGCCGGTCACCGCCGGTGACACCGCGTCCGACCGGCACTGTCTGGTGCGTCTGGTGCGCTGCGTCCGCGGTGAGATCACCTTCGCGGTGCACCTGGCACCCCGGTTCGACTACGGCCGCGAGCCGCACCAGGCCCACATCACCGAGGACGGGGTGGTCTTCGAGGGCGCCCGTAACGCGCTGACGGTCCGGGTGATCCGCGAGCCGGACGACGAACGCAAGGGCCGGTTCTGGGTGGACAACGACGGCGACGTCCGTGGCGAGGTGCGGCTCACCGCCGGCGAGGCACGCGGCCTGGTGCTGGAGACCGGCGCCGGGACGCTGCGCGCCGTGCGGGTGGCCGAGGCGTTGCGGTTGTTCGACGACACCGTCGCCTTCTGGTCGTCGTGGATCGGCGGATGCACGTACGACGGGCGCTGGCGCGAGATGGTGCACCGCTCGGCGATCACGTTGAAGCTGATGACGTACGCCCCCAGCGGCGCCCTGGTCGCCGCGCCCACCGCGGCCCTGCCCGAGCAGCTGGGCGGCGAGCGCAACTGGGACTACCGCTACACCTGGGTACGCGACGCGTCGTTCTCGGTCTACTCGCTGCTCTCGCTCGGCTTCACCGACGAGGCCGCCGGACTGGCCCGCTGGCTGCGCGACCGGGTGCACGAGCAGACCGAGAAGGACGGCAGCGGCCCACTGCGCCTGATGTACCGGGTCGACGGCTCCAGCGACCTCGTCGAGGAGACCCTGCCGCACTGGGAGGGCTACCGCGGCTCCGCGCCGGTCCGGATCGGCAACGGCGCGGCCGGCCAGCTCCAGCTCGACATCTACGGCGAGGCCCTGGACAGCCTGTACGTCGCCAACCGGCACGGCCTGGCCCCCGGTCACCAGGGCTGGCTGGCGATCCGCGACCTGCTCGACTGGGTGGCCGCCAACTGGTCACAGCCCGACGAGGGCATCTGGGAGACCCGCGGCGGCCGGCAGAACTTCACCTACGGCCGGCTGATGTGCTGGGTCGCCCTGGACCGCGGCCTGCGGATGGCGAACGACTACGGCCGGCCCGCCCCGCTGGACACCTGGCGTCAGCAGCGCGACGCCATCTACGACGAGATCATGCAGCGCGGCTGGAGCCCGGCCCGGCAGGCCTTCCGCCAGCACTACGAGACCGACGTGCTCGACTCCTCGCTGCTGCGGATGCCCACGGTCGGGTTCATCACCCCGGGTGACCCGATGTGGACCTCGACGCTGCGGGCCATGGAGTCCGAGCTGGTCACCGACAGCCTGGTCTACCGCTACGACCCGGCCGCCTCACCGGACGGCCTGGCCGGCGACGAGGGCACCTTCTCGCTCTGCACCTTCCAGTACGTCACCGCGCTGGCCGGCGCCGGCGAGCTCGACAAGGCCCGGCTCACCTTCGAGAAGATGCTGACGTACGCCAACCACCTGGGCCTGTTCTCCGAGGAGATCGGCCTGACCGGCGAGCAGCTCGGCAACTTCCCGCAGGCCTTCACCCACCTGGCCCTGATCGACGCCGCGATCGCCCTGAACCGTGGTCTCGACGGGCAGCGGGGTGTCGGGAACCGGACAGTCTAGGCGATCCCGGGCGCGGGATCATCGAGGCCATGGATGGTCGAATCGAACTGGCCGAGGCGATCGCGCTGCTGCGTGAGGAGCTTCAGGAGGCCCGGATCCGCGGCGCCGGCGAGCAGCTGCAGTTCAACGTGGGGCCGGTGGAGCTGGAGTTCCAGGTCGAGATAGCGCGCGAGGCCGGGGCGAGCGGCAAGGTGCGGTTCTGGGTCGTAGAGGCCGGCGCCGACGGCAAGCTGGCCTCCCGGTCCACTCAGGTGGTGCGGATCAGCCTGGAGCCGGTCGACGGACGGACCGGCAAGCAGCTGGCAGTCGCGGAGAACGACCGGCCGAGCCGGTCCCGGGCGTCCGCGGCGAGCGAGTAGCGGCGGGTCATGGAGCTCTCCGACGACGTCGTCAAGGGACTCAGCGACCTGCTCCGGGAGTGCACGGCCCGCATCACCCCGCTGAGCGGGACCCGGCCGGCCGGCGCCGCCTTCTTCGTCAGCAGCACCCTGCTGGTGACCAACCGGCACGTCGTCGAAGAGGCCGTCGAGGTGACGGTGCAGCCGTTCGGCGCCGAGCCGCGGACCGGGACGGTGCTGCCACCGTCGGAGTCGCACCCCGACCTCGACATCGCGCTCGTCGAGGTGGACGCCGACCCGGCGATCCCGGCGGTGCTGCTGCACCGCGACCTCGACATCGGCGCCTACCGGCTGGCCGGCTTCCCGCGCGAGGACTTCTACGAGGACATGGCCGGCGGGCTCGAGGTGGTGCCCGCCGACGGCCATCCCCGCTACCACACCAGGACCGGGACACTCGAGCTGTTCCGGCTGACCGGAGTGCAGATCAAACCCGGCTTCTCCGGCGGGCCGGTGCTCAACACCGGCACCGGCGCCGTGTCGGCCGTCTGCGTCTACTCGGAAGATCCGGACTTCGACCTCGGCGGCGGCGCCATACCGGTGAACACCGTCCTGGACGCCTATCCCCAGCTGGCCAAACTCGCCGCCGAGCCGCCGGAGGCCATCCGCCGTTGCCGCGAGCTGCTGGGCCGCGCCCACTGGGAGAGCCTCGGCCTGGTGTGGAGCCGCGACCAGCAGGTGGACATCTACCTCAACGGCAACCGCAGCCAGTGGCGGATCGGCATCCGCCCCGACGACCTGGGCCCGGTCCGCACCGTGCGCGACCTCGGCGACGACATGAGCGAGGTGCTCGTCGGCTGGGCGCGCAGCTCCGGGCGCCGCGACGAACCCGAGGTGCGGCTGCTCGGCCGGCTGCTGTCCGCGGCGATGTTCCCCGCCGAGGTCGCCGACCGGCTGCCCCGCCCGGCCGAGCGCAGCGAGGACCCGGTGCTGATCCGGTTGCACGTGGACCCGTCCGGCCCGCTCGCCGACCTGCCGTGGGAGTTCGCCACCGACCCGAAGGACCCGGAGCGGTTCCTCGCCGCCACCGACGGATACGCGTTCGTCCGGGTCAACTCCACCGTGCCGCGGGGCGGCGGCGGAACCCTGCGGCGCAACTCGCCGGACGAGCAGGTCGGCGTGTTCGCCATCGTGGTCCAGCCGGACGACATCACCCGCTGGCCGCCGGTCGTGCACAGCCAGAACCTCATGCCGTGGCCGTCCAGCGCCGAGATCGAGGACGGCATCGCCGGCTCGGTCGGCGCCGCCCGCACGGCAGAGGGTTCCGCGGCGTTCCGCTACGACCTGTTGACCAATCCCACGCTTGCCGAGATCAAACTGCGCCAGTCGAGCATCCAGGCCGACGTCGTGCACTACATGGGCTTCGGCTATCAGGAGCCCGAGTCCGACTCCACCTCCGGGCTGGACCGGGCCTGGATCGCCTGCTCGCCCGGGCGCCGGATGGAGAAGCCCCAGTATCACCGGGCCCGCGAGTTCCTCCAGGTCATCGCCGCGCTGCAACCGTCCCTGGTGATCCTCGAGTTCGGCCTGCCGCCGGTCGACCAGCCGTACGACATGCTCGGCAAGGGCTGCCAGCCGATCGGGCCCGCGGTGCTCAGCGCGGCCACCGAGCTCGGCTTCGACACCATGGTCTGCACCCGGCCGCTGCACCCGCACCAGTACGAACGGTTCAACCAGTTCTTCTACCCGCAGCTGGCGGCCGGCCGCACCGTCGAGCAGGCGGTGCAGGAGGCCCGGCAGGCGCTGATGACCGACAGCCTGATCGACTTCGCCGGGTTCGGCTGGTTCACCGTCACCACCGGCAACAATCCGTGGGCGCGGTTCTTCGAACGCCCCGCCTTCGCCGAGACCCGCGGCCGGCATCCCCGGCCGTCACGCGGATGAGGGGCGGCGACCGATGACCGGCATCCCGGAACCCGATGAGCTCGTCGCCCAGCTCGATGGACGGCTGCGGCAGAAACGGCGGATCGACCTCGGCCTCAGCGCGGCGCTGCCGGAGATCACCGCCCACGCGCCGGCCGCCGGGTTCCAGCACGCACACCAGGTGCTGTTGCAGCGGGCGGCCGACCTGCAGGGCGCGATCGCCGACCTGAGCGCCGCGATGGCCCGGATCCGCGACGGCGAACGGGTGGTGCGCTTCACCGAGCTCGGCTGGCCGGAACGGCGTGCCGAACTGACCGCCGAGTGCGCGGACCGTCCGCTCGACGGGATCGCCGACTGGCTCGACGACTGGTTCTGCGCGGTCGCCGCGTACCGTCTCGATGCCTGTGCCCGGCTCACCGGGATAGCGAGTTCGCTGCCGGCCGGCACCGGCATCCTGGTCCGGCGCTGCACCGCGACGTGGGCGGCGTTGACCGTGCGGCACTGGGAGGTGGCCGCGCCACTGCTGGAGGCCGGCGCCCGGGGGGTGCCCGTGGGCGACCGGATCGTCCCGGACATGGAGGTCCGCCAGGACCTCTGGATGTTGCTCGTCCGGTTCGCGCTGAACGCCGGACGCACCGAAGAGGCCCGGCGGGTGCTCGAGGAGGCCGGTGGTGCCGGCGCCGGCCCGGTCTTCCGGGCGCTGTCGCACCGGCTCGAGGCCCTGCGGCCCGGCGCCGACCCGCCGCGCGCCGACCTGATGCGGATCGGCGCCGGCTCCGCCCCGGCCATGCTCGAGATGGCCCGCGTGCTGGCGATGTCGGCCGCGGACGCCTCACCCGACCTCAACGTGGACATGGGCATGTCGGCAGCCCGCAGCGCGGTGTCCGCCGCCCGCTCGCTGGACGACGCCGAACGCGAGATCGTCCGGATGCTCGACCCGGTCCCCGGCGAGATCCACCTCGCCCTGGCCGAACGCGCGCTCGGCGAGGAGCAGCGCGAACTCGCCGAGCGGTCACTGCGCAGCGCCGCGGACACCGGGCAGAACCGGGCGGTCCAGGCCGAGGCGCACGACCGGCTGGCGGATCTGGCCGGCGACACCGGGACCGAGCACCGGGAGTTGCTGGCCGCCGCGAGCGCCTGGAGCGACGTCCAGCACACCGGCCGGGCGCTGGCCGCCCTGCGACGGCTGCTCGCCGCCGACCCCGACCACATCGAGGCGCGTTGCCTGCTCGGCGGCTGCCTGCTGCAACTGGCCTGGTCGGCGAACGAGACGGAGGCCCAGGCCGCCCTGGACGAGGTCCTTGCCGTCACCACGGACATCCCGGCGCTGGTCGAGGCCCAGCGGCCCCGGCTCACCAACGCGGACTGGCTGCTGGCCTGGGGCTACTTCAACGAGAGCTACGTACGGGCCCGGCTGTCCCGCTACGCCCACGAGTCCGAGAAGGATCAGCAGTGGCGAGCGCTGGCCGCCGCTTTCCGGGCGGTCGCGCTGCAACCCGCGAACGGGTCCATGTGGGTCTCCCTCGCCGACGCCGCGTACGAACTGGGCCTCTGGTCGATGGCCGAGCTCGCCTCGGAAGCGGCCGCGCGGATCGCGCCCACCAGGGACAACGTGGCCGAGCACATCCGGGCGCTGATCAACGTGGGCGAGTTCGAGCGGGCCCTCGACGTGCTCAGCGAGCCGCGCACCGAGTTCGAGTGGAACATGAAGGCCCACCTCATGCTGCGCCTGGGCCGGCCGGCCGGCGCCGTCGGCATCTTCGCCGGCCACCCGCCGGAAGCACACGCGGCGTGGGCGAAGATCAGCCACATCCTGGCGCTGCTGCTGGCCGGCTCGCGGCCCGAGGCGATCGCCGCCGCCAAGGACGTGGACACCTGGCTGCGGACCCGGCTCGCCGACCGGTCCAACTGGTCGTCGGCCACCCGGGTCGGCCTGCTCACCGGCGATCACGAGCGGGTCGAGCTCTACGCCGGGAAGATGCGCCAGGCCGGCATGCACGAGGGCGACTTCGACCTGGCCGTGGTGCGGGTGGCCCAGGACCGCCTGCCGGAGGCGGAGGAGCTGCTGGTCTCGTACATCGACGCGTTCACCAGCCTGGACTCGGTGGCCAGCTGGGACAAGATCGAGCGTCCGCTCCTCGACCTGCTGGACACCGGCGGCAGGGTGGATCGCACCCGGCCGCTGCAGGCGCTCGACGCGGTCCGGGCCCGGTTGCAGGAGCGCCGGGATCCGGCGGCCGAGTTCCGGGCCGCCGACGGTGACGGCGTCGATCCGGACATCCGGACGGCGGCCGGGAAGCTGGGCCGGGTGGTCATGGCGATGGCCGCCGACGACCGGACGGCCGTGGAGCAGGGTGTCGCCGACCTGGACGACGTGGTGTCGCCCGCGGTTCGCACCTGGCTGGAGGGCGGGCACCAGGAGCCCGAACAGACGCTGCCGGCCGAATTCGATCAGACGCCGCAACCGGCCGAGCTCCTGCTGCTCCTGCCGCTGTCGTGGTTCCCCGGCGCCGAGGACCCGAACGTCAGCCACCCATTGTTCCTGCGGCACCTCCCCGAGATGCGGTTGAGTGCGCGAACCGAGATCCCGGGGCTGCGCGTCACCACCGATACCGGCCTCGAACCCGCCGGCTACCGGATCGTGCACGCCGACGTCATCCGGGAGGAGGGCGTTCTGCCGGCCGGCCGGCGCCTGCTCCCCGCCGCGGCCTGCGACCTGCTGCCGGCGGAGATCAGCGCCGAGGCCGAGCCGGAGAAACAGCCGGCGTTGCAGGAGCTCGGCGACTGCACGATTCCCGAGCCCGGCCCCGATTCGTTCGCCGCCCTGCTCTCCCTGAACCCGCTGGAAGCGGTCTCCCGGCGCGTGGAGGCCGCGGCCCGCGGCGTTCCGATCACTCGATAAATCTGCGATTGTCGATGCCTGGCCGGGGTGGTCCCGGCACGGGAGGCATCACATGCATCGGAGATCGCCAGTACTGCTGACCATCATGACTCTCGCCCTCGCCGGGCTCTCCGCCCCCGCCTCAGCTGCACCGCAACCTGCTCCGACCTCTACCGCTGAGAGCGCGACGGTCACCTTGATCACCGGAGACCGGGTGACCCTGCACGGCAAGGATGTGTCCGTCGACGCGGGGCCGGGCCGCGAGCGGGTCCGCTTCCTCAGCCAGACCATCGACAACCACCGGTACGTCATCCCGTCCGACGCGCTCGCCCTGCTGCGCGAGAATCGCCTCGACAAACGGCTCTTCGACGTCACCGAGCTGGCGGCGCTCGGCGCCGGGGACGAGATTCCGCTGCTCGTCGCGTACCCCGAAAAGGGATCGCTAAGCGCGAGATCCGCTCTTTCCGCGGGGGAAGCGCGGGTTTCGCGTGATCTGTCAGCGCTGGGCCTGCTCGCGGTCCGCGCCGACCTCGCCGCCCGCGGCGACCTCTGGTCGTCGCTCACCGCGGAGGCTGCCGGAGCACGCACGCTGCGCAGCGGCGTCCAGAAGGTGTGGCTCGACGGCCGACGCAGACTGAACCTGGACCGCAGC
The DNA here is from genome assembly GCF_036053395.1 of Actinoplanes sp. NBC_00393. Taxonomy (NCBI): domain Bacteria; kingdom Bacillati; phylum Actinomycetota; class Actinomycetes; order Micromonosporales; family Micromonosporaceae; genus Actinoplanes; species Actinoplanes sp. NBC_00393. The sequence continues at coordinate 1,165,366 of NZ_CP107942.1, read as the reverse complement.
GTGCCGCAGATCGGCGCGCCCACCGCCTGGCAGGCCGGATACGACGGCACCGGCGTGACCGTGGCCGTCCTGGACAGCGGCATCGACCAGACCCACCCCGACTTCGCCGGGCAGATCGCCGGCACCCAGGACTTCACCGGATCCGGCAGCGTCGACGACGAGGTCGGGCACGGCACCCATGTGGCGTCCACCGTCGCGGGCACCGGCGCCGCGTCCGGCGGACGCTACAAGGGTGTGGCGCCCGGCGCGAAACTGCTCATCGGCAAGGTCTGCGGCACCGAGTTCTGCATGGACTCGCAGGTCCTGGAAGGCATGATCTGGGCGGCCGAACGCGCGCCGATCATCAGCATCAGCCTCGGCGGCCCGGACGGCCCGGAGGTCGACCCGCTCGAACAGGCCGTCAACGACCTCACCGAGCAGCACGACACCCTCTTCGTGATCTCGGCCGGCAACTCCGGGTTCGAGGGCCCCGGCTCGATCGGCTCACCGTCCAGCGCCGACGCGGCGCTCTCGGTCGGCGCCGTCAACCGCGACGACAGCCTGGCGAACTTCTCCAGCCGTGGCCCGCGACTCGGCGACGGCGCCGTGAAACCGGACATCACCGCGCCGGGCGTCGGCATCGTCGCCGCCAAGGCCGCACACGACATCATCGGCGAACCGGCGCCGGTGCCCCGCTACTCCACGCTCTCCGGCACGTCGATGGCCGCACCGCACGTCGCGGGCGCCGCTGCCATCCTCACCCAGCAGCATCCGGGCTGGTCCGCCCGGCTGCGCAAGAACACGCTGATGGCCTCGGCCAAGCCCACCGAGGGCGTCGGCTCCTTCGACCAGGGCGCCGGACGGGTCGACGTGGCCCGGCAGATCACCCAGACCGTCACCGTCGACGAGGGCAGCATCAGCTTCGGGATACAGCGGTGGCCGCACGACGACGACCAGCCGGTCAGCCGTACCGTCACCTACCGCAACTCCGGCACCGCGGCGGTCGACCTCACGCTGGCCGTCTCCGGCGGGCCGTTCACCGTGGCGGCCGCCACGCTCACCGTGCCGGCCGGCGGCACCGCGAGCACCACGGTCACCGCGGACACCCGCGGCGACGAGCCGGACGGCCCGCTCGGCGGCTACCTCACCGCGACCGCGGCCGGCGGCGTACGCGTCTCCACCCCGATCGGCATCGACAAAGAGGTGGAGAGCTACGACGTCACCGTCCGGACGATCAACCGGGACGGCTCGCCCAGCCTCGAGCACGCCGTCCTGTTCATCGGCCTGGACCGGTTCAAGGTCGTCGAAGCGGACGCGCCGCAGGCCACCCAGGTCGTCCGCGTCCCCAAGGGCAGGTACGGCGTGTTCGGCTGGGTCTACACCGAGCAGCAGAACACCCTGATGGCCGAATCCGCCGTGGTCGTCGACCGAGACCGCACGATCACCGTCGACGCCCGCAGGGCCGCACCGGTCCGGCTGGCCGCACCGCAGCGGGACGCCGGCATCGTGTTCGCCGCACTCAACACCGACTGGATCACCGACGACGCCTACTACGGCACCGGCATCGGACTGTCGAACTTCGACGAGGTGTACAGCGGGCCGATCTCGGACGCCACCGACCCGACGTTCCTCGGCTCGGTCAACAGCACGTTCGCCGCGCCGGGCGCCGCCGGGGACTTCCACAACAGCCCGTACGTCACCGACCTCGCCTACTTCAGCCCCGGCCGGATGTTCCACGGGCTGCGCAAATCGCCGCGGCTGTCCGAACTGGCGGCCCTCGACACGACGTTCGCCGCCGAGGCGACCGGTGTGCGGGGCGACAAGGCGAACCTCGCGCAGTTCCGCGAGGACACCGCCGCGTGGCTGGTGCCGGTCCCGTTCGACCTGCCGTTCCGCCGCACCGACTACGTCAACCCGCAGACCCAGTGGGGCGCGCAGTTCACCCAGTGGCAGCCACCGGCCGACGACACCGGCCGACCGACACTGATCAGTGACCTGACCGCGAGCCGGCAGCCGTACCGGGCCGGCCGCACCTACCGCCAGGACTGGAACCGGGGCGTCTTCGGCCCGACCGTGACCCAGCCGCCGTACGACGCGTTCTGGATCACCCGGACCGGCGACTTCCTGATCGCCTACCCGCCGCTGTCCAGCGACGGCAGCGGGCACCCCGGCTTCTCCTACGCGGCGACCGAGAAGGTGACGCTGTACCGCGGCGACACCAGGATCGGCGAGGGCCCCGAGTTCGAGGTGCCGCCCGAGCCGGCCACGTACCGCCTGGAAGCGACGTCGTCACGCGGCGCCCCGCACACCCTCTCCACCGAGATCCGCGCGACGTGGACCTTCCGCTCCGGCCACGTCGAAGGTGAGCAGTTCCAGCGGTTGCCGCTGCACACCGTACGGTTCGCCCCGCGCCTGGACGACCGCAACACCGCCCCGGCCGGCCGGCGCTTCGAGATCCCGGTGTTCGTCGAACCCCAGCCCGGCGCCGACGTGGGCCGGGTGCGTTCGGTGCGCGTCGAGGTCTCGTACGACGACGGCAAGACGTGGCGGGCCGCGCCGGTCACCGGCACTGGCGACAAGCGCGTCGCCACCGTCCAGCACCCGCGCGGCGCCGGCTTCGTCTCCCTGCGAACCGCCGCCGCCGACACCGACGGCAACACGGTCACCCAGACCGTGATCCGCGCCTACGCCCTCAGGTGATTCGCCGGAGCGGACCGCTTTCTCACTTCAGCCAATGGTTGTCGTGCTCGAGATAGAAGGCGGTCCGCTCCTCCTCACTCATCTCCGCCACCCGGACCAGCCCCTCGAAATACCCTTCCCGCGGCGCCCCCGGCGAGAAATGCAGCAGCATCGAGGCCGGCTGCCCCGACCGGTTCTTGAACCCGTGAATCCCACCGGCCGGCACATGCACATAATCGCCCGGCTCGGTGTCCACCCACTGCTTGCCGTCATAGATGCTCATGCTGCCGCTGAGGATGTAGAACGACTCCGTCAGCGTGTTGTGAAAATGCGGATCCGGCCCGGTCACCCCCGGTCCGCACTCCCACCGGTACAGCCCGAACAGCCCACCGGTCGACGCCCCGGACGACAGATAATGCACGCGCGTCCCGTTCGGATAGACAAGCTCCGGCTCAGTGCCGTCCGGCCGGTAGGTGGCGCTGATCTCGCCTTCGGTCCCGTGATACAGCGGAGGTGGATAGGTCATGGATCAAAACCTACGCTCCTGCCCGGTACGGGTGTCGCAGTCCCCGGCGCGCCGTCAGTGGACGGTGAGTTCCAGGATGCGTGACCAGTCGTTGCCGCCGTTCGCGGCGTGGGTGAGGATGCGCAGCTCCGCGGCGCGGCGCGGCGCGAACGTGCTGCGGGTGGTGGCGGCGGTGTTGCCGCGCACCGCGGCAACCGTCTCCCACCCGCCGGGCGTGGCCACCTGGATGTCCCAGTCGCGCAGGCCGAAACGGTGTGCCGGGTATTCGCTGGAGTCGACGGTGGCGACCTCGACCTGGCTGATCAGCTGCGGAGCCGGCCAGGTGAGCCGCAGCCAGTCCGGCCAGGTCCGAGGGGTGCCGTCGGCCCAGCCGGTGCCGTTCCACCAGTGGGTGGGGTCGGTGTCGCCGTCGAAGGCGCCGCAGGGCAGCAGGCCGGCGCGCAGCGATGAGGCGGTGACCTTCGAGGCGGACCGGGCCAGGTTGGGGTGCGGTGCCGGCGCACTGACCGTGACCGGCATCTTGAGCTGCTGGCCTGTGTCGGTGACCCGGATCGAGTAGGTGCCGGGCGCGGTTCCGGCGGCGGCACTGATGGTCACCGGGACGGTCCGGGTGTAGCCGGGCGGCAGCCAGGTGGAGATCAGCCGGCGGGGCAGGTGCAGAGGTCCGGCGGGGGCGAGGCGGGCTTCGGCGTAGAGGGCCGCGCGGCCCGGGTTGGTGAGCTTCACGGTCACGGCGGCGCCGTTGCACGGACCGGCGGGAATCGAGATCGCAGACGGTTCGACCGCGAGCCGGGCCCCGGGCGCAACCACAGCACCGGCGGGCCGAGCCTCGGGCGCGGCCGCAAAGCCGACCGTGATGAGGACGGGGAGCAGCAGAGCGGCTGCGGCGGGGCGGGACATCAGGCGGGGGCCAATCCGGGGCGGTCGCGGGCGGAGACGTACGAAGCCCGCGTGCTGATCGGAGCACCGGGCCGGGTGACGTACGGGACCACCCGGTAGTCGGCGCGCAGCGACGTGCGGGTCAGTTCGCAGCGGATGTAGCCGCGCCGCGCGTTGGCGAAGCGGACGTGCGGGTTGTCGCGGCGCTGCCCGTCCAGCAACGGCGTGGTGTCGCTGCCGTCACCGCCGCTGGAGATCGAGGTGCCGGTCAGCTCGACGCCGACCGCCGGGGTCGCCGGGGCGCCGAAGTCGGTGCGCAGGTCGGCCGCGTAATGCATGTGGACGTCACCGGTGAGCACAACCGTGCCGGGCACGCGGGCCGCCGTCGACAGCACAGCCTGCCGATCCCGCGGATATCCGTCCCATTTGTCCATGTCGATCGCGGAATCGGACCGCATCTCGGCCATGGTCACCTGCTGGGCCAGGATGTTCCAGCGCGTGCCGGCCCGGCCCATCCCCCGCAGCAACCACTCCCGCTGCGCCGCGCCCAACAGGCTGTGGCTTGGCTTCCAACGATCCGCGCACGACGGTTTCACCCCGTCACCACAGGCCTGATCAGACCGGTACTGCCGGGTGTCCAGCACATGCGCCTCGGCCAGGTCGCCGAAGCGCAGTCGCCGGTACAGCAGCATCCCGGCGCCATCCGGGCGTTGCGGGCGGCGCAGCGGCTGGTTCTCCCAGTACGCGCGGTAGGCGTTGGCCCGCTGCACCAGGAAATCGTCGGCGCTGATGTCGAAGCGCGGCACCCCGGCCGCGTAGTTGTCCTGCACCTCGTGGTCGTCCCAGGTCGCTACCCACGGGAACGCGGCGTGCGCGGCCCGCAGATCCGGGTCGGTGCGCTGCAGCGCGTACCGCAACCGGTATAGGTCCAGCGTGTCGACGCCGAGTTGCAGCGTGTCCGGCAGGCGCAGCGCGGAGTCGCGCCGGCGGCCACCGGCGCTGTCGATCGCCGCTTCGTAGATGTAGTCGCCGAGGAAGAACACCAGGTCGAGATCTTCAGCGGCCAGGTGCCGCCAGGCAGTGAAGAAACCATCGGCGTACGCCTGACAGGACGCGACCGCGAACCGCAGGGATTCCGGTGTCCCGCCGACCGCCGGAGCTGTCCGGGTCCGCCTCGCCGGGCTGTAGTGCGGCCCCGACCGGAAGCGGTAGTGATAGACCCGCCCGGGCCGCAGCCCTCGCACGTCGACGTGCACCGCATGCCCGTACTCTGCTCGCGCGGTAGCCGTGCCGGAGCGGACCACCCGGGTGAACCCGGCGTCCTCGGCGAGCTGCCACTGCACCGGCCGGCTGACGAAGGACAGCCCACCGGCCGGTTCCAGGGGTTCCGGCGCCAGCCGCGTCCACAGCACGACGCCGTCCGGCAGGGGATCCCCCGAGGCGACCCCCAGCGTGAACGGATCGGCCCGCAGCCGTGTGCCACTGTGCGACGCGAGCGCGCCCACCGGGGCGAACGCGGTCGCCAGCGCCGCCGCGCTCAGGGCGAGCAGTCCCCGGCGCGGCAGCTCAGCGACCCGCAGGTCCGGGGCCGGGCGATGAGGTGGCAGCTCGTTCCACACCACCTGCCCAACTTGATCACCCGCCCCGGAGATACGCCGACCGGCTATTTCCGGCCGGGCAGCGGCACGCGCGCCCAGTCGGTGTCCGAGGCCAGATAGAAGCTCGGGTACGACGGCTGGTTGTACGTGGTCTGCTGCCGTGCCACCTCGACCCGGTACTGCGGGTCGTGCATGAGCGTGTAGAGCTTGTGGCTCGTCACCTCGGTGCTGAGGTGGATCCGGATCGCGGTGCTGTCCGCGGTCCGGACCAGCAGCTCCTCACGCCAGTCGCCGAGGATGTCGGCGACCAGGCTCGGGTTTCCCTTGGTGCCGTTGTTCGTGCGGGTGCCTTCGGCGGTCAGCAGCGTCCCGCGCTTCCAGTCGTCGATGGTCGGCGTGACGTCACCGGCCCCGTTGACGATCTGTGTGGTGAGGTCGCCGGCCCAGCGGATGCTCTGGTTCGTGCCGGGGATCGAGCTGGTCAGGATCTCGCCCTTGGCGCTGTGCAGGCCGAGCGCCGCGGAGCCGCCGGGCATGCTGGCCCACGCCTCGATGCCGCGTACCTCCGGCAGTACGTCCCCGATCATGCCGCGGCCGGTGTCGCGCCCGGAGTACGTGCCGAAAAGGACCTCGCCGGTGGCCGCGTCGCGCATCGCCATGCCGTACGGCGCGGACGTCGCACCCTCGTGCACGGTGAAGATCTCCTGGCCGGGGCGGTCCGGATCGATGTCGGTGACGTGCATGGCGTCGCCGTGCCCGAGCCGGGCGGTCTCTCCCGTGGGGAGGTTCGCGAACGACGAGTAGAGCAGGCTGCCGTCGTGGTCGATCGTCGCTGCGCCGTAGACGATCTCCTGCTTGCCGTCCAGGTCGACGTCGGCCGCGCTGAGCGAGTGGAAACCTTGCGTGGTCAGCTTGCCGAACACCGGGTCGGTGCCGTCGCGGCCGTGCGGGGAGTCGTTGAACGGGTTCGTCATCGGGGTCCAGCCGCTGTCCACGTACCAGTTCTCACGCAGCCGGCGTCCGTCCCAGTGGTAGGCGACCAGCGTGGAACGGGTGTAGTAGCCGCGGGCGAAGACCGCCGACGGGCGCTTGCCGTCCAGGTACGCGACGCCGGCCAGGAACCGGTCGACCCGGTTGCCGGGCTCGATCCGGGCCATCGCGTAGTCGCCCCACATCAGGCCGTCGTCGTGGCGTCCCGGCTTGTAGTCGATGGTCTGCAGCTCACGGCCGGTCGCGCCGTCGAAGACCGTCAGATACTCCGGGCCGTCGACGATGAAGCCCTCGAAGGCGCGCAGATTGTTGCGGGTGCTGCGCGACGGCGCGTACACATCCATGAAGTAATCGGTGAGCGCCTCGGCGTCCGCGCGGCTCAGCGGGTATTGATACTGCGGGGTGATCCCGAACGCCTGCTCCAGGGTGGCCGGCCAGCGCCCGGCGACCACCTCGGGGTGCTCGTGCCAGCCGAGGAACATCTCCACGACGTGCTGGTAGTAGTCGGCGGCACTCATCCGGTAGTCAGCTTCCTTCTGGAAGCCGTTCTTGATGTAGTGCGACCGGCCGTTGCGGATCGTCCGCGTGCCCGGAGCGGTCTTCAGCATCATCTCGGCGCGGCCGTTGCCGTCGAAGTCGTAGACCAGGAATTGGGTGTAGTGGGCGCCGGCCCGGATGTTGACGCCCAGGTCGATGCGGTGCAGCAGGGTGCCGTCCGCCCGGTAGGTGTCGATGTAGACCGGGCCCGTCCACCCGACCTGGGAGACGTCCTTGGAGTTCGACGGGTCCCACTTCACCACGTACTCGTAGCGGCCGTCGCCGTCCATGTCGCCGACGCTCATGTCGTTCGCGGCGTAGGTGTAGGTCTCCCCCGCCGGGGTCACGCCGTCGGCGGGTTTCTGCAGCGGCAGGTCGTGGTGGCTGGTCGCCCAGGGCGTGGCGGTGGCCGCGGGACCACCCTTCACCGGCGTCACCCGGTATTTCGACGTGGCGGCGCCGGCCTTGTCGAGGTAGTTGGTGCTGTCGGTGACGGTGGCGATGCGCCGGCCGTCGCGGTGGACGTGGAAGTTGGTGCCGGTCAGGCCGGTTGCCGAGTGGCCGGTGGCCTCGCTGCCGAGCAGTCGCCAGCTCAGGAAGACCCCTTCGCTGGTGGTGGCGGCGACCAGACCGCGGTCGAGGCGTTCGAGCGGGATGCCGCGTGCGGTGGCGGCGGCGGGAGCAAACAGTCCGGCTAGCAGCAGGGCGGCGACAACGCCCACGGTACGGAGACGCATGACTCTCCTTCGGGGATGGCACGCCGTCCCGTGCTGGGGGACACGGGACAGCGCGTCGAGGCGTACATGTCAGGCGGCGTCGATCTCGGCCTGGAGTTCCTTGATGAAGCTCGCCGCGGCCTGCTGCGGCGCCTGGCGCTCGAAGAGCACCTCCTCGGTGTGGCGCTTCAGGATGGTCTCCACGCTGCTGGCGCCGTTGGGCGTGACCCGCGGAGCGGGGCCGACCTGGATCGATTCCAGGTAGTCGGCGGCGGCCTTGTCGGTCTCGGTCAGCTTCGGGGCGATCGCCGCGCGGACCTTGGCGTTCGACGGCACACCCCGGTCGGTGAGCAGCACGTCGCCGGCCTCCTGCGTGTTGAGCAGGAAGTCGACGAACAGGGCGGCCTCGGCCGGATGCTTCGAACGCGCCGACACCGACCAGAACATCGACGGCTTGTAGTAGGGGCTGGTCGCGGCGGCGGGCTGGCCGTTGGTGGGCAGCTTGAGCAGCTTCAGCTTCTGCCCGCTGGCCGCGGCGAGCGAGGTGAGCTGGGTGTTCCACCAGGTGCCGAAGGCCGACGTGTTGGTCGCGGTGCCGGACTGGTCCAGCGGCGCGCCGGCCCGTTCGACGGTGACCGACGGCGCCGGGGCGATGCCGTTCTTGGCCAGATCCAGCAGGTACTGCCAGTAGTTGGCCAGCACGTCCGGCGGGATGGAGACCTTGCCGGCGTCGTCATACAGGGTCGCTCCCGCTTGGCGGGCCCAGATGTTGACACCACCAGTGTCAAAACCCCACGACTGTACGCCGGTGACCTTGCCGCCGCTGGCCTTGGAGATCTCGGTGCCGATGCGCTTCAGATCGTCCCAGGTCCACGTGGCGTCGTCGGGCACCGGGATCTTGTACTGGGCGAGGAGGTCGGTGTTCGCGACGATCGAGTACGCGGCGAGGCCGGTGGGGATGGCGTACTGCTTGCCGTCGATCTGGCCGGTGTTGAGGGCCGCCTCGTCGATGTCAGCGGTCTTGAGGTGCTTGTCCGCCGACTTCAGGTCGAGCAGGGCGCCGCGTTCGGCGTACGAAGCCAGGTAGAGCTCGTCCATCTGGATGATGTCCGGGGCGTCGTTGGCGGCGACCGTGGTGGCCAGGCTGTCCCAGTAGCCGTTCCACTCCTTGAACTCACCGGAGATGGTGATGTTCGGGTACTTCTTGGTGAACAGATCGATCGCCTGCTGCGTGCGCTGGTGCCGGGCGTCCGAGCCCCACCAGGTGAAACGCAGCTTCACGGGGTCGGAGGAGATGTCGCCTCCGGCATCACCGCCGCCACCGCCGCCGCAGGCCGCGAGGGCGGCCGCCGCACCGGCTCCGACACCGAGCGACAACAGGGAGCGTCTGGTCAGGTTGCGCATGGGGGATGGCTCCTTCACTTGATTCCGGTGGTGGCGATGCCCTTGATCAGGTAGCGCTGGCCGATCAGGAAGGCGAGGAAGATCGGCAGCAGGGAGACGACGCTCATCGCGAACATGGAGCCCCAGGAGGTGGCCACGGTGGCGTCCACGAAGGAGCGCAGCGCCACGGGGACCGTGTACATCTCCGGGTCGGTCAGATAGATCAGCTGGCTGAAGAAGTCGTTCCAGGTCCAGATGAACGTGAAGATCGTGGTGGTGGCCAGGGCCGGCAGCATCAGCGGCAGGATCACCTGCAGGAAGATCCGCGGATGCCCGGCGCCGTCGATCCGGGCCGCCTCGTCCAGCTCCTTGGGCAGGCCGCGGATGAACTGGACCATCAGGAACACGAAGAACGCGTCGGTGGCCAGCAGCTTCGGCACGATCAGGGGCAGGAACGTGTTCACCCAGCCGAGCTGCGAGAACATGATGTACTGCGGGACGATGATCACGTGGATCGGCAGCATGATCGTGCCGAGCATGATCGCGAACCACAGCTTCTTGCCGGTGAACTCGAGCCGGGCGAAGGCGTACGCCGCCATCGAGCAGGACACCAGGTTGCCGATGATGCAGCCCACCACGACGATCGCCGAGTTCAGCAGGAAGTGGCCGAACGGGGAGGAGAGGGCGTTCCACCCTTCGCCGTAGTTGTTCAGCTCCAGGTCGGACAGCACGAGCCCGGGTGAGCGGAAGATCTCGTTGCCCGGCCGCAGCGAGCTGACCACCATCCAGATCACCGGATACAGCATGATCACGGTGAGCAGGATCAGGCCGGCGTGCTTGAGCAGGCTCCGGTTCCTGGGCCGTGGGCTCGGTCGCGGCGTTTCCGTCTGCACCGGCGCGAGCCGCTCTTGCAGGTCAGTCATCGTAGAAGACCCATCGCTTGGCGGCCCAGAAGTTGACCGCGGTGAACGCCGCGATGATGATCAGCAGCAGCCAGGCCAGCGCGGACGCGTAGCCCATGTCGAAGTTGTGGAAGCCACGCTGATACAGGTAGAGCGTGTAGAACAACGTCGAGTCGGACGGGCCGCCGCTGCCGCCGGAGACCACGAACGCCTGGGTGAACGCCTGGAACGCGTGGATGATCTGCAGCACCAGGTTGAAGAAGATGATCGGTGACAGCAGCGGGATCGTGATCTTGCGGAACACGGTCCACCGGCCGGCGCCGTCCACACTCGCCGCCTCGTAATACATGACCGGGATCTGCCGCAGCCCGGCCAGGAAGATCACCATCGGGGCGCCGAACGTCCACACGTTCAGCACGATCAGTGTGGACAGCGCCGTGTCCGGATCGGAGATCCAGCCCCGCCCCTCGATCCCGACCAGGGCGAGCGCCTGGTTGACCAGGCCGTCCGCGCCGAAGATCTGCCGCCACAGCACCGCGATCGCGACACTCGAGCCGAGCAGGCTCGGCAGATAGAAGGCCGAGCGATAGAACGCCAGGCCCCGCAGGCCGCGGTCCAGCAGCATCGCCAGACCGAGCGCGGCCGCCAGCTGCAGAGGGACCGAGATCAGTACGTACTTGAACGTCACGCCGAGCGCCTGGTGCAGCCGCTCGTCGGTGAGCATGCGCTCGAAATTCTCCACACCGGAGAACTCCGGCGGCTGGATCAGGTTGTAGTCGGTGAACCCGAGCACGAACGACGCCGCCACCGGGCCCGCGGTGATCAGCAGCAGGCCGGCGAACCAGGGCAGCAGGAAGACGAAGGCGGCCTTGTTGTCCTTCTTGCGCGGCGGGCCGCCGGTGGTGCTGTTGAGCCGTTGAAGCTCGCCGATGGCGCTCACCCGACTCCCTTCATGTTCTTCGATCTCGCAGCTCTGCGGTCTCGCAGGTTCTTGATCTCGCTGGTTCTTCGCGCTCGCTGGATCTCCGGTCCGCAGGAAAGCGCTTTCCTGGCAGTGTGCCCGGACACACCCTGGGGGTCAACGGTTTCGGACCGGTAAATTCTGGATCGTTTCAGCGCTCAGATCGCCACCTAGGTGCGCTGGCTGCGCCGATCTTTTTTTAACTATTCAATGAGGTTTCCCATGGGGCCCGGTCGGGGGAAGCAGGCGCATGTCTCCTGACGAGGAACGACTCCGGCAACAGTCGGAGATCGACGCCGAGGTCGCCACCGCGGCCGCGTCGATGCGCGAGGCTGGCGAGCGATATCGCCGAAGCCGGGCGCAGGACGAGCGGGACCGCACCCAGGACCGCCGCGAACAGCAACTCACCGACCGCCGGCACGACGCCGACACCCGCGAACACCACCTGGAACGCCGCGCCGCCCTGCTGGACTCGCGGGAACGCGAACTCGACTCCCGCGAGCGGGCCATCGACCAGCACGAAATAAGCCTCGACCTGGCGCGCGACTCCCTCTGACCGCGGCCCTCATCCCTGCCGCCCGGTCCCGGCTGCCCACCGCGGCCTCATCCCTGCCGCCCGGTCTCCGCTGCCCACCGCGGCCCTCATCCCTGCCGCCCGGTCTCCGCTGCCCACCGCGGCCCTTGTCCCTGCCGCCCGGTCCCGGCTGCCAACCACGCCCGTTACGTGCCGGGCCTGCTCACGGCCTGCAGGACGCGCTCCTGCTTCAAGCCCGTGCTGTCGTTGCCAGGCCGGAGCTCCGGCGGATCTTCAGCTCGGCCGGGAAGACGCATCGCCAGTAGGGCGTCAGCTGCCGTTTCATCATCGCGCGGGTGGCCGCGGCAGCCATCTGCTCGACCGGCTGATGCACCGAGGACATCGGCGGCGTCGAGCACTCCGCGATCACGCTGTTGTCGAAGCCGACCACTGCCACGTCGCCGGGCACGTGACGGCCGGCGTCGGCGAGGGCCTGCATCGCACCGGTCGCCATCAGGTCGCAGGCGACGAACATCGCATCCAGGTCCGGCTCTTCGGTCAGCAGTCGGCGGGTCAGCTCGTACCCTGATTCCCGCCGGAACCGGCCGGTCGCCGAGATCTCCGGCAGACCAAGATCGAGCACCGCCCGCCGATAGCCCTCCCGCCGCTCGTCGGCGCAGGGATTCCCCACCTGCCCGTGCAACGCCACGATCCGCCGCCGGCCACTGTGGTGCAGATGCTTGACCGCCGCATACGCACCGTCCGCGTTCTCCAGGCCCACGAACGGAACACCCGGCGCCGACGGCCCCATCGAGACCACCCGGTCACACTGCGCAGCGAACTCCGCCGCCACCGCCGGCGCCACATTGATCAACAACACGCCGAGGCTCACCGCGTCGGCGAGCCCGCCCAGCAGACCCGGCGCCCCGGCCTCGTCCACGACGTGAACCCGCAGCTGCGCACTGCTTCCGGCAAGCTCCTGCAGAATCCCCGCGGTGACCCGTCCGTAGTACGGACTCGTACCGAAAATCGAAGCCTCGTCCACCACGACCAGCTCGATCACCTCGCCGTGCCCCGCAGCCAGGGCCCGGGCCACCGGATCCGGCCGGAACCCCAGATCCGCGATCACCCGGCGCACCCGCTCCCGGGTCCGCGCCGACACCCCCGGCGCATCGTTGATCACCCGGGAAACGGCCGCCTTGGACACACCGGCCTCGGCAGCGACATCGGCCAGCGTCGGCCTCCTCTGCGCCATTCGGCCAACTATAGGAGCCCACCGATCACCCAGCCGCCCGATTTCCCTCCGTACCAGCGCTCCCCCAGCCGCCGCCTCCGCGCCAACCACGCAGCCCGCGCATCGCCCGGCGGTACCCCGGCTTCCGCTTCCAACCCTCGACGCCGCACGCGCACCCCGGCGTCAATGCTTCGCGCCCAACCCGGTCGGCGCACCGTTGAGCGCAGCGGGTCAAGCGGTAGCGGTGGTCTGCGGCTGCTCCGCGGCGGCTGGGGTCAGCGTCGCCCAGCGGGCCAGAAGCAGCACGGTTGCCACCTCGGCCAAGCCCAGCAGCCGCTCCACGGTGCCCAGCGGGATCGCCCGCCACCAGCGCACCCCCGTCCAAGGCTCGGACAGCAGCGCCCACAAGATGGGAGCGAAGCACAGCAGCGCGGCTACCCCGGCCAGCAGAACAGCGAGCGCCGGCGCCCTGGCAGGTGCGTGACGCAAGCCGGAGAGGCCGGCCAGTAGAGCGGCTACCGGGAGGCTCAGGAAGGCGAGCAGACTCGCCGCCCGGTGGATGTTCCCGCTCATGGACGGTCCGACCGACCAGTTGTGTTTCTCGAAGACGACCACACCTACCAGGCCGGCCACCCAGAGAACCAGCCCGGCAGCCGCGCCCGATCCCGGCCGAAACACACGGGCGCGCAGCAACGCCGCCAGGACCGCAGCCGAACCGGCGGCAAGCAGAAGCGTCCCCACGTCGAAGGCCCAGCCGTTGTCCAGCAGCGCGTACTGGCTCAGCGTCCGAGTCCGCCAGTCCAGCAACGAGGACGGCGGACTGAGGTGCAACCAGGCGAACAAGCCCAGACACGCCACCACACAGGCGACGCCGAACCAGGCAAGGCGACGCTCGATCATCAAGCCCACCCTGCCAGCCCTACCTGTGCCCCACCTGGGAGCCGTCGCACGCCCGCCCCACCCAACCGCCCGCCAGTACCGCTCCCGCCTGACGGCTCCGTCCACAGCACGCCGCTCAACGACAGCCAACTCACCCCGGCTGACCACCACCGCCGCCTCAACGCTCACAAAACGACCGTTAGCGACAGTCGGGCGGACCAGCTGACCGCGCCGATAGCCACCACCAGTCCAAGATCAACGCAGGCCGCTCAGCACCAGGCCAGCCGGCCGGCACAGCGATTCCGAATGGAGGAGGCGGGATGCGTGTCTGGCTGGCGGCTGGTGTGCGCGAGCCGCCCACCAGACAGGTTCCACGCGCCCAGATCCACGCCTGAGCGGCGGCCGGTGCGTGGGAGCCGCCGGTCAGGCAGGCTTCACGCGCCCAGATCCACGCCTGAGCGGCGGCCGGTGCGTGGGAGCCGCCGGTCAGGGAGTTTTCAAGAGGGCGCCGATACGTGCCTGGCGGCCGGCTGGCGCGAGAGCACCGAGCGCGAGCGCCACTACGCGCCTGGCGGCCACCCGGCGCGACCGGAGGGCTTGGCCCAGTCGGAGGGCTTGGCCAGTCGGAGGGCTTGGCCCAGCCGACGGGCTCGGCGCGGCCGGCGGACTCGGCCCAGCGGGGGACTCGGCCCAGGCGGCGGACTCGGCCCGGCCGACGGGTTCGGCTGACCGCTGGCGCTGCCTCGGTGGCTGGGAAGCGGCACTGGGAGACAGTTGGCTTGGCTGGCTGACGGCCCGAGCCTTCTTGCCCACCGGGCCGGACGGCGCTGGGCGGCGGCTTGACCTGGTGTGCCGGCTGGATTGCGTGCCGGCCGGATCGCGTGCCGGCCGGATCGCGTGCCGGCCGGATCGCGTGCCGGCCGGATCGCGTGCCGGCCGGATCGCGTGCCGGCCGGATCATGGCTCGGGGTCGATGGTGGAGGCTGCGCGCGTGAAGGCCGGCGGGGTGGGAGAACCGCTCGTGGCCGTTGGTGGGCGGCGCCGGGCGGGCTTGCTGGTGCTGCGCGCGGCCGGTGGGGGGCGCGCAGCGGTCTTTGGGCTGCTTAAGCCCGGCGGGCGCGGTGGGGCCTGGGTGGGCATCTTGATCGCGTGGAGTGGTGGGGACGGCGTAGCTGGGTTTGAGGGAGGTGTAGGTCGTACTCTATAGGGCTTTTGTCCATGTTTGGCCTGTTAGCGGGTGGCCGAAACCGGCGTGGGGCGCCGAGGCGGTGAGGGTGAAGCCGGCGGCTTCGTAGATGCGGCGGGCGGAGACGCATTCGGCGACCGTCCAGAGGGTGACCTGCTGGTAGTCGGCGGCGCGGGCGAAGGCCAGGCATTCTTCGACCAGGCGGGCGCCCAGGCCGAGGCCTCGGGCGGCAGGGTCGACCAGCAGGATGCGGAGTTTGGCGACCGCCGGGTCGTCGGTGGCGACCAGCATGATCGAGCCGGCTCGGGTGCCGTTGGCCTCGGCGATCCAGGCGGCCTCGCGGGTGGGGTCGTGGCTGGTGGCGTAGTCGCCGACGATCTTGGCGACCAGGGCTTCGAAGTCGGTGTTCCAGCCGAACTGTTCGGCGTAGATCTCGCCGTGCGCCATCACGGTCCAGCCGAGGTCGCCGGGCCGGTCGGCGCGCCGCACCAGTTGTTGTGACATTGCGATGTCCTTTCGCGCCTACTGAAACGATTGTTTCAGTCAATGCTACGGTATGCCCGTGAGCGAGCGGCGGGAAGAGTTGCTGGAGGCGGCGTACGGTTACGTGCTCGAGCACGGGCTGGCGGATCTGTCGCTGCGGCCGCTCGCGGCGGCGATCGGGTCGAGTCCGCGGGTGCTGATTTTTCTGTTCGGCAGTAAGGAAGGCCTGGTTCGGGAGTTGCTGGCGCGGGCCCGGGCGGACGAGTTGCGGCTGGTGGGCGACGTGGGGGCGGCGCCGATCGGGCTGGACGCGGCGGTCGAGACGGTCTGGGACTGGCTCGCGGCCGACGAGCACCGGCCGCTGCTGCGGTTGTGGGTGGAGGCCTACGCGCGGTCGCTGGTCGAGCCGGACGGGGCGTGGGGCGGGTTCGCGCGGGCAACCGTGGAGGACTGGCTGGGGGTGCTGGCGGCATGCCAGCCGGCGGCGGAGCGGGACAGCGCGGACGGGGCTGCGCAGCGTACGCTCGCGCTGGCGGTGCTTCGTGGTGCGCTGCTCGATCTGCTGGCGACCGGCGACGCCGAGCGGGTGCGGGCGGCGCTCAGCGTGCTCGGCGACGCTCGTGGAGACGGGATACGCCGGGCGGTGCGGTGAGGCGTACGGCGCGAAGAGCGTGACCGCCGGGCGGTGGGGAGATCCGGCGCAGCAGGACGCCCTCGCGCAGGCCCCAGGGGCAGACTTCCAGGCGTTCGACGCCGAGCGCGGCCATGGTCGTCTCGGCGATGATCGCGCCGGCGAGGAGTTGCCGGGCGCGGCTGCGGGCCACGCCGGGGAGTTCGGCGCGCTGGGCGGGGGTCATCCGGGCCAGGCGGGGAATCCAGGAGCGCAGTTCACGGCGGCGCAGAGTCCCTGCTTCACCGGCGAACCGGGCCAGCTGCTTGAACGTCTTCGAGGTGGCGACCACCTTCTGCGGGCGTTGCTCCCAGTCGAGGCGGCGGACTGCGGGGGTGAGTACGTCGCGTACGTGCCGGCGCAGGCGCTTGACGTCTTTCCCGTCAGCCGGGTGGTCCGGCAGGTGGCTGTGGGTGAGGCGGCGGGCGCCCAGCGGGAGGCACAGGGAGACCGCGGGATCCTCGTCGCGGCCCTGGACGATCTCCATCGAGCCGCCGCCGATGTCGAGCAGCAGGAGGGGGCCGGCGGACCAGCCGTACCATCGGTGAGCTGCGAAGTAGCTGAGCCGGCCCTCGTCCTCGCCGGTCAGGAAGCCGATCTCGAGGCCGGCCTCGGCTCGCAGCGCGGCGACGATCTGGTCACGGTTGGTGGCGTCGCGCACGGCGGCGGTGGCGTACGCGAACAGCTCGTCGACCTGGTGTTCCCGGGCTGAGCGCACGGTCGCGCAGACCGCGGCGACCAGGCGTCGCACGCCCGCTGCGGTGATCGCGCCGTCGGCGCGGATCGCCGGGGCGACCCTGGTCAGGCGCTTCTCCCGGTAGACCGGCAGCGGCGGGGAGCCCGCACAGCTGTCGATCACCAGTAGCTGGGCCGCATTCGACCCGATGTCCAGAACCCCCATGCGCACGGAGCGGCGCGTACCCCGATCCTCGCTCGACATACCGGTGCTGAAAGTGAGGTCGGTCACTTGAACCTTTCGGGGTCTCAGATGAGTTGACACATCGACAGCGGACGAGAGGGTGTGCAGGGTGGCTGAGCCGGACGCCGAATTCGCGGCATATTTCGCCGGGCGGGTGAGTTCCGTGCGCCGTCTCGCCTTTGCGCTGTGCGGAGACTGGCACACCGCGGATGATCTGGTCCAGGTGACCTTCGTCAAGCTCTATCCACGCTGGGCAAAGATCAGAGACGGACAGATTGATGCGTACGTGCGACGCGTCCTCGTCAACACCCTTCCTGAGTCACCTGCGGAAGAACCGCTGGGAAAGGGTCGTCGCCGACCTGCCCGACTCCCCCGCTCCCGAGCCGGAGCGACACGACGACCGGCGGCCCGTCCTGGGAGACTCTCGACCCGGCGCCGTACTGCGCGGCTGCGGCGGCCGAGCCGAGCAGCCGGGCCACCGCGCCGACCACCCATGTCAGCGAGAACGGCTATCGGATCCGGATCCCGACCGAGCCGCCGGATCATGCGGCGGCGCGGATCAGCTGCTATCTGGCCAAGGCGGTGCCGCCGATGCTGTCCGGGGTCACCTATCACCCGGTAGCAGGTACGCCGCCGCTGCAGGCGTATCCGGCCCAGGTGTTCGATCCGGCCCAGCCGGGCGAGACGACACCACCGGGGTGACACGGTCGCGTTCGCCACCAGCGCGAACGGTGTCCCGGCTGAGCTGCCGGTTCCGGGCGAGGTGATCACCGAGAGCGAGTTGAAGATCGGGCGGCCGGATCTGCCGCTGAGTGCGGATCAGCTGGTCGAGCTGGCCCCCGCGCCGGACTTCGATCTCTTCCCGTGACCCGCGGGACCTATGTCGACACTCCGCGGAGCAGGGTGGTCAGGAGGTTGGAGGCGAACGCTTCGGGCGCTTCGGTGTTGGGCTCGAAGTGGCCGAGGAAGGCCCGCTGAAGGCAAGCACCGAGCAGCATGTCGGCGGCAGCGGCGGGGGCGAAGTCCCGGTTCAGGCGGCCGAGTCGCTGTTCCTTCGACAGATAGGCGGCCAGTGCCCGGCTGGGCGCGTGCGGGCCGGCGCCGCGCTCCTGCAGTGCGGTGCGGTGGGCGGCCAGCAGAGCCGGCTCGGAGAAGAGTGAGGCAGCCATGGGGAAGCCCTGCTCGTAGAAGTCGATCGCGGCCAGCACCACCTCGCGCAGCACGGTTTCCACCGGGTCTGCTCCGGCGCGCTGCGGAAGCCGGGCGAGGACGGCGCTGAGCGCGGTGGGACCGCGTTCGCCGAGCACCGCCAGGAACAGGTCGGTCTTGTCCCGGAAGTGCTTGTACAGCGCCGCCTCGGACAGGCCGGCTGCCCGGGCGATCTCCTTGGTGGTTGCCCGGGCCAGACCGTGACTGCGGATGACGTCCGCTGCGGCGGTGATGATGCGGTCGCGGGTGCTCAAGCCTTCTCCCTTGACGTGTGGGTGAGTGTTCACTAACTATAGTGGTTAGTAAGCACTCACTAACCAGGAGCCGATATGAAACGTCGCTGGACACTGACGCTGGTTGCCGTTGCCGCTCTGCTGGGCGCGACGGCGCCGGCCGGATACCTCGCCTTCCTCCGGGCTCCGACGGGCAACCCGGCGGACGCCTGTCCGGCGGCGGACGGGCGGCCCGTGGTGGTTGCCGCCGGGGCCAGCATCACCCAGGGCACCCTGGGCGGCGACTGGGTCGGCGGTCTGCGCCGGAAGCCGGAGCTCGCCGGATACGACCTGGTCAACGCCGGGATCAACGGCAACACCTCGGCTGATCTGCTCGGCCGGCTGGACACCGATGTGGTGGCCTGCCGGCCCGAGGCGGTGGCCGTGCTGGTCGGGACGAACGATGTGCGGGGCGAGGTGCCGGTCCCGGAGTACCGGGCGAACCTGGTCGCGATCGTCGAGCGGATCCGCGCCGGGAGCGATGCCCGGATCGCGCTGGCTTCGCTGCCGCCGCTCGGCGAGGATCCGGGCACTGAGATCAACCGGCGGCTGGAGGGGTACAACGCGGCCGTACGCGAGGTGGCGGAGCAGACCGACGCGGGTTATCTGCCGGTGCATGAGCGCATGACTGCACTGCTTGCCGGCCAGACCGAGCCCTTCGCGTTCTCGTTCGGGGTGGCGTTCTGGGCGGCGGTGCAGCACTACACGTTCCGGCGCAGCTGGGACGAGGTCGCGGAGGCGGGTGGGCGGACCCTGTTGGTGGACCACATCCATCTGAGCGACCGGGGTGCCGCGCAGGTCACCGACCTGGTGGCTACGTGGTTACTGGCGGGATGAGCTGTGGGCTATGCCGTTCAGCAGAAGGTCGAGGGCGGCGGGGTAGGCGCTGGTCACCATCTCGGCGGCGAGCAAAGGTGCCACCCGGGCGATGTGCGGGTGGCTGCTGGCGGGCAACCGGGCGTAGGTGGACTGCCACACCACCTCCTCGGCCCGCAGAGCGGCGTTCGGCAGGGCGACCGACGCCGCGTCGAGAGCGGCGAAGGCGAGCGTCTGGTCGATGAAGGCGTGATAGACGCGGACGGTGTCGGCGGGTGGGAGGCCGGCGGAATTCAGCACGGTCAGGACCACCTCGTCGGCGGCCAGCTCGTTGGCCCGGCCGGTGACCCGGCTGGTGGTGAGGACGGCGGCTTGCGGGTGCGCCACGTACGCGTCATGGATGCGCAGGCCGAGCGCGCGCAGGTCGGCCCGCCACTCGCCGCTCGGGGTCCACCCGCGCAGGGCTTGGCCGATCAGAGCGTCGCCGATCGCCAGGATGATCTCGTCCATGCCGCGGAAGTAGCGGTACAGCGTGCTCGGGTCGCAGTCCAGCGCCAGGCCGAGCCGCCGGGCGGTGAGACCGGTGCTGCCGTGTTCGCGCAGCAGGCGCAGGGCCGCCTCGACGATCAGCTGCTCGGACAGGACCGTGCCGCTGCGGGTGGGACGGCGACGGCGCCGCTTCTCCTCGGGGACGACGGCCTTGGGCATCGGTGCTCCTCCTTATGCCAACGCCGTTGACCTTACGACACCGGTCCGCGTTTCATCTAGGCGAGGACGACGAGAGGAGTTCCACGCCATGCGAGTACTGCTGGTGGGAGCGGGCGGTGTCGGCACGGCGATCACCAGGATCGCGGCGCGGCGGCCGTTCTTCGACGAGATGGTGGTGGCCGACTACGACCTGGCCCGGGCACAGGCGGCGGTCGCGGCAACCGGTGACAGCCGGTTCCGCGCCGAGCAGGTGGACGCCTCGGACACCGCGGCGGTCGCGGCGCTGCTCCGGGAGCACGCCTGCGACGCGCTGCTGAACGCGACCGACCCGCGGTTCGTGATGCCGCTGTTCGACGCCGCGAAGACCGCCGGGGTCACCTACCTGGACATGGCCATGTCACTGTCCCGGCCGCACCCCGACCGGCCGTACGAGCAGGTCGGCGTCAAACTCGGCGACGCCCAGTTCGAGCAAGCGCAGGAGTGGGAGCAGGCGGGCCGGCTGGCGCTCGTCGGCATCGGCGTCGAGCCGGGACTCTCCGACATCTTCGCCCGCTACGCCGCCGACGAACTGTTCGACGAGATCGACGAAATCGGCATCCGGGACGGGGCGAACCTCACCGTCGACGGCTACGACTTCGCGCCGTCGTTCAACATCTGGACCACCATCGAGGAGTGCCTCAACCCGCCGGTGATCTACGAGCGGGACCGCGGCTGGTTCACCACTCCCCCGTTCAGCGAGCCCGAGGTGTTCGACTTCCCCGAAGGCATCGGGCCGGTCGAGTGCGTGAACGTGGAACACGAAGAGGTCCTGCTCATCCCGCGCTGGGTCTCGGCGCGACGGGTCACCTTCAAGTACGGGCTCGGGGAGCAGTTCATCGGCACCCTCAAAACCCTGCATCAGCTCGGCCTGGACCGAACAGAATCGGTCATCGTGCCAGGCAAGGCCGGACCGGTGACAGTCTCACCGCGCGACGTGGTCGCGGCGAGCCTGCCGGATCCGGCAACGCTGGGCGCACGCATGCGAGGAAAAACATGCGCAGGAACATGGGTACGGGGTACGCGCGACGGCGTCGAGAAGGCGGTCTACCTCTATCACGTCGTCGACAACGAGTGGTCGATGGCGGACTACGGAAGTCAGGCCGTGGTGTGGCAGACCGCGATCAACCCGGTTGTGGCGCTTGAGCTGCTTGCCGGTGGGGTTTGGTCCGGGGTGGGCGTTCTCGGTCCGGAGGCATTTCCGCCGCGGCCCTTCCTTGATCTGCTTACGGAGTACGGCTCGCCTTGGGGGCTGCGCGAGGAACCAGCCACCGGTGGGCAGCACGCCCCGCAACAGGTCGCGCGGGAACAGCGGGCCGCGTGAGTCGCAAGTCGCGGCCGGCCGGCGGCTGACGGGCAAAGCGGCCGCCCCGTGCCAGCGGCGATGGGCCCGCGCCGCAGCGGGATTGGGTGAGCAGCAGACCAATTCCGGCCGGATTGGCATCGGCTGCTTTCTCCGTGGCTGCGTAACGTCCGGTCGGTGACCACGGGATTTCTTGGCCTCGGCGTGATGGGGCAGCCGATGGCGCTCAACCTGGCCCGCGCCGGCACCGACCTGATCGTCTGGAACCGCACGCCGGAACGCGCCGGGCCGCTCCGCGAGGCGGGCGCGGTCGTTGCCGCCGACCCGGCTGAAGTCTTCGCCAAGGCTGACGTCGTGATCGTGATGCTGGCCAACGACACCGTCATCGATCAAGTGCTCGGCCGGTGCGACCTCGCCGGGCGGACTGTGGTGCATATGGGCACTACCGCGCCGGAGTACTCGGCCGGGCTCGCCGCGCGGGTCCGGGTGGCCGGCGGGTCCTACGTCGAGGCGCCCGTGTCCGGATCGCGCGGCCCTGCCGAGGCCGGCGAACTGGTCGTCATGCTGGCCGGCGAAGAGCCGGACGCCGCTCGGGTGGAACCGCTGCTGCACCCGATGTGCCGGGAGATCGTCCGATGCGGCGCGGTGCCCGGTGCCCTGCTGATGAAGCTCGCCGTGAACACCTTCCTGATCAGCATGGTCACCGGCTTGGCCGAGGCGTTCCACTTCGCTGACCGGCACGGCCTGGACCGGGGAACACTGCTCGCCACGCTGGATGCAGGGCCGATGGCCAGTCCGGTCTCCCGGGTGAAAGGCCGCAAGTTGCGCGATGGAGACTTCGAGGTGCAGGCCGCGGTCAGAGACGTGCTCTACAACAGCGAGTTGATCGTGCGGGCCGGGGTGGAGTCGCCGCTGCTGGAGGTGTGCCGGCAGTTGTATGCGGAGGCAACCGCTTCAGGTCACGGCGGCGAAGACATGGCCGCGGTGGTGCGAGCGTTCGAGGCCCGATCGCGCGGCCGACACCAGTGACCGCCGGCTGCGGTGCGGGACCGACAACGACCCGCAAGCCGCGCTCAAGGGTCCAGCTCGTCATGGCGGCTGTACCGGAGCTACGGAAACTGCCGTGAGCGCCAGCCACGAGACCCCAGCTGGCGCCGAGGGCTGCTTCCGGCCCGAAGAAACAACCGTGAGAGCCAGCCAGAAAGATCAGCTGACCCTCACGGCTGTATCCCGGCCGCGGAAACGACCCTGACAGTCAGCCGGGCTGGGTCAGAGTGACCGGCAGTTGGAGTGAAGGCGGAAGCGAGTGAAGGCGGAGGGTGATCGGTGGCAGGGATCGGGCGAGCGGGTGACCGGCCGCAGCGATGAGGCGCGGGGAACGTAAGGGCGGCCGGCGAGGGGATGGTCGCCGCTAAGGGTGCCGGGGTCAGGCCGCGGGGACGGTTTCGGCTGTGCGGTCGGCGTGGCGCAAGTTGTGTTCCTCGGTGTGGTGGGACGTGGTCAGCAACGCCGTGACCACGAACGAACCGACCCCAGCCACCGCAGCAACCATCGTGGCCCAGCCGTCGAATCCCGCCCCGACCAGCGAATTCTCGATGTAGAACAGGTCGTTGGGAACGCCGTACAGGGTCGGGGTCAAGGCCAGCAGGACCAGCCGGACGACCAGGCCGACCCCCGCGCCGACCAGGGCCGCCGTGGAAGTGGCGCGGCTCCAGAACAGACCCAGCAGGAACGGCGCGATCAGGCAGGCCAGCATCAGGTCGAAGGCCAGGGTCAGCAGGATGCCGGTCTGGCTGACGCGCAGCGCGAGGAACACGCCGAAGACGACGATCGGGAGCATGGCGACGCGGGTCCAGCGCAGCAGCGGGTCGTGGTGGCCGGGGGCGACTTCCCGGCGTACGCCGAAGACGTTGCGGACGGCGACGGCCGCGGTGGCCAGGATGGCGCCGGAGGCGGTGGAGAAGGAGGCGGCGACGATGCCGGAGAGTACGAGGACGGCCAGCAGGATCGGCGCATGGTCGTCCAGCAGCTGGTAGATGATCGGCGCGTTCTCGGCGGACAGGCCCAGGGCGGAGACGCCGGTGAGGGCTACCAGGGACCAGATCACGCCGACGACCGCGGTGGCGCCGGCGCCGATGAAGCAGGCGCGCTGGGCGACCTGCGGGGTACGCGCGGCGAAGATCCGCTGCATGAAGTCGATGGCGACCAGGTCTCCGATGCCGAGGGAGATCAGCGTCGCCCAGTTGACCGGCGCGCCCTGGCTGCTGTCGGTGAGCTGGCCGAAGTCGAACGGGCCGAGGCCGTCCGGGACCGAGATGCCGTATTCGCCGGCCACCCAGAGGAACAGCACGATCGTCGCGACGCCGGTGATGACGGCCTGGATCACCGCGGTGTAGGCGTCGGAGAACAACCCACCGCCGATCGTGTAGGCCAGGACCAGCAGGACCGCGAGGACAACACCGATGGTGTACGACATGCCGGTGAAGTACTCGACCAGGAACCCCATGGCGACCAGGTTGCCGGCGAGCAGGATCGTGAACGCGAAGATCATCAGGACGGAGGCGGTGACCTCGACCCGCCGGTTGTAGCGCCGCGCGAAGAAGTCGCCGAGCGTGAACAGGCCCATCCGGTTCATCGGCTTGGCCAGGAACAGGCCGGCCAGCAGCAGACAGATCGCCAGGCCGAGCGCGAGGGAGGCGCCCGCCCAGAACCCGTAGGCGGAGCTCAGGTCGGTGTTGCCGACGGTCGCGTTGCTGTCGACCGCGGCGGTGGTCAGTGCCACGGCGACGAGGGGGACGCCGAGCTGGCGTCCGGCGACGAGGTAGTTGGCGCTGTCGCCGTCGATCTTCCGGGCCACCCCGATGCCGACGACCAGGACTATGAAGACAGTGAGCGCGACTCCGGTAATGATCATGAGGGCTCCTGGGCGATTATTTCTGTCGGTCGACAGATATTGATCACCATTGAGCCGCCGCCTTGTTACGGCGTTGCTTCCCGGACCGGGACAACTTTGTTAATGGACCGTCACAACGGCTGTGCGGCGCCCCGAGCGCGAGCCACCGCGTCCTCGTCGAGCCCAGCGACGCGCAGCGCGGCGTCAGCGATCCGCGCTTCCATTCCGGGACCCAGGTCGGCGTCCGCACGCCGGCGCAGGATCACGCTCTCCACCAGCCCGAACACCAGGTGGGTCACCGCCGCCAGGTCGGCGCCGGCAAGGTGGCCGGCAGCAGAGACGAGATCGCGGTACGTCTCGAACAGCCGCTGCCGCTCCACATGGAACGGGGCGAACCGCTCATCCCCGAGTTCGGGCAGCAGGTAGAGCGAGCCGAGGTTCTCCTCGCCGGAGAGCAAGAGCCGGGCATCGTACGCGCAAAGTCGCCACAATCGGGTGGCCGCAGGCTCGGTGCTCGCCGTCAAATCCGCGGCGAACTCGACCGACGGCCGGACCGTGTCCAGGAGCAGCGCGAGCAGGATTTCGTGCTTGCCGGCGAAATAGTGGTACATCGTCGCCTGCGAGATCCGGGCCGCCTGGGCGATCTTGTAGGTGCTGGTCGACCCGTACCCCTCGGTGCAGAACAGCCGTGCGGCTGCCGCCCGGATCTCCTGCTCGGTGCTGAGCCCCGAGGCCGGCACACCCGATGCGCGCGGGCGTCCCCGTCCTCGTGCCATGGCAGGCAACGTACCAAGCGGCGACCGCCCGGCCGGACCCGCGGCCCGGGTTACATCGTGTTCATGGAACGGAAACGCGCGCGAGAGCCATAGCCGATTGACTTTCGGTCAATCGACAGAAATTGAGGTGGTGCTCGTGTCGCCCGACCAGCCGCAGCCGACAGCCACCACGGCCGGCGCCCGCACCCAGGAGACGGCCGCGCCGACAACCGGCGCCGGCACTCAGGAAGCGGCCGCACAGCCGACGGCCACCACGGCCGGCGCCCGCGCGCATGCCCGCGCCCAGGAGGCGGCCGCCTCGAACGGCGGCTTCCCGGACCGGCCGACGGTGCCGGCTGCCGCGGCCGACGTGCCCGGCGAGGTCGTCTGGGCCGAGCAGGTGGCCCCCGGCGGCTACGCGCATCGGGTGCTCGCGGCCGGCACCGCGATCCAGCTGACCGATCTGGAGGGTGACGCCTGCGCGTCGCTGCTGCTCTACCACGCGGACATGCCGTGGGAACGGCTCAACGTGGCCGACACCGTCAAGGTGCAGTGGCAGGTCTACACCGCCGCCGGGCAGCTGCTGCTCAGCGACCAGGCCCGAGTCCTGGCCACGGTCACCGGTGACACGTCGGGCCGGCACGACACCATGTACGGCACGTCGGCGCAGGCCCGCAACGAGCAGCGGTACGGCGACGGCTCCCCCGAGGGCCCCTCCCCCGCCGGCCGGGAACTGTTCATCCTCGGCGCTTCCAAACACGGTTTGGGCCGCCGCGATGTGCCGCCGTCGATCTCCTTCTTCCAGGGCGTGCGGATCGACGCCGACGGGCGACCGGAGTGGCTCGGCTCGGCGGGACCCGGTGCGACGGTCACGCTCCGCACCGAACTGCCGGTGATCGTGCTGGTCGCCAACGCCGCGCACCCGCTCGACCCGCGTCCCGCGTACACCTCATCTTCTTTGCGGATCACGGCCTGGCGCGACCGGGTGACCGCGCCCACCGACGACCTCTGGAATGCGACGCCCGAAGGGCGGCGTGCCTTCGAGAACACCGCCGACTACCGCAAGGGACGGGCATGAGCAGAGAGACGGTACGGCCGCGGGCGCCCTGGTCGCGAATTCTCACCCGCGGCCAGACCTTGACCATCGTGGACCTGGACGGGAATCAGGCCGTCGACTTCCTCGCCTACGACGCGGCCGACACCAGCCGTGCCTACAGCGCGCAGGCCACCCTGCAGGCGCAAGAGACGATCTTCCTGACCACCGGCAGCGTGCTGCGCGACAACGAGTACGACCCGCTGCTCACCGTGATCGCGGACCAGGTGGGCCGGCACGACACGCTCGGCGGCGCCTGCTCGAAGGAGTCGAACACGCTGCGGTACGGGCATCACACCTACGCCCAGCACGCGTGCGTGGAGAACTTCATGCGCGAGCTGTCCCGCTACGGCATGGGCAAACGCGATCACGTCTCGAACGTCAACTGGTTCATGAACGTCCCGGTCGACCCGGACGGCGCGCTCGGCATCGTGGACGGCATCTCCGCGCCCGGCCTGTCGCTGAGCCTGCGCGCCGAGAAGGACGTCCTGGTCGTCGTCTCCAACTGCCCGCAGATCAACAACCCGTGCAACGGTTTCGACCCGAGCCGCGCCGAGATGGTGGTGTCCGGTGGCTGAGCCGCGCACCCTGCTCGTCGCCAACCGCGGCGAGATCGCCTGCCGCATCCTGCGGACCGCTCGTGAGCTGGGGTTTCGTACCGTCGCGGTGTTCTCCGACGCGGACCGCGGCGCGGCGCACGTGCGGCTGGCCGACGAGGCGGTCCGGCTCGGCCCGACCGCGCCGGCCGAGAGTTACCTGAACGTCGACGCCGTTCTGCGGGCCGCGGCGGCCACCGGCGCGGGGTTCGTGCATCCGGGCTACGGCTTCCTCTCCGAGGACGCGGGTTTCGCGACCCGGGTCGAGGCGGCCGGGCTGGCGTTCGTCGGGCCGACGCCTGATCAGTTGCGGACGTTCGGCGACAAGCACACCGCGCGCCGGGCCGCGGTCGCCGCCGGAGTGCCGGTCTTTCCCGGCACCGGCCTGCTCGCCGACGCCGGGGACGCGGTCGCGCAGGTCGCGGCGATCGGCTACCCGGTCATGCTGAAGGCGACCGGCGGGGGCGGCGGCATCGGCATGACGGTCTGCCGCGACCCGCAGGAGCTGCGGGCCGGGTTCGAGAAGGTCACCCGGCTGGCCACGGCCAGTTTCGGCAGTGGCGGCGTCTTCGCCGAACGGTACGTGGAACGCGCCCGGCACATCGAGGTGCAGATCTTCGGCGACGGGACCGGCGGGGTCGTCTCGCTCGGCGACCGGGACTGCTCACTGCAACGCCGCAACCAGAAGGTCCTGGAGGAGGCGCCGGCGCCCGCACTGCCCGACGCCGTCCGTTCCCGTCTGCACGCCGCCGCGCGTGATCTCGCCGCGTCCGTCCGGTACCGCTCGGCCGGCACGGTCGAGTTCATCTACGACCCGGTTCGCGAGGAGGCCTCGTTCCTCGAGGTCAACGCGCGGCTGCAGGTCGAGCACCCGGTCACCGAGGCGGTCACCGGCGTCGACCTGGTCGGCTGGATGCTGCGGCTGGCCGGCGGCGAGAACGGTCTGCTGGCGTCCTATCTCGGGGACGGTGTCGTGCCGGTCAGCGGGCACGCGGTCGAGGCCCGGGTGTACGCCGAGGACCCGGCCGCCGGTTTCCGGCCCAGTGCCGGCACCCTGACCAGGGTGGAACTGCCGGGCGGCGAGGGCGTCCGGGTGGACGGGTGGGCGGCCACCGGCACCGAGGTCAGCACCGCGTACGACCCGCTGCTGGCCAAGGTGATCGCGAGCGGGCCGGACCGCGCGACGGCCATCTCCTGCCTGCATCTCGCGTTGACCGGGACCCGCTTCGACGGCATCGAGGTGAACCTCGGACTGCTGCGAGCGGTCGGAACGCTGCCGGACTTCCTCGGCGCGGTCCACTCGACGGCCACGCTCGCTGACGTCGGGGATCCGGAGCCGCGGATCACCGTGGGCCGGCCCGGTCTGATGACCACGGTTCAGGACGCTGCCGGGCGGCTCGGACTGTGGCAGGTCGGGGTGCCGCCGAGCGGCGCCATGGACGACCGGTCGCTGCGGCTGGCGAATCTGGCGCTCGGCAACGACGAGAACGCGGCCGGCCTGGAGTGCACGGCGGGCGGGCCGCAGCTGACGTTCACCCATCCCACGCTGGTCTGCGTGACTGGGGCGCCGGCGACCGTCACCGTCGACGGCTCACCCGTTCCGATGTGGGAGCCGGTGCCGATTCCCGCCGGGGGCACCCTCGACGTGGGTGAGGCTACGGCCGGGCTGCGGACCTATGTGGCGCTGGCCGGCGGGCTGGACGTGCCGGAATATCTGGGCAGCACGGCCACCTTCACGCTCGGGCAGTTCGGCGGGCACGGCGGCCGTGCCCTGCGGCCCGGCGACGTGCTGCGAACCGCGTCGGCCACCGGCACACCCGCCGGGCCGGTCGCCCTGGATCTGCGGCCGGCCTTCGGCGAGCACTGGGATCTGGCCGTCACCGAAGGGCCGCACGGCGCACCCGAGTTCTTCACCCGCGACGACATCGAGCAGCTGTTCGCCACCAAGTACGCGGTGCACTTCAACTCGGCCCGCACCGGCGTACGCCTGACCGGCCCGAAACCCGCCTGGGCCCGCACCGACGGCGGCGAGGCGGGACTGCACCCGTCGAACATCCACGACACGGCGTACTCGATCGGCGCCCTCGACTTCACCGGCGACACCCCGATCCTGCTCGGGCCGGACGGGCCCAGCCTCGGCGGATTCGTCTGCCCGGTGACCGTGGTCAGCGGCGAACGCTGGAAACTCGGCCAGCTGCGGCCCGGCGACACCGTCTCGTTCCGGCCGGTCCGGGCGGTCGACGCGCCGTCGCCGCGGCGGCTCGCCTTGCCGGGGTATCCGGACCGGTCCGGGGACGGCGACGACGGGGTGCTGCTCCGGCTCGACGGCGATCCGGCGGTCACCTACCGGCGGGGTGGGGATGACAACCTGCTGATCGAGTACGGCGACATCGTGCTGGATCTGGCCCTGCGCGCCCGGGTGCACGCGCTGCACACGGCCGTGGCGTCGCTGGAACTGCCGGGCGTCGTGGACCTCACCCCCGGGATCCGGTCGTTGCAGGTGCACGTGGATCCGGACGTGTTGCCCGTACCCAAGCTTCTTGCACTTCTGGTGGAGCTGGAAGCGACGCTGCCGGCCGCGACCGACCTGGTGGTGCCGAGCCGGCGCGTGCGGCTGCCGCTGAGCTGGGACGACCCGGCGACCCGGCTCGCGATCGAGCGCTACATGGCCGGGGTCCGCGACGACGCGCCCTGGTGCCCGTGGAACATCGAGTTCATCCGCCGGGTCAACGGCCTCGACTCCGTCGACGACGTGTACCGCACCGTTTTCGACGCGGACTACCTGGTCCTCGGCCTCGGCGACGTCTACCTGGGTGCGCCGGTCGCCACCCCGCTCGACCCGCGGCACCGGCTGGTCACCACGAAATACAACCCGGCCCGCACCTGGACCGCGGAGAACTCGGTCGGCATCGGCGGCGCCTACCTGTGCATCTACGGGATGGAAGGGCCGGGCGGCTACCAGTTCGTCGGGCGCACCACCCAGGTGTGGAGCCACCACCGGGAAACCCCGTGGCTGCTGCGGTTCTTCGACCGGATCAGCTGGTACCCGGTGACCGCCGAGGAATTGCTCGACCTGCGCGCCGACATGGCCGCCGGGCGCGGCACCGTCGACATCACCGACGACACGTTCTCGCTGGCGGAGCACGCGCGGTTCCTCGAGGAGAACGCCGAGTCGATCGCGGCGTTCCGGGAACGGCAGGGCGCCGCATTCGCCGCCGAGCGGGACGCGTGGCAGGCGGCCGGCGAATTCGACCGGGCCGAGGCGGTCGCGCTCACCGGCGGACCGGAACCGGCCGAGGTCGCGGTGCCTGCCGGTGGCTCGCGGGTCGACGCGCCGTTCGTGTCCAACGTCTGGAAGGTCGAGGTCGAGGTGGGCGAACACGTGCAAGAGGGGCAGACGCTGGTGGTGCTGGAAGCCATGAAGATGGAGGCCGCGGTCACCGCACCGGCGGCCGGCGTGGTCAGCGCGCTGATCGCACGCCCCGGAACGCAGGTGGCGCCCGGGGACGCGCTGGTCGTGCTGGGGCCGGTGGCCGCATGAGCGTGTGGATCGCGAAGCGCGACCCCGCGGAGGTCGCGGCCGAGCTCGGCGCCGCCACCGGGCCGCTGGCCGGGCTGCGGCTCGCGGTCAAGGGCAACGTCGACGTGGCCGGGTTCCCGACCACGGCCGGATGTCCGGCGTACGCCACGGAACCTGCCGCAACCGACGCCGTCGCCGTGGCCCGGCTCAAAGCCGCAGGCGCCACCGTGGTCGGGGTGACCAACCTGGACCAGTTCGCCACCGGGCTGGTCGGGCAGCGCAGCCCGTACGGTGGGGTGCGCGACGCGCGCCGCCCCGACTACGTCTCCGGCGGCTCCAGCTCGGGATCGGCGGTGGCGGTCGCGCTCGGTCTCGCTGACATCGCGATCGGCACGGACACTGCCGGGTCCGGTCGGGTGCCGGCCGCCTTCCAGGGGATCGTCGGGATCAAACCGACGCTCGGCACGGTCTCCACCGACGGCGTGGTGCCGGCCTGCCGGTCCTGGGACGCGGTCACGATCTTCGCCCGCGACCTGGACACCGCGGACACGGCGATGGCGGCGATGGCCGGCGGGCCGGGCACCCGCGCGTGGCCGGCCGATGCGCCGCTCGCCGCGCCCTACGCGGCTCGGGTCGCCGTTCCGGCCTCGCTGCCGGCCATGGCGCCGGGCTGGGCTGCCGCCTTCGCTGCCGCCGCCGACCGGCTCCGGGCCGACGGCTGCACGGTCTCACCCGTCCCGTTCGACGCGTTCCTGGCCGCCGCGAAGCTGCTCTACGAGGGCGCGCTGGTGGCGGAACGGCACGCGGCGGTGGGCGACTTCGTGGATGCCCACCGCGACCTGGTCGACCCGACGGTGGGCGCGATCATTGCTGCGGCCGGTGCGGTGCGCGCGACCGACATGGTGCGTGACCTGCAGCGGTTGGCTTCGCTGAAGGCCGAGGCGCTGGGGCTGTTGGAAGGGTTCGACGCGTTGCTCGTGCCGACGGCGCCCTGCCATCCGACGATCGCCGAGGTTGCGGCCGCACCGATCGCGGTCAACTCGCGGGTCGGCACGTACACCAATTTCTGCAACCTCTTCGACCTGTGCGCGGTCGCGGTGCCTTCGGGCTCGGTCGACGGCGCGCAGTTCGGCGTCACCGTGCTGGCCCGGCCGTTCCACGACGCGGTCGCCCTCGACCTGGCCCGGCGGGTGCACCTGGCCCCCGACCCGGTCGCCGCTGTAGATGCCGCGCTCCCCCGGATTGCCACTGCGGAAGCTGCGGTCCCCCGGATCGCCACTGCGGAGGCCGCGCCCGCGCTGCCCCGGCCGGAGCTGCCCTGGCCCGCACATGCCGGCGCGACCGCGGTGCCGCTTCTGGTCGTGGGCGCGCATCTGCGCGGCCAGCCACTCGAGCACGAGCTGGTCACGCGCGGTGCGCGGTGGGCCGGCCCAGTCAAAACCGCAGCGGCGTACGCGCTACGCGCGCTGACCACGACACCACCGAAACCCGGCCTGGTCCGCACCGGCGCCGGCGGTTCCCCCATCGAAGGCGAGTTGTGGCTGCTCCCGGTCGCGGCACTGGGCTCGTTCCTGGCCGCGCTGCCCGCCCCGATGAACCTGGGCCCGGTCGAACTCGACGACGGCCGCTGGGTGACCGGCTTCGGCTGCGCCGCCGACGCCACCGGCACCGACATCACCGGCTACGGCGGCTGGCGGTCCTGGCTGACCGCCTGATCCGGCCCGGGCGGCACCCTATCGCCGCGCAGGCTGAGCCGTGTCGTTCCCCGCGGCCACCGACATGCCCCTCGCAGGGCTGCGCCCAGAAATCCAGCTGGGTCTGAGGGCTGTTTCCGACCCGCCGAAACAGCCCTCAGCGCCAGCCACCACAATCCGGCTGGCGCTCACGGCTGCCTCCAGCCCAGCGAAACAGCCCTCAGACCCAGCCACTACAATCCGGCTGGCGCTCACGGCTGCCTCCAGCCCAGCGAAACAGCCCTCAGAACCAGCCACCACAATCCGGCTGGCTGGCGCTCACGGCTGCCTCCAGCCCAGCGAAACAGCCCTCAGAACCAGCTACCACGGTCCGGCTGGCGCTCACGGCTGTCTCCCGCGCTGCGAAGCGGCGCTCGGCGTCAGCTGGACCGGCGCATCAGCCCGGGCGCGGGCTGGGGCTTGAGACTTGCGGGCTGCCGCTCACGCCTGCCTCCCGTGCTGCGAAGCGGCGTTTCGCGGCAGCTGGACCGGTGCATCAGCCCGGCACGGGCGGTGGGGCCTGGGGAGGGCCGCGGGCTGGCGCTCACGGCTGCCTCCCGCGCTGCGAAGCGGCGTTCCGCGGCAGCTGGGCCGGCGCATCAGCCCGGCGCGGGCGGTGGGCTTGGGGAGGCCGCGGGCTGGCGCTCACGGCTGCTTCCCGGGCAGGGAGGGGGCGCTTGGTGGCAGCGGGACCGGCGCATCAGCCCGGCGCGGGCGCTGGGGCCTGGGGTGGCTGCCGGCTGGCTTCGTGCGGCGGGACGGGGTAGGTGGGGTTGGGGACGGGGATGCTCGTACCGGGAATGTCGCACTGAAGGGTTAGTGTGCTGGCATGCCGGTGGGGGCGGCGCTGGCCGCGATTTTGCTTGCGGCCGGGTCGGTGCCGGCTGCGGCCGGCGCGCCGGAGCCGGTGTGCCGGATCGAGGATGACCGGCTGGTGGAGATTTCCGGGCTCGTGACCGACGGCAGCGGCTATGTGGTGGTCAACGATGGCGCGGATGATCCGGATGGGCGGCGGATCTTCTTCCTGAACCGGCGGTGTGGGGTCAGCCGCACTGTGGGTTATCCGTCGCGGCCGCGCGACACCGAGGATCTGGCGCGTGGGCCGGACGGCACGCTGTGGGTGGGCGACATCGGCGACAACGGGCGCAACCGGGAGACGATCGCGTTGTGGCGGCTGGCGCCAGGGGGCCGGGCGCCGAAGATCTACCGGATGGCTTATCCGGACGGGCCGCATGATGCGGAGGCGTTGCTGGTTTCGGGGGACGGTACGCCGGTGGTGGTCACCAAGGATCCGATGACGGCTGGGGTTTATGTTCCGGCGGTGGCGCTCAAGGCGGGGAAGACTACGCCGCTGCGCAAGGTCGGGGATGTCGCGGTTCCGTTGACGGCGACCAGCAATCCGTTCGGGCTGCCGGGGCGGGTGGTGATTACCGGCGGGGCTACCAGTCCGGATGGTGGTCGCGTGGTGTTGCGGACCTATGCGGATGCGTTCGAGTTCGATGTGAGCGGTGGGGATGTGGTGCGGGCTATCACCGAAGGGAAACCTCGGGAGATTGCTCTGCCGGATGAGCCGCAGGGGGAAGCTATCGCCTACAGCCGGGATGGGACGGCATTGCTGACGGTTTCGGAAGGTAGGGATGCGCAGTTGTTGCGGTATCCGTTGGCTGGTGTGACGCCGGTTCCGGCGGGGTCGCCGTCGGCTGCCGCGCCCTCGTCGTCGACGCCGTCGCTGCCTTCGGCCTCCGCGCCTGAACAGCAGGCGGTCGAACCGGTTGCGGCATCCGGTAGCCCGGGACTTCCGGTGGGCGCGCTGGTGGCGGGTGTCGCTCTTGCTGGTGCGGCTGGGGTGCTCGCGCTCGTCATGCTTCGGCGCCGCCGCCTCCGCTGAGCCGGCCCGTTGCTCTGCTGCGCCGCCTCGGCTGAGCCGGCGCATTGTTCGGCTTTGGACTCGGCTGGCTCTCAGGGCTGTTTCTACGGCTTGGGAACGACCCTCAGGGCCAGCCGGGGTTCAACGGGCGCAGCCTTCGCACGGCGGGCGGGTGCGCAGGTGGTAGTCGGTTGCGGCGGCGAGCAGGCCGGCTCCGAGGACGCAATAGGCCGACATCGCCACCCAGAGAAAAGCCGCCGGGTAGTCACTGACCGAACCGCTCGCCTGCTGGACCATTCCCATGCCGAAGTAGGCCACGATGCCCGCGCCGAGGCCGAAGCCGGGGATCAGCAACAGCAGGCGCGGGATGGTACGGCCGGCGAGCAGCGGCACCCAGCCGGGCCAGATCCGGCCCCACCGGTGCACCAGCGCAAGCGGCAACAGCACCCCGGCCAGCAGCATTCCGACCTCCAGGCCGATGATCGACGGGCTCTGGGTGAGCCCGTCGAAGCCCACCACGGCCTGCGCCGCGAACCGGATGGCCAGGCCGGCAACAGCGGCGTACGCGGCACCCCATGCCCACCACGCAGGATGAGTCTGTGTCCGTCCCGGCTGCCCGGTCCGGCAGCAGGACGGGCAGTCGCCGCGGGTGCGCCGCTGGTAGCGAGCGGTGGCCAGCCCGAGCAGCACGGCGCCGGTGACACACCCGATCCGGCTGGCGAAGGCGACCGGGTCGAAGTACGGACCGACCACGAAGAGCAGGAAGCCCACGAGTTCGGGCAGCAGGATTCCGGCCGCCGCGACCAGCGCACCGGCGACGGCCCAGGCCGAGCCGGCGAGCGCTGGTCGCCACGTGGCCGCTCGGTCCATGGCGATGGCGAGGACGCCGGCCAGCGCGCACAGCACGACGGAACCCCAGCCGGGAAAGCCGAGCAGGTCCGATCCGAACGGCGCGAAGTCCGGTGCGTCGCCGACCGTCCAGGCCAGACGTACGCCCCCGTACGCCACGGCCCAGCCGAGCGCGACGTACGTCAGACCCCGGCCGGCTTCACGGGAGATCAATACCGAAACAGCCATACCCCGATCGTCGCGGCGCCCGGGCGCGGACGGCTCCCGCCGGCGGGGGTTCGCTCTCCCCCGAGCGAGGGACTCACCGACGAGAAGGCAGGGCCTGCCGGCGAAGGAAGACCGGTGCCGCCGAGCAGCCGGCCGCCGATGGAGGAAAAGCCGACGCCGACGAGATCGGCCGGCGGAGGAAAGCCGGTTCCGGCGAGCAGGCCGGACCGCCGACCGAGGAAGTCCCATCCCGCCGAGCAGGCCGGACCGGCAAACGGAGGAAGGCCGACGCCGATGAGTCGGCCCGGCCTTGATCCGGTGGTGCGCTGCTTCAGATGGCCTGGAAGAAGGCGCGGACGTCGTCGGCGAAGAGTTTGGGCTCCTCGGCGGAGAGGAAGTTGCCGCCGGCCGGCAGCTCGGTCCAGTGGGTCACCGGGGCCTCGCGCTCGGCGAAGCGGCGCACGGTGACGTCGGTGACGCCGAGGGCGACGCCGAGCGGGACCTGCGATTTCGGCTTCGGCGTCCACGCGTTCGGGTCGTGGGTCATCTCCCAGTACAGGTTGGCGGAGGAGCCGGCCGTGCCGGTGAACCAGTACAGACTGACGTTGGCGAGCAGCAGATCCCGGCCGACCGCGTCCTCGGGGAGCTCGGCGGACGGGTCGGTCCACTCCTTGTACTTCTCCACGATCCAGGCGAGCTGGCCGACCGGTGAGTCGTGCAGGCCGAAAGCGAGGGTCTGCGGCCGGGTGGACTGGATGACGTTGAAGCCCATCTTGTCGTCGCGGAACTCCTGCAGCCGGCGCAGCCGGTCCTGCTCGGCCTCGGTGAGGTCGGCGAAGTCGGCCGGGTCGTCGGACGGGAACGTGATGTGCCCGTTGACGTGCACACCGATCACCTTGTCAGGGGCCTGACGGCCCATCTCCACGACGGTCGCGGCGCCACCACCGGTGCCCTGTACGCCATACCGCTCATACCCCAACCGCGCCATGACCTCGTGAAAAGTGGCAGCGATCTTGGGCGCGGCCCAGCCCGGCCCGGTCAGCGGACCGGAGTAGCCGACCCCCGGGGTGCTGATCAGCACGAGGTGGAAATCCTCCCGCAGCGCCTCGACGACCGGCAGGTAGAGGACGAACGAACCGGGCCAGTCGTGGGAGATCAGCAGCGGAACCGCGTCGGGGTTGGTGGAACGGACGTGCGCGAAGTGCAGCGTCTGCCCGTCGACCTCGGTGAGGAACTGCGGCAACTCGTTGAGCCGCGCCTCGACAGCGCGCCAGTCGAACCCGTTCGCCCAGTAGTCGGCCAGGCCGCGCAGGTAGTCCACCGGGACGCCGCGCTGCCAGCCCTGGCCCGGGATCTCCGGGGTCCAGCGGGTGCGGCTCAGCCGGTCGCGGAGGTCGTCGAGGTCGGCCTGGGAGATCTCGATGCGGAAGGGGCGGATCTCGGTCATTGCCAGCTCCTAGATACCTAACGGAACGGAATGCTTCGTTCCGTTCAAGCGTAGCACCGTGCGAGACGGAACGGAATACTTCATTCCGTTCCGGTGTAGGGTGGTGTTCATGACTGGCACCACGGCTGGCCGGGCCCGGCAGGCGGCCCGCAACAACGTGACGATCCTGGCCGCCGCGCGCGACGTCTTCCTGGAGGACAAGCGCGCCCCGATCTCGGCCGTCGCCGAGCGGGCCGATGTCGGGATCAGCGCTCTCTACCGGCGGTATGCCGGCAAGGACGAGCTGCTGCGCACCCTGTGCCACGAGGGTCTGCGCACCTTCATCGAGCAGGCCGAGCGGGCCGGCGCAGAGCCGGACGACTGGGCCGCCTTCGAGACGTTCATGGTCGGCGTCGTCGAGGCGGACGTGCATTCGCTCACCGTGCATCTGGCCGGCACGTTCACGCCGACCGAGGAGATGAGAGCCGACGCCGTCCGCGCCAATGAGCTGGCGGTCGCCCTGTTCGAGCGGGTCCGCCCCCAGATGCGTGCCGAGGCGGTCCCGGCCGACATCACGATGATGCTGGAGATGTGCGCCGCCGTGCGGATCCCCGATCAGGCGCGCACCGCGCAGCTGCGCCGCCGCTACCTGGCCGTGCTGCTGGACGGCCTGCGCGCCGGCGGCCCACTGCCCGAACCACCGCCGACCATCCCCGAGATCAACTGGCGCTGGTCCACCCCCACCTGATCATCACGCCGCCAGGGCGCCGGGCCGAAGGAGACAGCGGCGGGTTGAGGGAGAGTGCGGCGGGTTGAAGGAGAGTGCGGCGGGCCCAAGGAGAGTGCGGCGGGCCCAAGGGGAGAGCGCCGGGCCCAAGGGGAGAGCGCCGGACCGAAGGAGAGGGCGCCGGGCTCAAGGAGAGGGCGCCGGGTTGAAGGAGAGTCAGCGCCGCCGGACCCAGGACGGCCAGCCCAGAGTGTCCGGCTCGATCAGCAACGGTTCCTCCGCCCGCCGGTTCTCCCCGGCCGCCTCCTCCGCCTGCCGCACGATCCATTCATAGGCCTGCCAGGCCGAAGCCCGCCCCGGCACAGTCCGCGCCGCGATAGCCCCGCTGATCGCCGCCGCCGCGAAGGACGTGCCGCTCCACCGGGCGAAGCCGTTGAAGCCGCGCTCACGCCGCGCCCCGTCCGGCTCGTCCCACACCCGCACGGTGCCGTCCAGATAGGTGCTCTCCACGTCCTCCCCCGGCGCCAGCGCATCGATCCAGGCCCCGACCGGTGTGAACGAAGCCGGCTCCCCATCACCGCGAGCACTGGACGCCCCCACCGCGACCACATCGTTGAGCGCCGCCGGCCACGCCACCTTGCGTTCCTGCCCGTCATCGAGGAACCCGTGGTTGCCGGCCGCCGCGACCACGACGATGTCCGGGTCGAGCCGGTCGATCGCCGTCGACAGCACCAGCGGCGGCATCCCGTCGTCGGTGTAGCTGACGAACGACAGGTTCAGCACGTCCAGCCCTTCACGGCCGAGCTGCACGATGCGAACCGCCGCCTCCCACGAGTCGGCGACACCGGAGTCATCAAGCAGGGCGGTCACCGACAGCGTCGCGCCGGGCGCCTGCCGCAGAACCAGGCCGGCGATGAAGGTCGCATGTCCGGCTTCGGCCGGCAGCCCACCCGCGTACGGCAGCCCGTTCTCCTGCTCCCCGATCCACGCGCCCGCTAGGTAGTCGTGGCGGCGCAGAGCGGTGTCGACGATGCCGACCCGCGCGCCCCGCCCGGGCGTGGTGGCCCGCGCCTTCGCCCACCCCGGCTCGTCCACCTTGCGGGGTGCACCGCCGCCACCGTGCGAGACCTCGCCCGCTCCGCTGACGCCGGCCCGCGGGTTGCGCATCCCGGGCACCCGGCCGACCGCACGGTTCTTACCCATGGTCGGCGTCCACCCGCCGTTGAGCGTCGCGAACCCGGCCCGCAGGTCGATCAGCACACGATCGAGGGCCGGTGTGGACGTGGCGGCCGGTTCCGCCCCGGGGCGAACCTGGCTGTACCAGTCCGCGACGTGCTCGGCGACCGAGCGTGGGTCGCGCAGCGTGATCCGGGCCAGGCCCAGGTCAGCGTTGCGATCCGCCATCTCGACCATCCGCCCGGCGCCGGCTTCCTGCAGCACACCGAGGATCAGTTTCTCGTGCGGCAGGGCCACCACCAGGTCGACCGGCTCTTCCGTCTTCATGAGCGCACCTCCGTCGGGCCGCCCCTCACGCTATCGACATCGATCGACATCGCCAGCGTAGAGTCCGCTCTGCGACACCCCGAAGCCGATCTATGATTGCCCCCTCACCTAGGAGGCGGGCATCGAGGCAAGCCCCGTGGAGGCTCTGCGCCTGGCCACGATCGACCCGGCCCGGGCCCGTGTGCTGGCGGTCCGTGCCGAGAGCGCGGCGCGGCGGGCCGGTGACCGGGCCGGTGAGAGCGTTTCCCTGCGGGCGCTGGGTGTGGCGGCCATGCAGTTGCGTGATCTCGACGAGGCGGTGCGCCAGTTGCGCCGCTCGGTGGCCGCCGCCCGCCGGGCCGGTTCCGCGCAGCTGATCGGTGAGGCGCGGATGAGTCTCGCGTCGGCGCTGGCGCTGCGCGGCCTGCCGGCCCGGGCGATCCGCGAGATCGAGGCCGCCCGCCGCGAGCTGGACGGCGTCTCGGCCGCTCGCGCGCTGGTCCAGCGGTCGGCGATCCTGCTGGAGATGGGCCGCCACGACGAGGCCTTGGAGAGCCTGCGGCCGGCCTTGCCGGCGTTGCGGCGCGCCGGGGACGCACAGTGGGAGACCCGGGCGCTGAGCAACCGCGGGTTGCTGCATCTGGCCCGGCGCAGCTTCGCCGCGGCCGAGCAGGACCTGGTGGCGGCGCTGCGGCTGTGCGCGGAGCACGGTTTGGAACTGCCTCGGGCGTACGCGGAGCAGAACCTCGGTTGTGTCAAGGCCTACCGGGGTGAGGTGCCCGCCGCGCTCGAGCATTTCGACCGCGCCGAGCAGCACTATCACCGGCAGGGCATGGAGGTCGGCTCCCTGCTGGTAGACCGCGCGTCACTGCTGCTGTCGGTCCGCCTGGTCGACGAGGCCCGCGCCACCGCCGAGGCGGCCGTCAACGCGTACCGGAAACAGAAAAGAATGCACCTGCCCGAAGCACGGCTGCTGCTCTCCACGGTCGCGCTGGTGCAGGGCGACCTGGAGATCGCCGAGTCGGCGGCGGCGCAGGCGGCCCGCGAGTTCGCCCGGCTCGGCCGGCGCAACTGGGTCGCGCTGGCCCGCGACGCCCGGCTGCAGGCGCTCGCCCGGCAACATCCCGACCGGGTCACCCCCGCACAGGTGCGCCGGTCCGCCGAGGCGTTGTCGCAGGCCGGCTGGACAGTGCAGGCGCTCGCGGCGCGCGTACTCGCTGGGCGGTTGTCTCTTGATCGTGGCCGGCTGGCGCAGGCGCGCAAAGATCTCGCGCTGGCGGGCCGGGCCCGCACGGCCGGTCCGGCCGATTCGCGGGCGCGGGCGTGGCTGGCCGAGGCGATGCTGCGCCGGGCGGACGGCAATCGGTACGGCGCGCGCCGGGCCCTGGCAGCCGGTCTGCGGATCGTCGAGGAGCACCAGGCGACCCTCGGCGCGACCGAGTTGCGGGCGCACATGTCCGCGCATCGCGGCGCGCTGGCCCGGCTCGGCGTGCGGATCGCCCTGGAGGACGGTGACCCGCACGGCGTCTACTCCTGGTCGGAACGCGGTCGCGCGATCGCCACGCTGCTGCATCCGCTGCGCCCGCCCGCCGATCCGGAGTTGGCCGGGCACCTCGCCGACCTGCGCGCCACGGTGACCGAGTTGGAGGAACGCCGTGGTAGCGGGCAGCCGACGACCGCCCTGCTGCACCGCCAGATCACCCTGGAACGGCAGATCCGCGACCGGTGGCGTACGTTCACCGGCTCCGGCGGCGCCCCGACCGGACCGCCCTCGATCGCCCAGCTCGCCGCCCACCTCGGCGACGCCGCGCTGGTCGAGTACGTGCTGCTGGACGACGTGCTGCACGCCGTCACCGTGGTGGACGGCCACGCCCGGCTGCACACCCTCGGCCCACTGACCGCGGTGCTGCACAACCTGACCCACCTGCCGTTCGCGCTGCACCGCCTCGCCGACGCCCGGACCGTCCCGGCGAACGCCGCGGCCGCCCGCCTGGTCCTGGAACGCGCCGGGCGGGTCTTCGACGAACTGCTGCTCCGCCCGCTCGGCGCCGTCGTCGGCGACCGGCCGCTCGTCGTCGTGCCGACCGGGGCGCTGCAGTCGCTGCCCTGGTCGATCCTGCCGTCGTGCGCCGGCCGGCCGGTCACGGTCACACCGTCGGCGACGCTCTGGTACCAGTCGGCGCGCCGGCCGGCCGTCGACCCGGCCGGCGCCGTGGTGGTCGTCGCCGGGCCGGGGCTGCCCGGGGCGCGTACCGAGGCGGACGCGGTGGCCGCCCTCTACGACGCGCCGCTGCTGCTCACCAACGGCGCCGCCGACGCCGCGCACGTCACCGCGGCGATGCGCGGCGCCACCATGGCGCACGTCGCCGCGCACGGGCAACCGCGCTCGGACAACCCGCAGTTCTCGTCGCTGCGGCTGGCCGACGGGCCGTTCACCGTCTACGACCTGGAGATGCTCAGCGAGGCGCCGCGGCACGTGGTCCTCGCCGCCTGCGACACCGGCCGCTCGCACGTCGTCGGCGAGGAGGTCCTCGGGCTCACGTCGGCGCTGCTCAGCCAGGGCACCGAGACGCTCGTGGCGCCGGTGGTGCCGGTTCCGGACGGTGAGACGGCGCCGCTGATGCACGCGTACCACTCGCGGTTGCGCTCCGGGAACTCACCGGCCGAGGCGCTCGCGGCGGCTCAGCAGCGCAGCCGCACCGAAGGTGGGCTGCAGCTGGCCGCCGCAGCCGGCTTCGTGTGTCTCGGGGCCGGCCTCAGAGCCGGATCCAGTCGGTGACCACATCGGCTGTCGGGGATCGCCAGCGCAACCGGAACGCCTCCGGTGGCACCGCCGGCATCGAGAAGCAGCCCAGCTCGTCGGTCTGCAGCCAGGTCGCGTCGCCGCCGGCCAGCAGCACCCCGATCTCGCCCTCCTGAGCCGGGACGACCTGGCCCACCACCAGGCCGGCGTTGCGCTCCACCTGCACGGTCACCGACGAGCAGGCGAACATGACGGTACGGTGCAGCTCGCCGCGGACGGTCAGCTCCTCGTCGAGCAGTGAGTCGTGGATCAGCGTGGCGAACTCGAGTTCCTCGTCCACCCCGTACCAGGCGAAGGCGCCCTCACCGAGCGTCGCGATGCGCTCCTGTCCCGCTGCCGCTCCGCGCAGCGCCGAGGCGAGGTCGCGCAACAGTAGTTCGTCGTCATCCCAGGGTCGCGATACCACCGCGGCCACTCCTCTCGCCGTTCGCGTGTTCCAGGCACTCCCGCAGGCGGCGCAACGCACGGGCGCGGGTCGGCCCGATGCTGCCCACCGGTACGCCGAGCCGCCGACTGATCTCCGTGTACGGGATCGGCGGGTCGGCGGTCAGCAACAGCAACAACTCCCGGTGCCGGTCGGACAACTCGGCGAACGCGGCCAGCAACCGCTGATGGCGCTCGCCGTCGAGCAGCGCCTGATCCGGCTCGGCCGCCTCCCCGACGTGCAGGGTCTCCCCGTCGAGGGTCGGGTCGACCGGCCGCAGCCGCTTGCCCGCCTTCAGGACACGCACGCACTCGTTGCGCGAGATCGTGATCAGCCACATCGGCAGTGCCCGCGGCTCGCGCAGATCCCGCAGGTGCTCGACGAGACGCAGCCACACGGTCTGCGCCACGTCCTCGGCGTCCGCCCCGTACAGCCGGTGTCTCACGATCACCGAGCCGACGAGCGGCGCATATCTCTCGACGAGGGCCTTCCATGCGCCCGCGTCCCCCTCTCCGGCCGCGGCCACCAGCGCGGTCACTGTGGACGTGTCCACCATGCTGGACCTCCTCACGACGAGGGCCGTCGATCTGCGGATGCCTCCACAGGGTTATTGATACTCGGCGACCGTGCCGGATTCCGGTGCAGAGCTGTCGGGGAGCCGACGTATCACCGCGACCGTTGCGGGGCTCTGTCATGTGTTCGAACCCGAGGAAGGGTCAACCGAAGATGCGCATCTTGACCGGCGTCAACATGGCGTCGAAGGAGCTCGTCCTGGTGCACGGCCACAGCGACCGGCTGGTCCGGGTGCCGCTGGCGGGCATCAGCGGCTGGGAGCCCGCCGCGCCCCGGCACGCCTGGATCACCGCAGACGAGCGCACCGTCTACCTTGCGACAGATGCCGTTCCGCCGTACCGGGCCTCGATCGTGGCGCTGCGCCTGCGCTCGGTCGACTGGGACGCGGGGACCGCCGATCTGCGGCTGCTGCAGATCCTGCCGCTCGACCCCGCCGGAACCCCGTCCGACATGCCACACCTGGCCCAGGTGGATCCGCGCCAGCCGATCCCGGCCTGGTCGCGGCCGTTCCACACCCAGACCAACGGGCCCACCTTCCTGCCGCAGGCGCCGTTCACGTACGTCACGCACTGCACCGACGACCGGGTGCGCGGATTCCGGATCGGCGACGACGGCACCCTGACGCCGACCCGGGTCTACGCGGACCGGAGGCTGACCCGGCAGACGCACGGCATCGACTTCAACCCGTCCGGGACGCTCGGGCTCGGCGTCGGCTACGACTACGACCTGCGCGAGGTCCGGGTGTTCCGGCCGGACCGGCACACCGGCCAGGTCCGGGTCACCCAGGCCGTCGAGCTGGGCACGGCTGAGCGGTACGGGTCTTTCGCGCACGCCGCGACGTGGCTTGATGATCGGTACGCGTACGTCGGCGCCATGCAATCCGGACCGACCTCGCGCACCCTGCCCGGCGCCCGGATCGTCGGCCCCAGCATCTGGCTGATCGACACCGTCGAGAACACCGCCACCCTCGTCGTCGCACCGACGAGCCTGGTCGAGGGCGCCGGGATGTTCCGCTGCCCGTCCGACGTCGCGATCGCCAACAGCAAGCTGTACGTGGCCGAGGAGGACTCCTGGACCGGCAGCCCGTGCCGCCCCGGCGACGGCTTCCTCTCCGTCTGGGACCTCGACGACCCCGGCAAACCGCACTTCATCAAGCGGTTCCGCCCGGACGTCGAACTGCCCGCCGACTTCCGCGACGCGCACACCACGACCGCCACCGCCGACGAGGAGTCGGTGTTCGTCTCCAGCTTCACCAGCGACCACCTGATCCGGATCGACACCGGCACCGACAAGGTGGCGAAGGTGTTCTCCGCTTCTGACGGGCTGGCCCGCTTCCACGGCGAGTTCGCCGCCGGGCGCAACCGCTGATGGCCGACAACCCCGCCGACGAGCTGGTCATTCGGCATCACGACGACCGGATCACCCGGTACCGCGACGTGCGCTACTGCCTGTGGTCCGGCGGCGTGACCATCTACCGGCACGGCGCCGAGATCGCCCGGCACACCGACGTGGCCGGCGTGCAGGCGTTGACACTTCTCTCAACCTTGGGACCCTCTACCGCGTGCAGGCGTTGACACTTCTCTCAACCTTGGGGCCCTCTACCGCGGGCAGCGTTGATACTTCTCTCAGCCTTGGGACCCTCTACCGCGGGCAGGCGTTGATACTTCTCTCAACCTTGGGACCCTCTACCGCGTTCAGGTGAGGGAGGCGGGATTGAACGAGAACGAATTCACGGCGTTCGCGGTGGCGAGCGGACCGCGGCTGATGCGGTTCGGCGTGCTGCTCTGCGGCGACCGCGCGCAGGCCGAAGACCTGGTCCAGGAAGCCTTGGCCCGGATCTACGTCCGCTGGTCGCGGATCGGCGCCGACCGCCCGGAGGCCTACGCGCGCCGCATCATGGTCAACTTGCAGACCAGCTGGTGGCGTTCCCCGTGGTCGGCCCGCCGCGCCGCGGTCGTGCCCGACGTGGAAGCCGCCGACGAGCTCAGCGGCGTCCACGACCGGCATCTGGTCCTCGCCGCGCTCCGGCAGCTCCCGGCCCGCATGCGCGCCGTCGTCGTGCTGCGCTACTGGCTCGGCCTGAGCGAACAGGAGACCGCCGACGAACTCGGCGTCTCCCCCGGCTCGGTGAAAAGCCAGGCCTCCCGCGGTCTCGCCCGCCTCCGCGACCTGCTGTCCGACCAGTCCCCGGAGCGTGTCCGATGACCGAAGACGAGCTCACCACCCTGCTCGACCGGGCAGCCGGCCCCGGCGACCTCCCGCCCGGCTTCACCGCCCGCGCCACATCCCGCGGCCGCCGCCGACGCTCCCGCCACCGCGCCACCGCCGCGGTGGTTGCCGCGGTCACCGCCCTCACATTCTTCCTTTCGGTACGTTCGGTACCCGACGAGCCCGCACCCACCGCCTCCCCCCTGCTCTCCCGCTTCACCGCCCAGGTCCCCCGCCTCGCCGACGTCCTGTTCGCCGAGTCGCTGGCCGGCTACGACGTGGTCCTG
This sequence comes from Actinoplanes sp. NBC_00393, assembly GCF_036053395.1. NCBI lineage: Bacteria > Bacillati > Actinomycetota > Actinomycetes > Micromonosporales > Micromonosporaceae > Actinoplanes > Actinoplanes sp. NBC_00393. The sequence goes on along the minus strand of NZ_CP107942.1, from coordinate 1,120,544 downwards.
CTACGCGAACAGCCCGGCCAGGTCGACGCCGCCACCGGAAGCCGCGCAGCCTCGGTGTGGCTCAGCAACGGGGGCCCGTTCCGCGAACTGAGCAACTACATCGCCTACGGCACCAGCTGCTACGAGGGCGACTTCGTCTGCGTGAGCATGCGCCCGGAAACCGGCTTCTTCACCGCCCTCACCACCCCATCCGGCCTGGTGTTAGCGGTCGTGATGCTCCCACCGGGCAGCACCCTGACCGGCTTCGACTTCCGAACCGGCTCCCGCCTGGCCGCTGCGGGCCCCTTGACCCGCTTGGACCTGGCCAGCCCGACCGCAGCCTGGGAGCTGCGCCCGGCGGTCCAGACCCCTGACGGCCGCGAATACCACCTCCCCATCCCAGTGGGTGGCGTAGTCCACGCCGACCCGTTCACCCTGCGAAGCTCTCCCTGATCGGCCGCACCCCGTCGTATAGAATTTGCCGGCGCCGGAAAGCATTTCCGCCATTTCGGTGGGCCGACACCCGCTTCGCCAGATGTCACGAAGACGGCAATAAGAAATCATCATTAAGTTCGAAGGAATTGCTGCATCGCGCGACTATAATCGAAGGAGGCCCGAGACCGGATCAATCCAACCGCTGCCTGCCGGCCCTTGCCCGCCTCCCCCTTTCCGGCGGGCTCCGATTCCGCGCGAATCGGCTCGCTCTTCGAGACCTGCCGCCGATTTCCTGCGCTCTCGGATCGACCCTCGCCGGAGCAAGGTTGCGAGGCTTCCGGCGCGCCCACGGCGAGGGCCCACCGAACCGACTGCCACCAGGGTGCCCGCCCGTCCGATCACCGCGACCACGCTCCGCGTCAGAACAGTCGCCACCACGATGCTCGGCACCCGATCGATCACCGCCACCGGACTCCGCACCGGACCGACCACTGCCACCAGGTTCCGCGCGGGACCAACCACTGCCACCAGGCTCCGCACCGGACCGACCGCCGCCGCCACCAGGCTCCGCGCAGGACCGATCGTCACCAGGATGCTCGACACCCAACCGATCGGGGTCGCCAGGATCTGTGCCGCATCGGCCGCCCTCGCCGGCTCTGCTACCAGCGAATCCCGCATCGCCAATACCGGCACCAGCCAGTTCAGCACCGCCGGGTACAGCACCGCCGGGTACAGCACCGCCGGGTACAGCACCGCCGGCGCCCTCACGAGCGGGCCTGGGCGACGAAGCCATGGCGCCCTCGCTGCACAGAGGCGTTGTCCGCGGGCCACGGCTCGCCCCGCGCGCCCGCCGCAAGCGATCGGCGTGGCGGCGGCGCAGCCCCCACGCACGATGGCGCTCATGCTCGCGACGGAATTCTTCACCGGCCGCTGAATAGTTGCGCGAGGCGGTCCGGTCGCGCATTTCGGCCAATTTCGCCGCGGTGAAGAACTGCATCTGACCCATACAGATATTATCCCTCATCGGCCACGCCGAACGCATCCCCTAATTCGTATTGATCATGCCAGAATTGAAGCAGCCTCCGACCTCTTTGCCGCCCATCACCGACGGGAAGGAAAACGTTATTGGCCGCCAAGATCTTCGCTGCGGCAAGCCCGGGAGTCGGCAAGCAGACGTCAACAAAGGCCGCGCCGGCAATCCGCCAGCCGACGCAGACCGGATCCAAGGCAACACCAGCAAGCCGCCAGCCGACGCAGACCGGATCCAAGGCAACACCAGCAAGCCGCCAGCCGACGCAGACCGGATCCAAGGCAACACCAGCAAGCCGCGAACCGACGCAGACCGGATCCAAGGCTGCGCCCGGCAAGCCGAACTAGAGGAAGGACAAAAGACGTGAACGTCGTAATAAGGAATGGAGCCGGAGCCGCGAGGGGATCCGCTGGCGCCGGGCTGGGATTACTGGCTGATGGCTGCCTCCAGCGCCAACAGCTCGGACCGCCGGGCCCGGGCGCGGCGGAGCGTCAGGATCGCGAGGGCCACGCAGACCAGGGCGGCCGCCGCGACGGTGAAGGCCGGCGCGCTTGGGCGCATCGCGGCGACGATGAGGGCGACCACTGCGGTGAGAGCGCTGAAGACGGTCGCGAGCCAGCCGCCGATCACCCGATCCCGGGCGAACAACGGCATTCGGGTCAGCGCCCAGGCTGCGTACCCGGCCCAGGTCATGTTGATCAAGGTCAGCGCGGCGAAGGCGGCGTGTGTGCGGGCCGGCAGCGGGCCGGGTTCAGTGAGCCAGAGTTGCAGCAGGAGCACGGTTCCGGCTGTGGCGGCCAGGCCGGCGGTGAAAAGGACGACTCGGCGGCGTAGCGACATGGTGCGCAGTACGGCGTCGGCGGGGTATCCGGGGCGGTCGGTCATGACGGGGAACCCTTCTCGGTGAGGCGGTCGCGCAGCATTCGGCGGGCCCGGAACAGCCGGGACTTCACGGTGCCGGGTGGCACGCCGAGGATCTCCGCGCAGTCGAGCAACGTCAGATCCTGGAGGTGGAAGAGTTCGAGGACTTCCCGTTCGAGGGGTGGCAGCAGGGCCAGGCCGGCGTCGATGCGGGTGCGGTCGAGCATCGCGTCGAGGTCGTCCCGCTCGTCGGGTGGTTCCGTGTCGAGGGGTTCGGGTGCGGCGTAGCGCAACCGCAGATGGTCCATGACCGCACGCCGGGCGATGACGAACAGCCACGCCGCGAACCGTTCCGGTTGCCGGAGCCGGGGCAGCCCGGCCAGGGCGGCGACCCAGGCCTGCTGCGTGACGTCGTCAGCTGCGGGGCCGACCATGCGGTGCACATACCGCCAGAGCCGTTCGTGCCAGTGCTCCACCAGCCGGGTCAGCGCTCGCCGGTCGCCGAGTTGGGCCCGAATCACGAGCAGGGCCACCTGATCCACTTCCACACCATGGCAGTCGCGGCGGGAGGCAGAAAGGTTCAGCGGACCGCGACGGAAGACGGAAACCAGCCGAGGCGGAAGGCGAGAGGCCGAAGGCGGAAGGTGAAGCGGTCAGGCCGCGAAGTGCTTCCGGGCCCGCTTGTTCGCATACATCCGCTCGTCAGCATGCGCCAGCAGCACATCCGGAGCAACCAGCCGACGCTCGGTCCAGAGCGTAGTACCCACCGCCGCCGTAACGCGCAGCGAGACCCCCTGCCAGGGCAAAGGTTCCGCGACCGCGTCGGCGATCCGGTCGCTCAGTTCGTACGCCGCAGCCTTGTCCGTATCAGGACAGAAGATCAGGAACTCGTCGCCGCCGATTCGCGCGACCACATCCTTGCTGCGCACCACAGCGCTGATCCGGGCCGCCGTAGCCCGCAGCAGATCATCGCCGGCCTCATGCCCATGCCGATCGTTGACCGGCTTGAAATCGTTCAGATCGCAGTAGATCAGCGCCAGATCACCGGCCGTCCCCTTCGCATGCCGGGCGATCGCCTTCTCCATCACCGCGAACAGCCGCCGCCGGTTGACCAGCCCGGTCAGCTCGTCATGCGCCGCCTGGTGAGCGAGGGCGTGCTGGTCACGGGCCCGCTGCGCGTTGAGCCGCCCGATCCGGACCAGCACGAGCGGAATGGTCAGCATCGGCGCGATGGTCAGCAGCAGCCCGTCCGGCGGCGCGCCCATCAACTGCCCGATGCCACCGATCACCGGCACCACCAGCATGGCCGCGCCGAACAGTTCCAGTTGCAGGCGCTGGCCTCCGGACGACGGCGGGACACTCGGTTCCATCAGCCCGAGCACGCTGGGATGGATGCCGGCCGCGCCGAGGCACAGATAGCCGAGGGCGAAGCAGAGCGCCGGGAACGACGCCTGGTGCTCAGAGGCCGACGGCATCACGTTGACCGCCGCGATCCCGACCACGGTGCAGCCCAATGCGGCGAACAGATAGCCGAGGCTCGTACGGCCGGTCCCGCAGGTCCGGGCCACCCGCAGCAGCGCGCCGCAGATGCCGAACAGCACCAGGATCTGGGTGAGCACGATGAGCTGCTGGCCGATGCCGGCGTGTTCGTGCAGCAGGCGCGGCCGGAACGCGAACGCCCAGATCGGCGCGGCCACCGCGATGCCGGCGACGGCCGCGTCGATGGTGCCGCTGCCGTCGCGGGGAGCGTGCTTCAGCACGATCATCAGGCTGGCGGCGAGCATCAGGGCGTACCCGGCGATCTGCGGCGGCGCGACCATCCAGGGCGGCGGCTCCGGCCAGGGCATCGGCAGCACGGCGGTGGCCAGCCAGGCGCCGTTGACAGCGCTCAGCGCCAGCAGCGCGATCATCACCAGCGTCCAGGGACGCCGATCAGTCACCCCATTGATGCGTACGCCCACCGCGACGGCCACCGCCGCGACGAGTCCCGCGGCGAGCAGCAGGCTCAGCCGTACCAGCACCGACCCGGTCAGGTGGCCGACGGCGAACACCACTGCGAGCAGCGCGAAGCCGGCTGTCACCCCGGCGGGGCGCAGTCCGGACGTACCTGGCGGGCGCACGTCCGCACTATCGCCCGCCGCGCCCCCGTCTTGAGAGCTATCGGGCGGTGCCTGCGGTGCGGCCCGCCCGCCGGGCCGCGTCGATCACCGGGTCGGTCTCGTCGTCGAACTGGCCCATCACCTGTTCGAGCAGGTCCTCCAGGGTGACCAGCCCGATCACCGCACCCGCCTCGGAGACCAGCGCGAGATGGCTGCGGCGCTGCCGCATCGCCGCGATCGCGTCCAGGACGCTGGTGCCGGCCGGCAGCGGCAGCGGCGCGGTCATCAGGCTGCCGGCGGTGGCCGCCTCCCCGTTGCTGGTGGCCTTGGCGACGTCCCGGACGTGCACGACCCCGACCAGCTCACCCGCGGCGTCGGCGACCGCCAGCCGGGACCGGCCGGTCTCGATGCTGCGCAGTTCGACCGTACGGGCGTCGTCGCCGGCGGACACCGCGACGATCCGGTCGATCGGGACCATCACCTCCCGCACCGTGGTCGACTGCACCGCGAGCATCGCGGTGAGCAGCTCGTGTTCCGCGTCGGCGATGGTGCCGTGTTCCTTGGAGGTCTCCAGCAGCATGCGCAGCTGCTCCGGGTTGTGCACCTGGGCCAGCTCGTCCTGCGGGGTCACCTTGACCAGGCGCAGGCACGCGTTGGCCAGCCCGTTCAGCGCGGACAGGACCGGGCGCAGCACGGTGGTGAAGCCGACGAACGGGATGGCGAGCAGCTGGGCCGAGGTCTCCGGGTGGCTGATCGCCCACGACTTGGGCGCCATCTCGCCGACGACCACGTGCAGGAAGCCGACCAGCGCCACGGCCAGGATGAACGCCACCACGTAGGCGGCGCCCTCGGGCAGCCCGACCGACGTGAACACCGGTTCGAGCAGGTGCGCCACCGCCGGTTTGGCCAGCGCGCCCAGCCCCAGCGTGCACAGCGTGATGCCGAGCTGCGCACCGGCCAGCATCATCGACAGGCTGCGGGTCCCGGCCAGCGCGACGCGGGCGCCACGCGAGCCGTCCGCCGCGGCCTGCTCCAGCCGGTGCCGCTTCGCGGCGACCAGCGCGAATTCGGCGGCCACGAAGAAACCATTGAAGACCAGCAACAGTACGGAGACGAGCAGCGCCCAGGTCGTGCTCATGCCGGAACCTGCCCGTCCTCGATCACGGTGAGTGCCACCTTCTCCGGGACGTGCCGGTGGACCGCGAGCACGGTCAGCCGGGCCACCCCCTGCGGCTGGAGCTCGCCGTCCTCGTCGACCAGCGGCGGCAGCTCCACCTCGACCTCCTCGCGGGCGTCCGGCAGCCGGCCGAGCCGTTCCAGGATCAGCCCGGACACGGTGTCGTACGCGTCGTCGTCGGGCAGCTGCACCCCGGTCGCCTCGGCGATCTCGTCGACCCGGGCCCGTCCCGGGATCGTCCAGGTGCCGTCGCCGGTCCGTTCGATCACCGGTTCCGGCAGGTCGTCCTCGTCGCGGATCTCACCGACCAGTTCCTCGGCCACGTCCTCGAGGGTGATGATGCCGGCGAAGCCGCCGTACTCGTCGACGACGATCGCCATCTGCCGGTGCGCCTCCTTGAGCCGGTCCAGCACCTCCGGCAGGCGGGCCGACTCGGGCAGCGCGACCGCGGCGGCACACAGTTCGCGTACCGGGGTCGTAGCGCGGGCCGCGGGCTCGAGGGTGACCACGTCAGCGATCGTGACCACCCCGACCACGTCGTCGACGTCGTCGCCGATCACCGGGAACCGGGAGTGGCCGGTGTCCAGCAGCTCGACCACCCGGGATGCCGGGTCACCGGCCCGGATCGTGGTGACGTCCACCCGCGGGCGCATCGCTTCGGCGGCGTTGCGGATCCGGAAGTCCAGGCCGTGGTCGAGCAGCCGGGCAGCCCGCTCGTCCAGGACACCGTGCGTGCTCGCGGCGGCGATGATCCGGTCCAGGTCCTCGGTGGTGGCGCCCTGCGGCAGCTCCTCGACCGGCTCGATACCGATGGCGCGCAGCAGCCGGGTGGCGGTGGCGTCGAAGACCCGGATCAGCGGCCCGGCCACGGCCAGGTAGATCAGGGTCGAGCGGGACAGGGCCCGGGCCAGCGTCTCCGGTTTGGCGATGGCCAGGTTCTTCGGGGCCAGCTCGCCGAAGACCATCTGCACGATGGTGGCGAACAGCAGCGCGAACACCATCGAGATGGACGTGCTGACACCCTCGGACACGCCGGTCGCGCCGAGCAGGTCGGCGGTGCCCTGGCCCAGGTACGGCTCGGCCACGTACCCGGCGAGCAGGGCGGTCACGGTGATGCCGACCTGGGCGCCGGACAGGACGAACGACAGCCGCTGGGTCACCTTCAGCGCCCGTTCGGCCGCGGGGTCACCCTCGTCGGCGAGCGCCTTGAGCTGTTCGCGGTCGACCGCGACGTACGCGAACTCCTGCGCGACGAAATAACCGGTGGCCACCGTGAGCAGCACGATCGCCAGCACCCCGACGGCGATCAGCATGTCCGGTCACCGCGGGCGTCGCGGGCGGAACGTCGAGCACAGGGCCGGGTCGTACCCGGCCGGATATCACTGCCTTCGGACACGCACGAAAACTAACATGCAGGCCCGGGGCCTGCTGATCGCCTCCGCTGCTCAGTGCGGCCGGGACGTGCGGTACAACCACCACCGTGACCCTCGTCTTCTGCACCGACCTGGCGGCGGCGTCCTGGATCGCCGAGAGCGAGCTGGACTGGTCCGACCTGGTGACGCTCGGCCCGGCGGGTTTCCCGGCGTACGCGCGACTGCGGTTCCTGCCCGACCCGGTCCCCCCCGGCATGAGCGAGAACGACGCCGTGTTCGAGGAATGGCGTGAGGAACAACTCCCCCGGCTCTACGAGATCCTCGCCGAGCACACCACCACGCCGGACGACTGCCACTTCTGCGTCTGGGACGGCTTCGGCCAGTGGGACAACCCGCCGGAGGAGGCCGTTCCGGCGGACTGGTCGCCGGAGGCCGTACCCGGCCTGGCGCCGCCGTTCGAGCACCCGGACGGCGGCCCGAAGGTGGAGCTGCCGGCCCGCGCGTATTGGCTGTTCCGGGGCCCGCTCGCTGAGGTGGGCACCTGGTCGCAGGCCGACGGGTGGCCGGGCCAGGTGCGCCTGCACGACGAGACCCCGGCCTTCGCCTGGCCGGCCGACCGCGCCTGGTGCTTCACGTCGGACGTCGACCCGCACTGGGCCGGCATCGCCGGCACGCCCGAGCTGATCGCACGGCTGATCGCCGACCCGCGCCTGGACGTGGTCCCCACCGACCACGACGAGATCCCACCGTTCTACCGGTAGCCTCGGGCCGGCCGGTGATCGTACGCTCGGCGTCGTCTCCTGTCTGGCAGCCGCCGGCACCCTCGGGGCGTTGATCCGGGCCTCGGCCACCGGCCGCCTGAAAGCACGCTGGTGGCTGGCCCTGCGTTGCCGCGCGGCACGGAAGCGTTAGCGTGACGCATGCAAATCCGTCGCGCCCGGATCGCCACCTCGCTGGTGTTCCTGCTGTTCGGCACTGCGCTCGGGGTGTGGACCGCGCGCATCCCGACGATCAAGGAGAATCTCGGGCTCAGTGACGGACGGCTGACGTTCGCGCTGCTGGCGTTCGCGGCCGGCTGCATCCTCGGCATGCTGGTGCTGGGCCGGCTGACCGACCGGTTCGGCAGTTCGCGCGTGCTGATCCCGGCCTCGATCCTGGAGGGCCTGCTGCTGATCGCGCCCGGCTTCAGCGGCACGCTGGTCGCGCTCTCGATCGCGCTGTTCGCGTTCGGCGCGGTGCACGGCACGCTCAACATCGCGATGAACGCCAACGCCATCGAGGTGCAGCGCGCCTGGGGCAGCCCGATCATCTCGTCGTTCCACGCGATCTACAGCATCGGCGGCTTCCTCGGGGCGCTGACCGGCAGCCTGTTCGCCCGAGCCGGAGCCGGCGCCGACCTGACGTTCCTGGCCGTCGGCGCGAGCGTGGCGGTCCTCGCCGGGCTGGCCGCCCGCTGGATCATGCCGGGCACACCGGTCATCGAATCCGTCACCGCAGAGCCGGCATCGAAAAGGACGCCGCTGCTGTTCTTCTTCGGGATCCTCGTGCTCTGCACCCTGGTCGGGGAGGGCGCGGCCGCCGACTGGAGCGCGGTCTACCTGCGCGACAACCTGGGGACCACGACAAGCTTCGCAGCGTACGGCTACGCCGCCTTCGCGATCATGATGACGCTCGGCCGGCTCGTCGGCGACCGGGTGACCACCGCCCTCGGCCCGGTGCTCCTGGTCCGCCTGAGCGGCGCCCTCGCCGCCCTGGGCCTGGGCACCGCGCTGCTCCTGGATCACCCGTTCGCCGGCGTCGCCGGTTTCGGCCTGCTCGGCCTCGGCCTGTCCTGCATCGCCCCGCAAGTCTTCTCCGCCGCCGGCAACCTCGACCCGGCCCGCTCCGGCCGCGCGCTGTCGCTGGTGGTGAGCATCGGCTACCTCGGCTTCCTGCTGGGCCCGATCCTGATCGGCGCCGCCGCCACCGTCGTCGGCCTGCCCACCGCCCTGTGGATCCCGGTCGTCCTGGCCATCTTCGTAGCCGCCAGCGCCCCCACCATGCGGCTGGTTGACACGGCTGTTCCCGAGCCCTCCGAACAGCCCGGTTAACCAGCCACAAATCCCTCGTCGGCGCGCTCGCGGCGCAGGTGGGCCTCGGCCCGGCGGGCCATCGGGCCCTTCTCCGCCGCGAGCCCGTCGTACATGGCCTTGACCTTCTCGTACGGCTGGCCGGGCGGGAGCAGCGGGATCGCCGGGTCGACGACGGCCTCGATCAGCACGGGCCGGTCGGCGGTCAGCGCGGTGTCCCAGGCCCCGGCCAGTTCGCCGGGGTCGGTGATCCGCACGCCGCGCAGTCCGAGCAGCTCGGCGTACGCGGCGTAGGGGACGTCCGGCAGGTCCTGCGAGGTGGCGAACCGCGGCTCGCTCTCGGACTCGCGCTGTTCCCAGCTCACCTCGGCCAGGTCCCGGTTGTTCAGCACGCAGATCACGAAGCGCGGATCCGCCCAGTCCCGCCAGCGGGCGGCCACCGTGACCAGTTCGGCCAGCCCGGCCATCTGCATCGCGCCGTCACCCGCCAGGACCACCACCGGGCGCTGCGGGGCCGCCAGTTTGGCCGCGAGCCCGTACGGAATCCCGCACCCCATCGACGCCAGAGTGCTGGACAGGTGCGCCGGAACGCCGCGCGGCAGCCGCAGGTGCCGGGCGTACCAGTAGACGACCGACCCGACGTCGACCGCCACCTGCGCGTCCTCCGGCAGCCGGTCGGTGAGCGAGCGGACCACCAGCTGCGGGTTCACCGGTTCGGCGTCCGCGGCGGCCCGGGCCGCGCTGATCAGCCGCCAGCGCTGCACCCACTCCTCGACCCGGGCGGCCCACGCGCCGCGGGGCCGCGCCGGCACCAGGGAGAGCAGCTCACGAACGGTTTCCGCGGCGTCGCCGAGCAGCGGGACCTCGACCGGATACCGGACGCCCAGACGTCGCCCGTCCACGTCGATCTGCACCGCCCGGGCCTGTCCCGGCGCCGGGTAGAACTCGGTCCACGGGTCGTTCGTGCCGATCAGCAGCAGCGTGTCGCAGTGCCGCATCAGCTCGGCGCTGGCCGTGGTGCCCAGGTGTCCCATCACGCCGGTGTGGAACGGCAGGTTCTCGTCGAGCACCGGCTTGCCGAGCAGCGAGGCGGTCACCCCCGCCCCGAGCCGGTTCGCCAGCTCGACGATCTCCTGCTGTGCCCCGTACGCCCCCTGGCCCACCATGATCGCCACCCGCTCACCGGAACCGAGCAGCTCAGCGGCCTCCTGAAGATCCTGCTGGCGGGGCACCAGCCGCGCGGGGCGCAGCCCCGGGCTGGTCGCCAGCACACCGTGCTCGTGCGCGCCGGGATCGGGCGCCGGCTCCGACTGCACATCGTGCGGCAGGATCACGCAGGTCGGGCTGCGGGTCGCCAGCGCGGTCCGGAACGCCCGGTCGAGCAGCATCGGCACCTGCTCCGCGGTGTGCGCCGCCTGCACGAACTGGGCGCACACGTCCCCGAAGAGCCGCACCAGGTCGATCTCCTGCTGGTACGAGCTGCCGAGCACCGTCGACAGCTGCTGCCCGACGATCGCCACCACCGGCTTGGAGTCGAGTTTGGCGTCGTAGAGGCCGTTGAGCAGGTGCACCGCGCCGGGCCCCTGGGTGGCCATGCAGACGCCGACGCCACCCGTGTACTTGGCGTGCCCGACAGCCATGAAGGCCGCCGCCTCCTCGTGCCTGGCTTGCACGAACGTGGGTTTCCCGGCCCGGCGCAGCGCACCGAGCACCCCGTCGATCCCGTCGCCGGAGTACCCGAAGACGCGTTCCACGCCCCAAGCGGCGAGGCGTTCCGCTACCACATCCGACACAGTCCGTTCGCTCATGCACGGTGGCTACCCGCAGCGGAGCGCTTCACGCGTCGCGGCGCAGGCGGACCAGATAGGTCTGTGCCACCACGACCAGCGCCAGGAACGCCCCGCTGATCACCTGCTGCCAGTTGCTGTTGACGTTGCCGACCTGGTTGATCAGGTTCTGGATCACGCCGAGCAGCAGCACGCCCGCGACCGTTCCGGCGATCGTGCCGGCGCCGCCGGTAAGCAGCGTTCCGCCGATCACCACCGCGGCGATGGCATCCAGCTCCATGCCCGCGCCGAGCACGGTCACCCCCGAGCCGAGCTTGGCCGCGTTGATCGCTCCGGCCAGGCCGGCCAGCAGGCCGGACATCAGATAGACGGCGACTTTGGTACGGCGTACCGGCACCCCCATCAGCGCGGACGCGTCCTCACTGCCGCCGACCGCGTAGACGCTGTTGCCGAACCGGGTCCGGGCCAGCAGCAGCATCCCGAGCAGCACCACGACGGCGACCAGCCACACCTGGTAGCCGATGCCGAGGAACGAGCCGGTGCCGAAACGCCGGAAAGCATCGTTCTGCACCAGGTAGGTGGTGGACCCTTCGTCACTGACCGCACGCATCAGGCCGCGCGCGCCGAGCAGCGCGGCCAGGGTCACGATGAACGGCGCCATCCGGGTCCAGGCGATCAGGACACCGTTGAGCAGACCGATCAACCCACAGACCAGGAGGGGTACGCCGAACGCGGCGAAGAACCCGTACTCGGACGCCCACGCCGCGAGAACCCCGCCGAGCACGTAGAGCGACCCGACCGACAGGTCGATCCCGCCCGTGATGATCACGAAGGTCATGCCGAGCGCGATCAGCATCGGCGGCGCCGCCGCGACCAGGATGGTCGCCGCGTTGTCCAGGCTGCGGAAGTTCGGAAACGCGACGAGCGCGATCAGCACCACGACGGCGAGCACCGCGACCGCGCCCTGCCGCTGGACCGCGCCGACGATCCGGTCGGTGCGCTCGGCCACGCGTGGATCCGCGATCGCCGCGGCTTTCTCAGCGGTTCCCATCGTCACCGGGACTTCCTTTCTCGGGCCACGTAGACGGCGACGAGGATGATGACCGCCTGCACCATCTCGGCGGTCGACGGCGGCAGGTTGTGTTTGATCATCGTGGCCACCACCAGTTGCATGAGCAGGGCGCCGGCGACCGTGCCGAGCACCCGGACCCGGCCGCCGGTGAGCGGGGTGCCGCCGACCACCACCGCGGTGATCGCGGACAGCTCGATCAGCAGGCCGACCGACGAGGCGTCGCTGGACTGGATCCGGGCCACCGAGAGCAGCCCGGCGATCGAGGCGAGCACCGCACACAGCACGTACGTGGTGATCAGCACCCGCTGGACCGGAAGCCCGGCGAGCTCGGCGGCCGGCCGGTTGCCGCCGACGGCCAGCAGGCGACGGCCGAAGACGGTCCGCCGGATCACGAACGCCACCACCAGCACGAGCAGCGCCGCGATCCAGACCAGCACCGGGATGCCGAACAGGTCGCCGGAGCCCAGCCAGATCAGGTCTTCGTTCCGGACGTCCTTGAGCTGGCCGCCGGAGATCACCACGGCCAGACCGCGGCCGCCGACGAACAGGGCGAGGGTGGCGACGATGGGTTGCAGCCCGACCTTCGCCACCAGGGTGCCGTTGATCAGGCCGACGGTGAGGCCGGCCAGCAGCGAGACGAGGATTGCGGCGAGCACGCCGTACCCGAGGTAGAGCGGGATCAGCGCCGCGGCCAGGGCCATCACCGAGCCGACCGACAGGTCGATGCCCTCGGTGCCGATCACCAGGGCCATGCCGAGCGCGACGATGATGACCGGGGCCACCTGGATCAGCTGGATCCGCAGGTTGCTGCCGGTCAGGAAGTACGGGGTGAACACGATGTTGTAGGCGACCAGCAGGACGATCGCGACGTAGACGCCGTATCGCGGTAGCCAGTTCGGGATTCGTGCCCGGACAGCGGGCGCCGTCAGGGTGCTCATACCTCTTCCTCCCCCGCGGCCTCTCCTGCGGCCGCGATCGTGGCGAGCAGGTCCTCGGTGGTCACGCCGGTTCCGGTGAGGACGCCGGCCACCGCGCCGTCGCGGAGCACGACGACCCGGTCGGAGCCTTCGACCAGTTCCTCGGCGTCGGAGGAGACCAGCACGACGCCGAGGCCCTCACCGGCCAGCTCGTCGATCAGGTTCTGCACCTCGGCCTTGGCGCCGACGTCGATGCCGCGGGTCGGTTCGTCCAGCAGCAGGATCTTCGGGTTGGTGGCGAGCAGGCGGGCGAGCAGGACCTTCTGCTGGTTGCCGCCGGAGAGGTCGCCGACCAGCTGGTCGGGACCGGACGCCTTGATCCGCAGCCGTTTCATGTACGTCTCGACGACCTGGTCGATCTTGGCGTCGGAGACGAGACCGAGCCGGGACATCCGGGGCAGCACGGCGAGGGCGATGTTCTCGCGTACGGATAGGCCCGGAATGATTCCTTCGGCCTTGCGGTCCTCGGGCTGGACCGCGATGCCGGCCTGGACCGCCTTGACGGTCTTCGCCGGCACCGGTTTGCCGTCCACCTCGACCGTGCCGCTGTCGATCGGGTAGGCGCCGGCGATCGCTTTGATGGTCTCGCTGCGACCCGCGCCGAGCAGCCCACCGAGCCCCACCACCTCGCCCGGGCGGACCTCGAAGCTGATGTCGCGCAGTTTGTGCCGGCTGGTCAGGCCCGCGGCACGCAGCACCGGCGGCGAGGCGGTGTCGGCGTCGTGCCCGCCGCCGAAGACGGTGAAACCCTCCCGGCGTACCTCGGCCATGTCGCGGCCCAGCATGAGCGAGACCAGCCGGATGCGTTCCAGGTCGGCCAGCCTGCCGGTGTGCACCAGCTTGCCGTCGCGCAGAATAGTGACCGCGTCGCAGATGCGGTAGAGCTCGTCCATCCGGTGCGAGACGTAGACGATGCCGATGCCGCGTTCGTGCAGGTCACGGATCACGCCGAAGAGCGTCTCCACCTCGCGCGGCTCCAGCGACGAGGTCGGCTCGTCCATGATCACGACCTTGGCGTCGATCATGACGGCCCGGGCCAGGGCGACCATCTGCTGCGCGCCGAGCGGCAGGGTGCCGAGCCTGCGGCGCACGTCGGCGGTCACGGAATAGCCGGCCAGGATCTCCCGGGCCTCGCGTTCCATCCGGCCGCGGTCGATCAGCCCGAGGCGGTTGCGGGGTTCGCGGCCGAGGAAGAGGTTCTGCGCCACGCTCATCAGCGGGACGAGGTTGACCTCCTGGTAGATCGTCGAGATCCCGGACCGCTGGGCGTCCATCGGCGTGCCGAACCGGACCGGTACGCCCTGGTAGCGCACCTCCCCGTGGTCCGGCTGGTACACGCCGGTGAGGATCTTGATCAGGGTGGACTTGCCCGCGCCGTTCTCCCCGACCAGCGCGTGCACCTCACCGGGCTGCAGGGTGAAGGACACCTCGTCGAGCGCGCGGACACCGGGGAACGTCTTCGATACGCCGGCCACTTCCAGCAGCGTCATGCCTTGCCTCTCGAGAAAGGTGCCGGCGCCCGGACCGTGCCCGGGCGCCGGCGGTGGTTCAGTACGCGCTGCCGATGTCGCTCTTCGCGTTGCTCTCGTCGTAGGCCCGGTCCTCGATGATGATGTCCTGGCCCACCGGCTGACCTGCGAAGAAGTCCGTCGCGGTCGAGAAGGCGAGCGGCCCGAACCGCGGGTTGGACTCGATCACCGCGGAGATCCAGCCGTCCACGATGCCCTGCACCGCACCCTTGGTCCCGTCGATCGACACGATCTTGACGTCGCCGGCCTTCTTGCCCGCGCCCTTGAGCGCCGTCACCGCGCCCAGCGCCATCTCGTCGTTCTCGCCGTAGATGCCGTTGATGTTCGGCTTGGACTGCAGCAACTGCTCGGTGACCTTCTGCCCCTCCTCGCGGGAGAAGTTGCCGGTCTGCTCGAACGTCACCTTGATGTCCGGGGCGACCTTCGCGATCTGCTCCTTGAACCCGCTGGTCCGCAGCGTCGTCACGTTGTTGCCCGGCGACCCGAGCAGGATCGCCACCTCACCCTTGTTGCCCAGCGCCTTGGCCATCTCGTCGGCCGCCCGCTTGCCCTGCTCGGCGAAGTCCGAGCCGATGAAGGACAGGTAGTCCTTGCAGGCCGTCGCGTTGATCTTCCGGTCGATCGTGATGATCGGAACCTTCTTCGCCGACGCCTTGGCGAACACCGAGTCCCAGCCGTCGGAGTTGAGCGGCGCGATGATCAGCAGCTGGGCGCCCGAGTCGATCATCTGCTCGACGTCGCTGATCTGCTTGTTGAACTGCGAGTTCGCATTCGCCGTCGTCAGGTTCGTGATGCCGAGCTTGGCGGCCTCGTCCTTGATGGACTGGGTCTCGGCGATCCGGAACGGGTTCGCCTCCTTCTCGGACTGGGAGAACCCGACCTTCGCCGTCTTCAGATCGATCTTCGTGCCGCCGTACTGGTCGATCGTGCAGCTCGCCGCGCCGGGCGCCGCGGACTGCACCACCTGCGTGGCCTCCGGGGCGGCGCCGGCTCCGGTCGTGGTGTCGCCGCTGTCCTCGGACTTCGCGCAGGCACCCGCGCCGGTGAGGGTGAGCACGAGAACGAGGGCGAGAACTGTCCGGCGGCCGGGAATGGTCTTCATCAACTGGCTCCTCAGGAACGAACAGCAAGACACTTGGTTAGTCACGTCTTCACGCATGTTCGAACACATTCAGGCATCGGTAAACTTTGCTTGTCAAGGCCGCGGGGTTTTCGAAAATCATCACTGCCCAACCATCGGCTGGCTCGGATTACCGCTGCACAAGGGCCTGTTGGCGCAGCCTCTTCGAAGCCTTCGATGGGAACGCTCACATTGGAGCAGCAGGAGGTCGGGTCCGGTTCCGCAACGCTGAACGCCGATGTTCGATTTCGTTCACATCGGCCGGCACCGGCAGTCGCGGCGTGGCGCTGAGTGAGCGCTTGCGACCGGTGGCGTGATCTAACTGCAACGGAAACGGCCGCCCGGTGGGCGGCCGTTACAGGAGGTCTCGCAGAAGGTCAGCAGCCGAGCCGGTCGGCGCCGAGGGCGATGTCGTCGATCCAGAGGTTGAACTCGCGCGGCGTGGTGCCACCCTGGTACAGCTGCCAGCCGATCTTCACGGTGTTCACCGTGGGCAGGACGAACGGCACGTCGTTGCCGCCGTGTTCGTCGGTGGAGGCGGTGAGTTCCGGGTTGGCTTTCCCGTCGATCCAGACCGTGACGCGGTTGTCCGCGGGGTCGAGGGCCCACTCGAAGCACTGCCAGGTGTCCTCGACGACCGGGGCGGACTCACGCCAGTTCGTCCAGTCGCCGGTCGGGCCGCCGTCGGCGCCGACACCCCAGAAGATGCCGGGCACGGTCGGGGCGTACTGGCCGCCGATCGGCCGGACGACCTCCGAACTGCCGCTGCCGGTCGCCTCGACGAGCGTGAAGTGCGCCCAGTCCGGAGCGGTCGGGAAGGCGTCGACGCGCAGCCGCATCCGGCCGTAGAAGCGGTTGCCGGGCGCGGCGAAGTCGTCGACGCGCAGGAAGGCCCGGCCGTTGTCGACCGTACGGACGTGCAGCACCTTGCCGTGGCGGGCGCGTTCCACGGTGAGCGTGCCGTTGCGTGTGTCGACGCCCCAGTTCAGGGTGCTGGGGCCGCCGGTCGGCAGGCGTTCGAAGTCCTCGCAGAAGAGCAGGCCGCGGGTGCAGGAGCCGCGGTGGGCGGTTGCCGCGGCGCCGGCAGGGCCCCGGTCGGCGGCGGCCTTCGCATCGCCGGCGGGGACGCTGCCGGCGGTGGCCTTCGCGGCATGGGCCGGGACGCTGCCGGCGGTGGCCTTCGCAGCATGGGCCGGGACGCTGCCGGCGGTGGCCTTCGCAGCATGGGCCGGGACGCTGCCGGCGGTGGCCTTCGCGGCATGGGCCGGGACGCTGCCGGCGGCGGTGGCGCTGAGCATCAGGACAGCGGCGAGCGTGGCAAAGATCGAGCGCATGGTCACCTTCCAGTCTTGGGAGCGCTCCCATCCTCGCATGGCATCGATGATTGGCAATGGTTGTTCGCGAAGCGCCGCCAGGCGGATCGCACCTCGGCCGGCCCGTGGACGGTGACCTCGGCGTCCAGGAAAGCCAGCCCGGGCAGCAGCCACTGCCACGCGTCGACCACGACCACGGCGTGGGTGCGGCCGGCCGCCATCGGGGTCAGGTCGGCCTCGTGGTGCCGCAGCGCGTCGGCCACCGCGGGCATCGGGGCGTGCACTGTCAGCTCCACCCGGTGGCTGTCCCGGGCCAGGCCCTGCCGCAGGTAGTCGAGGCCGGTGCGGGCGGGCAGCGGGCGTGGCTCGTACCGCTGGAGGGTGTCGCGCGGGCCGGTGATCCGGTCGATGCGGAACACCCGCCAGTCGTCGCGGCCCGGGTCGAAGGCCAGCAGGTACCAGCGCAGCCGGAACTGGATCTGCCGGTACGGCTCGACCCGGCGCTGTGTGCCGGCCCCGGTCGCGTCGGCGTAGGTGAAGCTCACCAGCCGCCGGCCGGCGATCGCCTCCGCGAGCAGACTCATGGTGGCGGCGTCCGGGCTCGGCGCCGGCGTTCCGCCGGTCTCCAGGGCGTCGCGCAGGGCGGCCACCCGATGCCGCAGGCGCTTCGGCAGGAATTGATCAAGTTTGGCGTACGCCCGATCCGCCGCCTCGTCGACGCCGCCGCTGCCGGCGCCGGCCAGGGTGGCCAGCCCCAGCATGGCCGCCACCGCCTCGTCGTCGTCGAGCAGCAGCGGCGGCATGACCGCGCCCCGCGACAGCCGGTAGTAGCCGCCCGGCCCGGGTTGCGTCTCCACCGGATAGCCGTAGCCACGCAGCCGCTCGACATCGCGGCGCAGCGTGCGCGGGCTGGTGTCCAGCCGGCCGGCGAGCTCGTCACCGCTGAACGCCCGGCCGGCCTGCAACTCGGCCAGCAGAGCGAGGATCCGTTGCGTGACATCGGCCATCACCGCAGTCTGCCGGTAATCGCGGCCAGATTCCGGCCACATCTGCTCGTAGCGTCGGGCCCATGGCTGACCAACAGCGCATGATCCGCATCCGGCAGGCCCGCACCAACAACCTGAAAGCGCTCGACCTGGACGTGCCACGCGGGCAACTCGTCGTGTTCGCCGGAGTGTCCGGGTCCGGCAAGTCGTCGCTGGTGTTCGACACCATCGCGGCCGAGGCGAGCCGGCAGCTCACCGAGACGTTCCCGCCGTTCACCCGCAACCGGCTGCCGAAGTGGCCGAAACCGGACGTGACCCGGATCGACGGTCTGTCCCCGGTCGTGGTGATCGATCAGCGGCGGCTCGGCGGCAACGCGCGGTCGACCATCGGTACGGTCACGGACGCGTGGACGTACCTTCGGCTGCTCTTCTCCCGGCTCAGCACCCCGCACGTCGGCGAATCCAACCGGTTCTCGTTCAACGACCCGGCCGGCATGTGCCCGGCCTGCTCCGGGCTCGGCGAGCGCGTCGTCACCGACCTGGACCGGGTCCTCGACCTGGACCGGTCGCTGCGCGACGGCGCGATCCGGCTGCCCGGCTTCGGCGACGGCGGCTACTGGTACTCCCTCGTCGCCGACCTGGGCACCTTCGACGAGGACACCCCGCTGCGCGACTGGACGCCGGAGCAGCGCTCGGCCCTGCTTTTCAGCGGCGAAGCGTACGAGGGGATCGTCGACCGTTTCGAACGGATCTACCTGCGCACCGCCGACGACCTGTCCGATCGCAAACGGTCAGTGCTGGCCCAGTTCACCCGGTCGCAGGAGTGCCCGGACTGCCACGGCGACCGGCTGAACCCGGCCGCCCGCAGCGCCACCGTGTCCGGCCACACCATCGGCGAGCTGGCCCGCATGGAGATCACCGAACTGGCCGACCTGGTCGCCACGATCCGCGAGCCGAGCGCGCAGCCGGTGGTCGCCGCCCTGCACGAGCGCCTGACGGCGATGGTCACGATCGGCCTCGGCTATCTGCACCTCGGCCGGGGCACCGCCACGTTGTCCGGCGGCGAGTCGCAGCGAG
Organism: Actinoplanes sp. NBC_00393; assembly: GCF_036053395.1. Lineage (NCBI taxonomy): Bacteria > Bacillati > Actinomycetota > Actinomycetes > Micromonosporales > Micromonosporaceae > Actinoplanes > Actinoplanes sp. NBC_00393. The sequence goes on along the minus strand of NZ_CP107942.1, from coordinate 1,101,660 downwards.
TCAAGACAGTCAAGCATCTGGGCAGCAGCCTGATCGAAATGCTGTACGTGTTCGACGAGCCGACCGCCGGCCTGCACCCGGCCGACGTCTCGGCGATGACCACGCTGCTCGCCCGCCTACGCGACGCCGGCAACACCGTCCTCGTCGTCGAACACGACCCGGCCGTCATGGCCGCCGCCGACCAGATCATCGAGATCGGCCCCGGCGCCGGCGAGCACGGCGGCACCCTGATCTTCCAGGGCACGTTCCCCGAGCTCCGCCGCGCCGGCACACCCACCGGCGTCGCCCTCACCCAGCAGCCCTCCCCAAACGGCCACCGCCTCTCCCCCGCTTCCCCGGCAGCCCCCAGCGCAACCTCGCCACCCACCAGCGCAACCTCGCCACCCACCAGCGCGACCTCGCCATCCACCAGCGCAACCTCGCCACCCACCAGCGCGGCCTTGTCGGTCACCGGTGCCACCCGCAATAACCTGCGGAACCTGAGTGTCGATCTGCCGGCCGGGGTGCTGACCGTGCTCACCGGGGTGGCCGGCTCCGGCAAGTCCAGCCTGGCCGCCGAACTCGTCGCCCAACACGACGCCGTGCTGATCGACCAGCGCCCGGTCAGCACGAACAGCCGGTCCACGCCGATCACCTACACCGGTATCGCCGCCGCGGTCCGCAAACTGTTCGCCCGCCACACCGGCATGCCGGCCGCCCTGTTCAGCCCGAACTCAGCCGGCGCCTGCCCGGCCTGCGCCGGCCGCGGCGTGATCCGCACCGACCTGGCGTTCCTGGCCGACCAGGAGACGATCTGCGAGGTGTGCGAGGGCCGCCGGTTCACCCCGGAGTTGCTGAGCCACCGGGTCGACGGCCTGTCCATCGCCGACGTCGACGAGATCACCATCACCGAGGCCGTCCACCGGCTCCCCGACCCCGCCATCGCCCGCGCGCTGGAACATCTCGACGCCATCGGCCTCGGCTACCTACGCCTCGGCCAGCGAATGAACACCCTCTCCGGCGGCGAGGCCCAACGCGTCAAGATCGCCAGGGAGCTGCGGGAGGCAGACGGCCCAGCCCTGTACGTTTTGGACGAACCCACCACCGGCCTGCACCTGCACGACGTCGACATCCTGCTGACCGCCCTCGATCACCTGCTGGCCGCCGGCCACACAGTCGTAGTCATCGAACACCACCTGCAGGTCATCCGCCACGCCGACTGGCTGATCGACCTCGGCCCCGGCCCCGGCCGTCACGGCGGCCAGATCCTGTACGCAGGCCCCGTCGCCGACATCCCCGACACCCCCACCGGCCGAGCCCTGCGCACATAATCCCGCCCCCCGACGGCGAAACACGCCTGACCGGCGGCCCGCCCCACGAGCCGCCCAGCAGACGCCTCACAAACGCCCTGAAACCTCCCTGTCGGGCGGCCCGCGATCGCGAGCCGCCCAGCAGACGCCTCACAAAGGCCCGGAAACACGCCTGACCGGCGGCCGGTGATCGCCAGCCGCCCGACACGCGCCCTTCGAAGGCCTGGAAACACGCCTCACCGGCGGCTGGTGCTCGCGAGCCGCCCGGCAGGCACGTTTCGGGGCCCAGAAACACGCCTGACCGGCGGCTGGTGCTCGCGAGCCGCCCGGCAGGCACGTTTCGGGGGCCCGAAAACACGCCTGACCGGCGGCTCGTGCTCGCGAGCCGCCCGGCAGGCACGTTTCGGGGCCGGGAAACCTGCCTGACCGGCGGCTCGCGAAAGTGAGGTGTCTGGGACGCGCGTGAGCGGGAGGGGTGAGAGCGACCCCGTGCTTAAGCCCGGCGGGGGCGCTGGGGCCTGGGGGCGTGCCCAGGCCCCTGGGGAAAGCGAGAGCCGTTCGTCATGCGTACCCCTAAAGGTCTGTCGTTCGTGGAAGTGTGACGCGCATGGTGAAACTCGGCGTGAGCCTTCCGCAGTTCCAGCACTACACGCCCGGCAAGGATGTGGTGACCGCGGCGCGGGCCCTGGAGGAGATCGGGTTCGACAGTCTGGGGCGTTCGAGCGGGTGCTTGTGCCCGAGGATCAGAGTGGGGCGCACGGTCTGTATGGCGTGCCCGGCCTGCCCTGGCCGGACGTGTACCGCGGGGTCACCGACGCGCTGGTCACGCTGTCGATGGCGGCGGCGGTGACCGAGCGGATCGAGCTGGGCACGGGGGTGCTGGTGGTGCCGCTGCACCTGCCGTTGCGGCTGGCGCGGCAGCTTGCGACGCTGGACTCGGCGAGTGGGGCCGGGTGATCGCCGGGCTGGGGTCGGGCTGGTCGCCGGATGAGTTCGGGGCCGGCACGCCGGTGCCGCTCAGTGAGCGGGGGCGGGCGCTGGACGAGTTCCTGGACATCGCGGCTGAGACGTGGGGGCCGAACCCGGTCAGTTTCAAGACCCGGCGGTATCAGGTGGCGGCCGCGGACATCGGGCCGAAGCCGGCCCGGCGGATTCCGGTGCTGTTGGCCGGGAGTACGGAGAAGGCGCTGCGACGGGTGGCGCGGCGGGCCGACGGGTGGCTGCCGACCGCGGTTCCGCCGGCCGGGGTGGGTGCGATGCTCGGCCGGATCCGTGAGCTGGCCGAGGAGGCCGGGCGTGACCCGCAGGAGATCGGCTGCACGGTGCAGATCGGCACCGGCGATCTGACCGAGTCGAGTGAGCAGCCGCGGACGCCGTACACCGGAAGCGTCGCGCAGCTGGTGGAAGACGTGGCGGCGCTGGCCGAGGTGGGTGTCGACCACGTCTACGTGACGCTTCCGGCGGCGGTGCGTGATGTGCGGGAGCTGATCGACCGGGCGGCCGAGTTGCATGCGGGAGTGCGGGCCGCGGGCCTGTAACGGGCTAGCGGCAGAACACCTCGTCTAGGAAGGCATCGACGGCGTCGTCCGGGTCGGCGGTGAAGTTCGGCGTGAGCGCCACCGTCACCTGGCGGCGCCGGTCCGCGGTCCCGTATGACCAGGACTGGTAGGTCAGGGCGTCGCCGTCGTGGCCGTAGACCTCGATGCCGCAGGTGGTGACACGGGTGGCCAGACCGAGCCCCTGCCGCATCTCGGTGAGCAGCGAAGCGGGAAGCGAAGCTGGAAGCAAAGCGGGGAGCGAAGCGGGGAGCGAAGCGGGGAGCAAAGCGGGCATCAGGCGCCCGCCGAGCAGCGCGTCGAAGAACCGGCGGAGGTCGCTCGTCGTGGAGATGAGTTCGCCGGCCGCGCCGAACAGTGACGGGTTCATCTCGGTGAAGTCGACGAGACCCTGCGGACCCGGCACATAGCCGCGCGGATGCGGTCCGGGGATCCACGGCGAGGTCCCCGGCATCGAGGTGCCGCGCAGGCGCAGCGGCCGGATGATCCGGCGCTCGATCTCGGCGCCGGGCGAGCGGCCGGTCACCTTCTCGACCACCTGGCCGAGCAGCAGGTAGCCGGTGTTCGAGTACCGGGGCCCGGTGAACGGCTGGGTCAGCGCCAGACGGATCTGTTCGGTGGCGGTCCAGGTCCGCCACCGGTTGGCGAAGAACTCCGGGGACGGCGGCTTGGCCAGCACGGGCAGCACGTCGGGCACCCCGCTGGTGTGGTTGAGCAGCTGCCGCAGGCTGATCCGGTCGCCGCCGGGAACCGTGCCGGGCAGCCACTTCTCGATCGGATCGTCGACGCGCAGCCGGCCCTCGGCGGCGAGTTGCAGCACGACGGTGGCCAGGAAGGTCTTGGTGATGCTGCCGGCCCGGAACCGGCCGTCGACCGGGACCGGCCGGGTACTGCCGAGCGCCGCGACACCGCTCGTGCCGCGCCAGGTGCCGTGTTCGCCGCGGATCTCCGCCAGCACGCTGACCGCGCCGGCCGCCGCCACCCGGTCCAGCCCCTGCTGGTATCCGCCGCGCGGTGCGGCGACCGCCGCGGCCGGCGCGACCAGCACCGCCAGCACGGTTGCCGTAATCATCAGAGTTTTTCTCATAGGTCGAGCCAACCGCTTACCGTCGGGTGTGGACATCCGGGAACGCCCTGGCCGTGGTCGGGGTTCACCCCTGGGAGAACCTCAGATCATTCGCCGGCACGCCGATCGAGACTCTGATGACGAAGCAGAGTTCCCGCAGCGCACTGGTGGTCTCCACCGGTCTCGGCCTGTTCGCGGTGCTCGTCTTCGCGCTCAACCTGACCGCACTGCGGGGACCGCTGTTCCTGTTGTGGCTGGCCGGGCCGCTGTCCACGATCGTTCCGGTGGTCGTGGCGCTGCGCATCTCGTGTACGCCGTCGTTCCCCCTGCCGACCCGCAGGTTCTGGCGGCACCTGGCCACGGTCGCCGCCCTCGCCGGGCTCGGTTCGGCCCTCAACGCGTGGGACGTCCTCGGCACCGGCGCCGCGGCCCAGAACATGTCGGCACCGACCGTCGCCGTCTTCAGCGCCGCCGTGCTCACCCTGCTGTGGGGTCTGTTCCGGCTTCCGCTGGGGGTTTCCGGGCGGGGCGAACTGCTCCGGATCGGTCTCGACGCGGGCACCGTGCTGCTGGCCGCGGCGGTCTTCATGTGGCAGTTCCAGACCCGGCCGATGCTCGAGGCCACCGGTTACCAGGCCGCCTCGGTGATCGCCGCCAGTTTCACCCTGGTGCTGGAGTTGGTCACCGTCTTCGCGATCGTCAAGGTCGCGCTGGCCGGGCAGGCCTACCTGGCGCCGCGCGCGCTGCACCTGTTCGCGGCCGGCATGTTCGGCGGCGTGCTGAGCGGCTTCCTCCAGCAGTTCATCGTCGACCAGCCGCATCTGAGCCTCACCCAGATCTCGATCCCGCTCGTCATGATCTGCGCGACGGCGGCGGCCGAGGCACAGCGGCGCAGCGGAGTCCGGGCCCCCTCCCGGCAGAGCGCCGGCCGGTCGTTCAGCGTCTTCCCGTACCTGGCGGTGGCCGCGGTGGACGCCCTGCTGCTGGCGGTCGCGTGGCCGCACGAGGACCAGCGGATCGTGGTCGTCGCCGCGGTCGCGCTGACCGGGCTGGTGGTGTGGCGGCAGATCACCGCGTTCCGGGAGAACACCGAACTGGTGGCCCGGCTGGACCACAGCTCGACGCACGACCCGCTCACCGGCCTGCCGAACCGCGCGCTGTTCAACGACCGGCTCGCCGCGGCCCTGCCCGGCCGGGTCAGCGTCGCCCTGATCGACCTCGACGACTTCAAGACGGTGAACGACACCCTGGGTCACGGCGCCGGGGACGTCCTGCTGACCACGGTGGCCGAGCGGCTCAGCGGGTGCGTACGGGCCGGGGACACGGTGGCCCGGCTCGGCGGCGATGAGTTCGTCGTGCTGCTCGCCGGCCTGGACGCCGCGGAAGCAGAGCTGTCGGCGCAGCGGATGATCGCCGCGCTGGCCGAGCCGGTCATCGCCGACGGGCACGATCTGCTGGTCCGGGCCAGCATCGGCCTGGCCACCAGCGGTGCCGGCGACGACGCCGGGGAGCTGCTGCGCCGGGCGGACATCGCGATGTACGCCGCCAAGCACGGCGGCGGCAGCGACGTGCAGAGCTACACCAGCGGCATGGCCGGGGCGGTCGCCGACACCGCCGCGCTCGGCGCCCAGCTGCGCCAGGCCATCACCGGCGGGCAGCTGCGCCTGGCCTACCAGCCGATCGTCGCGCTCGACGGCAGCCGGCTGGACGGCGTGGAGGCGCTGGTCCGCTGGCAGCACCCGGACCGCGGGGTGATCCCGCCGGCCGAGTTCATCCCGGTGGCCGAGCGGACCGGGTTGATCGTGCCGCTCGGTGACTGGGTGCTGCGGACCGCTTGTGCGCAGCTCGCGGCCTGGACCGCTGAGCTCGGCCCGCTCGCGCCGGCGATGATGAACGTGAACGTGTCGGCCCGGCAGCTGTCCGACGCCGGGTTCGTGGACCGGGTGGTGCAGATCCTGGCCGCCACGGGAGTGCCGGCGCACCGGCTGACCCTGGAGATCACCGAGAGCACGGCGGTCGCGCTGGGTGAGGCGGCCGGGCGGCTCGCGGAACTGCGCGGGATCGGCGTACGCATCTCGCTCGACGACTTCGGCACCGGCCAGTCGACCCTGACCCTGCTCCACGAGCTCGCCGTCGACCAGCTGAAACTCGACCGCTCGTTCGTCCAGGACGACGCCGGACGTCCCGGCCTGAACATGCCGGCCGCCGTCTTCGCGCTGGCCGGCGCCGCCGGGCTGGAGATCGTGGCGGAGGGTGTGGAGACGCCGGAGCAGGCCGAACGGCTGGAACGGCTCGGCTACCGGTGGGCGCAGGGCTTCCACTTCGCCCGGCCGATGCCCGCCGACGACATCACCGGACTGGTGACGCGCCTGTCCGCCCCGGCTGCCTGAGCAGCGGCTCCAGCCCGTCCAGGAGGCGCTGCAGGCCGAACTCCAGCAGCGTGTCCAGGTCGAACGAGTGGTCGCCGGAGGCGATGAAGCGGGCGATCATCGGCAGCTCGCCGGAGGCCAGCACGGCCGCGAGCCGGGCCTGCTGACTCTCCAGCCACTCGGCCTCGCTCAGCCCCGACTCCTGCTCGGCCTGGGCCTCGCCCTCCAGGTTGACCGCCGTGCCGCGTACGTAGTTCGCGACCATCACCGCAGCCGTGAACTGGGTGCTCGGGTCGAGCCCGTGCCCGTCGAGGGCCCACATCATGTATTCGGTGTGCGCCATCGCGTGCGGGGCCAGCATCGGCCGGGTGAACGAGATGGCCTCGGCGAGCCAGGTGTGCCGCCGGTACATCGACCACTGCAACCGGGCGAGCCCCTCCAGGCAGGCCCGCCAGCCGTGCACCGCGGGCACCAGCAGCGGTGGCGGGTGTTCGGCCATGACCCGGTCCATCATCAGCAGGACCAGTTCCTCCTTGTCCGCCACGTGCCGGTAGAGCGACATCGTCGGAATGCCCAGTGACCCGGCGAGCCGGCGCATGGAGAGGCCGGGCAGTCCCTCGGCGTCGGCGATCTGCACGGCTGCCAGCACCACCCGTTCCCGGTCCGGCGTGGCCGGGGCCGAGCCGGCGCCGTGGCTGACCACCGTGCCGGAGCCGGGAACGGCCTGGACCAGGCCCTGCTCCCGCAGAGCGGCGATGACCTTCGACGCGGTGGCCATGGCGACGCCGTGGTCCGCCACGATCTGCCGGGTCGACGGGATCCGGTCGCCCGGCGCCAGCTCGCCGGAGACGATCCGGTCGGCGATCTCCGCAGCGATCCGCCGGTGTGCCGGCTGCTCCATGACGACCTCCTGGCTGCACTAGTGCGCTGAGCCTAGTGCACTACGACCAATGGGGGTGCTAGCCCTACCGACACCAAGTGTAGTGCGCTCGTACGGTGTACTCATGAATGAGGCCGTGCGATTGGAAACGCTGTACAAGACCTACGACGGCGGAGTGACCGCCCTGGATGGCGTCACCGCCTCCTTCGCCGCGGGCAGCTTCACCGCGGTGATGGGACCCTCCGGATCCGGCAAGAGCACCCTGCTGCACTGCGCCGCCGGGCTGGACCGCCCCACCGGCGGGCGGGTGTTCATCGGCGGCACCGAGCTGACCGCCACCACCGACACCGCGATGACGAAGTTCCGGCGCGACCGGGTCGGCTTCGTCTTCCAGGACTACAACCTGCTCCCCTCCCTCACCGTCGAGCAGAACGTGCTGCTCCCCCAGCGGCTGGCCGGGCGCCGGGCGGACCGCCGACGGGCCCGGGAGGTGCTCACCGGCCTGGGTCTGGGCGACCGGCTGCACGAGCACCCGGAGCGGCTCTCCGGCGGGCAGCGGCAGCGGGTCGCGGTGGCCCGTGCGCTGGTCACCGAGCCGGCAGTGGTCTTCGCCGACGAGCCGACCGGCGCGCTGGACCTGCGCAGCGCCCGGGAGGTGCTGCACCTGCTGCGGGCGGCGGTGCACGAGCACGGGCGTACCGTGGTCATGGTCACGCATGATCCGGTCGCGGCGGCGTACGCGGACTCCGTGCTCTTCCTCGCCGACGGCCGCCTGGCCGGCGCGCTCAGCGCGCCCACCGCGGACGCCGTGGCCGAACGCCTCGCCCACCTCGGTGACCTGGTCGCCACCCGCCCGTCCGGAGCGGTCGCATGATCGCCGTCGCGCTGCGCAACCTGCGCCACCGTCCCGGCGGTTTCATCGCCACCTTCCTGTCCGCGTTCCTGGGCGCGACGCTGCTGATGGCGTTCGCGTCGCTGATCGACACCGCCGCGGACGCCGATGCGGCCAGCAGCGAATCCCTGACCACCACCGCGGGCGTGGCCGGCGGCTGGTGCCTGATCATCGTGGCGTTCGCGGTCACCTCGACGCTGAGCCTGGCGGTCCGCCGGCGCGCCGAACAGATCGCCCTGCTGCGCCGCGTCGGCGCGACCGGGCCGCAGCTGCGCCGCATGATCGTCGGAGAGGCCGCGGTGGTCGCCGTCGTCGCGTCGGCGGTCGCGGTGCCGGCCGGGGCCTTGCTCGGCGGCGCGCTGGTCGAGTTGCTGCAGAACACCGGCCAGGTCGCGGAGCAGGTCGACGCCGTCTTCGGCCCGGTGGCGCTGGCCATGGGCTTCGGCGTCACGCTGCTCGGGTCGATCGCCGCCGGGATCGCGACGGCCCGGCGTACCGCGGCCCCGGCCGGCGCCAAACCGGCCCGGCCGCGCCTGCGCCGCATCGCCGCCGGGTTCTTCCTGCTGGTCGGCGCGAACTGCGCGACCCTGACCGCGACGTTGATGGACGGCAAGGGCGTGGACGCCATGCAGACCGCCGGCCAGGCCGGCATCTGGGCGTCGATCGGGCTGGCGCTGCTGGCGCCCGAGCTGCTGCGGCTGGTCACCGCGGTGCTGGGCCCACCGGTACGCATGCTCGGCGGCGTGGCCGGCGAACTGGCCGTCCTCGGCGTGCACTCACGGATCCGGCAGCTGGCCGGGGCGGTGATGCCGGTGCTGCTGTTCGCCGGGATCGCGACCGGAACCGTCTACATGCAGCGCATCGAGGACGACGCGTCCGCCGGCCAGGTCGTGCCCGACTACGCGCAGGACATCAAGACGCTGAACTACGTGGTGGTCGGCATGATCACCCTGTTCGTGGCGGTCATGCTGGTCAACATGCTGATCGCGGCGACTGCGGGGCGGCGGCGCGAGTTCGCTCAGCACCGGCTGGCCGGCGCCACCCGGGGGCAGCTCACCGCGATGGTGTCCCTCGAGGTCGTGCTGGTCACCGTGACCGGGGTGCTCGGCGGCACAGTGGCCGCGCTGTTCACCGTCCTGCCGTTCGGTTCGGCGCGGGCCGGCAGCCTCTGGCCGGATCTGACGCCCGGCGCGTACGCCCTGATCGTGACGGCGGCCGCGATCCTGACCACGGCGGCCATGGTCGGGACCGCCCGCCGGACCGTGCGCGGCCCGGCGACCGCGGCGCTGCGGGCCTGAGGCGTCAGTGCGGCGCGGCCGCCAGCTCGGGCGCCCAGGCCCGGGGGTCCTCGTCGGGACGCGCGAAGTGGTAGCCCTGAGCGAGGCGGACACCCGCCTCGGTCAGGGCTGCCACTTCTTCGGCCCGTTCCACGCCCTCGGCCACCACGGTCATGCCGAGCGACGCGGCGAAGGTGGCCATCGCGGTGAGCAGCGCCCGGCGAGCCGGGTCGGTGTCGGCGTGATCCACGATGCCGCGGTCCAGCTTGATGATGTCCGGGCTCAGCCGCAGGATGTGCTGCATCGACGCGTACCCCGCGCCGGCGTCGTCGACCGCGAGCCGGCAGCCGGCCGGCCGGATCTGCCGGACCACCTCGGCCAGCGCCGCGTAGTCGTCGACCACGGCGTGCTCGGTGACCTCGACGACCACCCGCGCCGCGTCCGGGCCCAGGCTGTCGAGCAACGCGGCGAACCGGTCGTCGAGCATGGTGGCCGGCGCCACGTTCAGCGACAGGTAGGCGCCGTCCGGCAGCTCGGGCAGCGCGCGGCAGGCGGCAGCGAGGGCGTGCAACTCGAGCGCCGGCCCCAGACCCAGCTCCCAGGCCTCGTCGAACCACACGTCCGGCGCCCGGTACGGCTCCGCGGTGAACCGGGACAGCGCCTCCACCCCGACCAGCTGCCCGGTGCCGACGTCCACGATCGGCTGGAACACGATGCGCAACCCGTCCGGGTCGCTGAGGGCCGCCTCGATCCGGGCCCGGCCGGCCTCGCGCCGCTCCCGGCACTCCCGCTCGGCGGTGACGTCGGTGCTGAAACCGTGGTACGCCGTGACTCGCCCCCGCTGATCCCGGACCGGAGTCACACTGCTGCGCAGGTACCGCGCGGTGCCGTCGAAGTGCTCGTAACGCACCGGCTCGGGCGCGAACAGCTCCGCCAGATCCCGCCCCACCATCGCGGCCGGCGCATAACCCAGCAGCTCCTCGACGGCCGCGCTGGAATAGGTCACCCGCAGATTCTCATCGGTCTGCCACACCCAGCCGGGCACGCTGTCCACGGTGTTGCGGAACGCGTCCACCGCGGCCTCGGCGGTCCGCCGCAACCGCCGGTACAGCCCGATCAGCCGGACCAGCACGATCGCCAGCAGCGGCAGCCAGCACGCCGCGGCCACCGCGAGCCACTCGTCGGCCTCGACGGACTCGCCGGTCACGACGACGTCCTCCCACTCCCAGACCGCGGAGGTCAGGGTGAGCAGGAAGCTGACGCTGAGAATCACGATGGCGGCCACCACGAGCCGCCGGGTGGCGGGCACCTCGACGCTGTCCGGAGCGTCGCGTCCCCGAGAAGAATTCACCTGCCACAGGATAGCTCGGGGTCTCAGCGTCCCATCTGCAGGCGGATGCTGGTGCCGCCCGGGCGGGTGTGGATGCGTACCAGGTCACAGAGCAGATTGGCGAGCAGCAGCCCGCGACCGCCCTCGGTATGTGTGTCCGGCGGCACTCGCCCGGCCAGCACGTCGGACAGGTGACCGTGATCGTCGACCTGGCAGACCACGGCGTCCTCGACCCAGAACGAGACCACGCCTCCGGCCGCGGTGTGCAGGATGGTGTTCTCCACCAGCTCGTTGACCGCGGCCACCAGATCGTCGGTCCGCTCGGCGGGCAGACCGGCCCGGGCGGCGCGCTCGGTGACGAACCGGCGGATCCGGGCCAGGTCGCGCACCTCGGCGAAGGACACGGCGGCGGCGCGCTGCGGCACCTCGGGCAGCGGGCGGTTGAACCGGGCGGCGGTGGTGAGCGGGTCGGCGTACCAGGGGCTGGGCCGGCGGCCGCCGCCGGCGATCATCACCGGGTGGGTGCGCCAGGCGTCGTGCAGCCTGGTCCGGTCCAGGCGCGCGGCGTCGTACGGGCAGAGGATCGCCGCGTCCCGCCCGGCGAACACCGAGTTGATCAGCGCCTCGTGGGCGGCGCAGGCCGGGTACTCGACCTCGGAACGGCCCGGCCAGATCGGCTCGCCGATGATCGACACCCGGCGGCCGGCGTGCGCCGCGGCGAACTTCAGCAGCACGCCGGGGATGATCCGGCCCGGATTCCGGCCGGCCACGGTCATGTCGGCGAAGGAGACCTCGGCGGCCAGGTCGGCCAGGCTGTCGCGCAACGGCCCGAGGTTGGCGCCGGGCACCGCCACCAGCACGGCGTCACCGGCGGCGACCGCGGCGCGGACGAACGAGGTCGTGCCGCGCAGGTACTCACCGAGATCGTGGTACAGCAGGCCGGGGTGGTCGAAGACTGCTGAGCTCATGCTGTCGGCTCCACGGTCAGCCCGGCCACCGCCCCGGCGCCGTTGAAGGCCAGCAGCCGCTGCATCGTCGCGGAGCAGCCGACCACCCGCAGCCGGTGCGACTCGGCCACCGCGATGCGCAGCAGGATCCGCATCGCGGCGGAGTCGGCGAACCGCAACCCGGACAGGTCCACGGTGAGCGGCCCGCCGGGATCCGGGGTGTCCTCGAAGAGGTTCTCCAGGACGGCCTGCAGCGCGTGCCGGTTCGACAGGTCGGCGTCGCCGGTCAGGCGCAGGCCCGGCGGGTCGATGGTCCGGACCGCCCGCAGGGCCGGTTCGGCCGACGGAGCGGTGTCGCGGTCCACGGTGGCGGGGTGCGACCAGCAGATCCGCTGCAGGGCGGTCTCGGTGAACACCCGCCGGTCGTACAGGCAGATCGCCATCGCGTCGCCGTCGGCGAAGACCCGGTTCACGTGCGCCTCGTACCAGGGCAGCCGCTCGGCGCCGGGCACCGGCCGGGCCGCCCAGGACATGTCGCCGATCGCCCGCAGCCCCCGGAAGCCGTCGGCCCGGGCCTGCGCGGACTCGGCCCGCCAGCCGGCCATCGTCGCCTCCGGGTCGAAGGAGCCGCCGGACAGGTACGACTCCTCGGGCGTCGCCATCCGCAACTGCCCGCGGTCGAGGGCAGGCCGCACGTCCAGGCCCCGCGCGGCGAGACCGGTGGTCAGCTCGCCGGGCGCCGGGCCGAAGTAGAGGATGCGGTCGTCCTCGCGCAGCCCGGCGCCGATGTAGGCGGCCAGGCTGTCCAGCCGACCGGCATCGTCGTCGACCAGCACGCAGGCGTGGTCGCCCAGCCGGAGGCGGTCGAGGACCGCGGTAGTTGCCACGGGGCAAGTATTACGCCGCGCTGTCAGCCACGCCACACCGGTAGAACTCAGACACATGCCGGCACCGCCGATCTCACCCATATGCGACTGGCAATACGGCGAATCTGGCCGATCATCGGTGCCCTCGTCGCCTGCGCTCTCGGGTTCCTGCTGCTGCGGCAGGTGGCCACCGGCGCGTTCGACGACCTGGAAGCCCGGCAGGTGGCGCAGGACGCCGACCGGATCCGGATCGGGCTGGACGGGCAGGCCCGCCTGCTGACCGCGTTCGGCGTGACAAACAGCATCTGGGACGACACCCACCTCGACGTGGCCCGCAGCGACCGGGAGGCCTTCGCCGAGGACTTCCCACCGGCGACCCAGCACGAGGCGAACGACCTGGACGGCATCCTCGGTGTCGGCCCGGACGGGACGCTGCGCGTCGGCGGCCTGACCACCGGCGCCGACGAGTTCACCGCGCCGCCCGCCGAGCTGGCCGATCCGGCCCTGCTCAAGCGCCTGTTCGACGCGGGCGCGCCGGCCGGCACGGCGGTCTGCGGCGTGCTCTCGGCCGGCGGCGGATACCTGTTCTGCGGGCTCGGCGCGTTCCCCAGCAGCGGCGAGGGCGAGCCGTCCGGCGGCCTGGTCCTGCTCAAGCAACTCTCCGCCGAGCGGCTCGGCGGACTCGGCGCCGACCTCGGTCTGAGCATCACCTCGGTCGGCGCGATCCGTCCCGGCGCGAGCGCCCAGCCCGCCCTGACCAGCCTGGTCGGCACCGTCGACGTGCACACCGCGGTGCTCGGCGACGACCGGATCGCGGTGGACGCCGGCATCGAAACGGTCGACGGCTCGACGCTCACCCTGGAGGCGGTCCAGCCGCGCCCGATGTACCAGGCCGCGACCAGCACCGCGCAGCGCCTGTTCGCCCTGATGGCGGCCGCCACGATCCTGCTGGTCCTGCTGATGCGCTGGTCCACCCGGCGGGCGCTGCGCAACCGGGTCCGGCCGCTGCGGCACACCACCGAGCAGATCATCGCGTCCGGTGACCACACCCTGCGGATCAACGCCACCGGCACGGACGACATCGCGGCCCTCGGCAAGGCCGTCGACTCGATGCTCGACAAGATCAGCCGGAACGAGGAACTGCTGCGCACCGAACAGGAGCAGCGCCAGGAGGAGCTGCGGCGGGCGCACGAGGAACAGAGCGCGGCCCAGCAGGCCGCCCAGACGGCCGCACAGGAGCTGGTCAGCAGCACGTCCAGCATGGTGAGCGACCAACTGGGCGGGGTCTCCGAGCGGGCCGGCACGGTCGGCGCGGCGGCAGCACGCATCGAGAAGCAGGTCGAGGACGTACGCGCAGCAGCCGGCCGCCTGCTCTCCAGCAACTCCGCGGCCGGTGAGGCGGTCGGCACACTCCACACCAGCCTGCGCAAGGTCGACGAGGTGGCCCGGTTCATCGGCGGGCTCGCCAAGCAGACCAACCTGCTCGCCCTCAACGCCACCATCGAGGCGGCCCGGGCCGGCGCCGCCGGAGTCGGCTTCGCCGTGGTCGCCGACGAGGTGAAGACCCTCGCCTCGACCACCGCCGAGTCCACCGAGACGATCACCGCCACCCTGGGCGAACTCAACGAGCACATCGAGGCGGTCGTGGCGATCATGGCGGCGATGACCGCGGCGATCAACGACATCGATGCGACGACCGCGCACGCCCAGACGATGACCGCCGAACAGGCCGGCACGCTGACCGCGCTCGACGACGAGGTGTCCGCGGCCATCGAACGACTCGGCGACCTGGCGGCGACGACCGCGCGCGGGGCGGGCGCGATGCGGTAGCGTGCCGCAGCCAGCACCTGTTCTGCAAAAGGGGATTCCGTTGTCCCGCGTCGCCCTCACACCCACGAACGAAGCGGCGCCGGAGACCCCGGACCAGCACGACGGACGGTTCTCCCGGCTCCGTGTCGCGGCCCGCCAGGCGGCCCCGGCAATCGGCCTGTACCTGCTGCTGCGCACGATCAGCCTGCAGGTCATGGCCGTGCTGGCGGCGCACGCGCACGTCCGGGCGCCGGGCAAGAACGTCTATCCGGACGGCACCATCAACAACCAGTGGCGCAGCTTCACCTCGGCCATGGACGCGCTGGTCTCCTGGGACGCCAAGTGGTATTCGAAGATCGCCGAGCAGGGCCTCGGCGGTCCGCTCGGCGCGGTCGACGCCGACGGTGTGCCGTACCAGCTGCGCCTGATGTTCTTCCCGCTCTACCCGTGGCTGGCCCGGCCGCTGACGTACCTCGGCTTCTCCGGCGTCACGGCGTGCCTGATCGTCTCCTTCATCTCCGCGGTCGCCGCCGCCTGGGCCCTGTACGCGATCGGCCGCCACGTGCACAGCCACCGGGTCGGGGTCATGTTCGCCGCGGTCTGGGCGCTCGCCCCGGCCGCCATGACACAGAACGGCGCATTCTCCGAGTCGCTGTTCACCGCGCTGGCGGCCTGGGCGCTGTACGCCGTACTGAAAGAACGCTGGGTGCTGGCCGGTCTGCTCGCCGGACTGAGCGGACTCAGCCGGCCCACCGCCGCCGCCCTGATCGGCACCGTCGGCCTGGCCGCTTTGATCGCCGCCGGCCGCCGCCGCGGCGGCTGGCGGCCGTATGCCGCGATGCTGCTCGCGCCGGCCGGCCTGCTCGGCTACATCGCGTATGCCTCCAGCAGGCTCGGCGGCGTCTCGAAATACTTCGAGACCCACAGCAACACGTTCGGCGCCTGGTGGGACTACGGCGAGTCCACCTGGGAGGTCATCAAGGACATCATGATGGGTACGGGTGACGACAACGCCACCAAGCCGATCCGGATCCTGTCCGTCCTGATCCTGGGCCTGTTCATCATCCTGCTCCTACTGCTGGCCCGCCGCGGCCCGTGGCCGCTGACCGTCTACGCCCTGGTGACGCTGATCCTGGCGACCGGCTCGCACGCCCACATGTCGATGATGGGCCGCCACCTGCTGCCCGCGTTCCCGGTCCTGCTGGTCCCGGCGATCGTGCTGGCCCGCGCGAAGAACAGCGAGCTGATCGTCGTCCTGGGCGGCCTGGCCCTGCTCTCCGGCTGGTACGGGGGTTGGCTCCCGTTCATCTCCGGCCAGGCCATCTGACCTGGCATCGATGAATTACGCTGCCGCCCGTGAAGCCGATCATCGGGCGCCGCGGGTGAGAAGCCGTCGCGTCAGTTCCCGCAGCGTCGTCCTGACCGCCGCCTTCCTCGCCCTGGCCGCGGGCGGTGCCGCCGCCTGCGACACCGCCGACCCCGCGCAGGAGTGGGAGTCGCCGGACTACAACTACGAGCCCGCCGTGGCCGAGCCGATGATCGTGCCCAGCACAACCGCGCCGGCCTCGACCGCACCGGCCCCCTCCGCGCCGGCCTCTTCCGCGCCGGCCTCTTCCGCGCCGGCCAACCGGGCGAAACCGGCGACTGTGCCGCCGGTCGCCGAAGAGGTCTTCTACTGCGCCGACGAGGAAGGCGAGATCGTCGAGGAGTACAACTGCGCCGAAGACGACGGCTGGGGCTACTACTATCTCTGGCACTCCCCCACCTACCCGCGGACCCTCACTCCCGGCGACTACCTGGACGGCGGCGACTACTTCCCCGCCTCCGACGCGGACGGCCGCCGCGCCTTCAAACTTCCCGCGGCCGGCCCGATCCCCAACGGGACCATCAAGACCGGCGTCGTAGGCACCACCGTCAGCGGCACCTCCGGCGGCAGCTGACATTTGTCATGGCCGGGCCGTGCGATCACGCATGACAACCGGTGTGTGACGGCACTGCCGGGTGGGCGTTGCGTCGAACATGCTCAATGCATGACATCGACAGCGACATCAGCGGCCGTGGAGGTCAGCGAGGTGCGGCGCCGCTACGGTGGGGCCGATGGGTTCGAGGCGGTGCGCGGCGTCTCCTTCGACGTGCGGCGCGGTGAGCTTTTCGCCCTGCTCGGCACGAACGGCGCCGGGAAGACCTCCACGATGGAACTCGTCGCCGGGTTCAGCCGGCCGCACGCCGGCGAGGTCCGGGTGCTCGGCCACGACCCGCACCGGGAGCGGCCGGCGGTTCGGCCCCGGCTGGGCATCATGCTGCAGGAGGGCGGTTTCCCGCCCGACCTGACGGTCGCGGAGACGGCGGCCATGTGGGCCGGCACGCTCAGCAACCCGCGCCCGGCCGCCGAGGCCCTCGAGCTGGTCGATCTGAGCAACCGCGCGGGCGTACGCGTGAGGCAGCTCTCCGGTGGCGAACGCCGCCGTCTCGACCTCGCGCTGGCCGTGCTCGGCCGGCCCGCGGTGCTGTTGCTGGACGAGCCGACCACCGGCCTGGACCCGGAGAGCCGCCGCAACGCCTGGCGGATGATCCGCAACCTGCTCGCCGACGGCGTGACCGTGCTGCTCACCACGCACTACCTGCAGGAGGCGCAGGAGCTCGCCGACCGGCTGGCGATCATGCACGAGGGCGTCGTGGTGGCAGCCGGCACGCCCACCGAGATCGTCGCCGGCCATCCGGCGCGGATCAGCTTCCGGCTGCCGTTCGACCTGAGCCCGGACGCGTTGCCGCAGCTGCCCGGCGCCCGCCCGCAGGAGGACGCGGCCGAGCCGGGCCGCCCGCTGACCATCCGCACCGACGCCCTGCAGGACACCCTCACCGAGCTGCTGACCTGGGCACGCCGGCACGAGATCGAGCTGGCCGGCCTGGAGGCCAGGCCGGCCTCGCTCGAGGAAGCGTTCCTCGCGGTCGCCGATCACGACAACCCCTTGGGAGTACGGGCATGAGCACGATCCGCCTCAACCGGTTCCGTTCGGTCAGCACCGCCGAGCTGCGGCTGTTCGGCCGTAACCGCAGCGCCCTGTTCAGCGCGCTCGCCATCCCGCTGATCCTGGCCGCGGCGATGTCCGGCGCCGGCGTGGACGAGAGCGGGGTGTCCGCGGCCGCGATGGCCGTCACCTCGCTGCTCGGGTACGTGCTGCTCGCCGCGGTCTACTACAACCTGGTCACCACCTATGTGTCGCGGCGCGAGGAGCTGGTGCTGAAGCGGCTGCGGGCCGGCGAGCTGTCCGACAACGAGATCCTGACCGGCATCGCCACCCCGATGGTCGTGGTCGCGCTCGCCCAGATGGTGGTGTTCGTCGTTGCCGGGGCGTTCCTGTTCGGGCTGCCCGTACCCGTCAATGTCTTCCTGTTGGTGGCCGGCGCCCTCGGCGGCGTGATCGTGTTCGTGCTGCTCGCCGCGATGTCCACCGGGTTCACCCGGACCACGGAGTCGGCGCAGGTGACGACGTTGCCGGTGATGCTGGCCTGCCTGATCGGCTCGATGATCTACTCGGCGCTGGACGACGCGCCGGCCGTGGTGGTCGCGGTGCTGCGGGCGCTCCCGCTCACCCCGGTCGTCGACCTGATGCGCCTGGGCTGGCTGGGCACCACGGGTGAGGCCGCGCCGGCCGATTTCACCGGGGTGCTGAACGAGGCGCTGGTGCCGGCAGCGATCCTGGTGGCATGGATCGTCATCGGTGTGCTGGCGGTCCGGCGGCGGTTCCGCTGGGAGCCGCGGCGCTAGCCTCGACCCTCGCATGATCGAGCGCGAAATCGTCAGAGAGGCATTCAGCGATGTTGTCGAGTCGGAGCCGGGCCGCCCGGGTGGACTGGTACCTGCGCAGCTCGATGTACGTGCTCTATGCGGCGGTCCCGCTCGCGGTCGGTGGCGCGCTCGGCGGGGAACTCGCCGCGCACGACACGGAACTCGGCGCGCTCGCGCTGGTCTCCGCCGGCCTCGCGACCGCCCAGGCGATCGCGGGGGCGATGCTCCTGAGCGCCGCGATCGACCACCACCTGGGCCGCCGTCCCCGGCCCACCCGGCTGATCATCGTCGTCGTCGCGCTGAGCGTGCTCACCATCGCCTCCGGCTGGCCGGCGTACGCCGACAACGATGCCGACTACGCCTTCGTGGTGGTCGTCGTCATGACGTCGTTCCTGGCCGCGATCACCCCGATCGTGTCGATGACGACGGTGGTTTCGGCGACGTTGATCGGCTGGCTGCTGGCCGCCGGCCCGGCGATCCTGCGGGACTGGCACGAGTTCTTCCCGCAGCTCGGCCTGTTCCTCGTCGTGGCCGTGGCGATCTTCACCTGCCGCACCACAGTGTGGATGCTCGACATGGTGTGGCAGCTCGACGACGCGCAGCACGTCAAGGCCAATCTGGCGGTGGCCGAGGAACGGCTGCGCTTCGCCCGGGATCTGCACGACGTCGCCGGGCGCGCCCTGTCGGTGGTCGCCCTGAAGGCGGAGCTCGCCGCCAAGCTCGGCGAACGCGGCCGGCCCGAGGCCGTCGAGGAGATGCTGGAGGTACGCCGGATCGCCCAGGACTCCCTCGCCGAGTTGCGTGCCGTGGTCTCCGGGCTGCGGACCGCCCAGCTCGACGAGGAGCTGGCCGGCGCCCGCTCCCTGCTCGCCGCGGCCGGCATCACCTGCCGGGTGATCGGCGACGCCGTCGGGCTCGGCCCGCGCACCCAGACCGCGTTCGGCTGGGCGGTCCGCGAGGCCACCACCAACGTGCTGCGGCACAGCGAGGCCCGCGAGTGCACGATCGAGCTCGACCGGGCCGCGGACGGTACGGTGTCCCTGATCATGACGAACGACGGCGCGAGCGGCGGACGGATCCGCCACGGCAACGGCCTGACCGGCCTCACCGAGCGCATCGCCGACCTCGGCGGCACGGTCACCGCCGACCGGGAACAGCCCGACAGGTTCCGGGTCGAGGTACGCCTCCCGGCCACCGCCGACCGACCCGAGGTGGCCCACCAGTGAACCTTTCTCAACCTGGCGTCGGGCCGGAGACATCCGGGTCATCGAGTGGCGCCGGGCCGCACGGCCCTGGCCACGTTGAAAAAGGTTCAGTGATTCGCATTCTGCTCGCGGACGACGAGCACCTGATCCGCGGCGCGCTCGCAGCCCTGCTGGCCCTGGAGGAGGACCTCGTCGTGGTCGGGCAGGCCGCCACCGGCGCCGAGGCGATCGCCGCCGCCCGTGCCCTGCGCCCGGACGTCGCCGTCGTCGACCTGCAGATGCCGGACCTGGACGGCGTCGCGGTCGCGGCCCGGCTGCGCGACGAGGTGCCGGACTGCCGCACGATGATCGTCACCAGTCACGGCCGGCCCGGGCACCTGAAGCAGGCGCTCGCCGCCGGCGTACGCGGCTTCCTGCCGAAAACCGTCTCCGCCGACGACCTGGCCATGGTGGTGCGGACGGTGCACGGCGGCGGCCGGTACGTCGACCCGCAACTGGCCGCCGAGGCGATCAGCGCCGGTGACAGCCCGCTCACCGCACGCGAGGCGGACGTGTTGCAGCTCGCGGCGGAGGGTGCTCCGGTCGACGAGATCGCCCGGCGGGCGTCGCTCTCGCCGGGGACCGTGCGCAACTACCTCTCCTCAGCGGCCGGCAAGGTCGGCGCGGCCAACCGTCACGAGGCGGCGCGGATCGCCCGCAAGCACGGCTGGATCTGAGGGTCCGCGAGAACCCGGGCGCGTAGTAGCTCGTACTGATCGCGGCAACGCCGGGGTGTGCCCGGCGGCCGCTGCTGAACCGCGCCCCCGGTGATCACCTCGTCCGGGCGGAACTGGCCGGCGGTGAGGTCGACCTCGCGCCCGCCGGGCAGCCGGTTCCAGTAGTGGTACCCGGTCCGGACGCCGTCGACGTGCACCTCCCCCAGCACCAGTTCCCCACCGAACAGGTCGTGCACGACCAGAGCGGTCACCCCGCACTGGCCGCGGGCCGGGTTGTCCGGCCGCCAGTCCGGCAGGTCGTGCGGGTCGCAGGTGTCGGCGCCCCAGGCGGCGCGCAGGACGGTGGTCACCGTGTCGAGTTCGATCATGCCGATCAGGCTGCCGCCTCGACCGGGTCGAGGGTCAAGCGTCCTCTTTCACGAACCCGTCGTGCAGGTTCGTCACCTCCAGGACCATCCGCACGACGGGCCCGGGAGAACTCAGTCGCAACGTGGCGCCCTGGGCCTGCGCGGCACGGCGGGCCGCCACCAGCATGCCCAGCCCCGACGAGTCCAGGAACGTCACCGAACTCATGTCCACCTCCAGGTGGGCGCAGTCGCGGCGGTCGAGGACCTGCTGGAGTACCTGACGGAGCACGGCGGCGTTGTCGATGTCCACGTCGCCCTCCGGGATGACGACGATGGTGTCGCCGTTGCGCTCGATGGTGCAGTCGAACGACATGGACCTGCCCTCTTTCCTTCTTGATCGACGCGCGGCACGCGTACCCATCGAAGGCCACCGTGAAACCGGTTACCGGCGCCGATGTGCCTCCCCAATGGAAGGATCAGAGTATGCA